>FR883869.1:2492-38007 GCA_000435275.1 Clostridium sp. CAG:557
CGAAGCCTTTTCAAAGTAGCCAAAAGTTTATCGTTATCACGCTGATGCAACCCGATACTGGGTTCGTCTAAAATATAAAGAACGCCCATTAAAGAAGAACCAATTTGTGTTGCTAAACGAATTCTTTGACTTTCACCACCAGACAGAGTGCCTGATTCTCGTGATAAGGTTAAATACTCTAAACCAACACTTTTTAAAAAACCTAGCCGTTCTTTTATCTCTTTTAATATTTCTTTAGCTATAAACTGTTCTTTTTCCGTCAAAAACAAATTATCAACAAAATCGAGTATTTTAACTATAGAATTGTTGCAAAGCTCACTTATATTTACTTCACCAACTTTAACCGCCAAGCTTTCTGGATTCAATCTGTCACCTTTGCAGCTATCGCAAGGGATTGCACTCATATAAGATTCTATTTCTTCTTTAACAAAGTTGCTTTGAGATTCTCTATAACGCCGTTCAAGGTTGTTAATAACCCCTTCAAACGCCGTATTATAAGAAAATTTTATATTTTCGCTTTCCCTCACCATCTTAAATTTTTCACCATTTGAGCCATACAAAATGATGTTGATTATTTCAGGTGATAAATCTTTAATTGGCGTGTCAAGTGAAAATTTATACTTTTTAGAAAGCGCTTCATAATACATTTTTGCAATAGTTGCACCCTCTGTTGTCCAGCCACTAGCCTTTATTGCCCCCTGATTTATCGACAAACTTTTGTCAGGCAAAATAAGTTCTGGGTCTATTCGCATAAACACTCCCAAACCCATACACTTTTTACATGCGCCATGAGGATTGTTAAATGAAAACATACGAGGAGTCAGCTCTTCAATACTTACACCATGTTCTGGGCAGGCATAATTTTGTGAAAATAAAATGTCTTCTCCGTCCACAATATTAACAATTATAATTCCACCAGAAAGTTCCCCTGCCGTTTCTATAGAATCTGCAAGACGTGAGCGAACATCTTTTTTTATAACAATTCTGTCAATAACTATCTCAATTGTATGTTTTTTATTTTTTTCCAGCTTTATTTCTTCAGACAAATCGTAAATTATTCCATCTACACGCACGCGAACATAACCACTTTTTCTAGCATTTTCAAGGTCTTTTATATGTTCGCCTTTCCTTGCACGTACTATCGGTGACAAAATTTGTAATTTAGTACCTTCACCTAAATTCATCACTCTGTCAACAATTTGATCAACAGTCTGTTGCTTGATTTCTCTCCCGCAAATTGGGCAGTGCGGGACACCTATTCTAGCATATAACAGTCTTAAATAGTCATAAATTTCTGTGACTGTTCCTACCGTCGAACGTGGATTTTTTGAAGTCGTTTTTTGGTCAATTGAAACCGCGGGCGACAACCCATCTATGCTTTCAACCGCAGGCTTTTCCATCTGTCCTAAAAATTGTCTTGCATATGACGATAAGGATTCAACATACCTTCTTTGCCCTTCCGCATAAATCGTATCAAATGCAAGTGAGGATTTTCCCGAACCTGACAACCCTGTTATTACAACTAATTTATCCCTAGGTATGGTCACGTCTATATTTTTTAAATTGTGCTCTTTTGCCCCTTTTACAACTATATTATTTTCAGACATTTTTTCCTCCATGTTTCTCGTGTCTGCTGGTCACGCAGAGCAGATTTCATCTGCTCTCGCCGCCTCATNGCTTTCGCCGCCTCATTCACAAATTTTAAAAATTCTTTTTTTACAAAAAACTTCAAAAATTTTTTGAAGTTGCGAATGAGGCGGCCCCTTATAGAAATGGGAACTCCAAATTCTATAAGGGCGTGACCAGCCCTAAAATAGCAAACCCAAAATTATTTTTTCAACTCTTCGATTTTATCTCTTAAAAAAGCAGCATGTTCAAATTCCAACAATTTTGCGGCAGCTTTCATTTCTTTTTCAAGTTCTGCAATTAATTTATTTTTCTGACTTTTGCTTAACTTTTTCTGCAATTTTTCATTAGTTTTATCATGCGACGAAATTTCCAAAACGTCGGCAACTTTTTTCACGATAGTCTGGGGAGTTATCCCATGTTTTTTATTATAATCAAGCTGAATTTTTCGACGACGTTCGGTTTCCTTAATAGCAGTTTCCATCGATGGGGTAANNNNAGCAGTTTCCATCGATGGGGTAACCGAGTCTGCATACATTATAACTTGTCCATTAGCGTTTCTAGCCGCGCGACCGATTGTCTGTATAAGCGAGCGTTCTGAACGTAAGAATCCCTCTTTATCTGCATCTAAAATTGCAACAAGAGAAACCTCCGGAATATCGAGTCCCTCACGCAACAGATTTATTCCAATCAATACATCAAACTCGCCCAAGCGCAAATCTCTAACAATTTCCATTCTCTCCACGGTATCGATTCCGAAATGCATATATCGCACTTTTATTCCAACTTCTTGCAAATATGCGGTTAAATCTTCCGCCATTTTTTTTGTCAAAGTCGTCACAAGTACGCGTTCGCCCACCGCAATTCTTTTGTTAATCTCCGAGATTAAGTCATCAATCTGCCCATCAACAGGTTTGACTATAACTTCTGGGTCCACTAACCCTGTCGGCCTAATGACTTGCTCCACAATTTGAGCACTTTTTTCTTTTTCAAAATCTCCTGGTGTCGCGCTAACAAAAACTACTTGATTAACCTTTTCATAAAATTCATCATAAGTTAATGGTCTGTTGTCATAAGCAGAAGGTAACCTAAAGCCATAATCTATCAAATTTTGTTTGCGCGCCCTGTCTCCGGCATACATAGCTCTTACCTGAGGCAACATAACATGAGATTCATCAACAAACATCAAAAAATCATCTGGAAAATAGTCAATTAGTGTAAACGGCGATGCTCCCTGTGGACGTCCGGATAAAATTCTAGAATAATTTTCAATTCCCTTACAAAAACCTATTTCTTCCAGCATTTCAATATCATAACGAGTCCTCTGTTCAATTCTCTGCGCCTCCAATAATTTATCATTCTCGTGAAAAAATTTAATCTGCTGATTTAATTCATTTTCTATTTCCAAAATAGCCTGATGCATTTTCTCTTTAGGCACAATGTAATGCGATGCCGGATAAATAGCTACGTGTTTAATAACTGCCTTTACTTCACCAGTTAATGGATTAACCTCACTCAAACGGTCAATTTCGTCACCAAAAAACTCCACACGTATCACAGTATCGCTCGAAACAGCTGGAAAAATCTCAACTACATCTCCACGAACTCTAAATTTGTTTCGCGTTAAATTAACATCATTACGTTCATATTGCAGCTCGACCAACTTTTTCAAAATTTCATCCCGACTTTTCTGCATTCCAGGTCGCAAAGAAATTACCATCGTACGGTAATCAATTGGGTTACCAAGGCTGTAAATACAAGATACACTTGCCACAATTATAACATCACGCCGTTCAGACAGTGCTGAAGTTGCAGAATGGCGTAATTTGTCAATTTCATCATTAATTGCAGAATCTTTTTCAATGTAAGTGTCTGTTGTAGCAATGTAAGCTTCCGGCTGATAATAATCATAATACGAAACAAAATATTCCACAGCATTTTCAGGAAAGAACTCTCGAAATTCAGAACAAAGTTGTGCTGCCAGAGTTTTATTATGCGCCAAAATTAACGTCGGGCGGTTTAATTTTTCTATTATATTGGCCATCGTAAAAGTTTTTCCAGAACCAGTAACACCAAGCAAAGTCTGTTCTTTATAGCCTTTATTTATTCCGTCAACCAAGGTTTTTATCGCTTGAGGCTGGTCTCCGGTAGGTTTATAATTCGATTTTAATTTAAAATTCATAAAACATCACGCTTTTTATAAAATTTGCTTGCCAAGCTCACTATCAGCAATAGAAACATAATCATTATCCGCAACAATTATGTGATCAACCAGCTTAACTTCGATTAATTTCAACGCATTTTTAAGTTCGACAGTTGTTTCGATATCCTCTCGAGAGGGCAATGCAATTCCGCTGGGGTGGTTATGCGCGATAATTGCTTTTGTGGCATTAAATTTAAGCGCCAATTCTATTATGTCTCTTGTATGAACACCGGTTGAGCCAAACGAGCCTTGAGAAATAACATCACAAAACATCAAATTCCGTTTCGCATCAAATAAGGCTAAGACTACATGTTCTTTTATTCTTCCAATAAATTTATTTAATATTATTTTCTCAATTTGCTCTTTTTTTAGTCTCTTATTATTCGTTTCATAATTTTTTTCTGCATAAACTCGGCTTAATTTTGAAACTAATCGAATTAAAACTGCAGTAGATTCCCCAATTCCGTTAATTTTTAAAAGTCTATTAATAGGTGCATCAAAAACTTGAGGTAACGAGCCAAAAGTGTTAATTAAAACATGTGCTAACTCATTGGTATCTTTTCTAGGAATTCCATAAAACAGAAGCAGCTCCAAAAGTTCGTGTGTTTCCAAAGAGTCTGCACCATATTTTATAAACTTTTTTTTAAGGCGCTCTCTGTGGCCACTGTGCAATTAAACCACCTCGCATCAAAAAATATTTAATTACATATATTTTCTAAATCTGTATTTATTATACAATAAATTACCTAATTTGAAAAGTGTCCAAATATCTAGAAACATGGTATAATAATAAAATAAGTAAAAAAGGAGCCTAAAGTCAGCAATGAAAGAAATAAAAATAAATAAAAATGATGCCGAACAAAGAATAGATAAATTTTTGATGAAAACATTCAAAAATTTGCCACCCTCACTAATGTATAAAGCAATACGAAAAAAAAATATAAAACTCAACTCAAAGCGCTGCAAACCAGACGCTAAATTATGCAATGGAGATATTTTAACAATATACATAAAAGACGAATTTTTAGGTCAAAAGTCATCAGACGAATATAACTTCTTAAAAGCACCGACAAACATCGATATAATTTATGAAGATGAAAATATTTTGCTTGTAAATAAAAGGCCAGGACTTATCGTTCACCCAGACGAAACTTATCATTTTGATTCACTAATTGCAAGAATTCAACATTATCTATATAAAAAAGGAGAATATAATCCACAAAAAGAAAATTCGTTTATTCCAGCTCTTGCAAACCGCATAGACAGAAATACTGGTGGAATCGTAATTGCTGCCAAAAATGCTGAAACTTTACGAATTTTAAATCAAAAGATAAAAAATCGCGAATTAAAAAAGTTTTACTTATGTATTGCCTACTCTAAATTTAAGAAAAAAGACGATACTTTAACTGCATATTTAGAAAAAAACGAAAAACAAAATCGAGTTTACGTACATAATTCTCAAATGGAAAATACAAAAATAATAAAAACCCAATACCATGTAATTGCAGAAAAAGGTAATTTCAGTCTGTTAGAAGTGGAACTTTTAACCGGCAGAACCCACCAAATAAGAGCTCACTTAGCTTTTTTAGGCCATCCTCTTTTAGGAGACAGCAAATATGGAAAAAACTCAATAAATAAAGAAAAAAGTTATAAATGGCAAGCCCTTTATTCTTATAAATTAAAGTTTGAATTTTCATCACCAGCAGGAATTCTCTCCTATCTTAACAGAAAAGAATTTACTGCTCCAAATGTCTGGTTCGTTGACGATTTTTATAAATTTAAATAAGCAAAAAAATAGTGGCAAAATTTAAATTCTGCCACTATTTTTTATAATTAAGTTTATTTTCTCATTCTAAATTGCTCGAAAATATTTTTAATAATGCCAAATAAATATTGAAATTCATCTGTTTTGTAAAATATAAAAATATTTATGCAATTTGGAACCATTAAACAAATAAATGCATTGATAATAAGTTTTAAAAATCCTTCAAAATTAAACAACGAGCATATATAATACGTTAATATGCCAGAAATCAAAGTAATTACAGCGTAAACCGCACTTTTTTTGTAATACGAACTAACTGAGCGATTAAAAACATTTTTATAAACAACATAAGGCTGTGTCCAAAAAGGAACCAAAAACGAGCTGAGAATATTTGCAATAATAACTCCATTCAAGCCAAGTTTGTCTACAAACAAAAGTGCAAAACCCAAATTTAACGCAGTTTCAATCAAAGCAAAATATCTATCCGGGCGATAAAGTCCCGCACTATTTTTTACCATAGTTATAGACTTTCGCATACCAAACATATAAAAATTCACTGTTATCAAAATTATGGTAGCCATTGGAAACAAAAAAGCTTTGCCCATCCATAATTTTATGAAAGGCCCAATCAAACAAAATAGCGAAACCGAAAAAAATGAATAAATCATGTGATTAAGAAAAAATATTTTTTTGTAAACTTTATGTACCTCGCCTTCGGTTGCTTTTACAAGCAAATTTCCGAAACTTGTTAAAATCGCATTAAAAACCTGGTCCGTAATGCTCATCAGACCATTTGTAATAAGCGTGTAAGGGTAATACATCCCTGTAATTGACTCGCCCAAATGGCTTGTAATAATCAAAGTTGAACCAGAAGCTAAACTTTGGTAACCAATTTTGTGGTAAAAAAGTGCACCTAAATTTTTAAATAAATCACTTCTTTCAGATTTTTCAAGCCTTTTTTTTATTTTTAAATCTATATTTTTGTATTTCAAATTATATATAACATGAATAAAAACGCTGTCCAACAAAGTGCAAAAAAGCTTCGAAACAACGTACAATTCAAATGATCTAAAATGACAAACTGAAATAAGCTGAAAAATGTACATCAAAACCTGGCAACTTGTTCGGCATATACTAACCAAATAATTTCGCTGGTCAGCAATAAGCATCGCGCGTTTGTGGCCAAATAAATAGGTTGCTAATGTGTCTGCCAAATAAAGCAAAAACATCCAAACAAGCCAATTATCAGAAAATTTGCTAGCGTCATGTTCCGGAACGAGTTGTGGCATAATTACAGCTGTCAGCAGTCCCAACGAGGTTAGTATCAACGCTATAATTTTAAAAGTATTTTTATAAAAATTGAGAAGAATCGCAATTTTTTCGATGTCATTTTCAGCAATCGGTTTATAAAGTTTGTATATCACACCAAAACTGATTCCCAATTCAACTATATTAAGTAGCGCAACTGTATCCATAAAAGTTTTTTGAATACCTAAAATTTCGCTGCCAAGGCTCGCTACAACCGGACTTAGCGCAAGTGGACCTATCAGCAAAATCACGTACGACGCAAGCCCTACTAAACTATTTATAATAGAATTTTTTGTCCTCATTTAAAATTTTCACCTTATTTAAATCTTTTTAATGCATAGCGTTTCTATTTATCAAATTTTTCAGTCTAAAAAATAAATATATAGCCCTATCAAATTTTAATTTCATAAGTAAGCACAAAATTTTCACTTGGCTGTCAGTAAAATTAACTTTGCATAGCATATTTTTTACGAATTCATCTTCAAAGCAGGTTCTAATTTTTTCTAATTTCATATCTTTATTTTCATTTGACAAAATCACAAGTTTTTTTAAGTAATAATAAATTTCCTTCGCAAAAGTTTCATTAATGTTTCTAAAATCATCGGAGTTAAAGCTTGTTTTAAAAAACTTCTGCACTTTTTTGTGCAACATAATTTCCGTGCAAAAAAGATTTTCATCATATCGACTTGCTAAACCATTTTGCAAAGAAACGTTATAATTATAAAGCGCATCGCTTATGACCACTATTTTATCACAATTAGAAGCGTAAGACAAATTAAAAAGCAAATCTTCTCCAATAAACAAACTTTCGTCAAAAAGTGTTTTTATTTTGTCTCTACGGTATAATTTATTCCACGGTGCATTAAAAAAAGCACCTTTATAGAGCCTTTCAAAGCAATCTTTAAACGTAATAAGATTATTTGAATAAAAATTACTTGGAGATTTTTTTATAAATTCACCATTACTAACTCTGTTATAACCACAAATTACGAAATCGGCGCTACTTTTCTCAATACTGTCTACTAAGCATCGTGTCATATCAAGGTTTATATAGTCATCCGCATCTACAAATTGAATAAATTCTCCACTTGCAATGCTTAATCCAGAGTTTCTCGCTGCAGAAACCCCAAAATTCTCCTTATTTATCACAATTACCCGACTGTCTTTTTCCTTAAATTTTTCACAAATTTTCAAAGAACTATCCAAAGAGCCGTCGTTAACTAAAATAACTTCTAAATTTTCATAATCTTGTGAAAGTATGCTTTCTACACATCGAGACAATTTTGCAGCAGAGTTGTAAATTGGCACAATCACACTTACCTTTTTTAACATAAAAAATTTTCCTCTCCTTTAAGTATTTTTAGCTGAATCCTTTTCAATAAAATAGCACGAATAACCAATATTCAGCCAAAAAACTAATACGCCAATTGTATTTACAAAAAATATTTCAGACAGGAAAAACGCCGATATTGCAACTGCGGTAACAACAGAAAAATTGAGTAAAATTATATAATAATTTTCACTTTTTAAATTTAAAAACAAAAATCTAAATATACAAGCCAAATATTTAATAAAAAATATTGCTAAAGCTAACGCGCCAATAATTCCTGTAGAGGTCAATACATCAAGATAAGCATTATGTACTGCATAGGACCTCTGTGCAATAAATCCATTTGGAAACTCTGCTTTAGCGTATGTCCTCATGTTTCGCGGAGATGTTCCAAAAATTGGACTGCTTTTAAATAATTCTAACGCACTTTTCCAAATTTTAAATCTACAATTAGACACATCTGCGCTATTACTTATATCTTCGCGCGTTGTATCAACGTGCTTTCTTACTCTCGGCTCAGAAACACTTGTCGTCTGAAACGGTGCTCCAATTAATTCCGGTAAATATGACAACATCTTTCTTGTAAAAAAAATACTAAAAATCAGTGCCAAACTGCACGTCAAAGAAACTACAACAAATGTTAGCTGTTTCAAAATCAAATTCATTTTTTGACATTTAAATCTTTGCATCAAAACAAAATATATCAGCAAAAATGTCACAATAATAGCGGAAACTTCAGCCGTTCTTGAGCCAGACAGCACCAAATAACAAAAATTAACCAAAATATTAGAAAAATAAAATATTTTAAAAGATTGTCTGCTTGAATTTTTTATATTAAAAATCGAAAATAAAATTACGACCACAGCAACAACCGCTGCATAATTTGGGTCTTCAAAAATTCCAAATAGACGTCCTTCAACAAAGCCTAACCTTGCAAAAGAGTCTGGATAAACGTCCACATAAAAGCCAATTTGAAGCAAAAACATTACAAGTGACGCCAAACAAGCTATAAACCACACCAAAGTTAAAATATTAGTAACAAATTTTATCTCTTTTTTCACATCTTCGATACTTCGTTCTTCATCAATTGGATATAAAAGTAAAAAAGAAATCGCAAGCCAGACTAAATTTCTTATATTTCCTAAAAGTCCATATTTCACATTGATTACACTCGAAATTAAGCATACAACCAAAAAAATTAAAAGCCAAATTATATTTTTAGGTTGCAAAAAAACACGTTTAGTAAAAAAATCTATTAAAATTATGCTTGCGCCAAAGATTGCTACAACAGAAAATACCAAAGTGTTCACGAGTTGTGTTTCACGCAACGCTATCGGCAATAAAACTCGCGTTAAAACTGCCATAATAAATACCATTAAGTATGTTTTTCTTAAAAATTCATAAGTGTTTTCATTAAATACTTTTTTCAAGCTCATTAAAAAACAAATCCTTTTTTAATATTCAATAATTTAATTTCATAAATTTCTTTTTCTGAAACTTAAGCAAATTGGCGTACAATTTAGGACTTACGAACAAAATAAGCATAACTAGCTTACGCTTTAACGAAAAAAACGGATTTATCACCATTTTAAATGTATTTTTGCGCAAAATCGCAAGTATTTCTTTATAACTCTCTATATCTTTAAAATTTTCACTCAAAATCATTTTGTCAAAAACATATGTATATGACCACAAAAGTCTAAATTCCGCCTGCTTAATTAAATCTTTAAAATTATTCCTTACAAATTCCAAATTTTTTTTATAAGCTTCAACAACATTGAAATCTTGCCGCTTAAAACTAGAAGTAGTAATGCTTTCTCCTCTATGCATATAATAATACTTTGGCACAGAATCAAACACAACCTTCGAAGCTTTCGATAAAATTTGGGGAATAGTAAAAGCATCTTCAGAAAGCTTTCCTTTAGGAAATTTTACTTCTGAAAACAACTCCTTTTTGTACAATTTATTCACCGCATTTACCGAAAACTTAACCCCCTCCAACGCTGTTTTTAAAGCCTGCTTACTGTCTAAAATTAAAAACTCATCACCAGCAAACTGAGAAACTTTTTTATTGCTATAGCAGTCATACAAGCCACAAATTGAAACTTCCGCATCGTTTTTAATCAAGTTTGAATATAAAATTTCGTACATATCCTCCGCAACGTAATCGTCACTGTCTACAAAACCAATATACGGACTTTTAGCCGCCATTATTCCTACATTACGCGCTTCACTAAGTCCTTCGTTTTGTTTATGAATAATTTTTACACGACCATCTTTTTCCGCATATTCATCACAAATTTTTCCACAATTATCCGGAGACCCATCATCCACCAAAATTATTTCTATATCTTTTAAAGTCTGATTTATCAGTGACGTTACACATTTATCTAAATAATTTTCTACCCTATAAACAGGTACAATAATACTAACTTTTGCCATTTTCGCACCTATAACTTCCATTCAAAAACTGTTTTAAACATTGTTCCAGCATCTTCCGCAAATGCTCTGTGGATATCATCAATACTCCCTATCGAACCGGCTTCATATATGATTGCAGACAAACGCCTTTGAAAATTACTATTTTTCAAAAAATCAACCGCATTTTCAAAATCAATCTTGCCAGAACGGCTACATCCAATTAAAGTTAAACCCTTTTCCAAGATATCTCGCGTGTTGATGCCAATTTTTTCTTCACTAACACCCAATAAAACAGCCATCCCCTGTGGATTAATATGTCTAACAATATCATTTATTGCATAAAAACTTCCATTTCCGCCAACACATTCAAATGCATGGTCAATTTGTAACTTATCTGGAAGTTCATCAGAAAGATAAGTTTCATCAGCAAAAGAAAAATAAGATAGCTTAGTTTTATTTTTGCCAATAACAATAATTTTTGAATTTTTATAAGTGTTTTTCAAAATGCATGAAACCACATAAGATAAGCTGCCATCGCCCCAAATAGCAATTCTGTTTCGGTACTTATGTGAGCACAAGTTAAAACGATTAACTGCATGCATCCCAACGCTTACAAATTCACAAATTGCCGCCGTTTGTAGTGGAACATTTTCAAAAGCGACAAGTCTGTCACTAGGCATAGCAACAAACTCTCGCATAAATCCATCAAAACCACTTGACAAAAATTTTGCTCCTTGTGCATAATTTTCATACTCACCTGTACGAACATTTCCCGGCACATTAGGAATCATAACAACATTTTGTCCAACTTTGAAACTGCCAGATTTGTCATAAACAACCTCTCCACAACATTCATGAATAAGCGCCATAGGTAATTTTTTTCGCAAAACTGAGGCCTCTCGCTGCCCCAAATAATACCTTTGGTCCGCGTGGCAAATTGCCATATATCGCGGCTTTACAATGACATCATTTTCGATATCAACATCAGAATATTTTACAGAAAAAGCACGAGGATAAACCAGTTGATATACACTATTAATCAACTTTAATTCCTCCTACCATAGCTATCGCAATTTTATAATCTGTAACAGTTGTAATTTTCATATTCGAAACTTCTCCAGCAACCAAATGTACTGGACAATTTCTTACAACACAAATTTTGCATGCATCCGTCAAAGTAGCCTTCTCTTCGTCATTCAAATCATTGTACAAGTCAAAAATTAAATTAATCTTAAAACTTTGAGGGGTTTGGCCTTGATACATAAACTTTCTATTTGGAATATTTGTAATTGTACTATCATTTTCAGATATAACAATTGTGTCCGTTGCATTAATTACAGTATCACAAGCTCCAAAATTAAGCGCTGCATCAATATTTTCCTCAATGATTCTACTAGTTACAAACGGGCGAACTGAGTCGTGCGTGACAATTATATCGTCATCATTATTTCCATAACTTTCTTTAATATGCCTTATAATATTAAAAATTGTACTATTTCTGTCCTTACCACCTGTCACACAAACTAATTTTTCTGCGTCCAAGTTATATTTTTTTATCAAGTCACTCATGTGCAAAAGCCAATCTGGATGCACACCAATATAAATTTTATCAAAACGAGCACACATTAAAAATTTTTCTATCGTATGAATTATAATTGGCTTGCTGCCCAACATTAAAAATTGCTTTGGCATGTCAGCAATATTCATTCTGGAACCCACTCCGCCGGCTAATATCGCGCCAAAAATCATTTTTTTTCACCTCTGCAATAATATATACCTTTATATTTTTCGTAGCCATTTGAAAGGTCACAAAACACCACATCGTGATGTGCTACTTGCTCTTGCTTCGGTGGCAATTTCATATAATCGCCAAACGCCGTACGCAAATAGTCATCATATCCATTTGGAATTGGCATTAACTCTCCTTCAAAATCTACATAAATAGCCTCTTCAAACGCCGATTTTGGATATTTTTTCATCATATAATGAGGTCCAGAGCAGAGCTCTGTGATGTTGTCACAATTGCTTATTTTGTATTTAGACATTTGCTTTTCGGCAAAGCTCCAAATTTTGTATCTCACTTTTTTTGACGGTACACATTTTAAAGCTAATCTTCCCAACAAGTTAACCATCACGCCGTGATTAGTTGGAACCATTTGTGCACAAAAGATAGAATAAGTCAATGCCCAAAACAACTGGCAACCCCTTGCCACACTTGAATTTGGATAACCATCAAGTGGCAAAATATCTAAAACTATTCCGTGATTTATGTCTAAGTCTGCTTGATGTGTTTTTATGAACGTTGTATTATTGTCATTTATTGTGGCAAATAAATTTTTGTAATGATGTTTTTCATCAGATCTGCAATAAGAAAATCGGTCTGTATCCGCATTTTGGGCCCATATCTCTCTCAATTTTTCATAGTCATCACGAGGCATAAACACATCAACATCGTCATCCCAAGGAATAAAGCCTTTGTGCCTTAATGCCCCTATACAACCTCCTCCGCAAAGAAAAAATTTAAGATTATTTTCTTTGCAGAAATCTCTAAAATATACAGCCATTTCAAGACTTTTTAATTGCAACTGTCTTAATTCTTCTTTTGAAAATTCGTATTTTTTTTCCATTTTAAAAATTTATTCTCCAAAATTTAAAAATTCCACATAAAAATCCCAAACCATAAGAAATATGCAAAACAAAATGCACCCAAACTAACCTAAATTTATCTAATAAAACATTTAAACGCTTATTTTTTAAAGAAAAATATAAATTCATACCAAAATAAATAAGCATAACAAATAAAAAAATATTACGAGCAATTGCGCTAAAAAAAGATAAAATTGAAAATAAAATGATAAAAATAACAAATGATATTGGCACTAAATGTGATAAACGAGCAGGTTTTTTATGCTTTTTTATAACTGCAACTTTCCAAAGTCCATACTCAAAAAATTGTTTAAAAACATCACTATATGTACTTCTCGGATAATACACACTTTTTATTTTGGGTGTAACAAATATCTTTCCGCCATTCTCTAAAATCCTAAAATTTAAATCGTCATCTTCGCTTCTCGGCAAACGTTCATCGTACATATTTAAATGCAATAATGTCTTTTTTTTTAACGCACCCAAATATACTGTATCAGCATAACCTTCATAATTTTCATTGTGAAATTTGCCTCCGCCCATCGCAAATGGACTATGATATGCTGCCGCTATTACATTTTGAGTTGGAGTTTTGCCTTGAGCTATCATTGGCCCGCCTACATTCTCCGCTCCGGTTTTTTCAATGTATTCCACACATTTTGAGACATAATCATCAGCATATTCTGAATGTGCATCCATTCGAACAATATACTTTCCTGCCGCATTTTTTATGCCTATATTTAGTGCATATTGTACCGTTTCTTGTGGATTTTTATAAACTTTTATAAAACCGTAATCATTCATAAAATTTCTTATTATTTTTACTGTTTCATCTTTTGAATTTCCATCAATTAAAATTAATTCCATATTTTTTTTGTCAAAGTTCTGTCTTAGTACTGACTTTATACACTTTGAAATATATTTTTCTTCATTTTTCACCGGTATTATTATAGAAACTATAACCTCT
This sequence comes from Clostridium sp. CAG:557, assembly GCA_000435275.1. Lineage (GTDB taxonomy): Bacteria > Bacillota > Clostridia > Oscillospirales > Acutalibacteraceae > CAG-557. The sequence goes on from FR883869.1 coordinate 16,759, forward strand.
TCTTTGGGTTGATTTTCAATAACTGCCATATCTTGCCTCTCTGTTTTTATATTTCACAGCAACAAATACACTTAACCTTTACATTTCTTTGTACTATTATATCAGATATTTCTCTATTTGTAAAAAATTTATTCTTTGAATATTTATTTGATTCTTGCTAATAATTATTATGAGGTGATAATTATGAATAATACTTTTAAAGAAAATATCGATTCTAATCGCTACTTTCAAACTCTTCCCACTTACGTTCAAGAAACTATTAAACAAAGTGGAATTGATATAAATTCCGAAGAAGAACTTCGTAAATGTGCTGAAAAATTAATGAAAAACAACTAATTAAAAACTAAATGAGTATACTCTCTATAAATCCAAAATTCAAGACCACTTCAGTTTAAATTAAATTTATAGAGAGTATTTTTATTTTGTGTATTTCTCCGTTTTCAAAAATTAACTAAACTAACATCTTCACTTACACATAATTATAAATTAAATAAAAAAAGAGCCCATTTGAGAGCTCTTTTAATAAATTGTTTAATTTTTATATCAACTAAAATTATTTTACTTCAGCCAAATCCAATATTTTGCTTGATAAATCGGATTTTTCTAAAGAAAGACCTAACGTCAATTTTATACCATTTCTTTCACAAACTAAAGATAATCTTTCTATAAAGGATTCCAGGTCATCATTATCAGTCTTGTCAAGTACAAAAATTGAATCTACTAAAATGTCAGTAACATCATAATTTCCAGCACAAATTCCGCAAACAAATCCATACAGCCCACAAAAATTTGAAATACCATACTCATTAACGCTAATCAAACGGACTTTGTGGCTTAGATCAAAAGTAAGTTTCTTTTCATTACTAACTAAAACAACATTTCCATCACTTTTCGCTGTCAGTTGGTTAGAAAGTTCTATCAACTTTTTTGTTTTCCCAGAACCTTTTTTGCCAATTATTAAGTTTATCATATGCTGTTCCTCCTAAAATTTTTATTTATTTAAATCTTTCAAAAAGAACCTCCCGACAAGTTTCATAACCGGGTTTACCTAAAAGTGCAAACATATTTTCTTTATAACTTTCGACTCCAGGCTGATTAAATGGATTTACTCCCATAATATAGCTAGAAACCGCGCAAGCTTTTTCAAAAAAATATATAAGATAACCAACTTCAAAAGGGTTGATTTGAGGCAGTTCTAAAATAATGTTAGGCACACCTCCATCAGTATGCGCAAATAATGTCCCTAAAAATGCATTTTCATTTACAAAAGAAATGGATTTTCCTGCTAAAAAATTTAAACCATCAGAATTATCATCAAGCGCTTCAATCAAAACATCGCTACTTGGTTCTTCTACATACACAACGGTTTCAAATAAATTTCGCATACCATCTTGAATATACTGCCCCATAGAGTGCAAATCTGTAGAAAAAATCGCCGATGCAGGAAAAATTCCTTTATGACATTTGCCCTCGCTTTCGCCAAACAACTGTTTGAACCACTCATTCAACATTGTAAAATTCGGTTCGTAATTTACTAAAATTTCTATGTTTTTGCCTTTTTGATACAATAAATTTCTAATCGCGGCATATTTGTAACAGTCATTTTTTTCTAAATCAGAACAATTAAATTTATCTTGAGCACATTTTGCTCCAAGCATCAATGCATCAATATTGATCCCTGCAACAGCGATTGGTAAAAGTCCAACAGAAGTCAAAACAGAGTATCTACCACCTACATCATTTGGAATAGTAAATATCTCATAGCCCTCTTGGTCAGCAATTTGTTTCAATGTACCTTTTTTCCTATCAGTTGTACAAAAAATTCTTTTTTTAGCTTCATCTTTGCCGTATTTATCTTCTAAAAATTTTCTAAATATCCTAAACGCAATCGCAGGTTCCATTGTAGTTCCTGACTTTGATATCACATTTACACAAACATCTTTACCTTCACAAATTCTCAAAACGTCGTTCAACGTGGATGCACTGATATTATTTCCTACAAAATAAATATCTGGAGTGTTCTTTGATAAAGCATTGTAATTTTGTGATTTTATAAGTTCAATAACGGCTCTTGCGCCTAAATATGAGCCGCCAATACCTATTACAAGAAAAACGTCTGCTTTTAAATTTATTTCTTGAGCGACTTCCTTTATTCGTCCAAATTCTTCCTTGTCAAAATCTGTTGGAAGCGTTAACCAACCAGTGTTTTCACTTCCTAACCCAGTTTTGTTGTGCAATAAATTATGAACCAGCTCTACGTGAGGCTTGATAGAATAATACTCTTGAGTGTTAATAAAAGTTTCTAAATATTTTGTATTCAACTCAACCGGCATAACTTTCACACTCCCACAGCTATTTTAATTCATTGTACAATATAAAACTCCTTTTTGCAACAACCTCAAAATATAATTATATTTTGAAAAAACCATTAATCAGCACATGAAAAACCGAACCAAAATTAATCGCATCTATACTTTCCGCTGCAATAATATCGTATTCTGCAATTATTTCATCATTTAGTTTATAAATTAACCTTCCTAAACTTTGCCCTTTTTTGACTGGTGCATTTATTTCTGAAACAACCTCCATACTGTTATCGATGCTGTGTTCCTTTCCCTTTGGAATCATTATTTCATCATCAATATTCACCTCTACGCCTACCTCTGGTTTCATTCCTTCAATAACTTTAATAGGCTCAAAAATGCTTTCATCAATAACTGGCTTTAACATATTATAATTTGCAAATCCAAAGTCCAACAGTGTTGCTGCATCTTTAAATCGTTCTTTTCCGTTAGCTCCACCTAATATTACTGCATTCAGACTTAAATTCCCTCTTGTCGCAGTTGCCGTAACACAACTTCCTGCATGAGATGTTGTTCCAGTTTTTAAACCGGTAATTCCATTATAGCTTTTCAAAAGTTTGTTTGTATTTACTAATTGAGTTTTGCCGTCTCTAAGGTAATCCATCCAAATTGAAGTATAATCGAATATTTTTTTATGTTTTATAAGTTCTCGTGACATCAAAGCAACGTCATAAGCACTTGTTACATGTCCGTCTTCATCAAGTCCGTTACAGTTTTTAAATACCGTCTCTGCCATTGACAATTCTTTTGCTTTACGGTTCATTTCTGAAACAAAAGCATCTTCTGAACCACAAACATGTTCTGCTAGTGCCACTGCCGCATCATTCGCTGAAGCCACCATCGTTGCTTTTATAAGTTCATCTACAGTCATAGTTTCGCCAGGTTTTAACCAAATATCAGAGCCTCCCATAGATGCCGCATGCTCACTTGCTGACACTACATCATTAAAACTTATTTTCCCTGCATCTATAGCCTCCATAACCAAAATCATTGTCATAACTTTTGTTATAGATGCACAACAACGTACTTCATGAGAATTTTTTTCATAAATTACTTTTCCGGTTTTAGGTTCCATCAAAATTGCCGCCGGAGCTGAAATTTCTATGTTTTCTTCACCAGCAGAGTAAACTTTTTTCACCGATATCAAAATAAATGAAAAGGCAAGCATCAAGCTGATTATAATTTTACTATATTTTTTTATAACATTTACGCTCACTTTGTTTCACCCTCAAATTTCAAATTTTTCTTTAGTAATATTATTCTTTTGCGGGTTAATCTATGCCAAAATCACAACTACAAGTTCAATTATAAAAAACAATAAAAATATTTTTAAAAATTGCACTCAAAGTGTACGCGTGACTATTCTTTCTTTACTAATGTTGTCGCACCGTTAATTATTAATTATGAAAATCCACTTTCGAACAAAAAATAAGCAACACAAAATAAAAGTCGTGCCCATTGTAGACACGACTTTTATTTTGGCAGGGACAGAAGGACTTGAACCCTCGACACATGGTTTTGGAGACCATTGCTCTACCATCTGAGCTATATCCCTTTATTAAATGTAGTATAACAAACCTTACAATGTTTGTCAAGAAAAAATATAATAAAAAGCAAAACAATATTGAATGCTAGTAATAATTTGATTCGGTCTGTAAATTAAAGTTAGTCTTTAATACTATTTTACCCTTAGTCGCATAAGCGTCGATGTACAAATACAGTCGAAAAGAAAAGCTAAATAACAAAGTACAAGCCACTAAAAAATTAAACAAAACATTGAAATACATAATGTAAATATTCAATTTATTAATATGTGAATAAAAATTTATATATTTTCTCATCAATTTCGAACATTCATATGAAGTCATCTTAAATTTTATAAAATCTAGGGGGGATTTCACATAATTAGTAAAAAAAATAACCTCACATTAATGAGGTTATAAAAGTGACCAAACCTATAAGCCGAGTTCTGTCGAGAACAATTATCTATCTTGGCTGAAAGTTACCAAATCAGCTCAATGCCACCTTCTCGAGAAGCATCGGGCAAATGCGAAAAAATCTCTCTGCGGTGTTGCTCCGGATAGGGTTTGCAGAGCCACATAGTCTCCCACATGCTGGTGAGCGCTTACCTCGCCGTTCCACCCTTACCAAAATTATTTTGGCGGTATATTTCTGTTGCACTTTCCCTAGGGTCGCCCCTGGCGGCCGTTAGCCGTTATCCTGCCCTGTGGAGCTCGGACTTTCCTCGGGCAAATTCTTTCGAATTAATGTCCGCAATTGTTCAGTTTGCTCACGAAAACAATTTTAATACACATGATTGAAAAAGTCAAGCGAATCACATTCGCTCAAAATTCAAGTAAAATGTCTGAGTACAACGGAAACGGCCAAAGCTTTTTGTCGATATTTTGTTCAATTTTATCTGCAGATTTTCTTATTTTATTAAGCACAGGAAAAATTTTTTTGTAATAGAACTTGGAACGTTCAAATAAATTTGGTATTTTGTTTGAGGTAATTAAATTTTCTTTCAAAGTGTCAGTGTTATTACAAAGCTCAGAAAAAAGCGTTGACAATAAGCTAATAAGTTGAATTTCTGCAGAACAATCTATTTGAGCAGTTATTTGTTTTTTTGATAAAACTGTATCACATAAAACTTTTATATATTTTTCTGTAGAGGGGATAATTTGTTTTTTTATCATGCTATCCATAACCATTGCTTCTGTATGCAAAGTCTGGCAGTAGTTTTGCATTAAAACATTGTATATGGCGCTGATTTCAACTTTGGTAAGTATTTTATATTTTTCAAAAATCTCGATATTTTTTGTGGCAATAAGTTGAGAAATAGCGTTTGCAGATGTTTTAAAATTAAAAAGGTGACGCTTTTTTGCCTCCAAATGCCATTCGTCAGAGTAATTGTTACCGTTAAAAATAATTTTTTTATGATTTTTTATTGTATTTACGATGATTTCAGTTAAATCCTTGTCAAAATTTGAACCATTTTCCAAAATATCGGCAAACTGACAAAGCTCATTAGCCATAATGGTGTTTATAACGGTAATTGGGTACGCAATCGACATGCTGGAACCAACCATTCTAAACTCAAATTTGTTGCCGGTGAATGCAAATGGAGACGTACGATTTCGGTTTAGGTTATCCGATTTTAATTTTTGAAAAATGTTGATATTAAATTTTGAATTAATACATATTTTTTCGCTGTGATCTATACTTTTTTCAATCGAATATAAAATTTCTGTAAGTTCTTCACCAAGAAAAATTGACATAATTGTACAAGGAGCTTCATTTCCACCCAAACGCAAATCATTTCCAGCAGAGGCTGCAGATGCACATAATAAGTCTTGATATTCATCAACACCTTTTATTAAAGCACATAAAAAAAGTAAAAATTGAGCATTTTTAAGAGAAGTGTAGCCAGGTTCAAATAAATTTTTTCCGGTATCCGTTGCCAAAGACCAGTTAATATGCTTTCCACTGCCATTAAATCCAAAAAAAGGCTTCTCATGCAACAAACAGTAAAGGCCGTGCCGTTCAGCAATATTTTGCATAATTTCCATAATAAGCTGGTTTTGGTCTGCAGCAATGTTTGCTAAAGAAAAATGAGACACAAGTTCGTATTGAGCTGGAGAAACTTCACTATGTTTAATTTTAGACAATATCCCAAGTTTCCAAAGTTCTTCATCAAGTTCATTCATATACGCCAAAATCCGCGGTTTAATCGGACTAAGGTAATGTTTTACCTCTTCTTGCATTTTATTAGAAGTAGTTCCAAACAATGTTCTTCCACAAAGCTTTAAATCTTCACGGCATTTTAAAAATTTTTTGTCTATTAAAAAGTATTCTTGTTCAACACCGACTGTCGGAAAAACTTGCTTAACATAAACATTATCAAATAACTTAAAAATTCTCAATGCATGCTTGTTGAGCAATTTCATAGATTTAAAAAGAGGAATTCTATCATCTAAAATTTCACCATTATGAGAATAAAAAACAGCAGGAATATATAAAGTTTTGCCCCTAATAAAGGCGTTAGAGGCAGCGTTCCAAAAAGTGTGCCCATGCGCTGAAAAAGTTGAACAAAGCCCTCCAGACGAAAAACTAGAGGAATCTGCTTCACCTTTAGCTAATTCTTTTCCAGAAAAATTCATTATAATATTGCCGTGTTCATTCTTAGAAATAAAACTTTCGTGCTTTTCTGCACTAATTCCAATTAACGGATGAAACCAATGTGTAAAATGTGTTGCACCATGCTCAATTGCCCAATTCTTCATATCATTAGCAATTATATTGCATGTTTCATCATCGAGTGTAAAATTTTCTTGAACGGAATGCTTAAGCTTACAACAAACGTTTTCAGGCAAACGTTTCCTCATAACATCTTCATCAAAAACAAGACAACCAAAGTCATCAGGAAGTTTCATAATAAAGGTGACCCCAATCAAAAATTATAAAATAAAGACGCTAAAACGTAAGTTTAAAGCGTCCTTTATAATTATACGATATATTTCTAGGAATGTTACTTGCAAAAATTTTAAAGATAAAGACTAATTGCAAAAGTAAACATTGTACCAAACTAGAAAAATATAAATTGTCCAAATTTTTCGGCTATTATCCTCCTTGCCGGCAAAGTGCCTGTCTAGATAATCGAGCAAAACATTTGTATTGAAAAATTCATTAGCAATATCAGATGTAAACATATTTTTAACAATATTATAAAATGGTTCTTCTCGTAACCAAACTCTGATAGGAACTGGGAAACCGAGTTTTTTCTTTTCAGCAGTAAATTTAGGTAGATGCTTTAACGCGGCGCTGCGAAGCGCAACTTTTGTATTCTCATTGTTTACTTTTAATCGACTTGGAATTGTTCTTGCAACTTTAAAAACTTCTTTGTCAAGAAATGGCACACGAAGTTCCAATGCGTTAGCCATACTCATTCTATCGGCTTTTAAAAGAATATCTCCCACCATCCAAAGGTTTACATCCAAATATTGCATACGAGTTATATCATCAAAGTTTTTTGTTTTTTCATAAAATTTTTCGCAAACTTTTTGCGGAGCAGTTGCAAGGTTTGTGTCTTTTAAAAGTTTTTTCTTATCTTTTTGAGAAAACATGAATGCATTTCCAATAAATCTCTCTGGTAAATCTTTTGAACCTCGAATAATGAAATTTTTGCCTTTAAAATTTGCAGGAATAGCCTCTACAACAGTCGCCAAAGCACATCTCAAAAAGCGCGGAATTTTTTGATATTTGCAAAGAGAAATTGGTTCGTGATATATATTGTAACCGCCAAAAAGCTCATCAGCACCTTCTCCAGAAAGCACAACGGTAACGAATTCACTGGCAAGTTTTGAAACAAAATACAAAGCAATGCACGATGGGTCAGCTAAAGGCTGGTCCATTATGTATTGGACGTGCGAAATGTTGTCCCAAAATTCTTCAGGAGAAATTACTTTATAATGATGTTCAAGACCGACTTTCTCTGCAAGTTTTTTGGCAAATCCTATTTCATTGTATTTTTCATCTGAACCAAACCCAACTGTAAAAGCTTTTTGGCCTGAAAAATAAGTGGAGACATAACTGGAATCCACGCCGCTAGACAAAAAGCATCCAACTTCAACATCGCTGACTTTATGGGTTTTTACAGATTCTTCAAAAACAGTTTCGATTTTAGTTACAGCTTCATCGAGAGTTAATTTTTCGTCAGGTTCGAAAGTCGCTTCAAAATAACGTGTAATCTCGAGTTTGCAATCCTTATACCAAAGATAATGCCCTGGCAGAAGGCAATAAACACCATCAAAAAAAGTCTCTGGTGGCACAGAGTATTGAAATGAAAGATATTTGTCTAAAGCTTTTTTATTAAAATTTTTTTCGAATTTTGGAAATTGCAGAATACTTTTTATTTCAGATCCATAAACCAACTGGTTACCCACAATGGCATAGTGCAGCGGTTTTATTCCAAAAAAATCTCTGGCCATGAAAAGTGAACTATCAACGGTATTAAAAATAGCAAAGGCAAACATTCCGCGAATTTTATCTAACAATTTTTCGCGCCATTCTTCAAATCCGTGGATTAAAACTTCAGAGTCCGTATCCGTATAAAATTTGTGGCCAGCAGTCATAAGTTCTTCACGCAACTCTTTGTAATTGTATATTTCTCCATTAAATGTCAAAACCAAAGTTTTGTCCTCATTGTATATTGGCTGATTTCCATCATCTAAATCTATAATGCTAAGCCGACGAAACCCCATAGATATAGCTTCAGTTGAAAAAAAGCCCTCGCTGTTAGGACCTCTGTGAGTAATGACATCTGTCATATTTTTTAAAATTTTTTCTCTATCTAAAATTTCACCTGTAAAACCACAAATTCCACACATAATAATACCTCTTTTTTCAATTATTTTATTTAATTATAGCAAAACAAAAGAAATACTTCAATATTTTTTTAACATAAATGTAAAAATTTATTCGATAAAGTTACGTGTAATAGAAACTTTTGCAATTTTCCTGTCGACAATTTTCTCGACGGTGAAATTTATGTTTTTAATCTTGATAGATGGGTGTTCATCATTGGTAGGGATACGTCCTAAATGTTCCAAAATTAAGCCCGAAATAGTGTCATAATCGCCATCGGGCAACGCAAAGCCCAGCAAATCAGAAATTTCATCTATAGAAGTTGTTCCATCAACGGTAAAATTGTTTTCATTTATTTTAGTAATTTCATTTTGTTCGTTGTCGTATTCATCCTGAATATTACCCAAAATCGATTCAATCAGGTCTTCGATGGTAATAAGACCCTCGGTACCACCATACTCATCAACAATTATAGCAATTTGAGTTTTTAAGTCAATAAGTTCTCGAAATAATTCGCTGCAGCGTTTGGTTGCGGGAACGTAAACAGCGTTACGCATGATGTCCAATATGGACGTATTATGAGGTGCGGGAGTGCTCACCAAATATTTTAAAAGGTCTTTAACATAAACTATTCCGATTATGTTATCAACATCTTCGTGATAAACTGGAATGCGTGAATATCCAGTAGAAATTGCAAGATTTACCGCATCAAAAGTTAACTTATTGTCCTCGATGGCAGTTATTTCAGTTCGGTGAGTCATAATTTCATTTGCAGTTTTATCATCAAAGTCAAAAACATTTTCGACGATATTTTTAATTCCCCCATCTATTATACCTTTTTCTTGACCGGCATCTAACAACATCAAAATTTCCTCTTCGGAAATTTCGTCAATGCTGTCATCCGGATTAATTCCAAATAATTTTACTATGAAATTTGTAGAAGCAGATAAAAACTTTATAAACGGGCTAAAAATTTTTTCTATTGCACTGATGATTCCAATAACTTTAAATGAAATTTTTTCAGCGTTTTGCATTGCAATTTTTTTGGGAACAAGTTCTCCAAGCACCAGCGAAAAGTATGACAATATAATTGTTATTAATACAGTAGAAAAACCTTCTAAAATGCTTTGAGAAAGAGGCAAAAATGAAAAAAATTCAGCAACTTTGCTTGCAAATATGGTTGAGGCTGAAGCAGAAGTTAAAAATCCAGACAAAGTTACCCCAACTTGAATTGTTGCGAGAAAATTACTTGAATTTTTTGTGGTATTAAGAATTTTTTCAGCACCTTTATGACCGTTTCTTGCCATTTTTTTAATTTTATTTTCATTTAGTGTTATGATGGCAATTTCAGACATTGCAAAAAAAGCATTAATCAAAATTAAAATTAACAATAAAAGTATTTGAAAAATATCATTCATTTTTTCACCTTCTGTATCAATCTTTATTTTTTTATGTAAAAGTTACCTATTAAATCGACTTTACATATTGCATTAAAAGTGATAAAATCTAAAAGAATTAATATATTTTGATTGTAAAATTTAGCACAATAGGGGGATAAGAAAATTTGTTAAGAAAAATGAAAACAATGGACGGAAACACTGCAGCAGCTTATGTCTCTTATGCATTTACAGAAGTTGCGGCAATTTATCCTATAACTCCATCATCTGTTATGGCAGATGAAACAGACAAATATTCTGTTGCTGGCAAAAAAAATCTTTTTGGTCAGCCAGTTAAAGTTACACAAATGCAGTCGGAAGCAGGTGTTGCCGGTGCCGTGCATGGTTCGCTGTCGGCAGGAGCTCTTACAACAACATATACGGCTTCGCAAGGCCTTTTGCTTATGATTCCGAATATGTATAAAATGGCGGGAGAGTTGCTTCCAAGTGTTATTCATGTCTCGGCAAGAGCTGTAGCAAGTCATGCACTTTCTATTTTTGGAGACCATTCTGATATTTATGCATGCAGACAAACAGGTTACGCAATGTTATGTGCAAATAATCCTCAAGAGGTTATGGACTTGGGGGCGGTAGCACATTTATCTGCAATAAAAGGCCGAGTTCCGTTTTTACATTTTTTTGATGGTTTTAGAACATCTCATGAAATTCAAAAAGTTGCAATATGGGATTATGACACACTGAAAGAATTACTTGATTGGGACGCGGTAGAAACTTTTAGACACAGAGCCTTAAATCCAGAAAATCCGGTTTTAAGAGGCTCCGCACAGAATGATGACGTGTTTTTTCAGGCAAGAGAGGCAAGCAATCCTTACTATGATAGGTTACCCAAAATAGTTGAAGATTATATGAAAAAAGTGAATGAAAAAACAGGTTCAAATTATAAACCATTTAATTATTATGGAGCCCCGGATGCAGAAAAAATAATTGTGGCGATGGGTTCGGTTTGCGAAACAGTAGAGGAGGTTGTAGATTATTTAAACGCGGCGGGAGAAAAAGTTGGTCTTGTAAAAGTTCATTTGTATCGTCCGTTTGTGAAAGAATTTTTGTTGGACGAGATTCCAAAAACAGTAAGAAAAATATCGGTTCTGGATAGAACAAAAGAACCTGGGTCAATAGGAGAACCTCTTTATTTGGACGTTTTGGCGGCACTTTCAGAATCAAATTTTAAAAATGTGTCAGTTTATTCAGGACGTTATGGATTAGCTTCAAAGGATACTACTCCAGGCGATATTATTGCGGTTTTTAGAAATATGAATGGAAAAAATCCTAAAAAAAGATTTACAATCGGCATAGTTGATGATGTTACAAATTTATCACTTAAAGTTTGCGAAAATCCGGACACAGCTAAATCTGGCACAATTTCATGCAAGTTTTGGGGCTTAGGCTCTGACGGAACAGTTGGTGCGAACAAAAATACGATTAAAATAATCGGTGACAAAACTGACTTGTATGTTCAAGGATATTTTGCCTATGACTCAAAAAAATCTGGAGGGCTTACCGTTTCTCATCTGCGCTTTGGAAAAGAGCCAATAAAATCGACGTATTATATAAGTAAAGCTGATTTTGTTGCTTGTCACAACACCTCATACATGAAAAAATACGACATAGTTCAAGATTTAAAGCCGGGCGGAAGCTTTTTGCTGAATTGTCCCTGGAGTGTGGACGAATTAGAAATTGAATTACCAGCAAAGGTGAAAAGGTATATTGCAGAGAATAAAATTAACTTTTATACAATAAATGCTACGAAAATCGGCAAAGAAATCGGTTTGGGTGGCAAAATAAATACGATACTTCAAGCGGCATTCTTTAAAATCGCGAATATTATTCCAGTGGAAAAAGCGCTTGAATATATGAAAGACGCGGCGACAAAATCATACGGCAAAAAAGGTGAAAAAATCGTTGCTATGAATCATGAAGCGATTGAACGTGGAATGACAGAATTACAAAAAATTGAGGTTCCAGATGAGTGGAAAAATGCTGTGGCAAATGAAAAATTTGAAGTTGCAACGGGCGAAAGAAAAGAATTAGTGCGGTATGTTAATGAAATTTTAAAACCAATTGATTCATACAAAGGAAATGATTTGCCGGTCTCAGCTTTTATAAACCATGCGGACGGAACTATTCCGCAAGGCTCTTCGGCCTATGAAAAACGAGAAATTGCAATTGACGTTCCATGCTGGAAACCAGAAAATTGCATACAGTGTAATTTTTGCTCATTTGTTTGTCCACATGCAGTGATTCGTCCTGTGGCAATGACTGAGGAAGAGATGAAAAATTCACCTGAGGGAATGAAGTCGAAGGGTATGGCAGGAATTTCTGGTATGAAATTCGCGATAACCGTTTCGCCGTTAGATTGCACAGGCTGTGGAGCTTGTGTGAATGTTTGTCCGGGAATGAAGGGGAAAAAAGCGCTTGAAATGCAGCCGTTTGAGACTCAAAAAGGTGAGCAAAAAGTTTTTGATTATGCGAATAAATTGCCGAAAAAAACAGAAGTAGCCGAGAAATTTAAAGGATCAACTGTAAAAGGAAGCCAATTTAAAAAGCCTTTGCTGGAATTTTCCGGAGCGTGTGCTGGTTGTGGAGAAACGCCTTATGCAAAACTTGCAACACAGCTGTTTGGCGACAGAATGTTTATTGCCAACGCAACTGGATGTTCGTCGATTTGGGGCGGCTCGTTGCCATCAACGCCTTACACGGTAAATGATGAGGGAAAAGGTCCCGCATGGCATAATTCTTTATTCGAAGACAATGCGGAATTTGGCTTTGGAATGGCTTTGGCACAAAATACGGCTCGTTCTAGATTGAAAGATTATGTAAACGAAATAAAATCAGCGGCAAGCGATGAAAATTTAATTTCTGCCTGTGATAACTACTTAAAAACTTTTAATGATAGCGAGAAAAATAAAATCGCAACGAAATTACTTTTAGAAATACTTGAAAAAACATCTGATAAAAATGAAAAAGTAAATTTATTGTCAAAGAAACTGTTAAAAAATAAAAATTATTTAAGTAAAAAGTCTATTTGGATTTTTGGCGGAGATGGTTGGGCTTATGACATTGGATTTGGCGGACTTGACCATGTTATTGCTTCTGGAGAAAATGTAAATATTTTGGTTTTTGATACGGAAGTTTATTCAAATACAGGCGGGCAAGCTTCAAAATCAACACCAATAGGCGCTATGGCTCAATTTGCCTCAGCAGGAAAGTCTGTGAAGAAAAAAGATTTGGCAGCAATAGCGATGAGCTACGGTTATGTTTATGTTGCACAAGTTGCTATGGGCGCCAATTATAATCAGTGTATAAAAGCTTTTGTTGAAGCAGAAAGTTACAACGGCCCGTCCATAATTATTGCATATGCACCATGTATAAATCATGGAATAAAAGGAGGAATGGGTACAGCACCTTTGGAAGAGAAAAAAGCAGTGGAATCCGGTTATTGGAATCTTTTTCGTTTTGACCCGCGATTGAAACTTTATGAAAAAAATCCATTTTTGCTTGATAGTAAAGCTCCTTCACTGAATTATCGCGACTTTATTATGAATGAAGTGCGGTACAATGCGCTTGAAAGGACAAATTCTGATAGAGCAGAAAAATTATTTGAAGTGGCAGAAAAACAATCTCGTGACAAATATGAACACTTATTGAAACTATCTCAGTTTTATGGAAATGGAAATAAAAATTAAAACAAAAACAAAAAGTCTGACAAATTTCATTATTAAAATTTGCCAGGCTTTTTAATTTTCATTATTTTAAAAAAGTTTTGTCAGCATGATGGTTGTATAGTGCAGTAATCATGTTGTAAGTTTTTTTATCAATTATACCATTCGGCTCAAGGTTAAAAAGTTGCTGCAGATCTTTTATTAAATTAACGCTGGATTCATCGTGAACTCCGGTTATATTAAAGTCGTCAAAATTTTCAAAAACGGAAGTTATAGAGTAGAGCATAGAGTGTATCAAATATAGACATAATGGATTTTCATCAGGATTTATTAGAAAATCTGTAGCTGGAAAAACTTGTGGCAATAAGGCTTCTGTTTCGTACTCAGAAATTTCATTGAAAATACTTATTATGCGATTCCACGTATCAAAGTCAACAGCACCGGTAATTGGCAATGAAAATGTTTTTTGAAATCCGGCAACAGATTCTTTAGTTTGAGAAGAAAATATCCCATCAGGAATGACTGCCGGAACGGTATTGTAGTAATAAGAAATATGCCGCAAAAAATGCTGCAAATTTCTAACAGGTTCACCCGGACGTAAAGTTGTTCTGTTCATAAATTTATAAAAACACCTCTCGAATTAATTTTTATTGTTACTATCGAAATCACTCTGACCAACATTTAGTTCGTAACCGGGGTATTGAGTCGGCTGCGGATTTTCTGAACTTACAATATCAAGATAAGTTCCACCGATGCTGTTCCATGTGATTCTGTCAACATTTCCGGTAACTCTTAGCCCGAATTTTTTTTGATACTGCATAATAGCATTCATAGTAGCCTCGTCGTAAACTCCGGTGACTTCCACGGGAGAAATCTCTGGATAAATATTCGCGATGTTATTAATGTACTGCTGCAGAGTGGTGACTTCTTCACCTTTTGAGCCGAGTCGCAAAGTTGTGCCACTAAACGGAATAAATGTTTTTGGAACGACATTCCCTTCAAAAACCGTTGTAACAATGCCGCGGAATTCTCGATAAATTTCGTTCCATGTGACATCATCAACCTCGCCTGTTTGAGGTAAATCTTTGCTTTTTTGAAAAGCTATTACGGCATTTTTAGTTTTTGGACCAAAGATGCCGTCTATTTCGATAAAAGGGATATAATCGTAAAACTGAGCAAGTACGGACAAGAAATATTGTAAAATGTAGACTTTTTCGCCACGATTCCCCTCAGTAATGGCGTCCGGATAAGTTAAATTTATTCCAAAAAGCCGCTGCCCTTCTGATTCAAGTTCGCCCAGTTTATTTACGGCGGTATATAAATATACAAGTCTGTACCAGGTGGATTTTCCAACAATTCCATCCGGAGTCAGATTAAAGATTTCCTGAAACGCAATTACTGAACGTTCTGTGGATTCTCCAAAAATTCCGTCAATAGGGTAAATATTAGGAATAGTAGGGTAATTTTGAGAAATTCTGCTTAAAGAGCGCTGTATTACAACAACATAATCGCCGACAGACCCGCGTTGTAACGGATATACGGGAGAAGACGACTGCAACCCCATTACAGGTGCCTCTTGAACTAATTCTATGTTGTAACCGTAATAATATTTTAAAATATTAAGAGAACTGTATCCTTGATTTGCAAGTTCCTCGCTGCCCCATTGTGACAATCCATTGCAAGTTGCAGTAGTTCCGTTGCAATAAATTGCCGCAAGTGGTTCAACATAGCCCATTCTGCGAATGTAGTCGTTAAAAACATCATCAACGATTCTATCGATATTTTCAAAAATATTTCTGCCGGGAGTAAAAGCCTGATCGTAAGCTGTCGAATTTGTAATATTAAATGAGTAGCCTTGACTGGGGTAATGTTCCAGATAAATTCGATTTAGCGCAAAGGAAATCTGTGCATAAATATTGGCATAAATCGCGGCTTCATTCCAGGTAGGATAAATTTCGCTGGATGCCACATTTTTTATATAATCAGGAAAAGACACGGTAACGTTCTGCGCGCTGCTGTTTGGTGTGCCCAAATGAACAACTATGTAACTTGGCACATACGGAGTTATTATTGGCATGATATCGCCTCTCTTTTATAAATTTTGTGAAGGGGTATTTCTGCTGATAAATCTGTCTTCTGGCAGGCTGTTTTCTTCTAACGGAATCAGCTCGACATTTTGTATTGTTTGTGTGTTTGCAAAAATTTGTACGTTGGTTATAGTCAATGTATAGTACGAAGGATGAGAAATTTTTATGTCACAAATAGCAAAAGGTACGATTTTTGATGGGCTTAAAGACAATTCTAAATTGGGCGTGTTTATAGAAACAGGTTCTGTTTGACCAGATTCATCAGTTGTTCTAAATCCCAAAAGTTGTGAGTTTGTGCCAGTTCCAGAAGTTATAGATACTTGCGCGCCTCTTAATGGAATTTGTGCGCGAGAAGTATAAACGTTTGTGACAATATAGCCAGTTGCCATTTAAGCAAACCTCCTTAAAAAATTTATACTTTAAATAATATAAAAAAATCTAATGTTTTATGATTAGCGTGAACATAAAAAATATAAATTAAGCGCCGCGCGATATAAGGCAGCGCAAATAAATTTTAGATATTTTTTTACTAATAGATTTTTTTTTAATCATTTACCGATTCATATTACCATAAAAAGTCAAAAATCCGCACCAGTTTAAGACAGGCTATGACGCATCTGTACGGTATAATTTTATTATGTAAAAGCAAAATTATGCAAAAATTTAGGTGATATTAAAATGAAAAATACTTATATAATAACAACGGCAGAAAAAAATATAAAATCTTTGATTTCAGAAGAACAATCTAAATTAATTGCGACAAATATACTACATTTTATTTTGGGAATATTTGTATCAAAAGGAATAGCGTTCGGAGTTTATGCACCATTTGGAACAGCCTTTTTATCTGCAGTACCATATAAAAATATGCTTTTTAGCCTTGTTGGAACAATAATTGGATATATTTTACCGTCAGAAATAAATATAGGGATGAGATATATTTCTGCAGCAATTGCGGTTTGCGCCATAAGATGGACGTTAAATGATTTGTCAAAATTGAAGGAAAATAAATTATACGCACCGATTATTTCATTTTCAACTATAATTGCAACAGGTTTAGCTATAAATATTTCGGATATAAGCGATTTAAACGAAGCTGCCATGTATATAACAGAAGCATTGTTAGCTGCAGGAGCTGCGTATTTTTTTCGCGAAAGCATAA
Organism: Clostridium sp. CAG:557; assembly: GCA_000435275.1. GTDB lineage: Bacteria > Bacillota > Clostridia > Oscillospirales > Acutalibacteraceae > CAG-557. The sequence continues at coordinate 33,850 of FR883869.1, forward strand.
ATATTTTTTTGAAAAAAGGAACAAAAATAAAGCAGTCAGAGTTAGTCTGCCTTTGCATGACAGTTTTTATTGTAATTTTATCTTTGCTTTCAGTCAGAATAGGTAATATTTCAATTGGCAAAGTTTTAGCATCTTTAGTAATAATTTTTTGTTCTCGAAATTTAGGTGTAGCTGGTGGAAGCATTTCAGGAATAACTGCAGGAGTTATTTTGGGGCTAGCATTTAAAGAACCTACTCACATTATGGGAGCATATGCGTTTGGTGGTTTGATATCCGGCTTGATGGCACCTTTTGGAAAAATATCATGCTGCTTTTCATTTTTAGCAGCAAATATGATTATTTCTGTTCAAACTGGAAATCCTACAGTGGTTATATCTGAAATTTATGAAATAATTACAGCCAGTTTGATATTTATTTTTTTACGCGATGATATTGGTGATAAGTTTGTAGAAATTTTTTCATCTCCAATTAATTACGACAGGCATGAAGGACTAAAAGATACTGTTGCAATGCGCTTAGATTTCACATCTAAGACATTGATGAACATAGGAAAGTCTATAGACGTGGTTTCAGAAAAATTGGCCCAAATAAGAAAAAACAAAAAATCGAATATTTGCTTAAACTCAATTGACAAAGTTTGTAACAATTGTGGTTTAAAGACATTCTGCTTTGATACAAAAAATTCAGACACTTTAGAATCGTTTTTGCAAATTAATGAAATTTTGCGAAGTAATGGCAAGGTAAACAAAGAAAGTTTTCCTGAAAATTTTGCAAAAAGGTGTAACCGAAAAAGTGAGCTGGCAAACAACATAAATGCTTTATATCGTGAAGCAATAGAAAAAGAAGTATCAGATAGGAGAATATCTGAAGTAAGAGAATTTGTTTCGGAGCAATTTGCTGATATGGGCACGTTATTATCAGAGATGGGGAAAGAAATAAGAAATTACAAAACTTTTGACTTAGAATTAGCAAAAAAAATTACCGTAGAGTTAAAAAAATTAAAGTTAATACCTATTGATGTCTGTTGCCGATATGATAAGCTTGGAAAGATATTTATAGAAATTGAAATAACAGGTACAGATAAAAATGAGTTAGAAAAATTGAACTTATCAAGAAAATTATCTAAAATATGTTCACGAAAATTAGACTTGCCGTGTTTTAGTCACACCGAAAACGTTTGTAGGATCCAACTTTCGGACAAACCAACTTTTAACATTCAGATTGGCGTTGCACAACATATCTGTAAAAACGGCCTACTGTGTGGAGACAACTATACATATTTCAATAACGGAATGGGACAAATGGTGTTCATACTGAGTGACGGAATGGGAACTGGTGGCAGAGCCGCGGTTGAAGGTGCTTTGGCATGTAAAATCATGGAAAGCTTAATAAAATCTGGAATGAGTTTTTTTACAGCAGCAAAAATAACAAACTCTGCATTGCGTGTAAAATCAGAAGATGAAGTTTTGTCTACGTTGGATATTTTAAATGTTAATTTATTTAGTGGAGAAATAAAATTATTAAAAGCAGGAGCTCCACTTACATTTTTAAAGAAGGGGAACAAAGTAATTCGTTGCGCACCAAATTCCTTACCTATCGGAATTTTAAAAGAAATTAACGTAGCAGAATGCAGTAATGTTTTATCAGACAATGACAAAATTTTAATTGTATCAGACGGTGCAATTTCAGACGGTGATGTGTGGCTTGAAGATATGTTTAAGAATTGGATTAATGAAGATTCGCAAAGTTTTGCAAACTCCGTTGTGAAAAGATTGTCAAATGAAAAAATTTCGGATTTTGATGATGACATAACAGTTATAGCGATAAAATTATCTGACAACAAATAAAAAATGCGCCGCACGGTATAGTGCGGCGCATTTTTTATTTTATTTCCTCTGTAATTAAAATCATTATCAAATCTACCCTATTGCTGAGTAACCAACTAATTTAGTGTTTTTTGTGGCTTTTTAATTTTCTCTTTTGCATTTTCCAAATTTTTCTATCAATAAATTGTTCACTTCTAAATCTTCAATTTTTGTATCAACATTTGTCTGAATTGACGTTGAATTGACGTAGGGTCCTGATGCGAAAATCCTGCTACAATTTAACGGAGAAACTGCCCCAAAGAGCGCCAGACCTAAAGAAACTATTTTTTTACCTTTCACAAAAAAACTCCTAAATAAAGCTTTTTTATTATAGCATAAATCGAAATTCATCTACTTTGCCCCATAAAAAAGAGTGCAATCGTTCCTGGCCCAGCATGAGCGCCTATAACAGAACCGATATAATTAATTCTAACTTCCTTTACATTAAATTCTTTTAAAACTAAATCTTTGATGAAATTTGCATCATCAATCGAATCTCCGTGAGAAATAAAAACAACGTCGTCAGGAGTTACTTTTGCTGATTTCTTCATGTGCTCAACCAAAGCAGTCAAAGCAGCCTTTCGGCCGCGAACTTTTTCCATTGGAATTAATTTTCCGGCATCATCTACATGCAAAATCGGCTTTACTCCAAGCATAGTGCCCAACAATGCCGATACAGATGACACTCTACCGCCTCTTTTTAAGTGAAATAAATCGTCAACCGTGAACCAATGACACACATTTAGTTTATTATTTTCAATCCATTTAGCCAGTTCTTCAATAGAAGCACCGTTATTTTTCTTTTCTGCGGCGTAGTGAACCAGTAAGCCCTCTCCCATAGAAGCGCACAAAGAGTCGATAACAATTATTTTTCGGTTAGGATATTTTTCTTGCAAATCAGCCTCGGCGATTTTTGCTGATGAATAAGTTCCGCTAAGTCCCGATGAAAAAGCTATGTAAAGAATATCTTTTTGTTCTTTTAAATAAGGTTCAAATTCTTTGATAAAGGTGCCAGCATTTATTTGACTTGTTGTTATATCTTTCTTTTCTCTTAGCAAATTGTAAAAGTCTTTATAAGAAAGCCCTGCGCCATCAATATAAGATTTGCCTTCATAAGTAAAGTTGAGTGGGATAGTTTTTACTCCTAACTCTTTTATATGTTCTGCATCTAAATCGCATGTAGAGTCTGTAAAAATAATGTAATCATTCATAATTAAATCTCCTTTGACATCAAAAATTATATTACTTGCCATACACATTGCTGTAAATTTCTTTTTTATAGTCAGTAAAACCTTGTCCACTTATTGGCTCTGGATAACTCATTATTAACAGTTGTTGAGGCTTTTCATTTTTTCTTAAAGCTGGTTGCTCATAATAAAAATCATTTAACTTAAAGCCCAAACGTTTATAAAAATCAACTCTTCTTTTAGCTATTTCCGTATTTGGGAGCTCAACTTCAAAAAATATAGGTTTTTTAACATTTTTAGCGTTATCTAAGATTATTTGTTTGCCTATGCCGTTTCCTCTAAAATTTTTTGAAACCGCTAAATGCTCAAAAAAAGTGCAACTTTTTAAAGTCCAATACGCTAAAAAACCGACAACTAAACCAGATTCATTTTTTTTGACATAAATATTATATTTGTCATTATCCAGCAATTTTTTTTGAGCGTCGTATGTGCGCATTTCATTATCTGGAAAAGCTTCATCCATTATTTTAAAAATTTCATCAAAGTTCACATTATCTCCTCCAAAACACACGTTAATAATTTTACCATATATTCATAATAATTTCCAGAACATAATAAAAAAATACTCCGCATATATCTGAATATGAAACGGAGTGGAAAATTTTATGAAAAAGAAAACATTTATGATAAATGCGCTGATATTGACGGGAACATCGCTTATAAATATGACAATCGGAATGTTTTTTCGGGTGTATATGTCGAACAAAATTGGTGCAGAGGGAATAGGTCTTTACCAACTGGTTACGGCTGTATATTTTTTCGCAGCGACTTTTTCTACGACCGGTATAAGCCTTACAGTGACTCGCTTGGTGACAGATTTTATTGCTAAAAAGCAGTACTCGCAGGCTAAGAAAGTTGTCGCAAAATGTTTGGCTTTGGGAGTGGGAATAAGCATTTTTGCCGCCGTAATAATGTTTATTTTCGCAGAGCAAATCGGTGTTAATATTTTAAAAGATGCTCGAACAATCTTATCTTTAAAAATTTTGGCGCCAAGTTTACCTTTTGTAGCGGTTTCGTCGTGCTTTAGAGGTTATTTTTACGCGGTC
>FR883869.1:38039-42058 GCA_000435275.1 Clostridium sp. CAG:557
GTGTAATTAAAACTGCGAGCGAACAGCTTCTTGAACAGATAATAGAAATTGTGGTTTTCATCATTTTAATTGGAAATTTTGCGCCACGTGGAATAGAATATGCTTGCGCTGCGGTAGTTATCGGCACAACACTTTCTGAAGTTTTGTCCTGTATATATTCCTATGCGCTTTATATAAACGATGTAAAAAAAATAACTCAAGCTACGGATAAAAAAGTCAAGCTGACCTCTAATTTATTTTTGATATTTTTGCCACTTACAGCGAGTGCGTCTTTGAGAGCCGGACTTAACACGCTGGAAAATATACTCATTCCGTCCGGACTTAAACGCTATGGAGCTTCCAGCACGAAAGCTTTGTCCATATATGGGTTAATTTGCGGAATGGTTATGCCAATAATTGCTTTTCCGTCGCTGATTTTGATGTCATTTTCGATGCTGCTGATTCCAGAAATGTCCGAAGCAAATGCGATAAATCAAAAGGCAAATATTAATTATATTGCAGAAAAAGTTTTGAAAGTCACGCTGCTTTTTTCGATAATTACAATGAATATTTTTATATTTTTCTCAAAAGAATTATGTTGCGCAGTGTATTCTAACTCAGAATGCGGTGTATATTTAAGTATTTTTGCGCCACTTGTGCCGTTGATGTATCTTGACAAGGTCGTTGACGGAATGTTAAAGGGATTAAATCAGCAGTTGTATTACTTATCGTACAATATTATTGACTCATCAGTTCGGGTACTTTTAATCTTTATACTTTTGCCATTTGTAGGAATAAAGGGATTCATAATTATGACATTTGTAAGCACTATTCTAAATTCTAGCCTAAGCGTTGTTAGACTACTAAAAGTTACTTGTTTAAAGTTTAATTTTACGCAATGGGTAATTGGGCCGTTAATTTGTTCAACTATTTCAGGAATTTTTGTAAAATTTATGTTTGCCAATAATTTTTATGATTCTACAATTTTAAAAATGATACTGGAATTTGTTTTTAGTATAGCCTTGTATATAACACTATTAATATTTTTTTGTGTAATAAAAAAATCAGAAATGGTATGGCTAAAAAAGCTCATTCATTTAACTGCTTGTATGTCACAAAATAGGCAAAATAATGGTAAAAGTTAATGATACTATTATTACATTGTTTTTAATATTAGGCTTTGTCTCTTCTTTAATACAATATACTCATGAAAAAATGTTTTTTACACAGTCATCTATTTAACGAAATTTTTACTAGCTCATAGTAAACAATACATAAGTTCTTTTACTTAAAATAATTTAATTAATTTACATCTAAAGAAAAATTAAACCGTTCTTTTTATTATCAGCTACTTCACGTTTTTTCCTTACTATACTATAGTTGTATTTTATGTTTCACAATTGCAAAGCCCTCATTCGGTATAAAATTGAATGAGGGCTTTATTAATTGTTTTTATTGTAATTTTTATTAACAGGTTTACCCAATACAATGATGATATATTTCAAATCAACCCTGTACTTCAATTTGCTGACGTTCAACAAGTTCTGCAAAGTACCCTTTATTTTTCATTAATTCGTTAAATGTGCCGTCTTCAATGATTCTTCCTTTGTCAATAACAATAATTCTATCACAATTTTTAATGGTAGAAAGTCTATGCGCAATGACAATTCTTGTACTTTTTAATAGATCCAGCGATTCAGAAATTCGCTTTTGAGTAATGTTATCGAGAGCGCTTGTTGCTTCATCAAACATCAAAATACTCGGTTTTGGAGCTATCGCACGAGCAATCATTAAACGTTGTTTCTGTCCACCTGAAACTCCCCCACTACCTTCACTTATAATAGTGTGCATTCCCATTGGCATTTCTTTTATATCCTTATCGATGCCAGCTAATTTTGCAGCCTCCCAGGCTTCGTCTAAAGTTAACCACGGCGCAGAAATTACGATATTTGAAAAAATGTCTCCTTGAAAAAGCTTGCCGTTTTGCATTACAGCACCAATATGCCGTCTTAAGCTTCTCAAATCCAAAGAATTTATATCTTGGCCATCATAATAAATAGCACCGTTTTTTGTCGATTCAAAACCTAAAAGCAACCTCATCAAAGTAGACTTTCCACAGCCAGTTTTCCCTACTATAGCAATATATTGACCTGGTTTAATTTTCAAATTTATGTCATCCAAAACAAGCGGTCCGTTTTCGCTATATTTAAACGAAACATGATTTAATTCAATTGCTCCTGATAAGCCTGTAATTATCTTTTTATTTTCACTAACTTCCGGTTCTGCCTCAAGTATCGGCTTGATTACTTCTATTATCGGCTTCATTTCTGAAAACTTAGTAAACAGCGGCGCTAAAGCCATTATTGCCCCACTCACAGCAGAAAATGCTGTATTAAACGCGATAAAGTCCGCCATGCTTACATCTGTAGTACCTGCAATATAATATAAGACTATTACGCCTGTCATAGAAATTACTGTAGAAATCATTGGAAAAATTTTTATGAGAAGCGGCGGATTATAATCAATTTCTGCCACTGATTTGTATGTGCTAGCCCATTTTGAAAACGCACGTCTTTCTGCTCCGGACAATTTTATTTTCTGCACACCGGAAAACAACGAATAAATAAGTGAGCTTAATTTAATTTTTATTTTTGTTTTTTTTCTATTTAGTCTTATCAACATTAACGTGTCTAAAACACTCATAACAAGTTGAACTAAAATAAACAATATCGCCGGAATTACTAGCCGCGGTGCATATTTGTTCATTTGAAAAATATATACAAATGAACAAAGTGTAGAAAGACCTGTCCCAAAGAATAAACCACTAAGCATAATTGATATTTGCTGCATTCCATCTACACGTGATGATAAATCTCCAGAACTATAATTAGAAAAGAAATTTGCCGGCAAAGACATTATTCTACTCATTGTAGCGGCCTGAATTGACATATTCATCTTCATTCCGATTCGTGCTGACACTAAATTGCTCGTAATTTTTATTAAAGTTTGTGACAATGTCATTCCGATAAGCAGGCAGGCAAAAGGAATTAATAATCCCACCTTTCCAACAGGGATAACTTTTCCATACAACAGCTTATTTACAAAAGGCATAATCATTCCAATCAGTTGAACTATAAGCGAAATAAACACTATGTATGCTATGTCTGTTTTGCTCAATGTTGATAAAATATATTTACTGATATCCACCAAATTAATTTTTCTAAGTGGAAATGGTTTATAAAAGCAAAATGCATTTTTTTCTAACACGTCTTTTGTTTTTTCAGATATTTTTATTCTTTTTCCTGATTCATAATCAAAAAAGCTGTATCCTTTCATGGCATCTGGAATTAAAGCTACGGTATCACCGGACTTAGTTTGTGCAATAAATGCTCCTACCGCGTTTTTCCACCATTTGCCTTTCAATACAACTGTTCTGTGCATAATCCCGGTTGGCCGAAGCATATATTCAAGTTGTTCATTCATGTCTTCAATTTTACTTGGAAGCTCTATTATTTTTGCATTATAAAATTTTAAAACTTCTTCTATCGCGTTTTGAGTTTTTTTTCTATCATTATTGAGCGCCCGTGCAATTGCTGATTCTCCTAAAACTACAGATGATAGCTCTACAAAAGAATTTTCAAAATCTTCTTTATCTCTCTTCATTCGTTTTTTCAATTGCTCACTAAACCAACTCAAAAAAATCACCTCTTTTCTTTTATTCGGTAGTAATCAATTGAGTGTAAACTCCATTATTTGCAAATAATTCATTGTGAGTTCCGCGCTCGATAACCCGGCCTTTGTCCAGAACGATAATCTCGTCGCAATCACGAATCGTGGACAGTCTGTGAGCAACAATCACACAAGTTACGCCTCTGTCCTTAATCGAATTTATAACTTCCTCCTCAGTTTTCGCATCCAAAGCCGATGTAGCCTCATCCAAAACAACTAAAGTTGGGTCTTTTGCGAGAGTTCTGGCTATTTCTAAACGCTGACGTTGTCCGCCAGAAAAATTCTTGCCGCCCTCCAAAACTTTATGGCTG
>FR883869.1:42099-45364 GCA_000435275.1 Clostridium sp. CAG:557
TCAGCATGATATCCTCGTGAATATGCGCATCTTTGGCGGCAACAATCATTTCGCTGTCACCGATGGATTTGTCCCACATTTTTATGTTGTCCGCGATGGTGTCCTCGAACAAAATTATATCCTGGTCAACAACCGCAACCGAACTTGTAAAGATTTCTCTGTTTATATCAGATATTGGTGTTCCGTCAAAAGTTATCTCGCCAGACCAAGGTTTATACAGGCCAGAAATAAGTTTTGCCAGCGTTGATTTTCCGCAACCGGAGGCCCCTACAAAAGCTACTGTTGAACCTGGTTTTAAGGTCAAATTAAAATCTTTAATCAACGGCTCTCCAAGAGGTTTATATCCAAATGTAACGTTTTTCATCTGCATTTCGCCCGTTAATTTTGAATATTCTGCATTTTCATCAATTTCTAAGCCATTATAATTGACATCTGGCTCGTAATTCATAACATCCTCAATACGCTCCATATCTGTCCGCATTTCTTGAATCTGTTGACCTATTCCTCTAAAAGATTCAAGTGGTTCAATAAATTTTCCTAAATACCCTTGAAACATCAATAAAACTCCCGCCGTAAAGCCATTTGTTCCTTGCATAATAAACATTGCACCAATTAACAAAATTGCCATATTAGTAAAGCCCTGTATCACAGCAGGAATTGATCCGATATACTCATTAATCTTTGAAAATTTTACCACAGAAGAGTTTACAGATGCTTGATAGCCCGACCATTTTTCAAAAAATCCATTTTCTGCACCAGAAGACTTGATAGTTTCAACCATTTCTATACCTGAAACTGTTGTAGATGCTAATTTCCCCGCATCCCTCATCTGTGCGCGAGTGATATTAATTCGCTTTTTAGATATGTAATTTGCCAAAAACATATTTATGACAACTGCTGTTAAACCCAGTAATGTAAGCGGCCAACTGATATTTATGACCATAAAAAAATAAAAAATTAACATTATTGCATTCAATAAAATTGGAGCCAAACTTTGAATTAAAATTTCAGCTATTCCCTCGTTCGAAGCTTGGCGCATGGCGATATCTCCAATTTGCCGCTGAGAAAAAAAGTGCATTGGTAGCCTCAAAACATGCCACATAAACATAGAGTTAGCTACGATTGCTAGTTTACCTTTTATTTTCAGCATATAAACTATGTTTATCGCCTGAACTATTATTTGAAAAATTACAAGAACTGCCATCCCGGAAAGCACTGGTATTAACCACTCTGGGTTTTCGCCTGATAAAATTCTATCCATAAAAATTCGGGTAAAAACAGGATTAATGATTCCAATAAATGTAACCAAAAGCCCCGTTAAAATGACAAAAATAAACGGTACCAATGTGCCTTTAAGTCGCTTTTTGGCAAAGGATAAAACACTTTTCTTTTTGCCATCTGCCACAAATTTTTCAGTTTTTGAAAAACAGACAATAATTCCAGTAAACGACTTGTCAAAATCATCCATAGAAACTTCTACAGTGCCTCTTGCTGGGTCATTTATGACAGCTCTATTCTTTTTAAAACCATTTAAAACCACAAAATGGTTAAAATTCCAGTGAATAATTGCCGGAAGTGGCAAGGTTTTTATATCATCCATTCCACATCTGTATGCATCGACTTGCAAGCCATAAGATTGAGCAGCATCTGACATATCTTTCAAATTGCTTCCATCTCTAGAAACACCGCAGTCAGCACGAACTTTCTCAAGAGGAAGCCACTTCCCGTGATATGCCAAAATCATTGCAAGAGACGCTGCTCCACACTCTAATGCCTCCATTTGCATAATCACAGGAACTTTTGCGATTTTATTTTTAAACATCACAAAATCCTCCTTTATTTTGACTCACTAAACAAAAATTTTACCGGAGTAACTGATTCTGTAATTATATCGACTTTACATAAATCATCAACCTTCAGAAAAGTTTCATCACCAACTTCATTATTAGCCCAATTGTACTTTCCCTCAGAGGTTTTATCAACTTTAATCAAAACACCGATCCCATAATCAGCCTCCAAAATGCTGTCTGCAACGTACTCGCTAGAATAAGAATGCAAAATATCTTCTTGCTTAACCGGAACCTGCGAAATTTTGATAACTTCCCCATTAACATAAGCTTCCATAGGCTTAGTCCTATTATAAATACGAACAGGCATACCCTCAGAAATTTTGGATGCATAGTTGGCATCAATGTAGCAAATAACTGACTCTACACTTTCTTGAGAGCTACCTTGAAAAACACCTGTTCCTGAAACTTCAGATGTTATGTTCCCGCTGAAAGCCCAAACCGAGAACGCAATTGCAATAATAAACATTGCACCTATAATTAACCATACACTTGGGTTAGAAACTTTTATGTAATCATTTAATTGTTCTGGAGATGAAATCCTATCCAAATTCTTTTTTCTAAACAAGTTATCATTCATGATTAAGCCTCCTCTTTTTATTAATTAATAATTAAAATTCCATGATCAATTTGTCAAATATATGTTTAATTTCATTAATCATTTAAAATCAATAAATATTTTATATAATTATATACTTATTTGTGTGAATTGTCAATGTAAAAAATAGAAAAAATGCCGTATAAAAAAACTTATTGAAACAAATAACTATATTAAAATATTTTGCAAAGATTGGAGATAAATTTTTATGAACCAACATATTAAAAGCGTAGCAGGTTACGAAGTTTTAGACTCAAGAGGGTTTCCTACCGTATGTGCAAAAGTTATTCTCAATGACGGTACAACAGGTATTGCATCTGTACCTTCTGGCGCATCAAAAGGTATGTTTGAAGCTGCAGAATTGCGTGATTCTAACCGTAACAGATATTTTAGTTTAGGTGTAAAAAAAGCTGTAGGTAACATCAATAACATAATTGCACCGGCGCTAAAAGGAACTTCTACTTGCAATCAAACTACAATCGATAAAATTATGATAGACACTGATGGTACAAGCAATAAGCAAAAACTTGGTGCGAATGCAACATTAGCTGTGTCGTTAGCCGTAGCGCGCGCTGCCGCAAAGTTTTTGAGCATACCACTTTACAGATATCTTGGTGGAATAAATGCTCACAAATTGCCCGTTCCCATGATGAACATTTTAAACGGCGGAGTTCATGCCAACAATAATGTGGATATTCAAGAATTTATGATTGTACCAACAGGAGCAAAAAGTTTTCACGAGGGACTTCGTTGGTGTTCCGAAATTTATCATACACTCGGAGTCATTTCGAGAAATAAAGGTCTTTCTACAAATGTTGGA
>FR883869.1:45416-130209 GCA_000435275.1 Clostridium sp. CAG:557
GCCGATGAGGAAGCCATCGAATTAATTTTATCTGCAATTCAAAAAGCACAATATAACGTAAATCAAGTGAAAATTGCATTAGATGCTGCAAGTAGTGAGTGGTTTAATACCGAAAATTATACAATGCCAAAAAGGCAAAAGACGTTTCAAACCGATGAACTTATCGAATATTGGTACAATTTATGCAATAAATATCCGATTGTGTCTATAGAAGACGCTTTAGGTGAACAAGATTGGAACGGATGGGAAACTTTAACTCAAGCTTTGGGTGAACAAGTGCAACTGGTTGGTGATGATTTATTTGCCACTAACAGTGCAAGACTCAACAGAGGTATAAAGCAAAATGTAGCGAATTCTATTTTAATCAAGCCCAATCAAATTGGGACTTTAACTGAAACTTTGCATACTATAGAAACTGCCAAAAATGCAGGTTATACCACGATTATTTCGCATCGTTCTGGTGAAACCGAAGATACTTTTATTGCAGACATTGCCATTGCAACAAACTGTGCCCAAATTAAATCAGGGGCTCCTTGCAGAAGTGAACGTGTTTCTAAATACAATCGATTGTTGATGATTGAAAATGAAATAAATGAACCTTTTTTCAATCAGCCTCAAAACAAAAAAAGTTTTGCAAAAAAATTTGCGCCTGTCCCAATAAAAAATTTTTCTTCAGCCGTGAATTCCTATCACCACCAGTCCCAAAACAATTTAAATACAAACACGGCTACCAATTCAAGTTCTACACTTTTAAAACGAGGTTTTCTTGTCGAAGTTTAACACTAATCTGTAAAAAATAATTTATCATTATTTTTTATATTTCCGGAGGCTGGTGCGCGATATAGTGCGCCAGCCTCCGGATACTTTTATTTGTTCAAAAATTCATTCTTTAGCTCAGCCTTAACTTTTTGCAAATCACTACAGCTTAAAATTGGAATCAAATCATTAATTTTATCTATTGGTAAGTCCCACCACTTAATCTTTTCAAGAATATCTATAAGTTCATCTTCAAATCTTTTACGAATAAATTTTGCAGGATTTCCCGCTACAATTGAGTACGGAGCAACGTCTGAGCCTACTGTACTGTTTGCACCAATAATCGCACCGTCACCAACTTCAACTCCAGGTAAAATTGTGACATTTTGGCCAATCCATACATCATTCCCTATAACAGTATCGCCTTTTAGTGACATTTCCGACAAAGACGGAATTTCTTGATTCCAACCATTAAGTATGTAAAATGGAAATGTTGAAACTGCGTTCATTTGATGATTTGCGCCGTTCATAATAAAATTTACACCAGCAGCTATTTGACAGAACTTTCCTATTATAAGTTTATCTCCATAAAAATCATAGTGATGTGTCACATGGTTCTCAAAATCCTCATCGCTAAAGTAAGTAAATTCTCCCACGATAATATTGGGATTTTTAATTGTCGGTTTAACATATGTAACGGACTTTATTCCTTTAACAGGATATATCTCATTCGGGTTTATTTCGAGACGTTCATTCATATCTTGCCTCCACAAGCAATTTCTCTTCTCCATTATATCTAAACCAAACCAATTTATCAATAAAAGTTTTTTTAATCATTTAGAGCACCTCTTTTAGAAGTGCTCCAATTTAGTAAATAAATTAAACGTGACCCTTTATTTTGTCCATCGCGTATTTCTCTAAGCGAGAAACCTGTGCTTGACTAATGCCTACTTCTGATGCAACTTCCATTTGGGTTTTCCCAACTAGAAATCTTAAAGTCAAAATTTTCTTTTCACGTTCATTCAGCTTAGAAATAGATTCTTTTAAAACTATTTCATCAAGCCAATTTATGTCTTCATTTTTATTGCCAATCTGGTCCATCACATAAATGGTATCATTGCCGTCAGAAAAAACTGGCTCATAAAGAGAAACTGGTTCCACGACAGATTCCAAAGCAATAACCAATGTTTCCTTTTTTATATCAAGCTTTTTAGCAACCTCTTCAACCGACGGCTCATGATCACTTTCAGCCATGATTTTCTCTTTTATCTGCATAGCCTTATAGGCAATGTCTCTCATAGAACGACTCACTCTAACCGAATTATTGTCTCGCAAATATCTTCTTATTTCGCCAATTATCATTGGTACACCATACGTCGAAAACCTAACATTGAGGTTTATATCAAAATTATCAATAGCCTTTATAAGCCCTATACAGCCAACTTGAAAAAGGTCATCGAGATTTTCTCCTCTGTTTGTAAACCTCTGAATCACACTAAGTACAAGTCTTAAATTTCCATTAACTAAATCTTCTCTAGCTTTTTTTCGTTCCTTTTCAGTTCCACTTTTCATAATTTTTAAGAGTTCAATTTTTTCAGTTTCTGTCAAAACCTTAAGTTTTGCCGTATTTACTCCACAAATTTCTACTTTATTATACTGCATTTAATAAAAAACTCCTTCCACTTTTGTCTTCAATTAAAGTATTGTCTTTTAGAGCCTAATTAATGCAGCATTAATAAATAAAATCAAACGGAATAATCGGGACATAATATAATTAAAAAGAAAAGAGGCGTAGTAACAATGGAAAAAAATAACTCCAAAATAGATAAAAATAATCTTGAAAAAGTCTCGTCAGGAAAAGGTGAAAAAAAATTAAGTAAGAAGAAAATCTTTAAAGAAACCGGGCGAATCATCGCAAATCCACTAATTCACCAAAATCATGATTATTTTTATGATAACTAAAGTATATTAATTTTGATTAGCAACTAAAAGCAGGGCAAGTTGGTCACCGATAACTGAAAAAAGTGCCGATAAAATTTCTACAGTTTCCGTATCACAATTTCTTGCAATCTCTGAAGATATAATTCCGCCTATTGTAATGAGCTTTTCGCCATAACAATTTTTCATTTTGCATCACCTAAAAACATACTATGCAGAAAAAATTTAAAAGTAAAATTAATTTCATATTGCTTTTCAGACAAGAATTTAAAGTCATACAAAAATAGGTCTAACTTTCATGATCATCAAACTAAAATTAAATTTTGCTAATTTGCAAAATACAACAAACTACGTTATACTTAATATTACTTGATAAATTGAAAGGATATATAAAATCATGAAAATTGCACTATTTTCTGACACTTACGCACCAGAAATAAACGGCGTGGCAATCCATGTTGCCGCTTTAAAGGAAGGGCTTGAAAGTCTTGGCCATGAAGTTCTTGTTGTTACAACAAATCCAAAAAATAATGATACTTTTCAAGAACACGGTGTTTTACATTGCCCAAGCATAAAATTAAAAAGAATTTATGGTTATGGTCTTTCCATGCCGATAAACATGAAACAATATCAAATTATAAAAAAGTTTAACCCCGATGTTATCCATATTCATACAGAATTTGGAATAGGATTATTTGGCATATTAGTATCAAAGATGTTAAAACGACCGGTAATTTATACCCTTCATACAATATACGACGATTATGTATATTACGTTGTTCCAAAGCCTCTTATAAAAACTGGTCAACGTATATTTTATAAGTATATTCGTTCGCTATATAAAAGGGCTACAGTAATCACTGGTCCATCTCCCAAAAGCCATGAATATTTAATAAATGCTGGTCTTCACCGAAATGTCGAAATTATTCCTAACCCTGTAGATGTAGATAGGTTTTCAATAGAAAATGTCAGTACAGAAGACATCGATAATGTCAAAAAAACTTATAATATCCCGGATGACGCTTTCGTTGGCTGTATTATATCCAGAGTCGGAAAAGAAAAAAGTATCGACGTTCTACTGAATTACATTGAAAAATACTCAAAGGTAAACAAAAATTTTAGATTTTTAATCGTTGGAGATGGCCCTGCTAAAGCGGATTTGGAGCAACAAGCTAAAAAACTTGGTATAAACAATGTCGTCATATTCACAGGTAAAATTTCAAATAATAAATTATTGCCATACTATGCCGCTTGTGATGTTTTTCTAACCGCTTCATTATCAGATACAAATTCCATATCCATGTTGGAAGCTATGTCCATGGGCCTCCCGATAATTCAAAGAAACGACCCCATAAATGAAGGACAAGTTATTGAAAATGTCAATGGATTTATTTTCAACGATGAAAACAACTTCATTGAAAAATTAAATAAAGTCTATAAAATGACCTCAGAAGAACGTGCTGAATTAAAAAATAAAGTTCGCAATAGCGTAATTCACAGTAATACCAAAAACAATATGGCTGCAAAAATTGTAGATGTTTACACTCATGCAATAAAAATTTTTAAATAATAATCATTTGTATATAAAAAATTACACGTAGTCACAAAGATAAAAAGCTCCCTGAAATCTATCAGGGAGTTCTTTTATTGAGAACTATTTTTTAGGCTTTGTCTAGTCTTTCTAAGCGCAGCCACTGCATCTGTTAGCGTCTCATCTGTTCTCTTTATTGTTTCATCGATGTATTCATTGGTAGCTTGTTTCATTTCTCTGGCTTTAATCTTGGATTCCATAAGTAGTTCTTCGGCTCTCTTTTGCGCCTGTTTTACAATTTCATCACGCTCAACCATAAACTTAGCTTTTTTCTCAGCTGATGCTACAATTGTTTCAGCTTCCTCTTTAGCTTCATTAATAATTTGAGAGCGATCCGCAATTATGGCTTTTGCCTGGCGCAATTCATTTGGTAGCTCATCTCGCATCTCATTTATTAACTCACTTACTCTCTCAACATTGACAAAACCTTTGCCTCCAGTCAAAGGCAAACTCCAAGCATCCTTCACTAGTTCTTCCAGTTCTTCTAAAATTTCCTCAACTCTCACACAAATTTCCTCCTTTGATCTCAAAAATTTTATTTTAAATTTTAAAGAATATGCATTTCTTTAATATAAAAATATTTTTCTCAGCAAACTAATTTAAGCTTTTTCGTCTATAAACACTAATTGCGATTTTACCATATTTATAAACTTTTGATAAATAAAAATCTACAAATTTGTCCGGCAAAAAGCTTTCTACAGGGTGCTCACATATTATAATTCCATTTTTTGACATTGTTTTGGGGATTAAAAAAATTGATTCATTCAATAGTTCTGATGCATAAGGCGGGTCTAAAAAAGCTATATCAAAAATTTCGCTCGACTTTTCTAAAAATAAAATTGAATCCATGTTGATAACTTTGGCATTCTTTTCAAAACCGGTTGAAGATAAGTTTCTTTTTACAACATTTATTGATTCTTTATTTTTATCTACAAAAGTTGCCAGTTGCGCACCTCTGCTAAGTGCCTCTATTCCGATTTGTCCTGAACCCGCAAATAAATCAAGAAATTTCGCTCCAAATATGTCAAATTGAATCACATTAAAAATGGATTCCTTTACTTTATCAGTCGTAGGGCGAACCGTATCTCCTACTAAAGCTTCTAACTTTTTGCCTCTTTTTTGTCCTGAAATAACCCTCATGCAAAAAAGTCCTCCTACAAAAGCCAACTATATTATGCAATATTTTTCCACTCTTTGTCAATAGAAATTTGAAAAATGTTGAAATAAACCGTAAAATATCAATTATTCTCTTTAAAATACTTTTGTATATTAACCGCCAAGGCTTGGTTTACTCCAGGCACCCTCATCAATTCATCAATGCTCGCATTTTTAATTCTATCAATCGTTTTGAAATAAGTAAACAGCAACTTAGCTTTTTTTTCTCCAACCCCAGAAATTTTTGTTAAAGTAGTTGCCAAAGTATTCATTTTTCTTTTCTGGTGATGATACCCAATTGCAAATCTGTGCACTTCATCTTGAATAGACGAAATCAGTGTAAACGCCGCCTTATTTGAGTTTATAGCAATTTCTCCTCCGTCTTTAGCAATTGCGCGAGTTTTATGTTTGTCATCTTTTACCATTCCAAAAACAGGAATATCAATTCCTCGATTTATTAAAAGGCTCTTAACAGCATTAACATGGCCTTTTCCACCATCCAACAAAATAAGGTCTGGTAAGCGTTCAAATCCGTTTGTCGTCTCTTTTGTTGCCGTTTTAAATCTATCAATTCTGCGAGAAATGACTTCGCACATCGAACCGTAATCATCTTGTCCTACTATAGATTTTATTGAAAATTTTTTATACGCAGATTTTAACGGACGTCCATTTTTAAACACTACCATCCCAGCAACATTGTCGCTTCCTGCGATGTTTGAAATGTCATAAGCTTCAATGTACACTGGTGTTGTTGGTAACAATAATAATTTTGCAAGTTCGTCAAGCGCTGCAGTCTCTTTAAAAGTTCTTCCCAACCGTTGCGAAATTCTCTCCGCCGCGTTGTTTCTACACATCTCTACTAAGTTTAGCATTTCACCTTTTTTCGGAATAGTAATACTAATTTTTTTGCCCTGCTTTTGAGTCAAATATTCTTCGATGCTATCTTTTGCATCCACTGCGCCATCAAGCAAAATCGCAGCTGGAATATCCGTTTTGTCAATATAATACTGAATGATAAACTCTGCACGCACAATCTCTGCATTGCCGACCTCATTAAGAATATAATTATCTCTATCACAAAGCCTCCCATTAGAAAAGCGAAAAACCTCAAAACTAGACATTCCGCCAGCCTGCACCAAAGCTATAACATCTTGGTCTTTTCCATTTGTAGTGACAACTTTTTGTCTTTCTGAAATTTTTTTTATAGCAGTGATTTTATCTCTAATTTTCGCAGCTTTTTCGTATTCTAAATTCTCAGCAAGCTTCATCATTTTTTGAGATAATTTCTTAATTGATGCAGAATTTCCACCCTTCAAAAACACAATAGCGTCGTTAATATTCTCCATATACTCATCATGACTTATTTTCCCCATGCACGGTGCACTGCATTGATTAATATAAAAATTCAAACAGGCTCTATTTTCATGCCTTTGCTTAGAAAAATCTTTTTTACAGCGTGGCAATTTAAAAATGTTCAAAGCCTCCTCAACAGCTTTGTTAACATAAGCAGAACTCGTATATGGGCCAATATACGTTGCCCCATCATCCTCAATTTGCTTTACATCATAAATTTTAGGCCATTTCTCATTGGTGATTTTTATATAATTATAGCCTTTGTCATCCTTCAAAAGAATATTATATTTAGGTGAATATTGCTTAATCAAACTGCATTCCAAAACCAGCGCCTCGAACTCACTGTCAGTCAAAATATAGTCGAAATCATTCACATTAGAAACCATTTTCTTAACTTTTTCTTCGTGATTTTTTTGTGAGCCAAAATACTGACTAACCCTATCCTTTAAAGCTTTCGCTTTACCAATATATATTATTTTTCCATGAACATCTTTCATAATATAAACTCCAGGATTCAATGGCAAATTCAAAGCTTTCGTCTTTAAAAAATGTAACCTTTCATTCAAAGGAATCACCTCTCACAAAGAAAAAGCACCGAAAACCGGTGCTAATAGATTTAAAAATATTATGCCCCAAAAACAAAATTAATCCGCAAAACCAGAATCAACCAATTCTATAAGACTAGCAACCGCAGCTTCTTCATCTGGACCATCGGCCAAAATTTTGATTTTTGTACCGCCCTCTATTCCCAAAGAAAGCACACCTAGCAAACTTTTCGCATTAACTCTGCGTTCATCTTTTTCAATCAAAATTAAAGACTTAAATTCATTTGCCTTTTGAATAAAAAAGGTAGCCGGGCGAGCATGTAAACCTACTTGATTTTGAAGAACAACTTCTTTTACATACATGAAAAAAACACTCCTATACCAAAATTATAATCGACAAAATTCTATAAAAACCTACTCTAATACTAATTATAGCATAATTAATAATATCGTCAAGGACAAATATACAAATTTAGTGTTATGAACGATTCTCCATACTGGCAAGTATAGATTTATTGTATATTTTGTTGTATAAAAATCGAAGTAAATTATATATTTCTAATACTTTCCAGTATCAGTCAACTATCCTTTAACAAATCTTCGTCCGATTTTGATAAACAATAGCCTTCAAATAAATCTGGTCTTTTGCATTTTGTTCTCAATAAAGATTGTTTTTTCCGCCATTTTTCTATATTTTCATGATGGCCAGAAAGCAAAATTTCCGGAACTTTTTTGCCTCTCCAAACAGCAGGCTTAGTGTACTGAGGATACTCCAAAAGTCCGTCATAATGGCTTTCATCTTCAAAGCAAATATTGTCAGATAAGACTCCGGTAATCATTCTGCTAATTGCATCAGCTAAAACAAGTGCAGGTAGTTCTCCACCAGTTAAAACATAGTCTCCAATAGAAATTTCCTCATCAACAAATTCTTCAATAAAACGTTCATCAATGCCTTCATAATGTCCACAAAGTATCGCTATATTTTCGCATGTAGATAATTCCTTTACTTTTTTTTGAGTTAAAGTTGTGCCCTGAGGAGACATGTATATAAGTTTGGGGCGTTTTTTTAAAGTTTCACATAAATCTTCAAAACAAGCCGCAATAGGTTCCGCCATCATTAGCATGCCCATTCCTGGACCATATATCGTGTCGTCCACGCGATTATGCCTATCATATGTGTAGTCACGAATTTGGTGACAATTCACCTCAATAACACCCTTTTTTTGTGCACGACCAATAATACTTTCACACATAACAGCATTGCACATATCCGGAAAAAGAGTCAAAATATCAATTCTCATCGTCAAAAATTCCCTTCAATGGACGAATCTTCATCAAATTATTATCGATGTCGACTTCACAAATCACATCTTTAATTACTGGAATAAGATAATCTTTATTAGCTGCATCTGTAATCTGATATACATCATTTGCACCAGTTTTTAGTACATCAGTAACTTTTCCATAAC
Source organism: Clostridium sp. CAG:557 (assembly GCA_000435275.1). Classification (GTDB taxonomy): domain Bacteria; phylum Bacillota; class Clostridia; order Oscillospirales; family Acutalibacteraceae; genus CAG-557. Next base: position 54,224 of record FR883869.1, read on the forward strand.
AAAAATTTGTATCAACGTCAAAAACATTCAGTCCCAAAATATCCTGAATAAAATACTTCCCGCTTGGCAAATTTATCTCATCTCTGTCCATAAACAAAACTTTTCCGCGAAGTAATTCAGCTTGTTCTATGGAGTCTATCTCGAAAAATTTCATCAAAACGATATTTTTATGGACTTTTGCAGATGAAACATCTATCTTTTCTACACCGTTATCATCAAGATATAAAGTTTTAAACTCGCATAAAAAATTTCCGTCATCGCACCATGGCTCTACTTTCACATCGCCTTTAAGCCCATGAGTCGACACAATTTTTCCGACTTCCAAAAATTTTTTTCTCAAACAAACGCCTCCCAATTCAAACGCAAAAGGACGTACAAAAAATACGTCCTTTTCTAATAAACAGAATCTGATATTTCAAGAGTAATCCAAATTATAAATCAGTAAAAATGGCTATAAAAGTGACTTGCAAAACTTGTAATGAGTATTTTTCATACCAGCACGTTCATAAAATTTGTGTGCTCTCAAACGAACTTGGTTAGAAGAAACCTCAATTTGGACACAATTTTGTTTTTTAGCTAATTCACAAGCATTTTCCAAAAGAAGTCTGCCTATCCCACGAGAACGGAAATTTTCCTGTACTGCGCACTCCATAATCTCCGCAATTTTTGCACAATGATGAAGTTGTTCTTCAAAGCGTAAAGTAATTTCGCCAACAACGTTATTATCTTCTACTGCCACAAGAACTGCATACGCATTATATTTCAACATTTTACCGTAAATTTCTCTAAAGGAAACGTAATCAAGCTCACAATTTTCCATCTCACAAATTAGCGAATATACTGCGTGACAATCATCTAATGTTCCAATTCGTATCATAGAAAAAACACCTTCAAATTAAACCAAATTTTTCGTAAAACAATGCTATTAACCGCAGTTTATTCAACGATTTCGACAGCAACTCGACGTCTTTTTCTAGAAGCAGCTGAGCGCACAACCATACGAATTGCTTTGGCTATGCGGCCTTGTTTACCAATTACTCTCCCCATATCACTTTGAGCAACGTGAAGACGGTAAACCGTAACGCCATTTTCATTAACATCTGCAACCTCAACGCTGACATCATCAGGGTTTTCAACCAATCCTCTTGCTATCGTAAGCAACAAATCCTCCAAAGACTATTCCTCCGTTTATTAAAGAATCTCAAATTTTTTAAACAAAGATTTAACTGTATCAGTAGGCTGTGCACCATTTTTAATCCAACTTTTTACCTTTTCGTCATTAACTTTAAGTTCGATTGGATTTTTCAAAGGATTGTAATAACCTAACTCCTCAATGAATCTACCATCTCTAGGAAATCTAGAATCGGCAACAACAATACGGTAAAAAGGAGTTTTTTTTGCACCCATACGACGTAATCTAATTTTAACTGCCATCTTAAAAATTCACCTCCGAAAATTGATATATTATTTCACCACAAGGAAAAATCCCTTTTGGATGAATGCTAAAAAATTAAAATTTAAATTTCCCCAAATTGCCTAAGCCAGGCAAATGACTCATCTTAGGAAATCTTTTTTTACCTGCTGCACCAGAAAATTGCTTCATCATTTTCTGCATTTGCTCAAAGCGTTTAAGCAAACTATTAACGTCTTCAACCTTCATACCACTACCCATAGCAATTCTTTTTTTTCTTGACGCATTGATGATATCTGGTTTTTGACGTTCTCCTGGAGTCATCGACAAAATAATCGCACACAATCTGTCAACTTGCCTATCATCTATCTCCTCGTCGTTAATCTTTTGAGAAATTCCCGGAATTTTAGAAATAATCGATCTCAAAGAACCCATATTTTTAATCTGATTCATCTGACTTAACAGATCTTCCAAATCAAACTTGTTTTTCATTAATTTATTAGCCATTTGCTCGGCTTTTTGCTGGTCAAGTTTGCTCTCTGCTTCCTCAATCAAAGAGAGCATATCGCCCATTCCTAAAATTCGAGAAGCCATTCTATCCGGATGAAATTCTTCTAAATCAGTTAATTTTTCTCCTATTCCTACGAATTTTATCGGTTTTTCAGTAACTTTTCTAACAGAAAGCGCCGCGCCTCCACGAGTATCACCGTCGAGCTTGGTCAAAATCACACCAGAAATTTCAAGCAATTCATTAAAAGACTTTGCAACATTAACCGCATCTTGTCCAGTCATCGCATCAACAACGAGTAAGATTTCATTAGGACTTACAGCCCTTTTGATGTTTTTTAATTCTTCCATTAATTCTTCATCGATATGCAATCTACCTGCTGTATCCAAAATCACAATATCGTTTCCATAGTCTTTTGCGTGTTGAACAGCTTTTTTGGCGATTTCAACTGGATCCACCTGCCCCATTTCAAAAAAAGGCACACCAGCCTGAGACGCCACCACTTGTAACTGCTTAATTGCCGCTGGGCGATATACATCGCAAGCGACCAAAATAGGTCGATGACCTTTTTTCTTTTGAGCAAGGGCTAATTTTCCAGAATGAGTCGTTTTGCCAGACCCTTGCAACCCACACATCATAATCACAGTCGGCGGTGAAGAAGCTGTATTTAAACGACTTTGTGACTCACCCATTAAACTAACCAATTCTTCATTAACGATTTTAATAACCATTTGTGCTGGAGTTAAGCTTTGCATAACTTCCTCACCAACAGCTCTTTCGGCTACTTTATCTGTAAAATCTTTTGCGACTTTATAGTTAACATCTGCTTCCAGAAGGGCCAATCTAACTTCTCTCATGGATTCTTTAACATCTTTTTCCGAAAGTTTGCCCTTTGAACGAAGCTTTTTAAACACAGAAGTTAATTTTTCGGATAATCCTTCAAAAGCCATAAAAACACTCCTTTACTGCGCTTTATAAATTGATTCAGCGATATTTTTAATCGAAATTGCAAAATATTTTACTTTGTTGAAATCACTTTCAGATAATGACAATAAATCATCAGAATTTTTTATAATTAAGCTTAAATTTTTCTCAATATCGTCAAATTTTTTAGATAATCCAAGCTTACTTTCAAGTTCAAAAAGCTGTCCTTCAGCTTTTTTTATTGTATCGTGAACTCCCTGGCGAGTTATTTTTAAATTTTGAGCTATTTCTGATAAAGAAAAATCTTCATTATAATATAAATTCAAAACTTGCCTCTGATTTTCGGTTAAAAGGGCTGTATAAAAGTCCAAAAGAGTGGATACTTTCAAATTTTTTTCCACATAAAGCACCTCAATTCAGAGTTTACTGTAAAGTAAATTAGCTTTACAGTAAGATTTTACCGCAACTAATTTAATTTGTCAATAGCAAAAATAAAAATGTCAGAAAAGTCGCAACTCATCTGACATCAGCTATACTAAAATTTTTCTTTGTCTTCAAAAAGTACATCAAAAATCGCATTAAAATAAATTACAAAGCAGCTAATTTCTAACAATAAAATCGTCGGCAAAAATCACTTTGATTGCGCTAATACAGTTTTTAATAATTCCATATTTTTAGATAAATTTTCAGATAAAACTTCTTCTACCGGCTTTTTCAAAAATTTTGACAAATTCTCATAAAAAGCAGATACTTCATCACTTAAAACAACTCTGTATTCTTTTATAGTATCACCTTCTTGTTTACTTTTTGATATCGATAATGAATATTGTTAAGAATTCAATGTGCAATATAATTTTATAATAGAAGATAATAAATAATTTGTCAAAAATTATCGTAAAACAGAAAATTTTGTTAATCAAAATATTGTAACACAAATAAAACTATCAGTGATATTTTTACAAAAAATTATGAACAAGGAGTTGTTTTTATGCTAAAATTTATTCCCAAACCAGAAAAGAACGAGGTTATTTGTATTCGAATTGATTCTGAAAAATTAAAATTCATAGATGGAATCGCCAGTCAAAACAATATGAGTAGGAATAAATTTATCGGACAGTGTATAGATTTTGCACTTCAAAACTTAGAATCCCCAACAAAGTAAATCATTTAAGTTCTACAATAGTTACACCAGATTCTCCTTCTCCAAAAGTTCCAAGTCTGAAAGTTTTCACATTTGGATGTCTTTTCAAATATTTTGCAATCTCTGCTCTCAAAATACCTGTACCTTTGCCATGAATAATCGTCAAAACTCCGACATTTGACAAAACAGCATTGTCTATAAACGCGTCCAACTCTAAAGTCGCTTCAAGCACATTCTTTCCTCGTACGTCCAACTCCCTTGTAATTGGCTCCATTTTATTTCGCACGTTTCTTGTACCAATCGAAGAATAGTTTTTCTTATTAACAGAATCTTCCTTTAGTAACCTAAGATTACTCATAGGCACAACAGTTTTAATCAACCCTGCTTGAACCGTAGCGCTGGTTTCATCTGCGTTAACATTCAACACAATACCTTTTTTATCAATGTCGAAAATTAAAACATTGTCACCTACTCTTAATTTTCTTGGCAATTTATAGTCTATATTTTTATGATTTTCCACCGGATCAATAGTTTCATCAATTTTGCTAAGTTTTGTTTTTAAATTTTTCAAAGAATTATCATTATTCAAGCCCAATTTTTTAATTTTTTTTATTTCATCAATAAGCTCATCCGCCATTGCCCTCGCATTTGAAACAATATTTTCAGACTTAGTTTTTGCACTTTTAAGTTCAGATTCACACCAGGTTTTCACAAAAGTTTTTTCCTTTTGAACATTGGCCATCTCTGCGTTCAATTTTCTTTTAATTTTTTGAACATCTTCCTTCTCTTTTTCCAACTCATTTCTGACACTTTCAAGATTTTTAATAACATTCTCAAATTTTATATTTTCATCAGAAATAAAATTCTGTGCTATGCCAACAACATCTCTCGGCAAACCAAGTCGCTCAGAAATCGCAAATGCATTGGAACTTCCGGGCATTCCAATTAATAAATTGTATGTCGGCTGAAGTGTCGTAATGTCAAATTCACAGCAAGCGTTTTCCACATTTGAAGTTGAAATTGCATAAGCTTTAAGTTCTGCATAATGTGTGGTTGCCAAAATTTTGCATCCTTTTTCCTTTAACGTTTCAAGTATCGCAATTGCTAATGCTGCTCCCTCAACAGGGTCTGTTCCTGCTCCTAATTCATCCAAAAGAATCAGACTGTTTTTGTCAGCAAGCGACAAAATTTTAATTATGTTAACCATATGAGATGAAAACGTCGACAAAGACTGTTCTATGCTTTGTTCGTCACCGATATCGGATAAAACATGGTTAAAAATAGAAATTTCACTTTGCTCAGATGCTGGTATCATCAGTCCACACATTGTCATCAAAACAAACAAGCCAACGGTTTTTAACGACACCGTTTTTCCACCCGTATTAGGCCCAGTTATTACCAACGTATCAAATTTTTCTCCCAAAGATAGTGACGTTGGTACAACCTTCCTACTGTCAATTAAAGGATGTCTAGCATTTTTTAATATTATTTTTCCGACGCTGTTAACTTTCGGCCGCACTGCTTTCATACTATACGCCAACTCAGCTTTTGCAAAAATAACATCCAATTTAACACACATTTGGTAGCTATTTAAAATATTTTCTGCAAAACCTGCAACTTCCAAAGACAAATCTTTCAATATTTTTTCAATTTCTTTCTTTTCTTCTTGGTGCAAAATTTTAATTTCATTATTCGCGTCAACAACACTGGCAGGCTCAATAAAAACAGTTGCACCGCTTGATGACGTTTCATGGACAAGTCCAGAAATTTCCTTCCTAAACTCGGCTCGAACCGGCAAGACAAAGCGTTCTGATTTTATGGTAACGATATTTTCCTGCAAAAATTTCTGAATATTCGGTGATCGCAACATTTTGTCAAGCTGTTCTCTTATTGAGTCCGACGTTCTGCGAATTTTTCTTCTTATTGACGCCAATTCTGGTGAAGCATTGTCAGAAATCTCATCTTCTGAAATGATACAGGATTTAATTTTGTTCTCTAAATATTTATTAGGAACAATTTGGTTAAAGTGGCTGTCTAAAGCGGTTTTTAATGATAAAAATTGCTCTTTAAAGCCCCTCAGCAAATTAAAAACATGAATATTATCCGCAATTTTGAGTAATTCAGTCATACTCAACGTAGCACCTGATGAGGCCTTTTTTACCGCCAAATTAACGTTATTAAGGCCGGTAAACGAGGGAGATTTAAACTTTGCAATCAGCATATGCGCATCAAAAGTCTCCCTAAGCAAAGTCGTTACAACTTCTAAATTACTTGAAGGAATAATAAGTTTTGCCCGTTGTTTTGAATCTTCACATGAAGTTTTTTCCGATAATAAACTCAAAATTTTATCCAACTCCAGGTTTTTATAATACTTATTCAACTCCGCACTCATTTTGTGCCGCCCTTTCTTCATCATATCAGTATTAATTTACCACAAGTTGTTTATAAAAGTCTAGTGTCTTTAAATTTTTTTCAACACACCGCAATAAATAAGCTTCTGTTATTGCAGAAAGTTTTTCCAGGCTTTGCTTTTTCAAGTCAAATGCAAACATTTTATTAAACTCAGAATAAACCGTATATCTCAACGCATAAAGTACACTGTTTGTCAATTTAAACTTCACAAAATTATAATTTTTCACACACTCGTCACAAACAATTCCATTTATATCCGGCACAAAATAAAAACTTTTAACTTCAGATTTTTCACAACACGAACACGCAACTAAATTGGGCATATATCCTGACAACGCCAAAATTCTCATTTCAAAAATAGATTTTAATAAATTATTTGATATTTTACCTTCTGATAAGTAATGTAAAGAATTTAAAATTAGCCGCAAAATGTCTTCTGTATGCCTTTGTTCTTCAGCGACTAAATTTAAAATCAAGTCACAAAAATACTGAGCAAGAGCTAATTTTTCTATATCGCATCTTAAATTCCAAAAAGATTTCTTGCAATTTGACTCATTAATTATGTACTTACTCCGACCTTTAAAAAGAATAAAATCGGAGTAGCAAAACAGTTGCACAGATGAAAAATTTTTATTTTTTATACTCTTAACGCCTTTAGCAAATGCTCGTATAATTCCAAATTTTCTCGTCAAAATTGTAACCAATTTGTCATTTTCAGATATCGCCTTTTCCATTATTATCAAGCCGTCCGAACTGACCTGCATAAGACTTTGCTCCCTCCAAATCATCGCTTCTTGTGTTTTTTAACGATGAATACCTTAAATAATCTAAAACCTTTCCGGTTACGGAAAATCTATTCCAAGCCTCATCTTCACTCATACATATCCTCCTCAAAATAATTCCGAAACTAGTTTTCACGAATATTTTAAATATATCTGAGGAAAAGTTATCCTAAAAGCATCACGAACAAAACGGATGGCAAAAAGACCATCCGTTTTTACATATTAAAATTCTTTTCATCAAAGCCGAAATTTTTTAAAAGACCAGCTCTGTTTCGCCAATCTTCTTTAACTTTAACCCAAACTTGCAAATTAACCTTTGTATCAAAGAAATTTTCAATATCAGATCTCGCCAAAGAACCAATTTTTTTTAGCATGGTACCATGTTTGCCAATTAAAATACCTTTGTGTGTAGTTTTTTCACAATATATTGTCGCATCAATATCCATTAAGCTGCCATCACCGCGGTCACGCATTTTTTCCACACAAACCGCAACCCCATGAGGAATTTCCTTATCTACTAATTGCAAAATTTTTTCTCTGATAATTTCCGAAACAATAACGCGTTCCGGCTGGTCGGTTAAAGCATCATCCTGAAAAAAATGTCCCTCACAGGTTGCAACTTTTTTTAGCTCGCTAAGCAAAACATCCAGTCCATCGTGAGTTTTGGCCGAAATCGGAACTACTGCAGCTAAATTAATTAGTTCAGAAATTTGCGAAATTTGTTTCATTAAAACGGATTTGTCCTGCAAAACATCAATCTTATTTATGGCTAAAATCACCGGAAACTTCAAATTTTTTAACTTTTTAATTAATTTTAACTCAGAAGCTTTCAAATTTTTACCTGCTTCAACTACAAAAAGGCAACTGTCAACCGATAAAATCGAATTTTTTATAGATTTTTCCATATAATGCCCCAACTGAGTTTTTGGTGTATGAACTCCAGGTGTATCTATAAAAACAAGTTGAGTTTCAGCTTGAGTTAAAATGCCCATAATTCTGTTTCTAGTTGTTTGAGGCTTTGTCGAAACTATAGAAATTTTCTGACCAAGCAAAGCGTTCAATAAAGAAGATTTGCCAACATTAGGGACTCCAATAATCGCAATAAAAGCTGATTTATTTCCCATTATTTTAAAAATTCCTTTCTCTTTTATCGTAAACTTAACAAAAATCATAAATTAAAAGAAAAACCAATACATACAGCTAAAAACTGTATGTATTTAAAAATTTTTCTCACCATATGTAGGCCTTAATTACTTATTGTAATAGTATGAAACTCCGCCAATAAATCCCATCTTGGCCATTATTAGCTCTTCTTTATCACGCATTTTAACTTTTTCGATTCCACCATTTTCATGAACGTATCCCAATAAATGCAATACTCCATGAACAGTAAGATGGCTAATTTCTTTTTGCAAAGTATTTCCATATTTCTGTGCTTGTTCCTGAGCTTTTTCCAAAGAAATTATAACATCCCCAAGAATTTTTGCCCCCGTAGCAGGGTCTTCGTCATAAACGCCATCTTTGCCCATGGGAAACGACAAGACATCAGTCGGCACATTTTTTTGTCTGTACTTGTTATTTAACTCTCTAATTTGCTCATTATTCACAAAAGTTATGCTAACTTCTGCAGAACTGTCAAATTCTTCCGTGCGTAAAACTGCATTGCAACAACGTCGAACTATCATGCGCAAACCTGTAGGTACCTTTACTTCTTTTTGCTTATTATTAATAATTACTTTAATCTTGTCCATACAAAAATTCGCCTGCCATTAACTAAAACATTGAAAATAAAAAACAATACAATAATTAAGGCAAACTTAACCTCCCCATGATTGCAAAAAATACAAGTCATACCAATAAATTCTTTTCGATTAACACACTAAGTAGAGTCTATTGTAAAAAAGCTCCAGCTTAAGCATAAATTTTTCAACTTTTCATTGAAATAACTTAATCATATTTTTTACTAAATTATAAATTAAATTTAGTTTATTATATCACAAAAATTTAAAGATGTCATTAAAAAAAGTATATTTTTTTATTTTTGTAAAAGCTTACAATAATTCTATATCAAAAAGCGGCTAATTTTTAGCACTTTTACATCTAATTTTCTAAAAATATCTCTTCCTGCACGGCTATATTCTCTTCACAAACATAATTGGCAATCACAATTGCTCTACCATTTTCTACTTTTTCTTTTTTGTCTTTACTTATTATTTTAACATCTTTTAACATTTCCTTTTCTTCGCTTTCCAATTCTTCATTAGCTTTTAACAATGCATCGTCGCCTGATAAAACTATCTTTTTGTCACAAATTTGTGTCCAAACTTCTTTATAATAGCTAATTGGTAAATTTACCCCCAAAATATTAATATTATTCACTTGTACACTTTTTTCATAATCTTTTTCTGGAGCAGAGATCAAAGTTAAAGGCAATTCTAGCCCAAAAAGCTTGAGCCTTTTTCGAACCACAGTCTTTCCTGTACTTTGTCTTTCTGTTTGACATAAATCCATTTCTTTTTTTAATTCATGTTTTGTCAATGCAAACACTTTTCCGTCTGCATGCCGTACATTACACACCCCAAAATCATCTTCCACAAAACCATTTATTAAAAGCTGCCCTTTAATTACTGCATCTCCATATTTTACCTCCGGAGTTCCCTGATAAATTTCCATTCGTGTTATCTGTCCATCGCTGTTTGATTTTACATTGCACGGTGCTGTTTTGGGAATTATTTGGGGTGGAATTACTCTCTCTTTTAGCTCAAAGCTGAGAGTGCTTCCTTTTATGTTCACTGAAACCCACGCTATATTGTCAAAATTTTTCATTATTGTCTTTTCAAGCATAGGGGTATCTATCTCACTCTTCAACGTTCCTGCACTTACTCCTAATCCACCTATCAAATTACTTAGTTCATTCTTATCGAGTGTTGTCGCACCTTGCACGTCTATTGACCATATGTATAGCGAAAGAAAATATAAAGTCAGGCCAAAGCACAGTATTCCCACAAAAATACCTTTTCTTTTTTTATATTTGCGCACAAAAAAAGGAAAACCATGCTTTTCTTTAATCTTAATTTTTATTCCAGACTTCTTCGAAATTCTTCTAAGCGCCTTGTATTCGGAAGCCATAGTTGAACAGTAAAGAACCGCGCCTTGTCTTTTTATATTAAAAAGACTTACCCCAGCTTTCGCAGATAAATTTATAAACCGTTCCGGAAATGCTCCACTCGCCGTAAAAATTACATATCCCCACAAAAATCTTATTATTTTGAGCAAAACTTTCACCACCTAAGTTATAAATTCTATCGACGTTATAAATCCTTGAACTATTAATGAATCCGGTGTGAGGCATTTTATTGATAAATTTCGTCCCAAAAACGATGTCACCATTTTCCCAGTATTTATCCGAATTATATTTTCATCGTACTGTAAAATGCCTTTGCAGCCCTCTATCGAAACTTCTCGGTTTGAATTCATCTCAAAATGTGCACAATTAGGCATTGCACCTGCTGGCATCTGCATTTTAGATACTACCGATTGCAATTTTTCTGTACTTTTATGCTTGTTTTTTCTTCTTCCAAGCAATTAAAATTCCTCCTTAAACTCAGTTTAAAATTCTTTTGCGCACCTTTACAATAAATTATGCTGCAAATTCAATAAAAATCACAAAACTACATATATATTATCGGAGGTGCAATTATGCTAAAAAATTTTTCAAAAAAATCTTACACAAATCTGATAAAAAACATGATATTATTTTCATTCATCGCATTTTTATGCTCAATTATTATAATATTGCCTCAAGCCTCTGCTAGTGGTGTCATAACAGGATTAAAGTTTTGCTCCGAAATTTTAGTCCCATCATTATTTCCGTTTATGGTTCTATCTTCGCTTATTGTCAAGACCGGCATTTCTGAAAAACTAGGCAAAGTTTTTTCACCTGCTGTAAAAAATATTTTTCACCTGCCAAGCTGCACCGCTGCAACAATTATTTTAAGCTTAATAGGAGGTTATCCTACCGGTGCGATCGGCGTAAATGAACTTTATTTGCAAAAAAAAATAACTCAAAAACAGGCCGAGCAAATGCTTTTATTCACCGTATGCGCCGGCCCTGCCTTCGTTTTAAATGCTGTCTGCTCGCACTTTTCAAACAACAAAATTATCGGACCATTTGTCCTTACTTCGCAAATTATCTCTGCTATATTTTTAGGTGCAATTTCTGGAATTTTTTACAAAGGAAACACGTCAAAGGTTGAAAATAATCCAAAACCTCAGCAATGTTCTTTATCCACCGCTTTGGTTAAATCCTGTTTGGATGCCGCCAACGCTATGTTTAACATGTGTGCTTTTGTAATTTTATTTTCCGCACTACTAAACATCATAAACCAGTCCTTTTTCATTGATATAATTTTCAAAATTTTTGATTTTTTTAATATTTCAGCGTCAATAATAAATATTATAATCCCAGTTATTCTAGAGGTTACCAATGGCTGCGTTGCAATAATAAATAATCGCGCTCCCACAGAACTGCTGGCATTTGCCATTGGCTGGGCTGGCATTTGCGTGCATTTTCAAATTTTTTCTATAACTGAGACCATCAAATTTTCTAAAGCTAAGTTTATTTTATGCAGAGCTATTCATGGTGTTTTATCTACAATAATAACTCATTTTTTATTCTTGTTCTTTAGCGCAAACTCAGCCTCATCCGCCATTAAGCTAATCTACTCTTCCAAGACTGCCGACTGCTATTTTTCAAAAGGCAGCGTTGCTCTCGTGATTTTATGTATAATTTTTCTTTTTACCGTCACTTCTAAAAATCCTCGGAGGTCTAATTTTGAAAGAAATAAAAAAAGAAAGTCTGAAAATATTTGCAAAAAGTAATTTAAAAAATTTAATTTTAATTTTGTTTATAAGAATCTTCATAAATTTTTTGTTATTTTTTTTAGTTTCTTTGACGGCTTATTCATTCTCCAATCAAATGTTACCCTCAAAAAGCATTTTCTATTCTTTTCTTTCCCCTATTTCTGTTGCAAAAAATTTAGACTACCTTCCTCTTCGTCCCATCCTCATTTTCACTCTGTTTTACGCAACAATTATGTTTATACCGTTAAAAATGGGCATTTATCTGTGGTTTTCTAAAATAAAAAAAGACAATAAGACTTCACTTCTTATCATCTTTCATTACTACAAAAATTTGAAACTTTTCATCAAATCTATATCGTTCGAGTTTATAATTTTTTTTAATTCAATTTTTAACTTTATTTTATGCTTTGTTCCAACCGTTGGCACATTTATCTTTGTGTGCCTTAAAACTTACGATCTTTCTACAGAATTTCAAATTCTTATAAGGATTTTGATTTTATTTTCTGCTATAACAATTTTAATTGGAATGCTTTTTTTCTTCAAAATGCAAATTTCTCATACTGCGGCAAAATTTATATTTGTCCAAAACGGCCCCGAAAACATTTTCTCAATTATTAAAATCTCAAATTTTTTAATTCACAGTAATAACAGAGAATTTAAAAAATTCTTACTTTCCTTTTGGAGTCACCTGATTTTATGTTTTTTTATCATTCCAATTCCATTCGTCTTTGCATATTTTCAAATGTGCATGCTTGAATTTACAAAAAAAATAACTTACAAACAAAATCAAGGGATCGTAGCGATCCCTTTAACACAAAAAGTTATTGATATTAATTTATAATTATTATGCCTTTAACTCTGATATACAATTTTTGCAAATGCACTGACCTTTAAACTCGACAACATCATCGCAAGAACCGCAAAAACTGCAGGCAAACTGATGTTTAGTCAGCACAATATTTTCTCCGTCAACATATATTTCAAGTTTGTCTTTCTTGTTGATATTCATAGTTTTTCTTAGTTCCATTGGTAATACAATTCTTCCGAGTTCATCAATTGAGCGTACTATACCAGTAGATTTCATTTAGCACTATCCTTTCTGTAACTGTCGATTTTCATCGCAAATGTTTATTTCTTACATCAATAATACTATTTTCTTACAAATTTGTCAAATATATTTTTTAATGTAATTTTTGGAAATTATCATATTTTAAAATACGCCCTGAATATATATTTTTTGTATAAAAATAAAGCGGTGATTTTATGTTAAATTACATCTGGGGCTCAATAATTTTAGTTAGCATAGCATGTGCTGTTTTTACTGGAAACATCGAGCCACTTTCTTCATCAATAATGTCCGGTGCTTCTGATGCGATAAATTTAATTATCACTATGGCTGGCATGATGAGTTTATGGACAGGACTTTTAAAAATAGCCGAAGAAGGTGGTCTTACAACCATACTTGCGAAACTTTTTAAACCAATTCTCAAACATTTATTCAAAGATTGCCCTGAAGACAGTCCGGCTATGCGTGCCATATGTATGAATATCACTGCCAACATTTTGGGACTTGGAAATGCCGCGACCCCCATGGGAATTTCCGCCATGAAAGAACTAAACAAGCTCAATAAAACCCCAGGTGTCTCCAGTAACAGTATGGTTACTTTTGTCGTAATGAACACTGCTTCAATTCAGCTTATTCCAACAATGATGTCAATTTTGCGACAAAAATACGGCTCAGCGTCCCCGTTCGACGTCATTCCGGCTATTTGGATTTCTTCTGTAACCGCTTTACTTGTTGGAATAGCTTTAACAAAAGTCTTCGAAAAGTGAGGATTTTGTAATTTGAATACTTTTAGTTTTTACATTATGCCTTGTGTTGTAGGATTTATTATAATGTTTGGCATTTTAAAAAAAGTTCCTTTATTTGATGCATTTATCTCTGGTGCCAAGGACGGTTTTTCTTCAACTTTTTCTATTGCGCCTTCATTAATTGGCCTAATTGTTGCTGTATCCATGTTAAAGGCTTCCGGTGCACTCGACATCATAACTTATTTGCTTTCTCCTCTTGGAATTTTAATTGCCATTCCTAAAGAAACTATTCCGCTCATGCTTCTTCGGCCAATTTCTGGCAGCGGCTCTCTGGCTCTCGTCGATTCTATTTTTAAATCTTATGGTCCAGACAGCTTTCCTGGACGAGTTGCTTCCGTAATGATGGGCTCTACTGAAACTACTTTTTACGCCATTGCGGTTTATTTCGGTGCAGTAGGAATAAAAAATACACGTCATACTGTACCCACCGCTTTAATCGCAGATTTTACCAGCTTTATTATGTCTGTTCTCATGGTAAAAACACTCTTAAATTAGTATTATCATTTTTTACATAATTTTAATCTTTTATTTATCTATGATCAAAGCTTAATATTGGATATTTCACAAAATTCACTATAAAAACATGTATATAATAAACTTTCACATAAAAAATTTTTTGACCTTGCAACATGAAAAAATTTGTAATATAATGTAAATATAATTTTTTAGGAGGTGAATTTTATGAATAAGAAAATCGGTTCTCTTTTGTTAGCATTTGCTTTACCTTTAACATCTTGCAACTTTAACACTTGTTCCGCTTATGATTATCAATACTATGAAAGTGGTTCTTTTTCCTATGCTCAAAAAAGAGAGTTGGAAGAAGAAATTAAAAGATTACAGCATTCTGTAGATAATCTAGAAAAAGAAAAAGAAATTAAACATCTGCAAGAAAAACTTCAATATTTACAAAAAGGTCACAAAAACCAAAAGAATTCTTCTTTTTGGGCTTCAACAAAACGTACATTCAAAAATTTTTTCTCTACTAAGTTAGGTGCATTTGGCAGCACTTGTGCAACAGTTGGTCTCTTGGTTACTTTGGCTCTTGCTTACACGAGTGGTTTTGCTATATTTGAATGCCATAATGATGACAAATGCCATTTTAATGACAAATCATTCTGGAAAAAATTTAACACAGATACCTTTAAAAATTCTTTTTCTTATTTATTTAAGATTTTCACTGAATGTATGAAAAATGTACGTTCTGTAAATGTCAATGTTAATTCAGATGACGAAGATTAATAAAAAAACGCCTTGATTCATTTTAAACAAGGCGTTTTTTGTTTTTTTATTAAAGTGTAATTATAGTTGTTGGAACGCTGCCTATCCCAATTTCCGTCGCGTTAATATTGGCTCCTCCTGCAACATTAGCTAGCGCATCTTCAGCAAGCGCCCCTTTTCCATTTTTACAAAACAGCTTATATGCTTTCTCAAAACAGCCGGAACCAAATTTTATCCCATGTTTCTCTGCTAGCCTTGTAAATTCGAATTCATCCTTACACTTACTTGCCTCTTTTACAAACTCCGGTTTTTTTATTTTAAACTCTTGCAAATCCATAATTACGTCCTCCTTTAATCTTTTTAGAATAGTTTTATACATTTAAATTGTACACAAATTTTCTAATTTTGTCAATAGATTTGTGAAAAATAAGTTATTCTAAATTAAAAACACTACTACACAGCATTTATTTTGCTCATACAGTAGTGTTTTATTATTATTTTTGGATATTTTCTTGATAAAAGCTTTGTTCGTTTAAAAAGATTTCTTTATCTGCTTGGCTTATTAAATAAACTTTTGAATCATCCGAAATTTTCATATATGCACCTTTTGAAAGCGGTGCATCGTCACCTAAAAATAACATAATTTTTTCATTATTTTCAAATGTTATAGTTAATTCCGCGTTACTTTCCGTAAGACCATATGTTGATAAATCTTCTGCACCTTCGATTATTTGCGTGGGTTTCAAATTAATCAAAGTGTCAAATAGTACACTAGCATTGCTTTGAGATGTTTTACTTTCATCTTGATCTGATAAAATGTAAACTTGCTTGTCGTCTTTGGACTCTGATTTAATTTCATAACTTTCTTGAGAATTTTTTACCGCTACATTAACTATTTTTCTGTCCGTTGCATTAATAATATTTTCAAAAGTCGGTTTCGTTTCCTCTGTTGATATACTTTTGTCTGGCGCTGGCATTGAGATTAACAAAAACAATAATCCCAACAAAAGCGCCAAAAGTATCGAAACTATTATTAAATTATGTTTTCGTCTTGTCATAACAATCTCCCCACCTTATTTGTTTTTCCTTTTTAGAAAAACTACGATGCCCAAAATTAATATTCCAATCGGTAAAATTATTGCCATCGCTACGCCAATCGTATCTGCAGTCGCTTTATTGGCCCCCAACTCTTTGCCTCCGATACTCTTCGATTCTATAGTTATTCCGACATCTTCTCTCGCCGTCAATTTATTTATCATGTTAACAAAATATGCCGAATTATTAAGTGCATTTGATGATAAATAATCTTGCATCAACGCACCATAAGATCCTATCACAGCTAAATTTGAATCCTTTTCTGTGTCTGTTTTTAACACCGAAATTATTACAGATGGAATTGGCCCTGATACATTCCCTGCAAAATCAAAATCTTGAGCCGCTCCTTTAGGTAAAATTCCCGCAGTTAACGAAAATTGCAGTAAAACTTTTGTATTTTCAGAATTTGTAGCCTCTAGCGGCTTGCAATATGGCATTAAAACAGGTATATCTGCATTTTTTAAGTCGCTTTTATATTCTTCATCTACATAGTCATTAACAGCTTCAAATGCATTCGAAACCACATTTTGCATATTGGTTTCGTACACTAGACCTGGATTTACTTTTATGCCGTGTTTTTCTAAAAAAGCATTCAAATTCGGGGCTTCTGCTTGATTCGGATTGAGTGCATAGACCAAATTTTTTCCGCCTATTGCCATAAACTTTTCTAATTTTTCTACCGATTGTATATCAAAATCCCTTTCTGGACCATAAATCATCGCTAATTTTACGTCCTCTGGAATATCTTGTGTCAAAAGAGAAACCTCAACTATATTAAAGTTATTCTTCTTTAAAAGTTCCTGAAACGCTGCTGAATCTTGTTCCCCGTAACCTTTTAAAATGGCTATTTTTGTTTGATTTTCGCTTGTTACATACAAAATTGCAGAAGTTAGCTCTTGTTCCGCTTTTGAGCCAGTTATTGTGCTTCCGTAATAGCTCCTCTGAATGTCGAATATATCCTGAACGGTGATTATTTTATGTTTATCGCCGGATTTTACAATTATGCTGGTTTCTGTTAAATTTTCATCCTGATACTCATTTAAATATGTCGGATTTTTTACTGTATCAACATATGTAAGCTTGATTTTGTTTGAATTCAAATCATACTTTCTTAACACCGAATTCGCTTGGGCAAAGTATGAATTTGTTTGCGTAAAGGTATTTTCATCGCTTAAAAGTATTATTTCTACGTCTTTATCCAGATTTTTTATAAAATTAATAGACTGCTCCGTTAAAGAAAATATCTTATTTTGCGTTAAGTCTAAGCTTAAACTAAATTTATCAGTCAGCTGTCCCACTATTAAATTTATAACTATAATTATTGCCGTTACCACCACTGTAAGCGCAGTGGCTAGACTGCCTACCTTAAACTTTCTTGTTTTTAACTGAGAAAGTATCTCATTACTTTTTTTCATCTGCGCTGCCCCTTTCTAACTCCATCTCTTTTTTTCAAAAACTCTAATGGTAAAAAATATGAATAACACGCACACACTCAAAAAAAATACGATGTCCTTTAAATTCAATACCCCTAATGTAAAATTATTGTAGTATGACATGAATGATATTTTTTTTAAAATATTGCTTATAAAATCCACTGAAATCGCTTGCGCTATTGAGTCCATAAACAGCATCAAAACGCCAACTACTATACCTCCAATTGCTGCAACTATTTGATTTTCTGTTATCGACGACAAAAACATTCCTATTGCAATTAACGCCGCGCCTAACAAAAAGATTCCTAAAAAATTTCCTAAAACAGTTATCCAATCTGGAGTATTAAAAAACGATATTATAACTGCATAAACCAATGTTATTAATATACAAAATAAGTACATAATCAACGCTGCAAAGTATTTTCCCAACACTATGGAAGTTAAACTCACTGGAGCCGTTAATAATACCTGATCTGTTTTTTGTTTTTTCTCCTCACTAAACAGCCTCATAGTTAAAATCGGAATTACAAATATCATTATCACAAACAGGCTACTGAATGTATATGACAAATCCGTTGTGTTTGACATTAATACACTCATATAAAAATAAAATCCACCAAAAATATAAAACGCTGCCAAAACTATGTATCCTATTGCCGACAAAAAATACGCTGATATTTCACGTTTTATTATCGCTGCCATTATTTTTCTCCTCCGTTCTCTATTTTGTCTGCTTCAGAATTTGCATCACTTTCATCAGTAAGCTTTCTGAATATATCCTCAAGGGTCATGTTATCGTTTTTCATAGAAATTATTGGGCAACTTATCTCTGCCATTTTTGCAAATACAATTTTTCTGACATCCTCATTTTTATCATAATTTACAACATACTCTGCGCTCAAATCCGGATTTGTTTTGCTTAGAACAGCAGTTTTTACCCCAGGTAATCCTTCTAATGCAGAAATAATCGCATTCTGATCTCCTTCTATAGATAAAATCAATCTGTTTTCGGCGGAAAGTCCATTTGATAAATTCGCTGTTGTGTCGTCCGCGACAACTTTGCCTTTGTTTATAACGATAACTCTGCTGCAAACCGTTTGAATCTCTGACAAAACGTGCGATGATAATATAATTGTATGCTTTTTTCCAAGTGACTTTATTAAATTTCTAATTTCTATTATTTGGTTCGGGTCAAGGCCTACTGTAGGCTCGTCCAAAATAAGCAATTTGGGATCGCCCAGCAAAGCCTGTGCTATTCCAACCCGCTGCTTATATCCTTTTGACAAGTGCTTTATTATTCTATTGTACACATCATCTATTTTTACAACTTTGCAAATCTCTTCTATATGCTGCGTTTTACTTAATTTTACCTTTTTTAAATCGTACATAAAGCTCAAATATGCTTTTACTGTCATGTCTAAATAAAGCGGTGGTTGTTCCGGCAAATATCCTATTTTTCTTTTTACCGCTATCGGATTTTCCATGATTTCATCGCCGTCAACCGTAACTGTGCCTTCTGTTGATGATATGTATCCTGTAATGATATTCATTGTTGTAGATTTTCCTGCTCCGTTTGGCCCCAAAAAACCCAAAATTTCGCCGTCATTTACAGTGAAGTTAATATCATCAAGCGCCGTTTTGCTTCCATACTTTTTGCTCAGATTTTTAACTTCTATCATTTGCTACACTCCTTATAATCTGTTTTTACTTGAACCAGTGAAGTACGTATTTTTCCGATATTTCACTGATGATTGGCAATTTAAAATATATATTCTTTGATGCTTTCATTATTAAAAATACTAGCAATGCGACGAAAAAAATGTCAAATAACATTGTAAGGTATGTACTTATCATCGGAATTAAAATGAAAAAGTTACGAAATAGCATTGCTACCAAACTCAAAACCAACGATTGTGATGCCGACTTTCTTACAAATTCATCGTTTTTTTCTATTGCTAAAAATAATATTCCAGTGAAATATAGCCCAACATATGCCAAAATTGCCTTACTTTTGCTGCTCATATGCTCACTCCTTTAAAATTAACTCTACCGGACAATGGTCACTACCCATCACTTTGTCGTGAATTATTGAGTCTTTCACCTTTTCTTTCAGTCTATCAGAAACGATAAAATAATCAATACGCCACCCCGCATTATTGGCCCTGGCATTAAACATATACGACCACCAAGTGTATACTGAACCTCTGTTCGGGTACAAATATCTAAACGTATCGATAAATCCCGCCGATAATAATTGCGTCATTTTGCCTCGTTCCTCGTCAGAAAAACCTGCATTTTTATGATTTGATGCAGGATTTTTTAAATCTATTTCATTATGTGCGACGTTTAAATCTCCACATAAAATTACAGGTTTTTTAGCATCTAAATTTAATAGATAATTTCTAAAATCATCTTCCCATTTCATCCTATAATCGATCCGAGCTAGCCCTCTTTGTGCATTTGGTGTGTAGCAATTCACTAAGTAAAAATTTTCCATTTCCATTGTTATTACGCGGCCTTCATGTGAATGCTCTTCTATTTTTATGTCATAGTTTACGTTTATAGGCTTTTGTTTTGTAAATATCGCCGTTCCGGAATAGCCTTTTTTATCTGCACTGTTCCAATATTGATGATATCCTTCCAACTTTATTTCAGCTTGTCCTTCCTGCATTTTTGTTTCTTGAATACAAAAAATATCTGCGTCTTTCTCTTTAAAAAACTCTATGAAACCTTTATTTATACATGCTCTCAATCCATTTACGTTCCACGAAACTATTTTCACACACTTGCCCCCTTATTTCCTTTTTAGAATATTATAGCACACTTTTCTTATTATTAACAAGTTGATAACTTATTCTGATTTTTCATGTGCTTACCCACGTGCCGGGCGGTCGCGATCTAAATCTTTATTTTATAAAGATTTAGCAAGAAAAATAATACTCTTCTTCTGCGCAAGTCAGAAATAAAATTTCTGCTAGCGGCTTCGCGACCGCCCGGCGCGGGTAGCATAAATAAGCAAACAAATTTTTTATCTACTATTATCTTCTAATCTAATAAACTTGGCACCATCAAAATCACACACCAAAGTTTCACCTGAGCCAGCTTCTTTTAACACAACAAAATTGTCTCCAACAGCTATAAGTACTCCAGCTTTTTCAATCAACGTATTTGTACCTATTAAAAACTGCATTCTTACATTTTTCCCAATTTGCGTGCGCAAAAATGCTTCTATGTTTCCGTTAGCCTGCATATTTCTTAAATTATTGTTATTTTGCGGCTCCCTAGTTGTTGGCATAGTCTGCTCTTGTCTTTGAGGGCGTGGCGTCATTTGATTTTCAGCTTGTTCTTGTTGCCCTGTTCTCATATTATTCTGTGAGTTCATTGCATTTTGTTGCATATTTTCGCTACGAGAGGACTGCATATTATCTTCGTTATTGTCAACATTTCTACTATTGTTCATTGGCATGTTTAACTCAGATTCATTCAAATTATACCCCGCCAAATCTTCTAAATTTTGATTAGAACCATTCATTATGTCATCTAAACCATAAATCCTTGTCAAGTCCAAATTATCATTTGAAAAGCTATTGTTATTATTTCTGTCTGCCATACTGATCCTCCTAAACTAAATAAATACACTACTTATAATATGGTGTCACCTTTCATTTGTGACTCATAATTATAAATATTTTTATTACGAATGTAATATTGTTAACTCATATTTGCATAAAGATTTTCAATATTTTTATTAATTATCACCTGATTAATTTTATTGTATTGAAAAATTTAATGCAATATGCTAAAATAACCTTAAATATAAAGTTAAGGTGATAGTATGGCAAAATTGAAAAAAATATTTTTTAATTTGACAATTATATGTTCGGTTTTATTTTTAATAAATTTTAATTCAGCCTATTCTTTCGCGTTAGAAGTGCCCACAGAAATGATATTAGATGGCGGATTCGATATCCTTCCCGACGGTAATGGTAATTTTTTTATCATAAGTTACGAAAAAAACAGCACAAAAAGTGCTCTAGCATACATTGATAACACTGGTGACACTCCATCTCTTAAGCAATTTAATTTTTTTATCAATGGCTACACAACAGCCAGTCTTGACTACAAATATACTACCGTAAATTACTGCAACAACTTTATTTACTTAACGCACATTAAAAACACAGATACAATAATTGAGCAATATCAAATTGGTTTAAGACAAAGTTTATGTGTTTCAACGACTTCACAGCAGCTAAAAGCAACAAAAATCGAAGCCCCACAGCAAATCAAACTTGGCAACAATGGAAACCTTTTTATATTGGGAAGTAACGATGCAAATTCAATTACAATATATGATGCATCTGGCGGACAAATAGCCAGCATTTCATCTCAAAATGGCCAAACTTTTCATGCTGTTGCCACAGATATTTCTAAAAATTATCTTTACGCACTGGATAACTCAAATAATATGCTCAGATATAGTGTAAATTCCGGTGCTTACAAACTTGAAACTCCGTCATCCGAAATAAAAACTTCCAGTTTTAAATTTTTAACCGACAACATATTCGTTACCTCCGACGGCTACATATGCACCTTAAATGGTACTGATTTTAAACTTGACTCCAAAGTCAAAATTGCAGCGGAACTTAAAAATTATCCAACCTGCGTAACTGGAGGTTTTGACGAATCTTCAATTTTGGCAAAAACCGATGACAAAATTATTTCTCGTATCCGCTGTTCAGACGGTGCTATTACCGGGAAAATTGAACTAAACGAGAATATTTTAGCACTTTCCACTTCCGGCGAAAAAATTATTGCCATAACTGGAGACGCTTTACCTCAAAATATAACGTTAATCAATGAAAAAGGCATAATCGAAGTAACACAACCAGAGCCAGAAAAGCCAAATGAAGGTGATGATAGCAAAGATAATCCTGGTGATGACAATAAAGATACAGATAATCCAGAAGAAAAACCATCCGACGAAACTGACGACGATTCAATTACCAGTGATATTCACCACATTGATATAAAAAATCATATTATCTCTGAAATTTCTGCGGGTACAACATTTGGTGAATTTAAAAACAACCTAACTTTTAATGGATACAGTCTAATTTTTAAAGATTCAAAGGGTAATGTTAAAACCGGAAATTCAACTAAAATCGGCACCGGTTATACTGTCACCTTTGTAAAAGACGGAACTGAAAAAACTTTATTTAAACTTATTGTCCAAGGTGATCTGACTGGCACTGGAACTTTAACTTCTCGCGATATTCTTGCTTTTGTAAATTATCTTCTTGGTAAGGCAAATCTCGATGATGCCTCATTGCAAGCTGCTAATATTAATGAAGACGATGAGGCTAATACTATAGACTTATTTTTAATGTATAAAATGCTTCAAAAATAATATTTATTTACTGGAGGTGTGTTTATGGAATGTCTCGCTATACTTTATGACAACGAACAAATCAATAATTTATTGCCCATTTTCGCGTTTCGCCCTAAAAATGTTGTACTTCTTTATGATTACAAATACACCCCTGTCAAAAATCTTGAATATATAAAAAATGTCTGTATGTTACGATTTCCCGACATCATTATTGAATATAAGGGCTACGATGGTTTGAGTATTGAAAATATTACCAAAACTTGTACATCTGTTATTCATAAAAAAACTTCTTGCTTTTTCAACATAACTGGTGCAGGTGAATTTGGAGCTATTGGGGCTTACCAAGCTTGCAGAAAAACTTTTACCCCTATCTTTAAACTCGACGTTTTAGGAGAAAAGCTTATAAACGTTTTTGGTTGCAAGTCTTTAGAAAAAAATTTTGTTATGCCCAAACTTAACATTGAAAATATTTTTGCACTCCACGGCGCCTGTATTACCGGATATAATCATGCCAGTCCGTCAAGTGAAATTTTTGATAATATATTAATATTTTGCAATGCTGTTTTCGACGACTTAGAACTTTGGAAGAAAATGTGTCTTTATTTGCAGACTGGTAATACAAATTTCTCCCAGGGTTACAATAATTTGTTTTTTAATGCGCCTCAACATCTTTATAAAGGAAATTCTAGCATATCTTTAACGAACTTTAAGCTTCTAGAATTAGCGCAAAAATTAAAATTTATCTACAAATTAAACACCAGTTCAAATAAAATTTCTTTTTTCTACCGAGATAAAAAAATTAAATCGTATCTTTCTGACTTTGGAATCTGGCTTGAACTCTTTTGTTATATCAATTTAAAACGCGAAAAAATTTTTCATGACGTGCGATTAAGTGTAAAATTTGAGTGGAACAACAACAAAAGAAAACTTATGGAAATTACCAACGAAATAGATCTAACTTTTTTTTATGGAATTCACCCGTATTTTATTTCATGCAAGCTTTCAGAACCATCTGCAGATGCTTTACGAGAACTTAGTATGTATCCTTCCTACTTTGGCGGAAATAATTCTAAAAGTGCTTTAGTCATCGTAAGCAAAATTAATAAAGAACGCTCGTATACATACACAAGAGCCAACGATATGGGTATTTGCGTTATTGATGGCGCTGCGATAAAAAAAGGAAAATTTATCGATGAAATAAAAAAATCTTTAAATATAAAACCACATTAAAAAAGAAGTCATTTATTAACAAATGACTTCTTTTGTTATTAGTTTTCTTTTTCTTCTGATTTCTCTGCTGGTTTCTTATTTGAATTTTTATCCAAATTTTCCGGCTCAGTTTCTTCCAAATTAGCTTCAATAGGTTCAGAATCTTCTACAAATTCTTCAAAATCTGATAAGTCTACCTCGTTCTTAACTTCTTCCAACTTATCTTTTAGGCGTTTTATTTCTTGTTTAGAATTATCTATCGAGTTACAAAGCTTTTGCATATCATAATTCGGAACATCTCTTAACTCATTGTAATAATGTTTCCCGAGCGTGATATATGCTTTTACTACAGCATTTGACTCTTTTTTTATCTGTTTTTTGAGTTTAGTAACTTTGCTAAATTTTCTATTTTTTTCAATCACAAAGTCCACTGCACCATTAAAAGTCTCGCCTAAATTTCTTAAAAAATCCATGTTACACCCTCCAAAACTTACTGCTTAACATTATAATAAAACAAAAACTAATAAAACTCAATATATATTTTTATTTTTCTTACTTCGTTTTTCTAGTGCATAACTGTAAACCAGCATAAATACATCAAAAATCAGCAAAGTCCAAAATAATAATATTAATATAATTCTTAAAAAAACATCTCTAAAATATAATTCCGTTTGGCTTTTTAGTGCATACTTAGCTACTTCCTGATTCATGCTCATATTTACAAGGTCTATCGCTATTTTGAATGATTCCTGCAAGCCTTGGCACAAAGGCACAGACAATGCACTGCACAAAACTAAAATAGATAATAAAATAAATATATTTCTGTATTTATTTTTTGAGAAAACAATATTTTTATAAGTAAAATTTTTTAAAGAAAATTTATTTTTTTTAGCGCCTAACATCTTTCCACAATTATAACAAAAATTTGAGCTATTTGTATTCTCAGCATTACAATTTTTGCAGCGCATAATCTGCCTCCATGTTTACAAAATTCAATACCTTTTTACATTATTCTCCAAGTACATATAATATGATATACCCTATTGCTTTTAAAATCAATAATATTTTTTCAAAAAGTGAAGTATTTACTCAGTTCACAAACTGCGTCACAATCTTTCCTCTAGAATCACATTTTACTATGATAGCTTCTTCAAAAGTTTTGCTAATTGTGCTTGGCACATCTTTCAATTTTATCACTCCGTATGCTCCACCATATGTCCTAGTTTCGTTGCCGGTTCTCATACTTACGTCTATTTTACCATTTTGTTCCTCATTTGACGTACTCAAGCATTGAACTTCATGTGTTTCTACATTATATCTAAAATTCGCCTGTATATTCGAATCTGCTAGTAAATTTCCTTCATCGTCCTTATAAGCCAAATAAATTTCTCTTGTAATGTATCTGTATTTATCGTTATTTTTTCCTTCTATATCTTTAATGTATTCTTTATCCCTTTCTGATATTTCCCTTATTAATTTTTTCTTTAATTTTTCCGTTCTTACAGTAGCTTCAGAAACTTTTTCCCTGTCATCTAATGAAATTTTTGTATCTTTAATATTAAAATACACCTCTCCATCACTTGTGCAAATAACATCTATATGAAATTCATCGGTATTTTCAAGATTTTGCAAAGACGTATCTCTATTATATATACCAACCCTTTGCGACACTATACACTGTTCCGGAGCTGTATAAATTTCTTCACTCGATGTTGTTTTCCAATGTTTATTAAAATTATATGTCTTGTCTTTCATCACACCTCTGTCTTCAAGAAAAACTTCATCATTGTTATAGATAAAGTAAAAACATAATAAATTGCCTGATATATAATCATCATTGTCTGTTAAGAAAAAATCATTTTTTACCTCAACCTTTTTACGATATAATTCGTTGCCGTTTGAGTCCACCCCATTCGGTACCGCTTCACTAACGCATATGTCAGATACACAATCCACCCCTGAATTCGTAACTACATATTTTTTATGCTTTATCTCCCAACCGGAGTTTGAATCTTTTGCAAATACCATGTTTGGATAAAAACTAATACCGGTCAATAAAAATGAAAGCATCATAAAACAAGATATTAATTTTCTCATAAAATCTTCCTCTCTTTTTTCAGGTCTCGTTCATTAATTCACGTCTAAATAAAATTTATAAAGCATTCCTGCCACTGCTTTTTGTGCATTTTTAACTGAATTTTCTGCAACTATTTCACGAGGTAATAGCTTTTCATACAGTGCATAAAAATTATCATTAGCTAAATATGCACACGATTTTGCAATGTTTTCTACGGAGTTAATTTCATAATATCTAAATTCTCTCTTTAACAGCCATGAAATAACCCTTTCTTGAATATCTTTACATTTATCTTCAAAATTTACATGGAACGTAAAATTAAACGCTGTATCCAATAAATCTTGATTATTTGTATGTACCGGAGTATTGAGATCTTCCAAGAAATGCAGTGAACGGCCTAATTCTTCAAAAGCAGCTTCTCGGTTTCCTGATTTATAATAATACACCGCTTGGTTGTAATGGTTTTTGCACCTTGTTAAAGCTGAATCATCTTCGCCCATAAAATTTTTCTCTGTAGCAGGATTATAAAAATGATACTTATATGCGCCTTCTATTTCATCTTCATCCGGCCTTGTGCAGTATGTAAAAATTTGGTCTCTGCCCTTTTGTGTATAAAACTTTGAATATTTTTCTTCCTGCACTTTGTCTAAAATATTAAGCCCTCTCAACGTTGTATACTGATGAGTTTCACTTGAAAATGCTGACACTCCAGTGCTAATTCCATTAAAAATTAGCATCGCACTTAAACAATTTGAGAATATTTTTTTTATAACTAACCTTTTCATATCTAACCATCCTTTCTCTTTATAACAAACCATAAACTAAAATTTGAATCCCCTCATAATAACCACCCCCTTTCCTTAACCATATATGAAAAAATAATAAAATTTTATTTCCACAAATCTCTTTTTGAGGATTATTATACTATTTAATTGTCATTTTGTCAATCGTTTTTGTATTTTTTATACAATGCAAGGCTATAATTAACAGTCTATAATTAACTTATTCCAAATGTCATTGCAAAAATTTAAAAATTTAGCTTTCTAAAAAAAACATTTTCATTTGCAAAACTCGGTTTAATATTTAAGCCAAAAAAGAGGAAATGCCTATATGCATTTCCTCTATCTTGTTAAATTTAAAAAATATTTTTATTAATACATTCCACCCATTCCTGGATCCATTGGAGCTGCTGGAACTTTTTCTTCTTTAATGTCTGTTACTAAAGATTCTGTAGTCAGTACCATAGCTGCCACAGATGCTGCATTTTGCAGTGCAGAACGAGTAACTTTAGTTGGGTCAACAATTCCTGCAGAAATCATATCAACATATTCTTCCGTGCGAGCGTTGTATCCAAAATCTATTTTATTTTCATTTTTGATTCTGTTGATAATTACAGAGCCCTCTACTCCGGCATTCTTAGCTATTTGACGAAGTGGTTCTTCGAGTGCTTTAAGTACAATCGCCACACCAGTTTTTTCATCGTCATTGGCACTGCTCAAAAGTGATTCTACACTTGGTATCGCATTAATAAGTGCTACTCCACCACCAGCTACAATACCCTCTTCTACAGCTGCTTTTGTAGCTGCAAGTGCATCTTCAATTCTGAGTTTTTTCTCCTTCATTTCAATTTCTGTTGCTGCGCCAACTTTGATTACGGCTACTCCGCCTGCAAGCTTTGCCAAGCGTTCTTGTAATTTTTCTTTGTCAAACTCTGAAGTTGTATTTTCAATTTGAGTGCGAATTTGCGAAACCCTATTTTTGATTTCTTCTGCATTACCTGCTCCGTCTACAATAATTGTATTTTCTTTTTCTATTTTAACTTGACGTGCACGACCTAATTGTGCTACTGTGGTATCTTTCAGGTCAAGGCCTAATTCTTCTGTAATTACCTGGCCTCCGGTTAAAATTGCGATATCCTGAAGCATTTCTTTTCTTCTATCACCAAAACCAGGAGCTTTAACTGCAACACAAGTAAATGTTCCACGAAGTTTGTTTAAAATAAGAGTTGCTAAAGCTTCGCCTTCTACATCCTCTGCTATAATTACCAGCTTTTTGCCTGACTGTACAACTTGTTCGAGCAATGGTAAAATCTCTTGAATATTTGTGATTTTTTTGTCAGTAATCAAAATATAAGCATCATCGATAGTTGCGACCATTTTTTCAGTGTCGGTCACCATGTAAGGAGAAACATATCCTCTGTCGAACATCATTCCTTCAACAATTTCTGAATAAGTCTCTGCTGTTTTGGATTCTTCAACTGTAATAACACCATCAGAGCCAACCTTCTCCATAGCCTCAGCTATTAACTGGCCAATAAACTCGTCCGCTGCAGAAATCGTTGCAACTCGAGTTATATCGTCTGTTCCGTTAACTTTTTTAGAATTATTCATAACAGTTTCAACTGCCTTGTCAACTGCTTTTTGAATACCTTTTTTTACCACCATTGGATTCGCTCCAGCAGCAACATTCTTCATTCCTTCACGAATAAGTGCTTGAGCTAAAAGTGTAGCGGTTGTAGTTCCATCGCCGGCTACGTCGTTAGTTTTTGTAGAAACTTCTTTTACGAGTTGTGCGCCCATATTTTCAAAAGGATCTTCTAATTCGATTTCTTTTGCAATAGTAACGCCGTCATTTGTGATCAATGGTGCACCAAATTTCTTATCTAAAACGACATTTCTGCCCCTAGGTCCGAGTGTAATTTTAACTGTATCTGCAAGCTGATTTACACCACTTAGTAAAGCTTTTCTTGCATCTTCTCCATAAATTATTTTTTTAGCCATTTTTAGTCCTCCTAAATCAAGTAATTTCTATAAAGTTAAAATATCAATTTCTATGTATCAATGGTAAAAAATTATTCAACAACAGCCAATATATCAGATTGACGAAGTATGGTGTATTCTTCGTTATCAAACTTAACCTCTGTTCCAGAATATTTGCTAGTTATAACTTTATCACCAACTTTGACATACATTTGCACCTCTTTACCGTCAACCATTCCGCCAGGGCCAACTGCAACTATCGATGCGATTTGAGGTTTTTCTTTTGCGGTACCTGCCAAAACTATGCCGCTTTTTGTTGTCTCTTGAGCTTGTTCCATTTTAATAACAACTCTGTCTGCTAGGGGTTTGATTGTCATAATATATGCCTCCTTAAAGCATAAAAATATTTTTTAGCAGTCTCGCTCATCGAGTGCTAATTATATTTTATATTCTTTAAAAGAAAAAATCAAGCATAAAATGTCTATTTCGCAAATTTTTTACAGCTGAATTTTGAGGTGCATAGATTCCCAAGTAAAATCTAATAATAAATCATAAGAATGTTCGCATAAATAAGCGAAGGAAAGAGGTTACTTATGGCAAAACGAATCGGAAAATATACAATACAAATGGAAAATATGCCATCTATAGAAGGATACGCTTCTGTGTGCGGAAAAAAAGAAGCTGAAGGCCCACTTGGTAAATTCTTTGACCAAACTTTCGATGATACCACCTTAGGTGAGTCTTCTTGGGAAAAAGCCGAAAGTAAATTGCAAACTAAAGCGGTAAATCTGGCTATAGAAAAGTCTAATATAAGTTCAAAAGATATTAATTTTATTTTTGCTGGAGATCTTTTAAATCAATGCATTTCGTCAACATTTGGCCTTCGAAACTTAAATATCCCATTTTTAGGGCAATATGGCGCCTGTTCAACAATGGCACAAACTTTGGCTCTAGCTTCTATAATGGTAGACACAGGTGTTGCAAATAATTGTATCGCGGTTACCTCGTCGCATTTTTGCTCTGCAGAACGTCAATTTAGATTTCCTCTTGAATACGGCGGACAACGAACTCCAACCGCTCAATGGACTGTAACTGGTTCCGGCGCAATTGTCGTTGGAAGTAACGGTCAAAATCCCAAAATATCCAGCGTAACTATTGGAAAAATTACAGATTTAGGCATAAAGGATGCAAATAACATGGGCGCTGCAATGGCACCAGCCGCCGCTTCAACATTAGAAGATTTTTTTTGCGATACTTCTACAAAACCCGATGACTATGATTTAATTTTAACTGGTGACCTTGGTGAAGTCGGTAGTAAATTGATGAAAGAACTATTAGAACGAGATGGCATTCACATAAAAAATAATCACAAAGACTGCGGCTTATTAATCTACGACCAAAAAGCTCAAGACGTTCACGCCGGGGGCTCTGGATGTGGCTGTTCTGCTACAGTTTTGTGTTCAATTATTTTAAATAAGCTAAAAAATAATGAACTAAAAAATATTTTATTTATGGCAACTGGTGCACTTATGTCTCCAACTTCTACTCAGCAAGGCGAAAGTATCCCATCCATTGCGCATTTAATAAATATTAAATCTTCTTAAAAATCTCTGTAAAAAGCCCCTAACACCGCACTATACCGCGCGGCACTAGGGGCTTTTAAGTCAAGTTGAAATTGAAAATTTCCTCTTTCTTACATGAAATTTTTTAATGCTAACTGCAAAAAATATTCCAAAAATTATACATGAGTAATACGTAATAAACCTCCAAAGCAACATCGCCGGTTTAATACTATTATAAGAAAAGAATAAACTAAAAACCATCAAAAATGAACCTTCTACAGCACCACTTCCACCAGGTAAAGGCGTATACGCTGCCGTTGTTGTAACAAAAGCCTGGCCAGAAATCATATCTATCACGTCGAACCCTGGATTATTAAACGCTTTATATATGAAAAAAGAAATGCTGAACATCATCGTAAATTGTAAGCACGTTAAAAAAAATACTTTCAAAGTCAGTTTTGGATTTTCTCCAATCTCTCTACTATTTTCTACATAAACGTCCATTTGCTTCTCTACAAACTTCATTTTTTCTTGAGGTTCCTTAATTAAATTAAATCTTGATAAGATGTTCAAACCCCAATCAATTAATTTTAAAGTAAAATTCTTTTTAATGGTAAAAAATGCTATTAACAGCACAACAAACGATTGTGAAACACATCCTACCATTGCTAAATTCATAAACTCTGGGATTTTATCTGCAAAAAAAGAGTAACTAAAAAACATGGTGGCAACAAGGTAGCACACCAGTGTTGTTTGATATATAATAAATTTTCTCACGACTATAGACAGTGCATGTCCAGTATCTATTTTTTGCTGAGCCATAGTCAAAATTTGCATCGGCTGGCTTGCTAAGCAAAATGGCGTAACTGCATTAAAAAATTGACCCACCATCGTAACTTTAAATGCATCTTTTAACGTATACTTTTGCTCATAAACAGAATTCGTCAGCACCTTAACAATAACGGCGTCAATCAGCCAATAAATTAACATAGAACCACAAGCAATAATTAGCCAAACTGAGTTTAGCAACGAAAGATTATCAATTAATGTAAGTAAATTATTGTCATCCACACAAAAGTAAACAAGTATAGAAAAAGATATTAAAAGAAGAATTAAATAAAGACATTTAACATTAAAAAATTTTTTCATCTTTAAAAAACTCCCTTAAAATCAGAAAAATTTTAAATATTATCGAATAAAAACTTTTCTTTTTGAAACTGGTTCCTTAATACAAAGCGGCAAAATTGGGGGATTATTTGTAGGAACATATTTATCGCTTTTAAACAAGTTTATTGCCAAGTAAGCTCGCTTTAAATTAACTCCTACATCAGAAAAACTTAATTTGTCAATATGATCAGTTACAATGCAATATCCCACTTGAAATTTAAACCTGAATGCGTATATTTTAAACACTGCTTTATATTTTTCATAAACATTTTTTTCTTCCAAAAAATTCCTTATGACGCCTAATGATTTTATAAAATCATTAGTTTTGGGTGCATCGATTAACGATATTATACTTCCCTCATGTCGTCTGTAATAATACAAGGCTTTATTAACAAACGATACCTTATTCGCATAGAAAAACAACTGTGGACATATTGCAACATCTTCAAAGTACATATCGTAAAAAACAATATCGTTCTCGATAAATAAACTTCTTTTAAAAAGCTTATTCCACATAAAAAAGTGAAAACTAATATCCAAAATAAGTTTTTTCAGAGCCATTTCATTAGAGTACACGCCGGTTTTAGCAGTAAATGGCATATAAACCTTCTTTTTATTTTTTTCATAATAAAGATAGTAATTGCAACAAGCTATATCTGCTCCGTTTTCCTCTGCACTGCTATAAAGCACCTCTAAAAAATCTGGCTTCAAAAAGTCATCACTGTCAAGAAAAGCTAGATAATCACCTGCTGCTTCATTTATCCCAACATTCCTTGCTTTGCTTGAACCGCAATTATTTTGGTTTATAAGTTTAAAGTTTTCGTATTTATCGGCGTACTCTTTCAGTACAGCTAAACTTCCATCAGTAGAACCATCATTAACCATAATAACTTCATAGTCAGTAAAAGTTTGAGCCAAAACCGACTCTAAAGTTTTGCGAATATATTTTTCCACATTATAAACCGGAATAATCAAACTTATTTTTGGATTGCTTAAACTCAATTTCAAATCTCTCCTTAAAACACATCATTCAACAAAAAATTTTTGACTCATAGAATTTTCGTTAACAAAAATATATACTTTCACTTTTAAAAATATTATAACCTCAAACATTAATAACGATTCCGTACAATTTTTGTTATAATTTTTAAATAAAACCTTTAATTTTTAGGTTTTTCTTTTTTTACAAACCTTGAAAATGGCAACGAAATTAAAATTGTAAAATAATACGTTATAAATCTAGACAACGCTATTGCCGACTTGATTGTTGTTTCGTCAAAAAAAGGACTAAAAAATATTGAACTTGCCCCCTCTGCAGCCCCAGAAGCACCAGGAATCGGCACCAAACTTGATGACATTGTCACAAAAGACTGTGCACATATCATACTTACCATACTGGCCCCATGTAAATGAAACGCTCGGTATATGCAGTATGGAATTATAAAAATTGATGTAAGCTGAATTGCTGTCAAAACATATGTTTTTAAAAACATATGTTTGTCCCGATAAAGCGCCTTATTGCCTTCATGAAACAATACCAACTGTTTATCTATTTTATCTATTTTCTCGTCGGAATTTTTTAACATCCTCATTTTTTCTAGCAAATGAAATAATATAGAAATAATCTTAAATGTAATTTTTTTATTAAATGAAAACAATAAAATAGCTGCAATCACAACTGCCTGCATTATGAAACCTGTTAGCGTTATCGACCAAACAATTTTGTTTAAGCTGTTAAAATAATCAATTCGAATCAAAATTGCAATCATGCTGTAAAGAGTTAAAACTGTTTGATAAACTAAAAATTTTTGCACCAGTGCAGAAGTTGCCGTTCCGCTGTCTACCCCCTGTTTGGCCATAGCATAAACCTGCATTGGTTGGCCGCCAGATGCCCCAGGAGTAACTGCAGAAAAAAACTGACCTATCATTGCAGAACGTATTGCTCTTTTTAAGGTGTAATCTTTGTCCATATTAACAGTAAATTTATAAACTAAATATATATCTATAAATATGTTAATCAAGTGACATAAAAACGCCGTTGCAAGCCAAGTTTTATTAAAGCCTTTTGAGTCTTTTATTAAATCAAGCAGACCATTGTCTGAAAAACAAAGGTAAGCAAACAAAGAAACTAAAAATAATATCAAAACAATGTTAAGAATCACTTTAATGCTGATCTTTTTTTTCATTTCATTTGTTTCCTCCACGCAGTATTTTATTAATGCAGATCAGCTGTACTTTTTGTTTAAAAACGCTTGCAGAAGTACGCCTCTTTATAATAATACAACAAGTTTATTTTAGCAAGATTAAAACAATAAATCAAGCACCATCCATTATTTAGCTTTGTAAATGGATGGTGGTAACTTTTTCTTATTAATTATCTTGTTATTTTTATAATAAACTCTCTCTGCTTCAGTTTTTATTCCGTTAGTTTCATCAGTAATCCAAGAATTAACCTCTATTTTATCAAACTTTTCACTCTTTGGTCCAAAAATTTGGCATATAAGTTCGTTGTCGTTAGTCATAATCGACCTTATATAAACCGGATAAAACAGGTCATTTCTAAACTTTAAGTCGATATTATTATAATCAATCGCAGCGTCTAACCCATACGGAACATACGACGATTTAAATCGATGATTTCTACGTTCAATAATAGTCATGTCCGCTCGAATTGCTGCACCATAAATAGTTGTGGCGGCCTGACAAACTCCCCCTCCATATGCCATTACTATTTCGCCATTTAATATTGCTGAACCTGGTAAAAATCCTCTGCTGGGATCGTTAGAATCACCTACAATTGCGTTAAAAGAAAAAGTTTCTCCAGGATTTAATGTCGTTCCGTTGACGGCCTTCATAGACAGCTTCATATTTTGGTTACCATTTTCGCTGTTTGTTGACATCGTCTTAAATTCCCCAATTAATCGCGTTCTGTTTTTTGCATCTGTTATCGTAGTTGTATTTCTATACTCGTGTTTTTGTAAATAGATGTCCCCGCTTTTTCTCTTTAAAACAAAATCTTTTACCTGTTGCGTTACTTCCGCTCTGTCCAATTTGTAGCCATCCTTGCCGTTAGCATACACAAACATATTTTCATTGTCTGGGTTAAATTCTTTTACATGAGCCTCCAAATCTTTGTCATCAAATTCGTTCATTAAAGAATTCACGTTTCTTGTCAAATTTTCTTCATCCAACGTGGCTTCTACAATAAATTTATTTTCATCATTCTGAACTTTTAAAAGCTCAAAATACCGCGAAAACAAATTTGCATCATTTCTTGCATAATTATAAGCCTCATTTACCGTTTTTTCTACATTATATTTATAAATA
Organism: Clostridium sp. CAG:557; assembly: GCA_000435275.1. Taxonomy (GTDB): domain Bacteria; phylum Bacillota; class Clostridia; order Oscillospirales; family Acutalibacteraceae; genus CAG-557. The sequence continues at coordinate 89,376 of FR883869.1, forward strand.
AAATTTGTTCCACTTATCGATGTACTTTTTTCATCACAAAAAACTGTTATGGTTATATTTTCTTGAGCTTTTTTTAGTTTATCATAAATTAAACTGGTGGCCTCATTTCTACTTTTTCCTTCCACATTAACGCCTTCAATTATAATGCCCTTATAAAAATTTTCCGTGTTTAAATTAGTCTCTAATTTGTCTTTTAAAAAATTATAAGACAGAAAAACTGTTAAAGCAAAAAGTAATAAGATTAACACCAGTTTTATTCCTAACTTTTTACTGACTTTAATAATCAAATAAAACCCTCCGTAAATTCTTTTCAATTAAGAATACTATTAACTATGCTTAATTATGATTATTTCAGTCTGCAGCTCATTTATAAAAAATATTTATAAATTATCATTTAAACTCTGCAATTAAGTTAATTTATTAGAAGCGCTTTTATGCATAATTTTAGTGAATGCTAAAAACAGCAAATATAGGATCGTTCCACCAGCTGTCACATACACTAAACTTGATGAAGCTACCGATATTCCATCCTTAATGTTTGCAGAAACCAGCATCGGCGCTACTGCTTCTCCGATTTTTGAAGCAAGCAAAAATAAAAACGTAACAGTTACTTTATCAATATCCGGCTGAATTATATATATTTCTTCAAAAATGACATTCAACCCAAATCCATCCGCAATTCCTAATAAAATTATTGCGACAATTGCAACTGTTAAATTGTTAAACATTGCAAACAAACTTATTGACGCAATGATAAATGCTATATACAAAAATGTAGAATTTTGCACACCAAGCCAGCGAATTGTTAATTTGCTGCTAGCACTCGCTGTATAAGCACTAAGCATAAAATTTAACATCATTAAGCCGGATATAAGTGACTGTGAAAGTGATATTTCATTACCATACAAAGGCACACAATAAGAAACAAAAATGCTTGCCATGTATATTGGAATTATTATCAATAATATATATGCGATGATTTTAATTGACTTAAAAACACTTATTAAGTTAGAAATAGAAAAATTGCTTTCTGTTTTATTCTTTTTTAGGTTAGTAAGTCCAATCAATAAAGTACTTGCCAAAACCAACACAGCTTCCAAAATGAAAACAAATGAATATGATAATCGTTCTGATATAAGACCTCCAATTACAATGCCACAGCTGTATCCAGCTATTTTCCCGGCCGCAATTGTAGATAAAAGTTTAACTCGTAAATCTGCATTTTTTTCAAATATTGCGCACAATTTTGTAGATGAAATCAACGCAGCCATGCCAAAGCCAAGCACTCCCCTAGCAAATGAAAATTTAAATAAATCATCACAAAACCCAGATGATATTGAACCTATTGCTGCAAATACTATACCAAATATTATTAATTTTTTCACACCAAACTTATCAACAGCAAATAAACAAATCAACAAGCCAATTATTGTTGCAATAGCACTTAATGTTGTCGGCAAGCTTACAAAGAAATTTGACACATTGCCAAGTTTATTAAATAACTGATAAGACACAATCGACACAAAGCTGGAATCTAAACCTAAAGCTAGAAACAGCGCAAAATAAAATATTCTCAAACCACTTTGGTTTAACTCTTTTTCACTTGTCTCTTTTTCCAATTTATTTTTATCTTTTATATGACTTATAAATAAACTAAGTTCGATTGCGATCAAAATTGTTATAACTATTAAAATTAACGCTTCAATTAATAAATTTATTATATTTTTATTTACAAGATCTTGGTTTATTTTGTATTCGACATTTATATAATAGTCTTGATCCAAAATTTGAATTTTATTTGATTTAATATTATTTTTTGTCGAATAATTCTTTTTTTGCAAATTACTTATCGAAATTTTAACTACTTCTGATATATCTTTACAAATGTTTTGAAGATACTCTTCTACACCAGTCAATTCATCATATGGAACGCCTTGTTTTACTATATATTCGATATCTTTATCTATAACATTCGAAACAATATTTGCCATTTTGTCTAAAGAGTTTTGGTACTCGTTTGTATAATTAGAAAGTATATACCCACCAAGAGCTATTTGCGTAAATACAATTGAGGTAATTAACAAATTTTTAAAAGACTTAATCGTCATTCCACCAGTAATACTATTTTTTGAAATAATCTTATACACAGCAAATGATATCAGCAAAATAATTATCAAAACAAGTGCACTGACTAATAAAATCGATTTAATATAATCAAAAGTCAGCTTATTTACATAATCTGGTGATAATAATAAAACTATCTTATATTCATTGTTAATAGGCATTATGCAAAATATTCCAAAATTGTTGCTCACATATTTATCTGCAGAAATGTCCACTGGAACTTTTACATCATTTTTGCCTACAGAAGATATGATTTCGTTTTTAGAATTCAACACATTTACACTTAATATATCGTCAGATATACTTTGTGTTTCTCTTAATAAATCTTCTAAGCCATAAAACTTTTCTATAGTCTTACCAAAACTCATAGAATAATTTATTCTTTGAATCGCTCCCGTTGTCGCTGTTGAATTCGCATTTGTATATACTTCTGTAATCATGTTTGTATATGACATTACATTTAATAATGACGACAAAAATACTAATGGAATTGAGACTAGAAGAAAAATTATTATAAATCTAGAAAAAGATAACTTGTTTTTCATATTATTGTCTCCTAATCAATTTTTTCGCTGGTATATATTGAATCAATAATCAGCATGGTTGACATTGGAATTTTCAATTTTATACGTTTTGCTATATCATAATTCAATGCCATTTTTGGCGTATCATCATTTACTTGCTCAAGTTCATTAAATGGCGTACCTTCCAAATAAGATTTTATTTGAGATGCCGCAAAGTAGCCTTGCTCCATACCATCATTTATAACGAACCCAATTAATGCTCCATATTCCACTTGTTGCTCACTGGTTTGCGCGATGGTAAATATATTATTGGGATAGATATTTTCGTCTAATAAGTCCATCAATTTTTCATTCTCAATTGTAGCCGTAGTTATATACAAACTATCAATTCCCTCATTCGCAAGTTCTTTATATGCTTGTTTTAGGTCTTTGTAATATCTGTCGTAATCATTTTCATTTTGTGCTTCAATAACATGTTTCTCTACAACTTCAAAATTTAACTCATCAGAAAGCTTTCTTAACTTGTCTATCGCAGAGTAAGAAAATGTTTCCGGGGTGTCTTGATAAACAACACCAATTTTTTTGAATTTAAAAAGATTGTGCCCCGCACGTATTTGACGTTCATAACGAGTTCTGTCTATGTGTGCAAATGAGTTGTCTGTATACCGTTCTGTTTCATTTTTTACTATGCCACCAGAAATCGGGTCAGCGCAGGCAAACACCATAAATTTATTTTTAGTTTCGTTTGCCAGAAAATATTTTCCTGCAACAGTTCCCATGGTTATAATGAGATCTATATCATCTCTATTAACCATTTTAATATAATCAGACTCATTCATATTTTTCATATTAAAGTACATATCTTCTACAAATTCAATCTTATCAGAAGTATAATTATTACAAATGCTGTTCCAAATTTTCTTTGTATCTACTTCACTTAAATCCACTTTATAATTACTTTCAACTATCCCTAATTTTTGAAAGCCCGCAAATATTCCTGATAATTGTCGTGAATAGTTATCAAAAGTTTCACTTTCTACATAGCCTATTCTTAATTTTGTCAACTCATTTTCTGAGTAAGTTGTGCAATCATTAATCAATAAACTGCTAAATAAAAATGTCAACAACATAAAACAAAAAAACTTTTTCATCTTGCCAAGTTACCTCCGACTTGATATATTATAGCAAATATAAATTAAAATTACAACGACATCATTTTTACATTGTACATTATTTACAAATAAATTGAGCGTTAATGTGTGATATTTTCACATTAATAAAAAAGAAAAACTTATGTTTCTTATCTTTGTAATTCTTAAATTACATTTTAACTCATATTCGTTTTAAGTTTCTTTGCTACAACTACAAAGCGGCCATTTTTTACTGAATTTTCACATGTAGAAAGTGTTATAAATTCATCACCAAATTCTGCTTGAGTGTTTATTTCGTATAGCGATAAATTTTTTATATTTTCATAAAAATAATTGAACTCTTCCTGATTTTTTGCGTTATAAAACCGATAATATTTAAAAATATTGTCACTTACATTGTAAACTTTAGAAATAAAAACTGAAACTATTTCGTAAATTTGATTTTCATATAATGTATCAAATAAAATTTGTTTATGTGAGTCATAAAAATCTTCTGATTTGTACTTTATTAGAGCACCAAACATAGAACCATTATTCATATTGTGACCATGAAATATTAAGTTTGTATCTCGAGGTTCTAAGTGACAATGTTTGTCGATGAATATACTACCATTTATGTCTTTGTTCTTGTAAAAATCTTTGTATAAATAAAATTCTCCGTCATCTGGCGTGTACATAACAGGATAATCTATAACAGTTCCTTCTATTTTTATCCAACCCACTACGTCGTTATTTTTTTCATAAATCGACTGCATATTCGGCAGCATCGTTTTCAAATTTTGCTCACAGACAACTGACTCTGCAGCTGAAAGTGTTGCATCTTTTTTACTTTCTTTACCTTTTTCACTTTGTGTTAATTTTAATAGGACTTCTCTTTGTGGAACTTTAGGTACGCTATATGCTAAAAATATTGAATTTGCGGATGAAAATATCATAACTACTCCTGCCATTATGAGCGCCATTTTTAAAAAGCTTTTTTCATCTACCTCTTTTTTCTTCATAATTTATCAAATCCTTAAATTTTTTTCTTATATAGCAATGAGTACAGAATTAATTTATCCTGTACTCATAACAAAATTACGAATTATTTGCAAAAAATTTTTTTCTTAGTCGCTACAATAATCGTGAACAAACCTGCTGTCAATAACAAAACATATGGCATTACAGAAGTTTCGTCACCAGTTTTAGGGAGTTGGTCTTTTTGATTTTGTTCAGCATTATTCACAGGTGTTGTATCTACAACATTCAGCATAAAGTCCGCTGTAGTTCCGTTTGCAAATTTAAATGTTAAAACATGCTCACCAACTGGTAAAGTTTCTAAATATTCTCTTACCTGAAACGTTACTGAAACTGGGTCTGCTCCGTTGTAGTTTAAAACATAATCTCTACCTACTTGTAATGCGGTATCACCTGCAGTAATTTCACTTAGGGTATTTCCATTTAATCCCAATCCTACAGTTATTTCCGTGTGCTCTTTAGCCGCTGTATACTTGTCAAATGTTGATGAAACCGGGTCTAAAGTTGTTTCGTTATAAAGTTTTACATAATCTTGGCCACCGGCCGTTAACGCTGATACTATTTCGCTTCCTTTAGTCTGAGTCAATTTTGTTGCCGCATTCGCTGTTTGTCCCGCCAGGGCCGTCCACGCAACAGTTTCATCTAACGTTAAATTTGCAGTTCTAATTGCATTTGTATTCCCAAGCGCTTCTATTACGCTGCCTTTGTTTATTGTGATGTTTTTGCCTGCCGCATTAGATATTCCATATGGCGAATGCCCTGCTGCACCTAGTGCTTTTACATTTGCACTATTTATAGTTATTGTTTCTGCACTGTAAAGCGGAATTCCTGTTGAACTTGCATTGGTAATTGTTGCGTCAATAGAACCACCATTTAATGTGACTGCTCCGGTTATATCTGTACCGTTACCTGTTGCGCCTGCATTTTTTGTTACAACCGAACCCGCTGTCATATCTAATGTTCCCGTACCTTTTATCGACGCATTAGTTGTATTTTGAGTTACATCTAATGTTCCGCCATTTATTGTAGTATTATCGCCAACTTTAACTGCATCTGTTGCACCGGTTTGAGTTACAACCACATGGCCGTTTGTTAAAACCAAATCCGCTACAGAGTCTATTGCAGCAGCTACTGCGGCTTGTTTTAAAGTTATGCCCGAATTCGAAGCAAATTCTATATTGCCACCAGTAGCTGTAGAAATTGCGCTGCCTGCCGTATTTTGACTAATTGTTAATGTTCCGTCACCGGTAAATTTTATATTATTGCTTGTCGCTGCAATCGTTGCTTTTGTGGAAGTAATAGAGTTCGTACCTACCAAAACTATTTCTAAATCACCATCTCCAGCTGCAGCTGTCAATAGCCCGTTATCAGTTGATAAATCAACTCCATTTAAAGTCAAAACGCCTGTTCCACCTGCTGTTGAATAAGAAATCGTTCCTCTACCAGCTCCAACTGCACCTGTACTATCTTTATAACCACCCATAGTTGCATAATCTCGGCTTTGTCCATTTGTAATCGCGGTCAACGCTCCATCTGCAGCATCTGGCAAAACACTAACTGTCGTTGGTACAGCTGAATGCGCTATATGGTTCGGACACATTGTTACGAATAAAAATGCTAATGGTAGAATTCCTATACTTACTTTTTTCAATAATTTTGACTCAATCAATTTCATACATATTCTCCTTTATAAAATAATTTTTTAATGTCTTAAATCTAATATTAAAACTATAACGGATTTTTATATTACTTTGCCGTCACCTCCCAAGTTATTCTTAAACATTTAATATATTTAAACTCTTTTTAAATAGAAATTTACTAAATAAATTTTTATTTACTTATATTTTTAACTATAAATAACTTTCTAATCATGTAATTATTTGTAAATTAAAAACTCAAAAAAGTTAGGGCGCGCGCACGATACCATCTCCATATCGTGCACTGCGCCCTTCTTTTAATTTAAAAACAAAGTTTTAATCATCAAAATTAATACGTTTTTCTTCGATAACCAGTGGCCGTTTCATCACGCGTGTATTGATACTCATTACGTACTCGCCGATAAGGCCTATAAAAAAAAGCTGAATCGAGCCAAATAAAAAAACACCAATCAAAATTGGAGCCATTCCGGCTGAAAAATTATTCCAATTAAGCAGTTTTAAAACAAGATATACAAACGCTGTTATAAGGCTAAAAAATGAAAAAATAAATCCAATAATCGTCGCCATTCTTAGCCCGATTTTCGTATAAGAAGTAAAACTTAGCATTGCTGCATCATAAAGTTTATACCAATTATTGCTCGTTTTTCCCGCACGCCTTTGCGCCTGCTCATACGGAACATCTTTCCTTTTTGAGCCAAGTTCTGCCACAATTCCACGCAAAAATGGAGTTGGATCATCGAGCGTTTTTAAAGTTTCGATAAAAGATCTATCGTAAAGTCCAAAACCTGTAAAATGCTCAATTTGTTCAACATCACTCATTTTTTTTATGGCAGAATAATAACATGAACGCAAAAAATACATTAATTTATTTTCACGGCTCGAAGTCTTTATTGCACATACTATTTTATACCCGGTTTCCCATTCTCTTACAAGCTTTGGAATCATCTCAACAGGGTCTTGAAAATCCGCACACATACTAATTGTACAGTCACCTGTCGTTTGCAAAAGTCCGTAATAAGGTGAATTAAATTGCCCAAAATTTTTGGCATTAAAAATCGCTTTTATTCTTTTGTTTTGAGCACATAGACTCGCTAAAATCTCCCTGGTTTTATCAGTAGAGCAGTTATCAATAAACAAAAGCTCCCAATCATAGTCCTTTAAACTTTCTAGCTGTTCTATTATTGCCTTACTTAGTGGTACAACATTTTCTTCTTCATTAAAGCACGGCACTAAAACGCTAATTCTTTTCATTTTTTTCAGTCCTTAAAAAATTTAAGTGCTCCAAATAAAATTTCATTTTTGGACCACCTTTGCTTAAAAATAATCATAAAAACGTCAATATATCTTCAGGAATATTCGCCACAAAGCGCACATTATTTTCTGCCAACAAAGCACTTATATCTGCTTTAAGCCAATTTACAAAAATGCAATCTATCCCTGCATTCTGCGCCGTCTTAATGTCTGTCAAGCTGTCTCCTACATAAATCGTCTCTTCTGGCAAAACATTATTAATCTTCATCAGTTCATTAACCGCATACGGATCCGGCTTTGACGGTCTTTCATCAACATAGCCAAAAATCCCAGAAAATTCAATGTCAGAGAACATGTTTTCACAAAGTTTTTCTGCTAAAACTTGCGATTTATTTGTATTTATCGCAATTGAAATGTCATTTTTTTCATTTAACTTTTTTAAAACGTCCAAAACTCCGTCAAAAGGCTTCGTGTTTGGTTTTGGGTCAAGTGAATATACTTCTCTGTACTTATTTTTTAATTTAGAAATAATTTCCTCTGTTCTATCCTGCTCTTCCAGCAGTTTTGAAAAAATTACCTCTAAATTTCCTCCAACCAAGCAATTATATTGCTCCAAAGGATAAGTTTTAAAACCAAATTGCTCTAAAACTTTGTTAAAGCAGCGCCCCGCATCCATTAAAGTGTCTATTAGCGTCCCATCTAAATCAAAAATAACAAGTTTTTTCATAATTATTTTCCTAACTTCGCTTTTGCCATTTCAAATCTTTCTACAAGCATCTGCATTCTGACTTTGTCTTCATTTGCCATTCTATCATAAAATTCACATTTATTTTGCAAATACAAAACTTCGAACTCCATCGCCTTTAAAATTCCAGCCTTTAAGCGTTCTGCATCGTCATCATATTTGAATACTATTTTTCTTGTTTCAAATTTTTGCGCTAAACCTTTCATGTTTTTAATAAAATCGATTGCGTCAAAAGAAATTCCTCCACCAAAACCTACTACAATTCCGGCTGCTTTGGCTTTTTTAGCAAAAAATTGTGCGGCTTCAAAAACTTCCTCGCCGTTTATCACTTCTCTTGTAAGCCCCATAGATGCCGATAAATCAACTCTTCCAATTGAAATTGTATTTAAAAAACCTTTGCCTTCTGCTAAAATTTCATCAAAATTTTCCCTGCAAGTCTTCGTCTCGGCATTTATAATCCACTCAACGTCCGAAACTTCATCGCCGTAAACTTTTTTTGCCGCACCAACAAACTTTTTCATTGCAAATGGAGATTCTATCATTGGCGCCATAATTCCTCTTGCGCCAAGCAGTTTGCATTGATCTAAATCTCTAACTGCCTCACAACCGCCAATTTTTATGAACAAATTCATGTCTGCACGAGAAACTATCTCGTTTAATTTAACTAACTCATCGGTTCTTGAGCCCTCTGCCTCGAACTCCGCTTTTACTGCCAAAACATTGTGTTCATTTTTTAGTTCTTTCAAAATTTCCAACATTTTTTTTTCGATTCTGTTCATAAACTATTATCTCCTTTTTATTCAAAAAATTCAAAATTTATTGCTTTCGTATTCTTCTCGCGACAAAAATGGAAACATATCATCTAGCTGAGGTGACATAATTTTTCCATCTGGCATAACTTTAGAGGATAACTTGGGTTCAAAATTCTGCGTCGGATCAACTACTGCCTCACAGATTGCAGGCCCATCAAAATCTAAAAACGTTTTTATTTTTTCAGCAGCACTCAAAATATCATCTATTTTTACATACTTTAAGCCATAGCATTCTGCCAATTTCTCGCACTCCGGAAAACTAATGCCATTCTCTTTAGAAACCCCAATTAGCGGATGAGGCGAAAAAATATTTTTCTGCGTCTGTCTAATTGAGTGGTAGCCGTTATTGTTCAAAATAATAATTTTTAAATTCAAATTATTGTGCACAACAGTCTGCAATTCTTGTAAATTCATCTGAAAACTTCCATCGCCATCGATGCAAACAACCCTCTTGCCATCCAAATTAACAGCCACTCCGATAGCTGCAGGAAAACCGTATCCCATGCTTGCACACCCAGAGTTTGTAAACAATCTTTGGCCTTTTTTCACATTCGCCGCTTGAAAAGTAATAACACATGCACTACCATTCCCACAAATAATTGGCTCATTTTCAGGCAAAATTTTAAATAAAGTATCAATAAACGCATACGGATTCATCGGTTTATTTTTTTCATAATACCGTTGCAAACACGCCGGATATTTCTCATCCACCGCTTTACACCATTCGAGCCATTTTTTATGTTCTTTATTTTTGTTCTCAAACTTCGATTTCAGCAATTTTTCTATAACATCTTTCACATCTGCATGGATCGGCATACCCGGCGTGAGAGTTGGCTTTTGAAGCTCTGCTTTATCTATATCGACAATGATTTTGTACGCATTTGGAGCAAAATTTTTATAATTATAACTGATTTGGCGAATGTTTAATCTGCAGCCCAAAGAAATAATCAGATCGCTGTTCTCAACGACAAAATTACCTCCGCGTGTTCCGACAGTGCTGGGTTTTCCACAAAAAAGCCGATGTTCATTCCACAAAACGTCATGTGCATTCCAAGCTGTAACGACAGGAATATTCAAATTTTCAATCAATCTCAAAAATTCCTCATAGGCTTGTCCTAAACGAATGCCAGTTCCAGCTATAATTAGGGGGCGTTTTGACATTTTTATCTTTTCTATAATCTCATCAATGGTTCTCTTTTTTATTTTTGGAGCTTCATGCAAAACCATTTCATTTTTACAAAAATGAACCAAATCTTCAGTCTCTACAACTGACCCTTGCACATCGAGTGGAATATCCAGCCAAACTGGGCCTCCTCGGCCATTTAGTGCGATATACAAAGCTTTTTCTAAATGATATGCAATTTCATTCGGCTCTGTAATCATTTTTGCATACTTAGTCATGTTTTTTACACAATTGACAATATTAAATTCCTGGTCACCAAGCTGTCTAAGTGGCAAATTTGTTGAGCCCACCGTTGTTTCTCGTTTAACTTGCCCTGACAAAACGAACATCGGAATGGAATCCAGCCAACCGCCTAAAATTCCAGTAAGTGCATTAGTTCCACCAGGTCCGCTCGTTACACAAACTACTGCCAACTTTCCCGAATATCGCGTATACCCCTCTGCCGCAATCGCACAGGCTTGTTCATGATGATTATAAGTACATTTTAATTTTGGATGATGCCCCAACGCGTCATTCAAGTGCATTGCACCGCCGCCCGTAACGGTAAATACGTCTGTTATGCCATTTTCGCTCAAAAAATTTGCAATATAATCTGATACTTTTACTTTCAAAAATCACAACTCCAATTTGCTGATTTTTTATTTCTTCTCAATAATTTCTTTAATAGCCTGTTTAAATTCATATTTTGGTGCAAAATCAGTGTCATTTTTTAAGGCAGATATGTTCGCAGACAAAAACATCACCTGGCTCTCGCTGTAAGGCTTCAGCCCAAATGTCAGGCTTACCGAAGGATTTACCACGTCCGCAATGCCTTGAATGTACTCTTTTAATTGCTTTTTTTGTCCGCTTCCCAAGCAATAAACCGCACCATCTTTGCCTTTTTCTGCAACTTTTATCATAGCATCCGCTGCATCATAACTGTAAAGATAATCCCAAACTTGCTCGCCTGGCGTCAGCCCTGGGCTTTTGCCAGACTTTAATTCATTTATCACATACGAAACCAACGTTCTGCTGTCGTCACAAGGGCCAAACACGCTAAAAATTCTAACCCAAATATGCTTTAAGTCCAAGTTCTGCGCATAAACTCGACTCATTTGCCCAGCAGATAACTTAGCTGCTCCATAAAGTGTAAATGGCTTTGTACATGTGTTTTCATCAGCTGGCTCAAAAAAATGTCCATACTCTGCCTGAGAACCCGCTCCTACAAACACTTTGCAATTTAAACTTTTTGCCAGATTAACTGCATCCAAAGTATATTTAACGTTACTAAACTGTAAGTCAACCTCATTCCGCGCGTCACCAAACGTGCCATTCCACGCAAAATGATAAAATGCATCAAATCTACCGCTCAGTTTGCTTTTTAAGTCAAGCAAATTTGAAATGTCGCACTCAATCACATGCAGATTCTCACGATTTTTCAAATTTTTAATATTGCTGGAATTTGGTCTGCAAATTGCATAAACTTCGCAGTCACTTTTTGTCAAAATGTCAGTCAATGCAACACCTATCGTACCGGTAGGACCAGTTATAATCACTCTTTTCATCTCAACAAATCTCCTTATTTAAAAGCCCAAAATTTGTTCATTAAAAAATTTAGTGGAATTGTAATAACTAAAGTAACAACCGGCGCAACTACCTCCGAAACGCTAAAATATTGAACCATCACGAAAAGCAAAACCGTTGACAGCAAAAAAGTTGAGCCGTAAGACAAAAAAGTTTTTATGAGTGGCTTTAAATGCCCTTTCTGAGTCTTTTTGAATACATACTTATTATTCCAATAATAGGAATTTAATACGCTCACAACAAAGCCAACTGTGTTGGCTATTAAATAATTTACCCCCAAAAAATACAGCAAATAATACATTCCAAGTGAAATCAGTGTATTCGAAATACCAACCAGCCCGAACTTTATAAATTGTTTAATTGTCGCCATTAAATTGCTCATAAATCGCACCTTTTTATATAAATGTTGACCACTTTTCTTAATTTAATCCGTCTATGATTGTTTTTGCCATATAATCAATCATTTCTTCGGTCATGCCCGGATAAACTCCGATCCAAAAAGTATCCCTCATAATTCTGTCAGTATTTTTTAAATCTCCGACAATTCTATACCCCTCGCCAGACTTTCTTAGCTTGTCAAAGCAAGGGTGTTTTGTAAGATTTCCGGCAAACAGCATTCTTGTCTGGACTCCGTGCTCCTCAACATATCTCACGAGTGCGTTTCGGTCTACGCCCTCTTTGCAAGTAATTAAAAAGCCAAACCAGCTTGGATTTGAATTTTTTGCAGCTTCTGGCAAAATTAATTTATTCGACACAATTTCTAAAGCTTTTTTCAAGCGCACAAAATTATACTTTCTACGCTCCACAAAACTCGGAAATTTCTCAAGCTGAGCGCAGCCAATCGCCGCTTGCATATCGGTAGCTTTCAAGTTATAGCCAAAATGAGAGTAAACATATTTATGGTCGTAGCCCAGCGGTAACTCGCCGTACTGCTTGTCGAAACGGTGTTGACACATATTGTCAAATCCGGACTTGCAAATACAATCTCTGCCCCAGTCGCGCATAGAACGCATTATTTTTGCCAAAAGTGGGTTACTTGTGTAAACCGCACCGCCTTCACCCATCGTCATGTGATGAGGTGGATAAAAACTGGATGTTCCGATATCGCCGATCGAACCGGTAAATTTTTCCTTTCCATCAATAGTGTACTTAGAGCCAAACGCGTCACAATTATCCTCAATCAACCACAAATTATTTCTATTACAAAAATCTTTTACCGCTTTCAAATCAAAAGGATTCCCCAAAGTATGCGCAAGCATAACCGCTTTTGTCTTGTTCGAAAGTGCTTTTTCCAGCTGCCACACATCTATGTTATACTGCGGAATTGTCACGTCCACAAAAACAGGCACGGCGCCAAACTGAATTATCGGCGTCACCGTTGTAGGGAATCCTGCTGCTACCGTAATGACCTCATCGCCGCGTTTTATTGCTCTTTCGTTCAAAAGCGGTGACGTCAATGTCATAAACGCCAATAAATTCGCCGATGAACCAGAATTCACAAGCGCACAAAATTTCACTCCTAAATATTTCGCAAACTCTTCTTCAAATTTATCTGTATAACGCCCAGAAGTCAACCAAAACTCCAGTGCGCTATCAACTAGATTTACCATTTCTCTACTGTCATACACGCGTTTTGCATATGATATTTTGGGGTTATTTTTATCAAAATTTTCTGAATTATGATAAGTTTTGCAATAAGCATCCACCAAATCCAAAATTTTTTCTCTTGCCTGTTGTTCTGTCATATTCAAAAACATAAAAAAGCTCCTATTTACTCAAAAATTCATAAATTTGATCGTCCATAGCCTCAGAAACATTGCCCTTTTCAATATAAACTTTCATCCAAGCAACTGTCTTTTCAACCGCTGTTTCTATATTCCATTTGGGTTTCCAGCCAAAAGTTTTTTTCAATTTAGAGCAGTCCAATTTTAAAAAATTCGCTTCATGAGGCCCATTCACTTGCTTTACTTCTGCCTTTAAGCCACGTCCCCATTTTTTGCAAAACAATTTTACTAGTTCTCCGGTTGTAATACAGTCACATTCGTCCGGTCCAATATTATAATACCCAGAAAATTGGGAGTTTTTATACTGCATTTCTGCTATCATTAAATATGCATAAAGCGGCTCCAATACATGCTGATACGGCCTTGTTGACGCTGGATTTCTGATAATTATATCTTCGTTTTTCTCAATCGCCCTAACGCAGTCCGGAATTATTCTGTCATTGGCAAAATCCCCTCCTCCGATGACATTTCCAGCCCTCGCAGTAGAAATTGCAGTGTGATTATCGCTAAAAAATGATGATTTATAACTATGCGTAACCAATTCTGAACAAGATTTTGAATTTGAATATGGGTCAAAACCATCAAGAGGCTCGTTTTCTCGATATCCCCATTCCCACTCATTATTTTTATAAACTTTGTCTGTCGTAACATTAAGGAATGACTTTGTCGTCGCAGAAGTTCTAATACATTCCAAAATATTTACTGTTCCCATCACATTAGTTTCATATGTATAGCGCGGATTTTTGTAGCTGTCACGAACAATAGGCTGCGCTGCCAGATGAAAAGCAACTTCTGGATTTGCGTTCTCAAAAGCAACTTTTAACGCATTAAAATCTCTGATGTCCCCAATCACTGAATTCATCTTTGATTTTATATCAGTCAACTCAAAAAGGTTCGGATTAGTTGGAGGTAAAAGCGAATATCCGGTAACAATCGCGCCGGAATTTATGAGCATTTTGCATAGCCAAGTGCCCTTAAATCCAGTGTGTCCCGTTACAAAAACTTTTTTCCCATTATAAAAATTCAAATTCATAGACAAATTTAAATTCACCAAACTTTCCATGGAGCCTTGCCCGTTGCCCACATTTCTTCTAGCTGACATTTATCTCTTTGAGTATCCATGCACTGCCAAAAACCTTTGTGTCGAAAGGCTTTTAACTCGCTCATTTTTGCAACCGTTTCGAGTGGTTCCTGTTCAAAAACAGTAGCGTCATTCTCTATAAAATCAAAAATTTGCGGATTTAAAACCATAAATCCACCGTTTATAACGCTACCATCGTCGTGTTTTTTCTCTCTAAACGACCGAATTGTATTTTCTTTCTCATCAATGTCCAAAACGCCAAATCTTTGACCAACATTAACTGCCGTCATTGTCGCGATTTTTCCGTGAGATCTATGAAATTCAACGAGTTTTGATATATTCACATCCGAAACGCCATCTCCGTACGTCAACATAAAAGGTTCATTTCCAATATATTTTTGTACACGCTTAATTCGTCCACCTGTCATCGTATTAAGGCCGGTGTCCACCAAAGTAATTTTCCACGGTTCAGCAAAATTATTATGTAAAATCATATCATTATTATTTGCAAAGTCAAAAGTAACATCACTCGAGTGCAAATAATAATTAGCAAAATATTCCTTTATCATGTGCGCTTTATAGCCACAGCAAATCACAAACTCGTTATAATTATACTGCGAATATAGCTTCATTATATGCCAAAGAATCGGCTTGCCGCCTATTTCTATCATCGGTTTCGGTCTTAAATGACTTTCTTCTGAAATTCTTGTACCAAAACCGCCTGCCAAAAGCACAACTTTCATATAAAGCCTCCTTTTTTTAATAAAACATTATACCACACAAAATAATTATTTTCCAGAACAAAAAACGACAAACATAATCTGACTGACAAATATTTTAATAGTTATTTATCATAAAAAGTCAAAATATAAGACTTTCATGTGTGTAAAATTCACACCAGCCCATTCTCGTACAAAAAATTTGTCAATATTGCAAACTGTTCTAAAGTCAAATTTTCTGCCCTGCTTTTTAAGTCAATTTCCAACTCATCAAAGGCTTGTAAAAGTGTTTCTTTGGGCAAGTTTAAATTGTTGCTCAATGCGTTAATTACAGTCTTTCTTCTCTGCAAAAAAGACACTTTTATAATTCTGAATAATAATTTTTCATTAAAGACTTCGCAAGCCGGATTTTTTCTTATGTTCAGCCTAATTACCGATGAATCAACCTTTGGAGCAGGTAAGAAACTTCCGCTTTTTACAAAAAACAAAATTTCTGGTTCTGCATAATAATTCACTGCCAAGCTTATACTTCCGGATTTTCTGTTACCAGCTCCGGCACAAATTTTCTGCGCAACCTCTTTTTGAACCATAACCGTAATAGCCTTTAAATTCAGCCGTTCCTCAAGCAATTTCATTAAAATCGGTGACGTTATATAATATGGTAAATTTGCGCAAAAAACTACATTCATCCCAAAGAATTCTTCGCTTAGCAGTTTTTTTAAATCCATTTGCATTACGTCGTTATTAATAATTTTTACATTTTCAAATTCGGACAGAGTTTCATTTAAAACAGGAAGTAAGCGCTTATCAAGTTCGACTGCAACTACTTTTTTTGCTCTTTTAGCCAACTCGCAAGTCAAGACTCCTATGCCCGGCCCAACTTCTAATACACCAGTATTTTCTTCTATTCCACACGACTCTGCCATTTTAGGGCACACGCTCGGATTTATCAAAAAATTTTGTCCCAAAGTTTTAGAAAAATTAAAACCATATTTTGTCAACATACGTTTTATTGTTCCAATATCCGATAATTTATCCATATTTTCTCCTATTCTTTTTAATATTGCTTTTTTAGTATAACATAATCTAGCTTAAAAACAAAAGAGTTTGATTCTTACAGAAAAATATTTTATAATAAATTCATCTAAAGGAGACTTTTTATTATGAATAGAATCAATAAAGAAAATTATTATTTGGACATTGCTCAAACTGTTTTGGAGCGCGGAACCTGTTTAAGACGAAATTTTGGGGCTATCATTGTTAATAACGACCAAATAATCTCTTCTGGATACACCGGAGCTCCCAGAGGTCGAAAAAATTGCATGGATATTGGCAAATGCACTCGCGAAGTTTTACAAATTCCTCGTGGAGAACGTTACGAATTATGCCGTTCTGTTCATGCAGAGGCTAATGCTATTATTCACGCCGCCAGAAACGATATGCTTGGTGCAACTTTATATCTTGTTGGAAAAGAAGCTGATTCGGGCGAATATGTCAAAAATACCTGCTCTTGCGCTATGTGTAAAAGACTAATTATAAATGCGGGAATTAAATTTGTTGTCGTTCGCATTGACAAAACCAAATTTGGAATAATAGATGTAAATAACTGGGTTGAAGAAGATGAATCATTAGTTGGAAAAAAAGGTTACTAAATAGGAGATTTTTTATGAATCTAGGCTATAAATTAGGGTTAAGAGCTATAAAAACAGCTATCTCTGTTTTCTTATGCCTTTTAATCGCATATATTTTAAATCGTACAGATACTTTATTTGCAAGCATTGCCGCCATAATTTGCCTTCAGCCCACATATAATAAAACTTTTAGTTCTGGCTTGCAACGCTTGGTCGGTACATTGATCGGTGGTGGTGTTGGATATTTGATTCTTTTGACCATTTATAAATTGCCTTTTAAAGAATTTACCACTCTTTTTGTTGCTCCCATCGCTATTTTAATCGTAATTTATATTTGCAATCTTATAAGCCAACCCGCTTCTGTCAGTATATCTTGCATAGTCGTTTTGAGCGTTGTTATGTGGCCCGATGGAAATATTTCTGATACTTTAATGTACGTTATCAACCGTGTTTTAGACACAAGCATGGGAATTGTTGTTGCTATGCTTGTAAACAGATTTACATTTACCAAGCATAATGTTCAGAGTTGATATCGTTGACTTTGTTTTTTAAGTATTTTATAATTTTTTATGTAAGTTAAAAATTTTTACTAAAATCGGAGGATTACATGAAGATCACAAAAGCTGTAATTCCTGCCGCTGGCCTTGGTACTCGGGTTTTGCCTGCTACAAAAGCTTTGCCTAAAGAAATGCTACCTATTGTAGATAAACCCGCTATTCAATACATCGTGGAAGAAGCTGCCGCGTCTGGAATAACTGACATATTAATTGTTACAAATAGAGGAAAAGAACTCATCGAAAATCATTTTGACAGATGCCCTGAACTAGAACAGCGTCTTTTACAAAATAATAAAATCGAAGCATTTAATGAGGTTGTAAATATCTCAAAGCTCGCCAATATATATTTTTTGCGCCAAAAAGAAACTTCAGGCCTTGGGCACGCAGTAAATTGCGCGCGTTCCTTTGTTGGAAATGAACCTTTTGCTGTGCTTTACGGTGATGACGTCATTATCGGAAATGATCCCGCTTGTGCCCAACTTATCCGTGCTTACAACGAATTTGGTCACGCTGTTTTAGGCATTAACAAAGTTGCTCGTGAAGATATCTCAAAGTATAGCTCTTTAAAAGTTGAACATATTCGGGAAAATGTTTTTTCTTGCACAGATATGGTAGAAAAACCTTCTGAAAATGAAATTTTATCATTATATTCTGTGCTGGGTAGGTGTATTTTGACTCCAGATATTTTCAATATTCTCGATAAAATAAAGCCTGGCGTGGGTGGAGAAATCCAACTTACCGACGCTATGAAGATTTTGGCAAACACTGTTGGAATGACCGCTGTTGAATTTACTGGTACACGCTACGATATGGGTAACAAGTTAGGAATTATGAAAGCTTGTGTTGAAATTGCGCTAAAACACCCCAAAATCGGTGCTAATTTCAAAGATTATCTTAAGTCAATCATAACTACTTTTTAACCTAGCAAAAGATTATCAAAAAAATCATTCTTGCATAAAATCAACTCGGTAATTAGCTAATTATCTTATCATTGCTATTTTTATTTAATTTGTGGAATTTTTTTGCAATCTATTGATTATTCGGTTTTATTTCTAATAATGCAAACTGCGGGTTTTTAAATTACCTAGAGCATGATCACACAAAAAGAACATTAAAATTTAAAGCCATAATAGAAAAATAGATAATGTCAAGTTTGTCATAGCTAATAAAAACTCTGCGAAACCGCTTAAGAAGGAAAAAAACGCTCAACTTCGTTGCGACGTTTGTAAAGTTTTGTGTTATATTGCTAAGGAATTTTTCTGTTTTTCTTAGTAAGAACGACAAGAATAAGCCCTTGCATGAGAATGCAAGGACTTAAGTTTTGTTGTCTTCTTAAGCACGGTCCATAAGCAAATAACACCCAGCTTTACAACTAAGCGATTCGATAAGTTTTCAGACTTTTGGTGAGTCATGACGGTTTCCTGCTGAAAGTTGAACTTTTAAGGCAAATTTTTCAGATACACAAACTACGTGGGTCCTTTTTGCTAACCTCATTTTGAGCGGTCAATGTTTTGTTCACTACTTGTTTTGATGGCTCCGGAAGCATTAGGATGGACCTTGATGCTAGTGCTGTTCAAGCACAAAACTTTACTTTAGTCATCCATAATTTTCTGTTTTTGAAGCTCGTCGGAAATTCTCTGTATGGTTACGTTTTTCATCTATTTGCTAAACCTCATGTAAATTGTATGACAGTTCTCGAATTTTTTGGCAATGCCCTCCACTTGCATCTGTTTTCTGCCGTATATAATCATTCAAGAATTTCTGTTTCGATATTTTTTCTGGTTTTCTCTCGATTGGTATGTGCTTTTTTATCTTTTACTTATTTTCACCTTCCTATTATATCAGGTACAATAAAGGATTGCAAGCGCAAAGCTTGCTGTAAATTTTCGTTGATTTTTATTATGTGTGAGTTCGAAACATCTCATTTCATCATATGTAAAGCCATATTTGTTTCCAGTTTTGTCCAATATGTGCTTTTACTCAAAATATTCAGCCAATTCTTTTTCAGTCTATCATATGAGGTTGTTTTTTTGTTTTGTCCTTTTTACTGGGTTGTGCATAATAACAACAGCTACTTTTTATCCCTGACTTTTATGTCAAAAGTTTAGTTGTTAAACCCAAAAAGCTTTTTAACGGAATTAAAGTTCAAAGCATATTTTTCGTTATTTTATAATAATATAGATTATTCTTACATTGTGATGGATCGTCCTGATTATTCCATAGACATTCAATTGTTTTCTTAGCCTTTTAATAGCATTCATCGTGGTCTTCATTTAAAAATTTGCACTCAGATTTTGCAATTCCCAATTTATTGCTTTTTGAGATTTATTATAATGTACTCCATCAATATGGTGAAACGTGCATAACCTTTTGTGCAGGAACTATCTATTGGCACCGCGGTAATAAGTACATTGCCATCTATCCACCTATGATTAATCACATCTTCATAAACTTGCATATATATATCTTTATAGACATCAATTAAATTTTTTAGCTTATTTGACATCGGTAAAATGTAAAAAAGCCTCCAATTGCTAGGGCAGCAGGAGTTGCTACAGCAGCATCTGCAATTTGTGCAATTTTCCCAACATCCCGGAGAAAAATTTGATATATCACCATTTGTCGATAGTTGCTGTAAAACTCCTGTTGAAGAAATACAGACTGCTATTGATGGTGCTATTTCTAAAGAACAAGCTGTGAAACTTAGACAATGCCTTGATCATATCGATGAACTACAAAAGCACATTTCAGAAGTAGAACAGGAAATCCTTTGTCTCAGTGATAAATATGAGGCTGCTTTAAACTTAATAAGGACTGTTCCCGAATTCGACAAAAATCCAATGACCGCAATTCAAGGCTTTCAGAGATTGGCGGTGATATATTTGTCTCCCCCCACAGCGAAACACTTCGTCTCCTGGGCTGGATGTTGTCCTCATAATGATAAAAGTGACCGCAAAATTAAGTCTACTAAGATTTCCCGTGCTGCTTTTTATTTTAAACTAGTTCTGGTACAAGTTGCAAATGCTTTAATCAAATCAAAGAAACATCCTGAATTTACAACTCGCTATAAGCGTATCAAAACACGCTGTGGCCATAAGAAAGCCATCATCGCCGTCTGTCGTATGATCCTGACCGCTATCTGGCACATACTTACAGATCTAAAACCATATACACCAGGGGGTTTTCTTGAATCACGTACTGTGAATAAAGAAAAAGTTCTTACTACTTCACAGGCACTTAATCTACTTAAGCAACGTGGATATCTCATCAAAGATGATCCTTCAATAGCTTCCTGATTAGGTGTTGCGTCTATATTCAATTTTTAGCCACCACAACGATGGCTTATTTGTGATACTCAAATTTATTCTCTACTTGTTACTTCATTGTTTCAAACTTTACTGCCTCTTTTTTAAGATATTTATTTTTTATAATATCAATAATATCACATCAATTATGCAATGTAAATATTTCACTAAATATTTTGTACAAAAATAAGATGAAAAGTATTTTTATAGCGAAAATCATTTGTATTTTTAATAAAAACGCCAAGAACGCTTATCAACGGGTTGCCTTTATTCTACCGTACTACCACA
Organism: Clostridium sp. CAG:557; assembly: GCA_000435275.1. Classification (GTDB taxonomy): domain Bacteria; phylum Bacillota; class Clostridia; order Oscillospirales; family Acutalibacteraceae; genus CAG-557. The sequence goes on from FR883869.1 coordinate 110,769, forward strand.
AAAGTCTTATCTGCAACATAAATCTTCTTTACATTTTTGTAAAGTTGGCGTTTTTTATGATAATAACTTGCAAAATAGATATAATTTCTTTTATAATTAAATTTAATTTCAAAATTGTGGGGTAAAAATAGACGGTAGAGTCAATAAATGAATTGCAAAAAAATTATGGATTAAGGCTTTTCTAAAAAAAGAAAGTTAGCTCACAAAAAGAGCTAGCTTTGTGGAAAACAATGTTGTTAACTTTTTTGATGGACATAAAATTGAAAATCTCTCAATAGAAGGATGGCAACGGGAACAATGCAAAACTTGCCAGAACAAAAGATAATGACATAAAAGTTGAGTATTCATCAACTGTTTTGACGTAAGATTGTGATTTTATTTTAGTTGGATACTTTAAAATGCTTTGTTTATAAATTGAGAAGCGTTTTAGGTCATACCTCTGAAATATTTCTTAATTTTGCATTTATGAAAATAGTTTGACTAGGAATGACTTTGCACTGAACATTATACTAAACCTTTTTTTGTATCAATAGTTGAAAAATTAGTGCACATTACACGTGCACATGAAGGGCCAATATAACTGGACTCTTGCAATATTTGTCTAGTTTTCCTGAGTATCAATTTTTCATCAAATATAAATTCTCCTCCATTATCAATTGAAATACTTGTTTTGAGGACTCCGGATCTCGATGCAGTAGGCAATATAAATGTTCATAGCAATCGATTGCAAAAACGAATCCATTGTTGACGATATGATAAACCTCGCTTTAATTGCCATGTTTAACGCATTCATATCTTCCTCATCAACAATTTCAGCTATAAATTCATAATTTACAGTATCAATCTCTATATTTGCACTATTTTCAGCTTCCTCAGAAAATTTGTCTACTGCATAATCTGTAAATTGGGGCGTGAACAACGCGCAATAAATATTTACTAAATCTGTTACGCTTGGGGCATAATTTAATATACCCAGGCATAATCAAGCTTACTAAAAAATTTACAACCGCCTTCTACTGCATCATTATTCAGTTCACAATTTGCTACTTTCAGTAATGCATTTAAATATTGATTTAGTTTATACGACTTATCCCTCAGTTTACTCTTTATATCCCTTGAAACATTAAAAAAATCTTTTGTTGCTTGATGCAATGCTTCCTACAAACATTTTCCATATATGTCTTCTTCTTTTTTTAATATTTATTAACCAGACCTTTATAATTTCTATTTAGAGTCTTAAAGCCTTAGTTACACCGCGCACATGCTAACTTTCAAATCATTTTAAAATCTCGTGATTCATATCTAAACTCCTTTTTGCGCTAGAAGTCAAGTTAATTTCAAAATAAAAAAATCAGTTCACAGTACGGACTTTTCATACTTTAAACTGATTTTATAGACTTAATTGATTCAACCGTGTGAAATTATGCACATAACTGCGAAGATTTTTTCAAAAAAATGCACACTCCCTATGCATCCTTAGATATAAGCTGCCAAAATGCGGTAGCATTTTAAGAAAAAATAACATTAAAACCAACCTAAAAGCGAAAAAAAACAGTATTGCTTGGCTTACCTTTATATCAAAAGTTGAGCGATTAGACAACAAAAAATACTCGGCAAGGAATACCAAAACACGGATTACATTTTTGTGTGGCCAGGGATGGTCAACCTTATCGGCCGGACTACATAACCAGGATTTTTAAAAAGGTACTTATTAAAAATAAATTTCCACAGATGCGGTTCCATGATTTACGCCACAGCTGTGCGAGTATTTTGTACGACAAAGGAAGACGGCTTGGCCATGCAGATATATAGACTACAACTGATGTTTACACATATATTAGTAACACAAGAAAAATAACATGGCTAAAGATACTCAACATTCCTTCTTTTTGTAAAAGCATTTTAACTTTTAGTTTTATAGTTTCAAAAAATTCGTAGAAACCTTTTATATGTGTGCCAAACAAATAAACTTTTAAAATGTCGAAATCTCAGCAATGACGCGAATTTTCACTTGTTTTTGGCTTCATTTTTAAGGTTTCCCAATACTTCTTTTATTTCAGGAAGTAACACGTATTTTCTTCCTCCAGCTGCGGTTTTTGTTTTGTCTTTTGTGACAATTGTTGTATGTTTTACAACAGTGTTCTTAATTTCGAGCGAATCATTTTCAAAATCTGCGGTATTCCACTTTAAGTTTAAAACTTCACTCCGGCGTAATCCATAATATAAAGTAGTGTAAATTAAGAGTTGCAAATGATGACCTCTAAAAAATTTTAGAACTTCATTTGCATTTTTTGCGTCCTGAAAAACACAGTTCTTTTCTTCATCCTCTTTCTTAGGTAAAGGAACTTTTTAAGCTGAATTGCACAAAATTAATTCATAAAAAACGGCTTCATCTAGAGCAGCTTTTATGATAAAGGCCGACATTTTTATAGTTCAAATAGATAACCATCTTTGCCATCACATCGTCCATTTTTGAACTTACTTTCATAAAAATCTGCAATATGCAAAGGTTTTATTTCTGAAAGCTTAATTTCTTTTCAAAATAAGACACTATATGGTGTTTATCATCGTTTTATAACCTTCAATCGTCTCTTTTTCAACTTTATTTCTCTTTTCTCTAACCATTGCATTAAATAATTTGTAAATAAGATGTTTTCTGTTTCTTTAGCTTCTTCTTTTTTTCGTATTCAGCCATTAATTTGTTTAAAAAAATCTGTAGCTTTTATTTATTGCCTTTTACTTTTAACTTCGTTAAACCCCATTTTTGCTCTTTAAGTTTAAAAATTAAAAAGCGTCATTTTTAAACAACCTGTCATATAAATGTATCCTCCTAAGTTGCATGGACACATTCTCTAACATTAATATTGTGTCATATTTGTCAGAGGAACGTGTTAACTGCATTGTAAATATTCTATGATAAAACGTTTAGGGAGTCGGTATTGTCTGCCGACCTTGATGCTTTTTATTTCTCTAGTGTGAAGCAAAGAATATGCTGTTTTCTTGCCAATATTAAACATCGTCATTAGTTCGTTTATTGACACGACATCTGGATAATTTACAAACGTTCTCTTCATAATTTATTCGTTCTTTATTTTAAATTCTTAATAATACCTCAGCCTACTAGCCAGCATCACACGAATTTCATGTCTTCGAAGTTATTGCAAGGATGCCCCAATTGTTGGACAAGCATTTTATCAAATGTGCTAAAACATCATTTTTGAGCGAACGATAAACATTCAGATATAAAATTTGCGTGGTAGCAAATCCACAGCTCGAGCATGAAAAAAAAACATCACAAGCAATTTAGCATAACTGGGGTATTGATTTTCAATTTACAACGCCCCATGAAAGTGAATCACAACTGAGAATGAAAATAAAAAAGTGCGGAAATGAGAAATTTTGGTATACTTAAGACGCAAGAAAAGTCCGATCGAACCTTGGTGAATAACCATATCCCGTTTTTCAACATGGACGAATTACCCAAGAGAACAACAGTATGTAGCACTGTTTACTAACAGATTGCACGAGTAGCAAAGTTCGGTGACCAACCCGGGTAATTCCAAAACCTGCAATACTTGAGCTTGGAGATGTAAAGATGGAAAATATTTTGACCTGTACCATGGGACTAGACGTACATAGAGACGTAATCATAGCATGTTTGATAAAAGGAAAGTTTAATCAAAAACCTGAAATTGAAATTAGAAATTTTATCACATTTAGGCCTGATATGGAAAACTTGAAAAAGTGGATTTTAGAACAAGAATGTAAAAACGTAGCAATGTTCTTAAAATTCTATCAAATTTATTGCTGACGCTTGTTTGATTAACATTATATTTTAGTGCAAGCTTTTCTGTGTCTTGCATTCTTTTATCATGTAACTAAAAAAAATTGGTCTTGCAGTGACAAATTTTTAATGGCTTTGCACAAGCCTTGATTTTTTATTAACTTTATCCATCTTGTTAAACTTTGATAGCAGCTTGTTGATCCATATTTATATTTTCGAAAATAGTGTTACATGAAATTTCTGCAACAAAATCTTCATGCTCGTTTATTTTTAAAAACGTTTTTTATTATCTTTTTTGTCCATATTTTTCTGTACTTTTTCAAAATAGGCTTTTTATTTTGTTTATGTTACGATGATTAATCACAACTCTGCCTCCAAATTATTTGAACTTTTTTAAATAACCAGGAGGTTTAAGGATACCTAATGTAATACCAAAAAATTCAACTATATACAGACATAACCTCATAATAACCGTTACCCTTTGTCTATTTAGCAAGCTACAAAAAATTCAAAGTTTAAATGTAAAGTCGGGTATCGTACTATTTTCTGTACATTCTTGAAAGAAAATTTTAAATTTCTCCTGGCTAAATAAATTTATGCATACATTCAAACAACGCCAAATTATTCCAACTATTTGGTCGTTTATAAAGTTGAAACTTTTAGTAATACAAAGCTTTTCTCCGTAAATAAAATCCTTAAAATAGCAAAAAATTAAAAAGAATCGATTTTTTTTATGTAGAAAGATCTTGATTCTTTGGTTGCTTTATTATCTTTTGTATAAAAATATTTTTGGTAGATTAATAAAAGAGCAGAAAATTTTTTAGAGCGTGTTAACACAAAGAGATAACAAGCGAGGAAATATTTGGTATAATAGAAAGATGAAAATAAAGAAAAAGCAGATTGAAAAGATAAAAAAACGCATGCTGATCGAGATAAAACCAGCAAAAATATCAAAACAGAAATTCTTGAATGCATTATATGGTAGAAAACGGATGCAAATGAAGGGTATTGCAAAAAAAACTGGAATTGGCATACAATTTACATGAAGTTTAGTAGACAGACGCGGAACAGAACAATACAGAGAATTTTCGACGAGCTTTAAGAACAGAAAATTATCGATATTCAAAGTGAAGTTTTATGCTTGGATAGCACTAGCATAAAGGTTTGTCCTAATGCTTCTGGAACCAGAAAAGCAAGTGGTGAACAAAGCATTAGTCGCTCAAAAGGGGGCAAACAACAAAGATGCACACAGCTTGTGTATCTGAAAAATTTGCCTTAAAAATTCAATTTTCAGCAGGAAACCGTCATGATGCACCAGAAGACCAAAAATTTATCGAATCGCTTAGTTGTAAAGCCGGGTGCTATTTGCTTATGAACCATGCTTGCGAAGATAACAAAACTTAAGCCTTTCCATTCATGCAAGAGCTTATTCCTATTGTTCCTCCAAGGAAAAACAGAAAACTTCCTTGGCAATATGACACAAAACTTTACAAGTGTCGCAACGAAGTTGAGCGTTTTTTCCTTCGTATTAAGCGATTTCGCAAAGTTTTTACTCACTATGACAAACTTGATATTATCTATTTTTCTATTGTAACTTTGGCTTTAATTTTTGATGTTCTTTTTACGTGATCACACTTTAGATATTGCCGCGCAGCCGATTACCACTTTTCTTTTGCCTTTCATACAATACCGAGCAAACCGTACTGATATTAGCTCCGAAGAGCTTGAAAAAATATACAAGAGCTCTGACACATTAATGAAATAAGCCGTTTGTTAGATCAACGTCTAATTAAAAAGCCAACTTTGAAAGATTTTAAAAATGGTAAATGCATCGATTCCCATATAACAGATTAAAAATATGATTTTTTACAAAAGAAAACCCAATTGCAGAAAGCAATTAGGTTTCTTTTTTTATACAAACGCGCTGTTAGATAAAGCTTAACACAGTTACTAATAATTTTAATATATTTAATTATGTTTTATTTATTTGAATGTTTCAAATTAGTTATGCCGCGTGTATCTACGTTCAGTGCATCTTTTTGTATTCTGACATAATTTATAAAGACAAAAAGAAAAAAACATTGTTCCTGTTACTGACAGCACAACCAAAACTACACCTATAATTAATAAAAAGTGCCCATTGTCAGCTAAATCCGATGAAGCTAAATTTCTTTGGATAAATCCAAATTCTTTTGAACCTTTTTGAGTGCTTTCATTTAACTCTATCTTCCAATCTTCCTCTGAAAGCTCTTCATCACTTTGGCTTGTACTTTCCTCCGCCGATACTATCCTTAGACCAACTTTTCCTATTTTATTTGTGTTTACTTTTACCAGTAACATCGTCATAAATAAAATTATAAGGCTTAAAACTTTAATCACTTTTTTCATGCTTTGTGCTCCTCCTGCGTTTATTTACTTTTTAATAATACCACATTATACAGGTTTAAAACAATATTCCTGTATTTTTTTATTTTTATTTTTCACGTTTTCTTCAAAAAGGCAAATTTTTATACTTTTTTGGCGTTGTTTGAAAACATAAAAAGGAGGCTTACTTGATTTGAAATATTTTTCTAAAAAAGGGTTGACTCATCGTGAATATTTATTTTGTGGCAATTATGTTAATTCAGGCGATGTTAAAAAATCAGCTTTGATGGCTGGCTATAAGGTTGAACCTGAGTGTGTTGGTCAAAAACTTTTACAGCGCGATGACATCAATTCTAAAATCGATGAATTATACACACAAAAAAAGAAAAATCTTCTCTATAAGGCTTGCAGCGGCTATGAGAAATTAGCTTTCGGCAACGTTTCTGATGCGATTAAACTGATTTATTCTGAAAATCTCCCTTTGGACACCATCTGTAAGATGGATCTTTTTAATGTTGCTGAAATAAAAAAACCTCGCGACGGGATGCTTGAAATTAAATTCTTTGACCGGTTTAAAGCGCTCGAAAAATTGCAACAACTAGACTTTTTGGGGGACAATCAAAATTTATCATTTTACGATGCGATAGAAAATAGTGTTAAATCTTTAAATGTCTCTGACATCTAAGGTGGTGCGTTTTTTGGATTTCAATTCTTTTTCTAAAAAACAAATAACTGCGCTGTCTTGGTGGTATGACCCTTTTCTTTTACGTCGGTATGATGCCTTGATTTGCGATGGCGCCATTCGAAGTGGAAAAACTCTTTGCATGGGCATTTCTTTTGTGGCTTGGGCTATGAAAAATTTTGATTCTTCTTCCTTTGCTATCTGCGGAAAAACTCTTGGAGCTATTAAACGAAACTTAATTGACCCTATTTTACCAGTTTTGACTGATGTTGGATTTTCTTGTCGTTTTAAAATTTCTGAAAATTTGCTTGTTATAAATTGGGGACGAATTCAAAACAAATTTTATCTTTTCTCCGGCAAAGACGAAGCTAGTGCTTCTCTTATTCAGGGTATCACTTTATCCGGTGTCCTCTTTGACGAAGTCGCTTTAATGCCTCAATCATTCGTCGAGCAGGCTTTGGCAAGATGCTCTGTTGCCGGTTCAAAATTTTGGTTCAACTGCAATCCAGAATACCCTCAGCACTGGTTTTATCAAGAATGGATTAAAAATGCTGCCAATAAAAATGTGCTTTATTTACACTTTACCATGGACGACAATCCATCTCTTTCTGCCGAAATTAAACAGCGTTATGCAGCTTTATACAGCGGAACTTTCTATGAGCGTTTTATCGAGGGGCGTTGGGTGGCTGCTCAGGGAAATGTTTATCCAGAAATGTGTTGCGCCGACGCTTTTGTTGATGTTCCTGACGTCAAATTTGAAAAATATATGATTTCTTGCGACTACGGCACGGTTAATCCGACTTCTATGGGTCTTTGGGCTAAATTTAACGATGTTTGGTACCGAATTCGCGAATATTATTATGACTCTAGAAAAACGGGAACCTCTAAAACTGACGAGGAACACTACGCTGCACTTTGCGAATTGGCGGACAATCTTAAAATCACGGCTGTTACTGTTGACCCTTCTGCTGCTAGCTTTATTACTTTAATTCGGCGGCATGCTAAATTTAAAGTAATTCCTGCCAAAAATAACGTTGTAAACGGCATTCGTAAGGTTTCTGCGGCTTTGAAAAACAAGTCTTTATTAATTTGCAACTCTTGCAAAGATTCTATGCGCGAATTTTCTCTGTATCGCTGGGAAGATTCTTTGAGCAAAGACGTTCCTGTTAAGGAAAATGACCATGCTATGGATGATATTCGCTATTTTGTTTCTACTTTGATGGAAGACATTTACGATGATGACACATTTTTTGCTTTCGCTTGCAAACGATATTGATTTTATTTAAAGGAGTGATTTGATGAAATTTTTTAAAATTCGTAAAAAAAATGAGTACTCGGCTGTTCAAACTGTTCCTGCGCCTGCCAAAACTCATCCTTTTTACGAATTGAACAACTATAATCCCAGGGTCGACGCCGAATATGAACTTTACACTTTACTACGTGAGGCTGTTCCAATTATCGACGCGGCTATTTGTAAAACCGTTCGGCTCGTGGGAAGCTTCAAAATTAACTGCGAGGACAAGGAGGTGGAATTTTTATTAAACCAGTTCATTTCTCATGTGAAGGTAAATTCTTGTGAAAACGGTTTGAATGCTTTTATTTCCACCTACCTCGACCAGATGCTCACTTATGGCACGGCTATTGGTGAAATTGTCCCTAATACCCTTAACAACGACATTGCTGCCCTTTACAACGCCTCCCTCAAGGACGTTAAACTGCAAGTTGGAAAAAATCCGCTTAATTTGGAGGTCTGCAAAAAAGGTGAAAACGGTAAGGCTATTCCGTTGCAATATCAGAATTTGTTGCTGGTTACTCCTTTAAAACCTGAACCCGGCAAAATTTATGGTACTTCTGTTTTGAAAGGTTTGCCCTTTATCAGCGGAATTTTGCTTAACATTTATCACAGCATTAACGCTAACTGGGAACGCGTTGGAAATGTCCGCTTTGCTGTTACTTATAAGCCTGGCCCTGACGCCAGCGAAAAAGCTTATGCAAAAGAGCGCGCTATGCAGGTGGCTGATGAATGGAGTCGTGCTATGAATTCTTCTTGTGGTGTGAGCGATTTCGTTTCTGTGGGAGATGTGAGCATCAAAGTTATCGGTGCTGACAATCAGGTTTTAGACAGCCAGGTACCAGTTCGTCAAATGTTGGAGCAAATCGTTGCTAAGTTGGCTATTCCTCCTTTTATTTTGGGCCTTTCTTGGTCTACTACCGAAAAAATGTCTGCTCAGCAGGCCGATATTTTAACAAGTGAATTAGAATTTTATAGACGGTGCCTCGACCCAGTTATTGAAAAAATTTGTAACAAATGGCTCGCTTTTAACGGCCTTTCTGCTCACTTTAACATCGTTTGGGATAACATCAATTTACAGGACGAAGTCGAAAGTGCTAACGCTAGGTTAATGTCCGCTAGAGCCGCCGAAATTGAAAAAAGATTGGAGAATATTTAATGAAAGACGGTTTTGTTATAAAAAGTAGTCCGGATTACATTTTGGAACAGCGCGATTTGGATTTGATTAACAATTACACTCGCCGCAAACTTTCTAAAGATGAGGTTTATATCTTCTCTGTTGTGCTCTGCGACAACGAAGTAGACAGAGAATTTGAAAAGTTTTCTAATGATGCGCTTGAACAATTGGCTCCGATGTTTATCGGTAAAACCGGTATTTTAAATCACGACGCTAAAAGCGAAAATCAGATGGCTAGAATTTTTGCCTGCGAAGTCGAAAAAGTTCCAGGAAAAGTTAATTCCGTTGGAGAACCGTACTTTCGGCTCGTGGCTAGGGCTTATATGCCTCGGTGCGAAAAAAACAACGACTTTATTTTGGAGATTGATTCCGGAATTAAAAAAGAAGTAAGTGTGGGATGTGCGGTTAAAAATATGACTTGCTCTATTTGCGGCTGCGATATTAAATCTGAACCTTGCACTCACAGAAAAGGTGAGATTTATAACGATTCCCTTTGTTATGTCATTTTAAGTGAGCCTTTGGATGCTTACGAATGGTCTTTTGTTGCGGTTCCAGCACAAAAAAATGCGGGTGTTATAAAAATGTTCCATTATTCTTCGAAGGGAGGTGCTAATTGTATGAATGACATTATTAAATCTATTAAAAACGGCGAGGCTGTTAATATTTCTGCTGAACAGGCTCGCGATTTGTCTAAGTTGATTTGTGAGTTGGAACGTCTTGCAAGTGAGGGTAAAGAATACTTTAATGACTTGAAACGCGAGGTTATTCGGCTTTGCGCTTTGACTCAGCCCGAAATTAACAGCGAGGTTATGGACAATGTGGCTTCTAAGATGAGTCTGTCTGAACTTAAGGCCTTTAAAAAAGCCTTTGAGCTTAAGTCTGAAGAAATTTTGCCGGCTAAACCTCAGCTTTCTGCCTTAAAAAAAGAAACTGTTTTGCGAAAAAATAATGACTTTAAAATGTAGTTTATCAAAAATTAATTGAAATATTGGAGGAATATCAATGGCTTTTTATGATTCTTTAAAACTTGAAAAGGGTATGTACAATTCGGGATTTACCAAAACTTTAGAGTCTATCGACCCTTCAGAAGCTTATGAGGGCTCCGATTTTGCCGGTTTGGATGCTTATGAACGTCAATTAAAACGCTTTAACATTAAAGTTAAAGGGCAAAATTCTGACATCGTTGACAGCTTCTTTCAAACGGCAGACTCTGCTGTTTTATTTCCAGAATTCGTAAAAAGAAGCGTTTTGATGGGCATGGAAGCTTTTAACACACTGCCTTCTATCGTGGCAACCGTTACAAACGTTGAAAATAACGATTACAGAACTATAAAATCTACTACAGATAGCACTGCTGGAAACGCTACAAGTGAAACAAATGAACTGCCAAAAACTGTTATTCAAACAAAAACAAGCCTCGTTACAATGAAAAAACGTGGTAGAATCATTGCTACTTCTTATGAGGCTTTACGTCACAAACGCCTAGATCTATTTGCTGTTACCCTTAGAAAAATCGGCGCTGATATTGCCAGAGCTCAACTTGGTGATGCTGTTGATGTTTTAATAAACGGTGATGAATCTGGAACTGCTGCTGCAGCTGTTTCTCCGGTTAGTTCGAGTGAAATAGCTTATGCAGATTTAGTTGAGTTATGGGCAAATCTTTCTGGCTATGAATTGAACACCATCTTGGCTAACACCGAAACTATGCAGGCTCTTCTTGCTTTATCAGAATTAAAAGATGCTCAAACTCTTCTCAATTTTAAAGGTGCCGGTCAAGTTGTTACTCCTTTGGGCGCTACTTTACATCGTGTTGATGCCGTCGCTGATAATACCATCGTTGGTTTCGATAAAAACTGCGCTTTAGAAATGGTTCAGGTTGGTGACTTAATCGTTGACTATGACAAGCTTATAGACAAACAACTTGAAAGAGCCACAGTTAGTGCTACTGCCGGTTTTGCAAAAATTTTTGCGGATTCTGCTAAAAAAATGACTTACACCACTGCTTAATTTGAAGGGATGATTAGTTTTGGATACCGAAAAAATTGTTGAACGTTTTGCATTACTATCTAGTTTGACTCTGGAAGAAGCAAGTACATTTACATACATTTGTAATGATGCAAAAAATGAAATCATTTCAAAACTTTTGCCCGACACGGATTTGACTTTGCACAGTGAGCGGCTTATTGCCGCCGCTGCTGCTTTAAGTCTTTACAGATATATGCAGCTTAAGGCTTTAAATCAAACTACAGAGTCATTTTCTGCTGGAGATGTTACTGTTAAGGAAAATATGAACCAAGCTGTCAAAATCGCTTTTGATATTTGGTTGAATGAAAAAGCTAAAATTGCAGATTTACTTATTGACAACGATTTTGTGTTTTGGCGGGTGATTTAAATGTTTAGTAATTGCGTTTCACGTTTGATAAACAAATTTGGCAGAAATGTTGATATCATCTTTAGCGATAGCAATAAAACTTCGGCAAAAGCCTTTATTCAACCACTTAAGCTTAAAGACCAAACTTATATGGGTGGAAAATGTATTGACATTGGTTACTTAAATGGCAAAAATTATTTATACATTGGAGATAAAAATGCTCGACTTGATTTGTTGCCCTTTAACACAAAAATACTAACAAATCATGAAAGCTTTGTTGTAAAAAGAGCTCAAGCCGTTTATCTGGGAGAAACCGTTTTATACGTTTGGGCAGTAATTCAAGTGTTCGTGGAGGATGACACTTTATGAGTATTTTTAATGATATTGTAGACAAAATTAAGTCTAATCTTTCTAAAAATGCACAGTTATCTTCTGTTAGGTTTATTGATGCAGACAGAAATGAAACTGTTCCTAATCCAATTAAAAATACTTATGTATCGTTGGGCATTGGCAACGTTTTTATAAAAGAAGCCGCTTTTAATTCCTACCTTGGATTAAGTAATGCTGGTGAGCAATTCGGCAATAATGCTGAAATTGATATCGAAATGAAAATTTTTTCTCCTCGCGAAATCGGTGGAAAGCAATGTTACTCAATTTTTTCTAAAATATTTGAAAACTTATTGTATCAAAAAAAAGATTTAAACATCGAGAACATATCTTGTGGAAAAACAACCTACAACAACGATATTTTTTCATTTGAGCTCGATTGCAATATAAAATTAAATGCTTTTCTTGCCTACGAAACTGAGGATATTAACATCAACGAAATTCATGTTGAGAAAAAAGCTTAAGAGGTGATTTTTTGTCTATTATAGCAAAACAGAGACCTGGCGTATACTCTGATTATCAAACTTCTGGAATATTATACTCCAAAAAAAGAGGAAAAAGTATCGCAATCGTTGCTAAATCTAGCGCTGAAGCAAATAAAGTTTACAGTATTCAAAAATTGTCCGACGCACAAACGATCTTCGGCAACAGCAGCATTATGTACTCTATGTGCAAAACTGTTTTCGAGAATGGCTCAAGCAACATCTTGGCTATTTCTGTCGGGAACTCTGATAAAAATTATACCTCAGCCTTTAAAGTTTTGGAAGAAACCGACGACATAAATGTAGCAATCTGTGACAGCACAAACGTTACAATTCAGCAATCACTTATGCAAAGCGTTGTTGCCGCTTCTTTAAACAAAAAAGAACGAGTTGGCATCGTTGCTGCGGATGAAAATCTGACCGAACTTGCCAACTGGGCAAGCTCTTTTAATAATGAAAGGATTCTTTTAGTAGCACAAAACCCAATCAACGTCAATGGAAATCTTCTTTCTGGGTGTATTTTAACCGCGGCTGTTGCTGCAATAATTTCGCAGTACACCGACCCTTCTCAATCCTTTAATGGCACCAGTTTTGAGGGTATTTCAAAACTAAACAAAACTCTTACTGAAGACGAAGTTGATGAATACATAAACAATGGAATTATTCCTTTTGAATTAGTCGCGGGACGTGTGGAAATTATACGTGCAGTAACTTCTAAAACGACAACCGATGGCGTTTCTGACAAGACCTTTAAAGAAGTCAACACGATTTTAATCATTGATGAAGTTATTAAGTCGATTCGAGAAATGCTCAGCAAAAATATTTCCATAGCGAAAAATAATATTACCACTAGAAACGCCATAAGCAGCCAGGTAACTGTCAAACTTCAGGAATTTTTAGACGCCAACATCATCGATGCATATGCTACCCCAAATGTTTATCAATCTAGTGATGACCCTACTGTTTGCATCGTCGAAATTGATTTCACCGTTGCTCAAGGCGTAAATCAAATTCACATTACGGCCAATATTAACGTTTAAAGGAGATTCTTTATGCTGAACATAACTTTTCCTACGAGCAAGGACATCTATCTTGAGGTCAATGGGAAAAAATTAGCCGTCGTCGAAAGCTATAAGGCTAAATCTACTTGCAACAGCCAATACATAGAAGCTTTTGGTCAAAGCGAACCTATTGGTACCGTTGCTGGAAAAATACAGCACACCATAGAATTATCAAGGGTCTACGCCTGCGAAGAAAATCAAAATAATAAAGTCAACTTTTACAATTTGCATAACTTTAACCTTGTTATTGTAAAACCAGGCAGAAAAATTATTTACTCCGGTTGCGAGTGGACCGGTATAAATGAATCTGCTTCGATTAATAGTTCTGTGCTCGAAAACGTAACTTTGATTGCTGCTAAACGGTTGGAGGTTTAAATATGAGAAAAAACGTCAAACCTTTTGAGGTATTTAAAGGAAAAATTAGGCGGCAAATTAGCCTGTTAAAAAACAAAAAAGCTTACATAAATTTACTCTCCGTCTACGATATGCTTCTTTGCGAAAGGCTAGCTCAAACTTTGGTTTTAAAGCTAATCAATGATGGCTTTGAACGAACTCAAGCCAAAACTGTGGCCGAAAATGCTTGCTTGTGTTTAATGTGCTTGACTGATTACAATTCTTGTCCAGTTTTTGATAATACATCAGAGTTGATAAACACATTGACTGCCGAAGATATGCTGTGTGTAGTTAAAGAATATTCATCACTTCGCAAAGATTATTTAGGATTCGATGTTTTAAATGACGTCGAAATTGAAAAAGTAAAAAAAAATTAAATTCTCCCTTCGAAAGAATTCGTTGGGAGATTCTTAAAAAATTCAACAAATTGCCAAATGACCCTGTTGTTATGGGCATGACAGAATTTGATTATTTATATTGTTACGCGCACATGATTCTCGATGAGGATACGTCTCACTATGAAGAATATGCTTTTAATGAAAATTTTAATCTTGACGAATGCAAAAGAAAGTGCGGTGAATATTGATGCAGATATTTGATGAAATATTAAAACAATATATGCAATTAGTTTCGATAAACAGTCAATATAAACGCAATTTGCAAAGCTTAAATTTTAATAAGAGTTTACTTTCTGTCGAAAACGATGCGGAAATTATAACATCAAACACAACTTTAGATACGCAGCCTAAAACCACTGAAATCTATTATAACTACAATGAAAACTTAAGTAATATCAAAGATTTTTATGAAAAAATGGAGTTTGATGCTCGGCGTTACAACAGAAATTTTGACTCTCAGACTGGAGCTTTTTTGTTATGAATTTAAACGTTATGAAATTTAAAAATTATGTTTGGCCCCACAATCCGTCAACGATAAATATTTCTGTAAAGAGAGACTTGAAAGAGGTTTTTATACCTTTTAAGGGAAGCATTATTCAGGATTACGGCAGAGAAAAAAGAATTGTGTCTGGAAGCGGGCAGTTTTTCGGCAATGATTGCATTGAACAATTTGATTCGTTATTTTTCGTATTTAAGCAAGGTGGCAGAGGTTTTCTTTCTTTGCCGGGAATGGATTCATTTTTGGCTGTTTTTAAAGAGCTTAAATTGGTCGGAAATTCTATGCCAAATATTTTAACTTACAATTTTGAATTTTGGGAAGAACTTTCATCTGAACTAGCAAATTGGGATTTGCGCGAAGATTCTTACACTGTTTTAGATGGAGATACTTTATGGAGTATCTCGTCGAGATTTGAAATTCCTATTGAAACACTCTTATCACTTAATCCCAACATTAAAAATCCTAATCAGCTCATTCCCGGTGAGAAGGTGAAACTGCAATGACATACATAGTTACGACTGTTTCCGGGCAAAAAATCGATTTGGGTGCGGCTTACAGCATACAGATAAATAAGTCTAAAGAGGCTCCTGCAGATACTTTATTCGCAATTTTTTTTAGCCAAAAAATTCACCCTGAATATAAACTTATTGATGTTTATACTAGTGAAAATCAGTTATTTTTCTCTGGGGTTGTAGATGAACAAAAATTTGAAGTGGCTGAAAATGGTTGTTTTTTTACAATAAAATCTAGAAGCAAAGCCGCTTATTTAATCGATAACGAAGCTTGCGCTCAAGTCTACAAACGTCCATCGCTAGATATCATTTTTAAACGGCACATTAAACCTTATGGATTTTCATCAATTAGCGGAAATAATTCAACGTTCAATGCGACTATGGAAGTTGATAAGGGCATGAGTGAATGGGATGTTCTGGAGCAATTTTGCAGTTCGTGTCTGGGCACTTTTCCGCTAGTAAACGCAGACGGTTCAATTGACGCTTCAGGTCAAACTGAAAACAAAAAAATTTTATTTTCTAACTCCGGTAGTGGCATAAATTATAGCTATTTAAGCCAAAAGTACAATCGATATAAATTAATTTCGGAAATCACCGTTTGTGAACCTTACTCGGCTGTTTATGCTGGTAAAGTTAAAGATAATGAGTTAATAAACAATGGAATTTGTCGAAAAAAATTTATTACTATGTCCGAAGATACCTCTTCTGCAAAAAAAATCTCTGTTGACACTGCAAAACAGATGATTTTAGATTCAAAAAAGAAGTTTAATGAAATTGTAATTAAATGTCCAGGTGCAATTCGTTCCAATATTGGGAAAAAATGCCAGATAAGTGATTCTATACTAGGTAATTTATCAAATTTGATTGTATACGAGATCGAGTATACTTTAAACAAAAACGGCGAATTTACAGTATTTACATTATTGGAGGCTTGAATATGTGGATATCAAAACAAATAAGCAACGCCTGCAAATTGCTGAAAAATGCAAAAATAGGCAAAGTTACGTCAACACAGGGAAATACCGTTACGGTTCAGGCTGAACAAGAACATCGAGAAATTAAAAATGCCGCTCCTTTTGGAATAATCTCCGTTCCGCCCGTAGGCGCTAAAGCTGTTGTTACGCCAACCGAGCAAGGATTTATTTACACCGGAGTAATCGGACAAAATGCTGAACTTGAGCCTGGCGAACTGATGTTGTATTCAAGTGGTGGAGCAAATATTGTTTTAAAGAATGACGGTCAGGTTTTAATAAACGGCACGTCAATAGAGTAGAGGTGATATTTTGGACACAGCTATCAGCAATGGAGATTTTATTTGCGATTCAAAAGGCATTCCCGTTGAGCTGACCGGATATGATGAGCTTTTGCAACGAGTTCTGATACGGTTGACGGTTAAAAAAGGCAGTTTTATTTATGACACTTCACTCGGAAGCAGATTATACACATTAAAGTCAACTGATGGAAACTTAAAAGAACGTGCGCTGTCCTTGGTTAGAGAAGCTTTAGTCGACATTAGTGAAGTTATCGTTGATGACGTTTTCACAACTTGGACAAACGACGGTGAAAACTTGGAATTAACTGTAGTTTTGTCGATAAACAACGAAGAGAAAGATGTGGTGATAACAATATAATGGAAAGTTATGAAGAAATTTTGGAAAGAATGAAAAATAAATTTACAGAATTAAGCGGTTCCAATGTAAATGACGACTCTGACATTGGAATTAGAATGAAAGTTCTGGCTGGCGAAATATTTTCATTACAAAACAACGTAAACTGGTTAAAAAACCAAATGTTTGCTCAAACTGCCGTCGGTGAGCAACTCGATTATCTAGCTCTTGAACGCGGAATTTATAGAAAATCAGCAGTTAATTCCAGTGGTACGATAAAATTTATGCGAGAGGTTGCTCTTGATTATGATTTAGAAATTCCAACAGGCACAATCTGTGCAACAAATGGAATAAATTCTATAAGAGTTAAAACTATCGAAGATACTGTTCTTCGCGCCGGAGAACTATCGGTTGCAGTGGCCGCACAGTCAGAAATCGGCGGTGCTTCGCAAAATGTCGGTATCGGATCTATTAAAATTATGATAACTCCTCCAGCTGGAATAACTTCTGTAACAAACGAGGTCGCTTTCGTTGGCGGCATTGACGCTGAAAGTGATGAAGAATTGCGAGAAAGACTTATCGACAGCTATAAAAATATTTCAAACGGAACAAATAGCGCATTTTATAAAGCTCACGTTTTAAAATACGATGGAATATACTCTGCAAGTGTAGTGGCAAAAGAGCGCGGTGTTGGAACTGTTGATATTTACGTTGCTGCAAAAGGTGGCGTTCCGAGTGACAACCTTGTGTCTGAGATTCAAAATGAGATTAGTGCAATAAGAGAGTTAAATGTTGACGTAAAAGTGAATAAAGCAACAACTGTAGAAATTTCTGTCGCAGTGGACGTAACTGTAAAAACAGGATACAGTTTTGACGAGATAAAAGCACAATGCAATACTAAAATAACAGAATATTTTAATTCACTTAAAATAGGCGAACCGTTTCTTATCGCAGCACTTGGTAGCGTAATTTATAGCGTACCTGGAGTTGAAAATTATTATATTTTATCGAGCGTTACCACTGATAGATACATAACAGAAAAACAACTTGCAGTAAAAGGCTCTGTACAGATTTCAAAGAGGTGAAAATTTTATAATGACTTCACTCAACTCTTTAAAACAAAAACTTCGCCCGCTGGGATTTTACAATCTTAATGATAACAGTTTAATTAGCGCTGAATTATCTGCTTACTCTGTCGCTTTAGATTCAATTGAATCTATGCTTTCTGAAATGGAAAAAGAACGATTCATCGCTACCGCAACAACTTATGGTTTAAGTATGAGAGAATTGACATTTGGCGTGGAACAAAGCGAAAAGCCAACCGAATCCAGAAGGAATATGCTCTTGTACAGATACGCAATTAATTCTGAAGACTTTAATGAAAGCAGTATAAAAAAAGTAATGGAAAACGTCGGTATAAACGGGTACATAATCGAGGTTCCGGATAAAAATATCATTTATATAAACTGCTTAAGTTTAGATGACCCTTCAGCAGACAAAAGCTATATAAAAAGCATGGTAGAAGAGTTTTTGCCGGCACATCTTGATTGTATTTTTGATTTTAGAAATCTTCAGTGGAACACAATTGACGGAAAAAATAATACTTTTAACACAATTGATAGCAAAAATTTAACTTGGGACGAGATAGATACTTTTGACGAAATATAAGGAGGAACAAATATGCCTACAGAAAATAAAACCGCGAATTTAGGCTTAAACAGTTGGCTTGGTACAGATAAACCCCAGCGCGCCGATTTTGTAGAGGATAATATAATAATCGATACAGCGATAACTAATCACTTAAACGATTTCGACCTGCATTTTTCTAGCGACGACCGAACTTTGTTAAAAAATCCATTTAAAATCGGTGTTTTCGCCGGGAATGGCTCTTCCAGCCAAGATATTACATTTGATTTTTATCCACGCATTGTGTTTGTGTTTTTAAGGAATGCGCCCTTTACAGAGTATAATTCATCAAATGGATATACAAAAGTCAATGCCGCTGTTGTTGCCTCTAACGGTGGTGGCGGAACGACTGGTGCTTCTTTGTTTTTAGACACTTTAACTGTTTCACAAAGTACAAGCGCAAGCAATGGCCGATTTAAAAATTTAAATGCGAATGGTTCTCAATACTTTTATATCGCATTCAAATAAAAAGAACCCTACATATTTTGTAGGGTTCTTTTTATTATATAAATTATCCAACACCTAAATCTGTATTGTTCAACAAAATTTCTATTGATTGCTCATTTTTTATTTTAGGATACAACTTCTCATTAAACCACGTTATAAGGGTTTCGTCTCTTTTTATGTCGGTAGAATTCTCTACAAAAACGTTTACACTTGTGTACTCAAAATATTTACGGGCAATATTTATGTCTTTTATTATATCATCGCGAGTCTGCCCAACAAATCCAATTAGCAAGCATATTC
>FR883869.1:130248-144527 GCA_000435275.1 Clostridium sp. CAG:557
GAGATATCGTAAGCCGTTACGTCTTGAGGAATGCCTTTATTCAAAAATTGTCTGACTTTCGGGTTAAAAGATTCCACACCGGTTCTAAATTTTAATTTGATACCATGAAATTTTTTACGAAAGTCTAACAATTTGTTTTTATAAAGATAATGCGTTTCGAACCAAATTGTATGAATATTCTTTTCTGAGGCAGTTTTGTATATTAATTCTACGGTCTTGTCGTCTAGCTCAAAGCATGAACCTGAATTTATTACATCCAACGTTCCGGTTTTCCCAGATATTTTTTCTATTACAGACTTGTTAACTTCAAAAGGATTTTTAGAAACATCATTATAGTAATCACAAAATCTACATTTTTTATAAAAGCAACCTTTGCCTTGAAGCAGTAAAAACTCGCGTGGAAATTTTTCCTTTATAAAGGAATATCTAACCAATTCTGACATAAACACTGTCCTCTCCGCCACAAAATACAGGCGGCGCACTACACCGCGCGCCGTCTTTGCTTATATCACTATCTTATTTTTGAGGTTATTGAATTTTCGCTAGTTTGCAAAAGATTATACAAAGATGAGGCATATAAAGGATAATCATTTGAGATAACATCTGGAGAAAGCGTCATTTTTTTGATGCTGTTGCAAAATTCATCCTTATTTTTTGCCTGATTCTTAATCGCGTGCTTTATATTTTGTTCAGATAAGCATATCGACGCATTTGATAATGCCTCATAAGAGCCACTCGGAATTTTAAATAGGCCTTGAGGATTCCTTGCATTAGCTGAGTACAAAATTCTAAAAACGTTATAAATGCAAATCATCAAATAAGAGGAAACCTCACTGATTAAGCCCTTATTATTGCATTTCTGAAGCAAATCAAATATAATGCTAATAGAATTTACAATTAATTTTTTATTTAAAGTAGGCAAAACGCTGCCTCTAAATTTATTATCTTTGTTCTGAGTTGAATCCGGAATATCATCAATGTTTAGTGTAACGCCGTTTTTGTTTGGAGTTTTTCCTAATAAATAATCGCAAGAAACGTTATAATAGTCCGAAAGTTTTATAATAAAGTCAAGTCCACACTCACGAATTCCTTTTTCGTAATGAGAAAGAAGTGCTTGAGAAATATCAAGGTCGGTGGCAGCTTGTTTTTGACTTAACCCTTTTTCTTTTCTGAGTAATGTTATAATTCTAGGAAAATCTTTATTCATCATAGCCTCCAGCAAATAAAAGCGTTTATAAAAAAACTTAACGACCGGTAAATTATACAATATAAAAAACATTTTGTAAAGACTAAAATTCGATAAAAATGAGCTAAAAAGGAGATTTTACAATGAAAAGTTATCAAATACATTTAATTCGGCACGGGCTTACTGAAGCCAATAGCGACGGTAAATATATCGGTGCAACGGATGTGGAACTTTCTGATGAAGGAATAAAACGTTTGCACAAATTAAAGGACAATTTTTCATATCCAAAAGCTGATAAAGTATTCAGCAGTCCGCTGGTAAGATGCACGCACACTGCGAAAATTTTATATCCAGAAAATGAAATTCTAATAGAAAAAAATTTTGCTGAATGTAATTTTGGCGAATGGGAAGGTAAATCTGCGGTGGATTTAAAAGATAATAAAGAATTTGCCAAATGGTTGAATAATTCCGGTGAAGTAACTCCTAAAGGCGGAGAAAGTTTAAAAGATTTTACCCAACGTGTTCTGGTAGCTTTTGAAAAACTCGTTGAAAATGCGGTAAAAAGCGGATACAAGGATACAGTTATAGTAACTCATGGAGGAGTAATTATGACGATTTTGGCTGCTTACGGCGTTCCTAGAGCTAAATTTTATGACTGGGTGGTTAATAATGGTTGTGGGTACTCAATTAGAATTATGCCAAGTCTGTGGATGCGTCAAAAAGTTTGCGAAGTGTATTCAAAAGTCCCAAACGACTTAACTCGTGAAAATGACGAAGAATCTATGTATATTTTGGATTTAGTTCGTGAAGCTTCAAATACGGCTTATGGATACGATAAGTAGTAAAGTAAGTAAGCCAAATTATTATACAAGCACCTGTTATCCCCCAAAATGCAAAAAAGATATATAAATACAAATAGATATTATCGTTTTATGCCCAATTAGCACAAGCAAAACATTTTTTTACGAAAGAAACAAACTTTACATGTAAAGACCAGATTACATTATTAGTACATTATTGTTTTTTTATTCACAAAATAGGCTTAACAAATCAAATTCTAACTGAATGTAATGCGGTCGACACAACTTCTTCAAACGTAAATAATGTAATGGCTCTTAACGGTTCATTAACAAATAGTATCCAACACTAGTAGGTACCATTCACAAATATAAATCTTCTAAACCTTTATAATATTAAACAAAAATTTAACGCATAAGAATTACATATACTTACAAACACTGAACACTCCTTCACAGCTGGTAAATAATCTTTTAGTTATTAAAATGAACTATATCCAGGTTAAAACAACGTCCTAGTTAAAAAACATTACTGAGTTAACAAAATATTTCGATTGATTAGAGTTGGCTTTTTTGTCTTATATAATTTTAGCAAATATTTTTTTCGGGCTTGCGTAATCTTACTTTAAAAATAAACATTATTCAAAGTGTGTATTCACAAAACAATAAAACGGTAAATTTTCGTATTATAAAAATAAGCAAACCAGCTTAATAGAATGGATAAATTGATGGTACGGCATTATAAATTAAGCATACCATTTGCATAAAGTCTAGTGAACAGTTTACAGACGGATCAATTAAAAAAATTTCTAAAAAATTATTTATTCATTGTCAAAAAAGCGAAACCTCATCATTCTAGCAAAAGTCTTTGCCTAAATGATGAGGTTTTTTTCCATTAAATTTTTTTAATTGTTATTTCTTGTTAAATATTGACATTATATCGTAAAAAGTATCGTCATCGTCATCAAAATCTGCAGCCTGACCTGGACGTGTTTCTTTTTTTGCCGAATTTAATATTTCATTTTGCACATTATCATTTCTTCCGCTCAAACCAGATGTTATCGGATGTTTTTCATTTTTGTTGTTTGTAAATTTTCCTGCATAAGTTAACTTCGCATTAGATGGCCCTGGAATATTTACGTCAGAAAAACCTGTTGCTATAACCGTAACACTCATTTCATCTTCCATATTTTCATCAAAAGCCGCACCCCAAATAATATTTGCCTCTTGGTCGGCCTGCTCTGCAATCATTGTTGAAGCGGTTTCAATTTCATCAAGACCAATGTCAGGTGAAGAAGTAATGTTTATTATGACACCTTTTGCACCATTAATGGCCGTTTCAAGCAGCGGGCTTGAAATTGCCATATTCGCAGCAACTTCGGCCTTATCTTTTCCGGAAGCTCGTCCAACGCCCATATGAGCATATCCGGCATCTTTCATAACCGCAGTTACGTCGGCAAAGTCAAGATTTACAAGTCCCGGCAACAAAATCAAATCCGAGATGCTCTGAACACCCTGACGCAAAACGTCATCGGCAACAGAAAACGCATTAAGCAAGGTTATTCTTTGCTCGCTCGCATATTTCAATCTTTCGTTCGGAATGATAACCAAAGAATCCACGTGTTCGCGAAGATTTGCAATACCGTTTTCAGCTTGTTCCATTCTTCTTTTTCCCTCAAAAGCAAACGGTTTCGTCACGATGCCGATAGTTAAAACGCCCATTTCTCGCGCTATTTGCGCCACAACTGGAGCTGCACCTGTTCCTGTACCGCCACCCATTCCGGCTGTAATAAACACCATATCTGTGCCTTTTATTGCCGCAGCGATTTCTTCACGATTTTCTTCCGCTGCTTTTTGACCTATTTCTGGTTTAGAGCCGGCACCTTTTCCATGTGTAATTTTGTCTCCGATTTGGATTTTCTGAGTAGCTTTTGAACGTTGCAGAGCCTGCTTGTCAGTATTAACAGAAACAAACTCAACGCACTTAACACCAGCCATAACCATTCTGTCCAGTGCATTACCGCCACCGCCACCTACTCCTATAACTTTTATCTGAACTATATTATCAAAATCATTTTCTAATTCAAATGGCATTATTATACCCCCTGTTTTAAAATTAATTTCTATTAAAATTCTTAATTAATATAACTCCTATTTTAATTTAACATATTAATATAAAAAATGCAAGATATTTAATAAAATTTATTTCTTTTTTCGAACAAAAAATAAGTTTTGTATATATTCCCACAATAATATTCCAAATAATTCCTTAATGCAACAAACTTCAACTAATAATTTGGCGTAAAATAAGAGCGATTTTCTTTTGGCACCTCAGAAAGATCTAATGTGCCAGACTCTGCTGCACCTAATTTATTATTAATAATTTCTGATGCCATTTTAATTTTGTAGTCCATATTTTCATAAAATCCAAAATTTATTTTTATTCTGTTATCGTAATTTACAAAAAATAAAGAACCATTATTAAAATTTATCTCCGATATCTTTGATAAGCCATTTGAATTCATTTTTTCTGCAAATTCCGATAATTTTTTCTCTACAGATTTATCCACATATTGCACCTTTTTGCCAACTTCAAATGAATCTAAGCTTATACCTTTTAAAAGAATTAAATTTTCATCGCGCTCATCAGAAATCTCCAAAACTTTGCCTTTGTTGCTTATAAAAACGTATTGCTCTTCAGACTCTATACAGAAAGCCTTATTTGCTTTTCTTATGTCAATAATAAGCTTATTAGGGAATTTTTTCGTAATTGTAACAGTGTCTATATTAGGAAACTTTCCCTCTAAATTGATACTTGCTGACTTTGTATTAGTAAAAAAAAGATTATCTCCCCTTTTTATTCCACTTTCTTCGATCAAAGTCTGCTTTTCGTAGACTTCGTCCCCCTGTACAACTATATCTTTTATTTTAAAAAGAATTGCCGATGAAAGTAAAATGCATAGTGAAGAAATTACGCAAAATATCGTTGTATAAGTCAAAAATAACTTAATCCTGTAGCTTAAAAAGCTAGAGTTTTTACGTACAATAGTTTTTTTACCTTTTATTCTTTGCTTAGATTTTTTCTTATTTTCCTGCACATTTTTCATAAAATCTTAAATCCTTTTTATAATAACCCTAAAAATATTTCTATAAACTCAGTCTTTCATTTCACTATTTTCTCTATTATAGAGTAAATTCTCTCATTTGCGTCACAAATTGCCATATTTTTTGCATTTTGCTGGTATTTTCTCAACAAAGCCGGTTGTGATAACATTTCTCTTACTTTCTTTATTAAAACTTCCCCGGTCAAATCTTTTTCCTCAATTATGCTTGCTGCTTGGTTGTTCACTAAAGCCATTGCATTGTGATATTGATGATTCTCTGCTACATTTGGAGACGGAATCAAAATGGAGGCTTTTCCCTGTACCTGCAATTCACTTAAAGTTATCGCACCGGCTCGGCAAATAACTAAATCTGCTGCGGCCAGACAAGTCGGCATGTCATTTATGTACTCTCTTATGTCAAAATTGGGGTGTTCAGAGAGTTCTACGCCTTTTGCCTTCAGCTCTGGTAAAAGCCAGTGTCCATATTGACCATATGCGTGAATATGTTGAAATTCGTCATTTTTCGCAGTATCCGCAATTAACTCCAGCACTGCTTCATTAACTTTTCTCGCACCCAGGCTACCTCCAAACGACAAAATCACCGGTCTTTCATCAAGTTTTAACTTAGTTCGCGCCGGTTCTCTATTTGCTGATATTATTTCCTTTCTAATTGGATTTCCTGTTACTACCACATTACATTTTTCACTAAAAAATTTTTTTGCCTGCTCTATCGCTAACATTACGCAATCTGCTTTGTTCGAAAGCATCTTTGTTGTTACACCTGGAAATGCATTTTGCTCATGAATTATTATCGGAACCCCCATCTGTGCTGCTTTTCGCAAAATTGGACCGCTTACATAGCCTCCCGTTCCAACACATATGTCCGGTTTGAAAGATTTGATAATCTCTTTTGATTCAGCACTTGCTGTCAGAACTCGTTTTAACGTTACTATATTTTTTTTCAAGCTAGCTATGTTAATTTTTCGGCTAAATCCAGAAATTTTTATTCCACGAAATTCAAACCCAGCCTGCTTTACAAGCCGTTCTTCCATTCCACCAACTGCTCCAATATACAAAATCTCTGCATCTGGCCGCTTTTCTCTTACATAGCCAGCCACCGCCAGTGCCGGATTTATATGACCCGCAGTGCCTCCTCCAGCAAAAATAATCCTCATAAGTCTCATTCCTTCTTAAGTTTTTTCTATTCTAGATGTTCTAGAAATTGACAAAACTATCCCCATCTGCGCTAAAAGCATAACCAACGATGTTCCTCCATAGCTAAAAAATGGCAAGCTTATTCCTGTATTTGGAATCGTGTTCGTAACAACAAATATGTTCAAAATCACCTGCAACCCAACCTGCGCGGTTAACCCTATTCCTAACAACGCTCCAAATTTGTCTTTTGCTCGCATAGAAATGATAATTCCTCGCCAAATAAGCATCGCAAACAAAATTAATATTATCAACGCACCAATAAACCCTAATTCTTCACATACTACCGAAAAAATAAAGTCATTTTGTGGCTCTGGAATATACAAATATTTTTGCCGCGATTGTCCTAATCCTAGGCCCCACAGGCCTCCCGAACCTATTGCGTAAAGGCCTTGTTTCGTTTGCCAAGTATCAACATTTGGATTACTTGTAAATGGGTCTAGCCACCCTTGAACTCGACCATTTGCGTACCCTAATTTATCAGTAAATAAAACTACGTATCCGACCGCAGCCAATGCTATCGCCAAAACCATGCCAAACCATCGAAGTTTTACTCCACCTATATACAGCATACCACCGGCAAGCAAAACCACGATTATCAAGCAGGAAATATGCGGTTCTAGATACAATAAAAACGCTGTAAGCGCCAATATTATTCCATAAGGTAAAATCCCGTATTTAAATGTTCCCATTTTTTTGAAATTTATCGAGATAAAATGTGCAAATGACAAAACTATCGCAAACTTAGTTATTTCTGATGCCTGAAATCCGATTGGTCCCAATGGAATCCACCGATGAACTCCGTTTACCATTGGCATAAACAAAACTACTACCAACAAAATAAATGACAACCCTAGCACAGGCACCGCAAATTTATGAAGATGATGATAATCGAAATAAGAAATCGCTATCATCGCGACAACTCCGATTACTGCCCAGATTAACTGGCTTCTTATAAAATAGTAGCTGTCACCATGTTTATAATAATATGCGTTGGGGTAAGACGCTGAAAATAGCATTATCAATCCGATTACAAGGATTGCCATATTTATAAAGAAAAATGGCATATCAAGTCCTGAGCGCATAGAAAAAACTTTAAATTTTTTTCTTACTGGGTTTAACCTTTTAGACATAGAAAACAAACTTTTATTATTAATTACTCTATGTGATTTTTTATGTTTTTTTGCAATAGACTTATCTTTTTGATATCCTGAAGCACTTCTATTATAACTTTTATTCATCTTACCCTCCTTAAAAAATTTTTCTTAATTTTTTTAATTTCAAAGTCCACACACGACGAGTACCGTGGCTAAAATTCCAAAAAACACGGTAATTACGTCAAAAACCAAGCAAAGTTTTGTTTCACTCCAGCCACATATTTCAAAGTGATGATGTAGCGGACTCATTTTAAACAATCGTTTGCCTTTTGTCGCTTTAAAATAAGTTACTTGTAATATTACCGAAAACATTTCTAAAACATACATTATTCCAATTATCGGCAAAAGTATTGGCATATCCATTGTGAAAGCTATTGCACATATTAATCCACCCAAAAACAACGAACCTGTATCGCCCATAAACACTCTTGCCGGATGCATATTAAATATCAAAAATCCAAAACATCCACCTATTAGCGCTCCAGTAACTATGCTTAAATTCATCATGCTTAAAAAGCCCGCTATCAGCATAAAAAATATCGCTACAAAAAATGTTATCGATGTACACAAACCATCAATTCCGTCAGTTAAATTCACCGCATTAACCATTCCTACTATCAACAGTGCTGCTATTGGCCAATAAAATATTCCAAAATTCACTTTGCCAAAAAAAGGTATTATTGTCGATGTAGCATTACCGCCTTCCTGCAAAACTTCTGCGCAGTACAGTGACAGCAAGTATGAACCTACTACCAAAAACTGCATTATTAATTTTTGCAATGCGGTTAGCCCCAAATTACGCTTTTTTACGACTTTTACATAATCGTCCAAAAAGCCTATCGCACCGTATGTTAGCGCCATTAAAAGCCCGGATATGATTTTTAGCACCATAAGTGGCGGCTCTTGCAAACGCATATTTCCTTTTGCCGTCAAAAAATAATACAACGGCATTACGGCTATAATTGACAGGTATATGCCTAAAATGAAAATTATCCCTCCCATTGTAGGCGTACCTTGTTTATTTTTGTGCCACGATGGACCAATTTCTAATATAGTTTGCCCATATTTTAACTTATGAAGGTATGGTATGATTTTTTTGCCTGAAAAATACGTAACCAAGAATGAAATCATTGTCGATACTACTACCCAAACGCTTGCCACGGTACTTTCCACCTCTCTTGCCAAATTTACATTGAAAATTAACTACTCTAGTTTTAATTATATCATACTTTAAATATTTTTTACAAAATAAAATTCGACTGTTAATCGCTGTGCTCCGAGTTGCTTTGAGAAAATATCAAAGTTATAACTGTTCCTGGTTTTACTTCAGTTCCCGCCACTATACTCTGACTTGTGCAAACTGACCCAGAACTCGATAGTGATGCGCCTTTTATTGTAATATTTAATTTTGCCGCAGAGGCTTCTCTATTTGCCGCCGCTAATGTAAGCCCTGTAAACTTTGGCACAACAGATTTTTTACTTGTGCTGTCTTTATCCGTATACAAAACTATTGTTCCACCTTTAGGCATCTTAGTGGAAACATCTGGAATTTGTGCAATTACCGTATCTCCCGAACCATAAATAACTGGATTAAGTTGTAAATTTATTGCTTGATTTTTTGCTTGCGAAACTGATGAACCTACTAAAAATGGAACCGGTATATCAAGCTTTGCAACTTCTTCATCTGTGTATTTACGTTCTATACCTAAATATGGCAAAGCGTCCTGCATAACCTTTGCAAAAGTCGGCGCTGCCACCGCTGCTCCGTAATAACTCGGTCCTTTTGGAGTATCGTAATAAATAAGTAAAATATACTGTGGATTATCTGCTGGAGCTATTCCACAAAAGGACGCTATATAATCCATTCCACCCGGGCCACTGTTACCTATTTTTTGAGTTGTGCCAGTCTTTCCTCCAATTCTATAGCCCGGCACATAGCCATTTTTTGCACCTCCATCAATTGCGTTTTGCATTAATAATGCACAAATTCTTTTTGAAGTCTGCTCTGAAATAACTTGTCTTTTTTCTATTCTATCAAAACTTTTTACTATATTTCCATCACTGTCGATTATTTGTTTAACCACGTGCGGTTGAACTAAATGTCCTCCATTAGCTATTGCTGCTGCCGCAGTTACCATTTGCATTGGCGTAATACTAAAGTTTTGTCCAAACGATGCAACTGCTAAGTCCATTGGTCCCATGCTTCCGTCCTTGCTGAAAAATATTCCGTTTGCTTCACCAGGTAAATCTATACCAGTTTTTTCTGTAAAACCAAATGCATGATAATATTTGTAAAATTTTTCTGGACCTATTTTTTGTCCTATTTGAATAAACGCAGGGTTGCAAGAATTACAAAAAGCTCTTTCAAAAAGTTGGGTTCCGTGCCCACCATGTTTGTGGCACTTTATTGGGCGAGCACCTTGAAATGGAACAAAACTCCCGGTACAATTAAAAACCGTTTTTTCGTCGATTAAATTCTCTTCGAATGCCATAGCTGTGGTAATTTGCTTATAAACCGAACCCGGCATATATGTATCGTTTACAAGTTTATTTCTCCACTGTGCCTCGAGCACTTCCGCTTTTGCTTTTGAGCGTTCTTCTTCAGGCAATGATTCAATCTGCTCTTTTACCGTTGCATCCGCAATCTCAAACGGTTTGTTCAAGTCGTAACCGCCTTTTACCGCCATTCCAACTATCTCGCCAGTATTTACGTTCATCATAATTGCACCGGCCCTGTTCATGACCTTATTATTGGCGATTCCTTCTTCTAACCCTTTTTCCAAAAAGTGCTGAATCACTTCATCTATTGACAAAACCAAGCTATTCCCATTTTGTGCAGGGATCATTTTTTCATAGTCGAAAGGCATATCTGTTCCTAATGCATTTCTGGCTGTAACCAGTCTTCCCGCTTGGCCAGTTAAATATTCATTATAATAGCTTTCTAGACCAGATAACCCCTGGCTATCTGTTCCTGTAAAGCCTATTACACAAGATGCGAAATCTCCATATGGATAATACCTTTTGTAATCTTCTACTAAACGAATTCCGGTAGTTATTTTATTTTCTTTTTGAAATTCTACAATTTTGTCCTTTATATCACTTTCAACTTTTCGTTTTACAACCGTATAAAATGATTTTTTCTTTGCTTTTTCCAAAATTTCATTTTTGTCCATGTCGAGTATTGACGACAGCCCTGTAGCAATTTTTTCACGGACTGCATCATCTTTCAAATAAGCTGACTCCAAAACCACCGTCCAAACTGTAGCACTTTGAGCCAAAGGTTTCATATTACAGTCGTAAATCGTGCCTCTTTGTGCATTTATTTTTGTATCTTTAAGCTGCTGCTCCGCGGCCATTTGTTGCAAACCTTCACCCTGAACCAGCTGTAACTGTATTAGTCGAAAAATAATTACTCCGAACCCTACAACAATAAGCGCTGCTAATACGAAAATTGATCTTCGCCACATTCTGATAGTGGTTCCTTTTGCCATAACTTTGCTCCTCCATAAACATCATGAGAGTCAAGACTTATATCTTAACTCTCTCTCATAATATCTATTTAGCTAAAATTTATCTTATTCCCACAAGTGTCAAAAAATTATTTATGTGCTTTATCTACTTTGAATTATCTCTGCTTTATCGCCAGATTCTAAACTGAAGTACTCTACTTGACTTGGGTTTGTTTGTTCCATTGATAAATCATTTTTGGCGTGATATGTAACTTTTTCTGGAGAAAACTTTTCTTTAACTTTCATTTGTAGCTGTGTATTTTCACTTTTACTTTCCTCAAGTTGTTTTTCTACCTTACTCATTTTATCTGTAATTTCTGTTAGTTGCACTTGATTAAAAAGTATTGTCCCGACGATAGCAACACTAAGCGAAAATGTCAGCGCAGTAAATAAAACTGTTATTACATTTGACTTATTTTTTTTATTTATCTTCGCATTTCTTTCCGGCAGTTCTACAATATTGTTCTTTCTTTCATCAATATATTTACGTTCTTCAAATACAGATATATCATAAGCCGTATTTCTCTCTCCCAAAGCCATTTTATCAACTCCTATTTATCTACGCTAAAGCTTTTCACAAATTCTAAGTTTTGCACTTCTACTTCTGGGATTTTCATTTACTTCACGAGGTGAAGCCTCTATCACTTTTTTGTTTATCAATTTTGCCTGCGGCTTTTTATGGCATACACAAATTGGAAATTCCGGTGGACAAGTGCAACCCTCGCACCAAGCTGCCATTTTCTTTTTAACAAGCCTGTCCTCCAGAGAATGAAAAGTAATTACCGCTAATCTGCCGCCTGGCTTTAGTATTGAAAAAGCTGCATCTAAGCCAGTTGTCAACACATCAAGTTCATTGTTTACAGCAATCCTCAGTGCTTGAAAAGTCTTCCTTGCTGGGTGCCCACCATCTCGCTTAAATTTCGCTGGTATCGCTGATTTTATAACTTCTGATAAATGCCCAGTTGTTTTAATCGGCGAATTTTCTCTTTCTTTGACAATGGCAAGAGCAATATTTTTGGCAAACTTTTCTTCGCTGTAAGTGCTTATAATTTTCGCCAACTCCTGCCACGACAATCCGTTAACCAAATCTGCCGCACTCTTCCCTTCCTGGCTCATTCTCATGTCCAATGGTGCATCGTATCTATAAGAAAAACCTCGCCCCGGCGTATCGAATTGGTGAGAAGAAACACCTATATCAAGCAATATTCCGTTTACCGCATCAATCGACAAACCTTTCACAATCTTGTCCATATTTGAAAAATTATCTTGAACTAAAATTGAGTTTTTGTACGGCGATAATTTCTTTTTTAAAAATTCAATTGCATCCGGGTCCTGGTCGATTGACACTAACTTACCTGACTTCAGTCTTTTTAAAATCGCTTCTGAATGACTTCCTCCACCTGCAGTCCCGTCTATGTAAATCCCTGACTCATCTATCGCAAGCCCGTCAATTGCCTCCGACAGCAAAACTGGTATGTGTGAAAAATTCATCTGCCGCAAGTCCTTTCTTATAAATCAAGCATGTCCATGGCTTCCTCAATATTTTCCTGTGTCAGTTCAGAGTTAAATTCAGCCCACTTGCTGCTGTTCCAAATTTCCACTCTGCTCGACGTTCCAATAAAAGTGACTTCTTTGTCGAGTTTTGCATATTCTCTCAGCTGAGTTGGTATTAAAATTCTGCCTTGCTTGTCCGGCACAACTTCTGCTGCACCAGAAAAGAAAAATCTTTGAAGCCCTCTCGCTTTAGAAATAGGCAAAGTTTTTATCTTGTCAATCATCCTGTTCCATTCATCTTGTGGCAAAACAAACAAACAATTATCTAGTCCTTTAGTAATGTAAAAAAGCGCACCTAAGTCGTCGCGGAACTTTGCCGGAACCGCAACTCTGCCCTTTAAATCAATATTATGTTGGTACTCTCCTATCAACATAAAAGACCCTCCAAAAGTTAGAAAAAAGCAAAATCACACCACTTCTTTCTACTTTACACCACTTTTCACCACTTGATATTTCTATTATAATATACATATTTTCAAAATGCAAGCATTTGTGTAATTTTTTTTTGCTAATTAAAAGAAAATATTGTATATTATGTTTATCCGCCAAAGTTAATATTCTATAAAAGAATTATTTTTATTTTGTTTATATTGCTATTATGTCGCAATCTCATGCGAACAAATCAGTAAACTTCTACTTAATAGCAAAAAAGCATTATAATATTTTGTTACTTTAAAAAATGTGTTATAATTTAAATAAATTTGCAAAAGGAGATATCTTTAATGCACAATCTAATTGGTAAAGTTCGCTCTGCAATAGATTCTTACAAAATGATTAGCGAAAATGACAAAATTGCTGTTTGCCTCTCCGGTGGAAAAGATTCAGTTTTTCTTTTATATGCTTTAAACCAAATTAAAGCTTACTATACTAAAAAATTCAATTTAGCTGCTATAACAATTGACCCTTGTTTTGATAATATTTATGCGGATTACTCTAAAATAGAAAAATTATGTGCTCAATTAAACATAAATTATGTAATTAAACGAACACAGCTTGGCAATTTGATTTTTAATGTGAGAAAAGAAAAAAATCCATGCAGTCTTTGCGCAAGAATGCGCCGAGGAATGCTGCATGATTTAGCAAATGAACTAAATTGTAATAAAATTGCATTAGGCCATAACTTGGAAGACTGTGTCGAAACTTTTTTTATGAATCTTTTAAACTGTGGCACTATTGATTGTTTTTCCCCTGTAACTTATCTCTCCAGAAAAGATTTACATGCAATTCGTCCACTCATTTTCTGCGAAGAGTCTAAAATATTTTCATTTGTAAATCGAAAAAATCTTCCTATTGTTGAAAGCCGTTGTCCTGCTAACTTTAACACCAATCGGCAGACAACAAAAAAACTCATTTTTAAACTTGAAAAAAAATATCCAAACCTAAGAAAAAAAATCATTGGTGCACTCAAACGAGCAAAAATTTCAGGTTGGGACGAATATTTTTAAAATAAACGCAAAAAAGAGTTGACAAGTTCGTTTTTATGTAATATAATGAAATTCATCAATTATTTTGGCGCTTTATATGGCGGTATAGCTCAGTTGGCTAGAGCATTCGGTTCATACCCGGAGTGTCATTGGTTCAAATCCAATTACCGCTACCATCAATGTTACATCTTTATATTATGCGCGGATATGGCGGAATTGGCAGACGCGTATGGTTCAGGTCCATATGAAAGTAATTTCATGCAGGTTCAAGTCCTGTTATCCGCACCACTGTGGGTAGCTATAAGGGACTTGAGAGTTTCTTATAACTACTTTTAA
>FR883870.1 GCA_000435275.1 Clostridium sp. CAG:557
CACTCGAATCCATTATTCTGACATAAAAGTCGACGAAGAAATGAGCGAATCCCAGGCGTTGCAAGCCTTGAGAAGCGCTGCGACGCAAGAATTTGAAAAGGGCCTTGATAAGCCGCAAATTACCGCCACAGTCGAATTTATCCCACTTCAGGATACAGAAGAATATAAAGATTTTGCGGTCTTAGAGAATGTTTATTTAGGCGATACAGTCAGCGTGCATCACGAAGATTTGAACATTGATTTAGTGACAAAAGTCATCGGCTATGAATTTGATGCACTTTCAAAGCGTTATAACAAAGTCACGCTGGGCAACACAAATCCAAAATATGGAGATATTCAGCGACAGTACGTCGACAAAGTCAATAGCGAGACTAGGTTTGCGATTAACAGCGAGATTGTCGATACTGAAAAAAAGGTTACGCAGGAGTTTAAGGCTGCTGATGGTGAACTTTCTAGCATAATTACTGAAGAAATCACGCGTGCCCGGGGTGCAGAAGAGACGCTTTCATCGTCAATAACGCAAAATGCAAAAAATATTACGCTGAAAGTTTCTAAAGGCGACGTGAGCAGCCAATTGAGCATGG
>FR883871.1 GCA_000435275.1 Clostridium sp. CAG:557
GAGCCCGATATAAAAGCTTTGAAATTTTTTATCACGGAAGCAATTAACGAAGGCTTAGAAATAGAGGCTGAAAGAAATGGTGAAAAACCAAAAGTGATAACCGCGAAAAAAGCTGGTCGAATACTCACTGAAATCGGGCTTTCTGGAGCTGCAAGCAAAATTATGAATACGATAGCAGAAAGTATACAAACCGAGGATTCTGCAAAAAACGCAACCAGCCCGCAGAATCTTTAACTGCGGGCAAAAATACTTTAAACGCCGTACCGATTGAGTTTTCTTGGATTTTGTTTGTGGGAACAAAAATGCTAGGATTTACCGAAAAAGAAGTCGGCCATATGACTCTGAAAAAATGGAGTCTTTTATACAAGCACTTTCGGGCATACCACAACTTTTGCGTTCAACAACAGCTGTTTAAAGATGAAGAAGTTACCGAATTAGATAGTGACGAGTGGATAAAAAGCTAATTTTACTATTGATATTTTGCGAGAATTAATTTATAATAAAGTTAAAATAATTAATTTGAGGTGAATGTTATGATTATAAAATCGTCAACCACGCTGCGGAATGATTATAATACAATATCTAATTTGGCACATAAAATCGAAGACCCAATATACATTACTAAAAATGGTGAAGGTGATATTGTAGTAATGAGTATTGAAGCGTATGAAAAAAGAGAGGAAATGCTAAAGCTTAGAACAAAAATAGCGCAAGCTGAACTAGAACGAATCTCAGGGAAAAAGGCAATGTCGTTTGAAGAAGTAAAGAAAAATTTAGAGGGAAAGTTTGATGAAACGATATAATATAGAATTTCTGTCCTCAGCATGGAAAGAATTAGATGATATAGCGGATTATCATATCCAAAAAGTTGGAAAACAGTCTGCAAAAAGGTTATTTGATAAGATTATGAATGCTATTGAAAAGTTAGAAAACTTTCCATTTATGGCACCATTGATTCGAGATGAACACTTAAGTAAAGAAGGCTATCGAATTTTAATTAGTGGTGAATACGTTTGTATATATCGAGTTTTAAAAGAAACCATTTATATTTATCATATAGCTAACGGTCGAACAGAGTACAAAAATTTAATTATTGATTGAGCGCTCAAAATTTGAGCGTTTTTTTTATTCTTATTTTTAGTGAGGTGAAAATAATATGGCCGGTTCAAATACATTCGGCGGAACGATTAAGCTTGAGGGCGAAAAAGCGTACAGAGAAGCGCTACGACAGATAAATTCTGACCTTAAAGTTATGGCGTCAGAGATGAGCAAAGTCACCGCTGAATTCGGGAAAAATGATAAATCCGCGTCTTCCCTCACCTCTCGAAATAAAATCTTAGCTGAACAAATCGATAAGCAAAAAGAAAAAATCACGGCGTTAAAGAACGCTTTAGAGCAGTCAAGCGAAAAGTACGGGGAAAATGATAAAAAAACGAATGCCTGGAAAATATCGCTCAACAAAGCTGAAGCTGAGCTTATCAAGCTTGAAAAAGAACTCAGCGACAACGAAAAAGCCCTCAAAGATAGCGAAAATGCCACTGAGGATAACTCTAAGTCACTTAAAAAGTTTGGAGATTCTGCAAATGATGCCGGACAAAAAACGCTTAAACTCGGTGATTTTTGAAAAAGAACTTGGTGACAATGAAAAAGTTCTTAAAGACAGCAAAAATGCTACTGAGGACAACTCGAAGACGCTTAAAAAGTTCGGCGATTCGGCGAATGATGCCGGACAAAAAACGCTTAAACTCGGTGATTTAATCAAGGCAAATTT
>FR883872.1 GCA_000435275.1 Clostridium sp. CAG:557
AACTTATCCGGATTAAGAAAAATCGCTGTTCCATTGCGTTTTGCCTTATAAACTTCCATCTTTCTTCACTCCCAAGTCATCACTTTTTACCGTTTGTTTTTCAATTTTTTCCTCAAAAACTTCAGGCATTTTTTTATTCATTTCTAAAATAAATTTTTCTAAATCCCGAGTTTTTAATTTTCTAATTTGGCATAATACGCCTTCTAAAATTTTCTCCATAAGTCCCGCAGAAAGCCGACTCTCCTGCATTTTTTGATAAATAAATTCTTCAATTTCAGTCTGAATAATGTTTAATGCGTGCTCGATTGGTATGTTCAAAACAAAACCTCCTCTACAGACTCGTTGTCATCAAGCCTTTTGTGAACGTGATTGTCTTTGTGGTCCAAGAAATTGTACCGTCTCCGTTGTCAGAAATATTTGTGACAAACGTTTGGGGCGCGGATTGCCCTTGATAATATGTTCCACTTGCACCTGGGCCTAAATAATCAGCAACACCAAGTTTGGACGTTGCAATCACAAGTCCATTTGCCCCCGCAATCCGTGGCCCAGGGCTTCCATCAACCTGATGGTTAAACGAAATGTACCCCGATTCGCCGGAACTGTTTCCGCCAATTAATCGGCCATTGCTTAATTTTACGTATCCGTAAGTGCCGCCAGTCTCGAGTGTCCCGGAAATATCGGCACTTGTGCAGGTTATTTTTCCACTGCTGCTAAGCGTAAAATACGTTGATGAAATCGAAATTCGATTGCTCGAAATTGAAATTTGGTCGTTTTCCATGCTCAATTGGCTGCTCACGTCGCC
>FR883873.1 GCA_000435275.1 Clostridium sp. CAG:557
TTATATTGAATTTATCCCAAACGAAAACCGATATATTCCATTAAATTACAGCAATTCTAGGATGGATGGCAAACTGCCAAATGTCTTTTTAGCCGATGAAGTTGGAACGTTACCGAACTCTTACGCAATTGAAGCTATGCGCTCTGGGCAGCTAAATATTTTGAATAAGCTGGGGTGCATAATTTCAACGAAATATCCAACGGCTAACAATCCGTTTGAGGACGAAGTCAATTATGCTAAGAGAATTTTGGATGGCACGCAGAACGATGAGACGGTCTTTTCCCTACTTTACGAGCCGGAGAATACTGACAATTGGTCGTTCGACGACACGATTCTAAAACACGCAAATCCGGTTGCCTTGGAGATTTCAGAAATTTGGGATGACCTGTTCAAAAAGCGGGCTAGAGCCATTTCTATTGAATCCGCACGAGAAAATTTTCTGACAAAACATTGCAATATCATCTATCAAGGCGCAGGAACGGAAAGTTTTATCGATATCAAAGATTTGCAGCGTTGTCGGGTCAACAAAATCGATTGGGCCGGGCGAGAAGTCTATGTTGGCGTGGATTTATCGATGTCAAATGACAACACAGCGGTCGCGATTTGCGCTGAAGAGGACGGGAAAATCTTGGCTGACGTGGTTTGCTTCATTCCGGAAGGGCGAATCGATGAAAAAAATAAGTTTGAAAAGCTTGATTATCGCCGCTTTGTAGCGGGTAGCAAGTGCATTGCTTGCGGCAATAAAACGATCGATTACGGCGTCGTAGAGGACTTTGTATTTTCCATTGAAGAAAAATACGGCGTTACTGTGAGAGCCATCGGATTTGACCGTTATAACGCGATGTCAAGCGCCCAAAAATGGAATCAGAAATATAACACGGTCGAGATTCGCCAGCACAGTG
>FR883874.1:0-153 GCA_000435275.1 Clostridium sp. CAG:557
TTTTGAAAGTTTGAAAACTTTTTGCAAGAGAAAAAGTTTTCATTTTCTAACCAGCTCCGCGATAATTTCAGTGTACTTTTTATCGTAGCCATAATCGTTTATATACACGATGTTATAGTCATTTCCAGCGAATTTTATGAACATATCTTTATT
>FR883874.1:214-661 GCA_000435275.1 Clostridium sp. CAG:557
TTTAACTTCTGAAAAGTCTGAGTTGGAGCGCAAAATTTCAGTACCACTGATGTTTGTAACCTGTGCCCACGTCAGCAAAACAACAACCTCGGATTTTTTCTCAAAACCGTCAGAGTCTTTGCGCGACTCAAATTTTATCACCGCAATTTTCTTATCGAAGTTTCCTGGATTGATTACCATAAGCCGCCTCTTACAATAAATTCACCGAATGCATACCCAGAATCGTCTCAACCACGTGGTTTAAGTGACTTTTATCAACGTAAAAACTGCGATTATCGTACATATCTTGCACCAGCACAAAAACTGCGATTATAAAAGTTTCATGCTCATCAAGGTCAGCCTCAGAAAGCCCGGTGTAATCGCAAATAAAACGTATTGCAGCTTGCAAAAATGCTGCCAATTCTAAGATTTCTTCCTCGGCTAAACTTCCGTAGTCAAGTTTCAAGT
>FR883875.1 GCA_000435275.1 Clostridium sp. CAG:557
CAAAAACCGGCGACGAAGTTACATATTTTGCAGTCTCTGGTTTAGGACTGATAATGACATTAGCACTTGGTTTAATGCTGAATTCGAAAATAAATAAGAAAAAATCTGATTAATAAAATAATTTTTCCGGTATCATAATGATATCGGAAATTTTTTTGCTTTTTTAGAAGTATCTTTTATCACTTTTTATCCATGCACCAAGTAAATATTGGCAATCGCTAGCTAATTTAGAAATCTGTTCATACTGCTTAGGTAAAATGCAACCCTGTTCACGTGCGAGTAGGGCCATATACGCTAAAATTTTAATGTCTGTTAGCGCGGAATGTTGAAATTCTAAGCGTTTTTGCATATTTTGTAAATTTTTGCTTTGAACAAAGATTTCATTTGCTCTATAGACGTTTTCTATTATATCTAATGTAAGATTTTGTAAGCGAGAAACAAGCGTAAAACGAAAGGTTTTGGGCGATTTGTTGGTTGCAATTAAGACGTAGCTGCACAGATTTTTTGCAGATGTCACTACTTGCAATTCTGATTTTGTTTTTGTATTCATAATTTTGCTCCGTAAAAATTAATAATTATTATGTTCAGATGAATTTTATATCAATTTTAGAAATTTTTCAACAGGCAATTAAATTTATCAAATAAATCGAAAATGTAATT
>FR883876.1 GCA_000435275.1 Clostridium sp. CAG:557
TATTATCCAGTCCGTACCACGCTGCGGTATTTCGACCTAAATTCGAGTCATAAGACTCCTCTCTCAACCAAATTATTCCATTTTCGGTGACCTCAACACTTGTCATCCCTTCTGCATCGACATAGTGCGTAATTTCTTCGTGTTCTTCGGGTGTGCCCCAGCCTGATTTGTCAACTTTGATCGTGAACGTTCCCGGAGTAAACTCAATGTTATAATTCGGATTGTTATCGTTTGTCAGGGTTCCTTGCTTGATTTCGTAAGTCCCGACTTCGCTACCTGGAGCGCGCTCTAGCTGACCTTCTAATTTTTCTGTCCCGATTAATCCCTCAGCAGTGTAGGTTAATTCCGGATCATCGTTGCCAAAATATTTCCATTTATCCTCTGCCTTAACTGTGATTTTTTTGGGGTCTATGTCCGCTGTTGTTGCTTGTTTTGAACTTAATTGATAATTTTTTGCTTTGGCGGACTCTGTTAAAGAAATCGTTGCGGTTACAGTTTTTCCATTTCCTGCATTGGTATTGTCAAATGTAGCTGAATCTATTGTATAATCCACATTTTTTTCCAAAGTCTCTCCAGCTACCAAGCTGTCAAACTCAACCGTAACCGTTGCCTCACTATTTCCATCGTAGTCTTTGTTTTCAGCGGTAATTTGGGGCGTTATCGATTTTTTATCAATAATAAATGTGACCGG
Source organism: Clostridium sp. CAG:557 (assembly GCA_000435275.1). Lineage (GTDB taxonomy): Bacteria > Bacillota > Clostridia > Oscillospirales > Acutalibacteraceae > CAG-557. Next base: position 692 of record FR883876.1, read on the forward strand.
AGCGCTTGTTGCAGATTCATAATTGTCATTTGCGGCAACTTTTGCTCTAATTTTGTATGTCCCGGCGTTTGTTGGCATTCCATCCGTCCAGGTTGAACCACCGTCTGTGCTGTATTGGTAAGTAGGATTATTTTTCGGAAGTTCTAAATCGGTTCCTTCTAAGTTTTGATAGGTCACGGTGCCCGAATACACCGCTGAACTGCCGGTGTAAGTTATGGACTGCCCATCTTGCAGCGCCACGGTTGGACTTTCTTTGTAGCCACTTGTAGATACGTTAAACTGTTTTGTTTCGACCGATTTTGCCTGATAAAGCGTCATAAATTCGCCGGTTGCAGAGATTTCTCCGTCATTAGCTTTGTCTTCGCGGCCAGCAATCCAAAACTCTAACGGTTTGTCATCTTTTTTGTCGAAGCCAAAATATATTTTCTGATTTGTTGGGTTTTCGCCAACCAAACTATCTGCCTGTTGAAGCTTACCCCACGAGGTCTGCAAATCCGCTTTCATCGCGAAAACTCGGGCATTTGTGCTTGCGCCATCTTCTTTTTTTTCTGTGCCAACAAATGTTACTGGCATTGTAGCTTTTGCCAAACTTCCGGAGCCATCTTCCATCC
>FR883877.1 GCA_000435275.1 Clostridium sp. CAG:557
CCAAAACTCCAACCTCGAAGTTTACCGTTTTTAGCCTTTTCGATTACTTCACCGTCCGTTATTTTGCAAATCGCCCGAAGCCCGATATTATCCTCAAAAAGCTCCACATTTCCTTGCTTTGTCGACCCCAAAACTCTCGATGGCTCTCCGGTTTTAGCTTTTTCAATTACTTCGCTGTCCGTTATTTTACAAATCGCCCGAAGTCCGATGTTATCCTCAAAAAGCTCCATATTTCCTTGCTTTGTCGACCCTAAAACTCTCGATGGCTCGTGGTTTAAAAGGCACAAAACGCTGTCCGTTATTTTGCAAATTGCCCGAAGCCCAATATTATCCTCAAAAAGTTCCACGTTTCCTTGCTTTGTCGACCCCAAAACTCTCGATGGCTCAAAGCACGCTGTCATTCCTGATTTCTATCCGCATCGTCCTCACTCCCTTCATTTTTTCGTTTTGCCCTTACGTGCAAAAGCTCGGTCATTTCGGGGTTCGTCCTCCTCAACGAATTTTTCGCCGTTCTCATCAAGCATTGGCCGCGAGTCTCTAGCAATCGCATTCACATAGCCATCCAGAAGCACGCTGTCATTCCTGATTTCTATGCGCATCGTTCTCACTCCCTTCATTTTTTTGTTTTGCCTTTACGTGCAAAAGCTCGGTCATTTCGGGGTTCGTCCTCTCCCCGAAAAGGCACGTCCTTGCCCCCTAACTCACCGTTTTTACGCTGGCTAGCGGACTACCACCTTTTCGTGGGCCCCTCCAGTTTTTCAAATTAAACGCAGAATCTAAAACAACTCTTTTAAGTCGACGCCATAAATTGCTTGCCAAGCTTCAGCCGGATAGGTTCGAACACTGCCGTAATTTGCGTCGAAAATTTTAGGCATTTCTAGCTCATGAGAGGTGCAATAGTTTCGAAGTGGTTTCCAATCAAATTTTGATTTCAGCCGTATCTCCGCAGCCTTTATGCTCGCAAACTCTTTTGACTTATCGAGTTTTCGCTTCAATTTTTCCACCTCCCTTGATTTTT
>FR883878.1 GCA_000435275.1 Clostridium sp. CAG:557
AAACCGTTGAAATAACTTCGTTTGCAATTCTGATTGAAGCGATTATTACATATCTCAATCAATATTTCTGTTGGCAAATGGCCCTTAGCATAGTTTTAGGCATAGTTATCGCAGTGGCCTATAAACTACTTGACTTGCCTGCATGTTTTAATTTGAAATCGGATATACCATACGTTGGCAGTGTGCTAACATGATTTTTACTCTCGCGCAGGAGCAATTATGTTTTTGATTTATTGAATAAGTTAAACTAAAAAAATAAGCTCAATTTTTTGAGCTCGTTGTTGTTTTATAGTTCTCTAGTAATTTGTTGTTGAGTATTAGAGCTAGTATCAAAGGCGGATTTCATTTTTATGTTTTTATTAGTGTTGGTTTGAGTTGATTTATCTGTTTTTTCTATTATGTCAGTTGCTAAAGTAAAAGTTTTAGCCCCGCTGTTAATAACTTTCAGAAATTCTGAATCAGAATTTTCTGTGAATTGCAGTACTAAAATAAAAATATCTTTTACACTTTGCAAGTTAAGTTTGTGCTTTTTGGCAAAGTCCAATATTGCTGCAGTTGCTTTGCTTGTTTTTATAAATTCGATAATTTCAGGTCCTGCAAACTTACAAAGATTATATGAACCCATCAAAACTGCAGCTGGAACAGTAATATAATAAGCTTTTTTCATGAAGTCCCTAAGTTTTGTATTATACTCTTCAACTTCATAAGTACGAAAAACACCGTTTTCTATTTTTATTAAAAGAGGCTTAATCATGTTTTCATTAATATCATAAAAGTATTCGTCATTAAATTTACTTTCATTATAAGATATTCCATCTTTGTATGCAAACTGTGCAAAAGCATCTTGTTTATTAGGGTCATTATTTTTTGAAACTAAGACAAAATTTCTACCAATGTATCGTTGTTCTTCAATAGCAGTAGAAATGTGTTTTAAAGTAGAATAAATATTTTCTTGCTGCATTTTATTTTCAAAAACTAGTGCTTCAGATTCATGTTTTTTATACCAAAAATAAAGCCCGAAGAAAGTTCCACTAGCGGATGTAATTAAAGCGATTGCAATTGGAACTTCAGGTACAGGAATTTTGGTTAAAAGCCCATATAAAGCATGTGGTAATAATACAATATTAAAAACTCCATGCATTTTAGTTTGATAGTCTATAGCTGTTTGATTATTTAACTTTATCATAGTATCTAAATTTTCAATGTGCTTTTTTTGGTCTTCTACATATTGTTTTAGTGCACCGTATGTGAAAGCGTCAATGCTGCATTTTTTACACTTACAGACTTTTTCTTGAATTGATATATAATCTGTACTTTTTCCTAATTTACGAATATCAATACATTTAGGATTATCAAAATCCATTGGAGCCCAAGCATATATTGTTGTGCTACTGGACGCTAGTATTGAAAAAATTAAGTTTATTGCTAGCAATTTTTTAATCATTACTTATCACCTTTTCAGATTTAATTTCTGTTAAAAACGTATCAACAACTTCATCTGGAAGCTTTTTCAAATTTTTTTTCGTTAATTCATCGCCATTATTTAAATGCTTAGTTAGTTTTTTTTTATAAAATTCTTGTCTTGTATTTGGCAGTTGTTTAATCATTTGAAATAATTCGCCGGCTTTTTTGTTATGAATGTTTTTTTGTTTTAAATAATTTATAGATTGATAAACCATAGTCACAACTGCAGAAATTATCATTGTCGTGCCGGCTGCTATAAGCGAATAAAATATTCCGTTTTCAATGTAATACGTCCAACCATGTTTGTTCTTCAGTTTTTCTGTATCATAAAACTTTAAATTGTTTTCTACTTTAGTTAAAAGAGGCTTTATTTTTTCTTCATTTATTTTGTTGAAATAAAATGCATCGCACATTTTTTCATCAAAAGTTATTCCGTCTGCTTTTGCGAATTGTGCAAAAGAATCTTGTTCATTCGGATTATTATTCTTTGAAACTAAAATAAAATTTTTACCAATATACCTTTGTTCTTCAATAGCAGCAGAGATATGTTTCAATGTTGAATAAATATTTTCTTGTTTAATTTTATTTTGAAGATATTGATGATTTTTTGTTAACTCATTTGAATTTTTTTCGACATCGTTTAAATAATTTTCAAACTTTTCGTATGTCAGAACGTCAAAACCGCAGTCTGTACAACCACAAATTTTACCGTATTTAGATATGTAACGTTTTTCATTTAAATCACTAACATCGATGCACTTAGAGTCTTCAAAATCCGTTGGGGCCCACGCGTACGATGTTAAACTGAGTGCAGACACGACTATGCTTAAAGCAAGAGTTGTGGCAACTATTTTTTTCATAATAATTTCTCCTTAAAAATTTATTTGAAATAATTATAACATATTTTTCTAAAAAAACAAGTTACTCCCAAATTTCCCCATAATAAACCAAATTGCAAAGCAACATATAATTTATTTTGCGTAAAAAGTCTAAGCTAAATTTAAGCGTTGCTAAAGTAGTAGCATTAATTAAATTTTATTTATTATTACCATTAAAATATTTTTATATAAAAATAGCATCTCCAACAGATAGAGACGCTTTTTTTTATAAAGTTTTGGATTATCGGTTAGCCCAAGAAGGTAATCAACACTTGTACATAAAAAAAATTGATGTTAGAGCTGTCCATTCTATTTTTCCTGTTTCATATAGCCTGATTATGAGATTTTAAAATTGTTACTTTTTATTATTTGGCTTTATATTTTCCATTGCATACTTACAGCACTGAAGAACGAGTAAGTTGAAAGAGACGCCGTTTTCTGAAGCAATTTTATTTAATTCATCAAATAAAGTTTCCGTAAAACGAATAGTTCTAGGAACATTGGCATTTTTAAATTCATTATCTACTTCGAACATTATGACACCTCTTTAGCTATTATTTATATAACAAATTTTAACATTATAATTGTTTACAAAATATAACCATTTATGATACTATAAATATAACCTTAAATTGAGAGGTAGTATAATGGAAAAGAAAGTTTGTTGCTTTGCTTCTAATAAAAATCTAATTGACATTGAAAAGTTAAAACCAAATTTAAAAAGAGAAATAAAGAAATTAATAATAGATTTTAGTGCCTCAGAATTTTATGTTTGCTTAGAGAGTAACTTTGACAGGCTTTGTGTAAAGTGTCTTAAAGAAATAAAATATGAATATCCGCACATAAGGTTATGTTTAGTATTGACCGATTTTTTAAAAATCAGAACAAATAATTTATTTAACGAGATAATCCATTTGAATTTTGAAAAGATAACAAAGCAATTTATAAGACTAAGCACATTCAACTGGCTTATTGGCAATTCTGACTATTTAATTTCTGTAGAAGAAAATAAATCAGAACGACAGCTGAAGCTAACAGTGAAGGATTTATCTGATAAAGATTTGCTGTTTTTTACGGTCAGGTTAAAAATGTTACGGATAAAAAGCGGTTTGTCACAGTCAGAGCTTGCAAAAGTAATAAATGTTTCACCATCAACAATTAGTATATACGAACAAGGTCGGCGTGAGCCGGATTTTTTAACTTTTTTAGATATCTGTGTAGCATTAAATAGCACACCGAATTACATTTTAAGACTGGACAGAAAATTTAAATCGAAATTGATCGAAATAGATGAGCTTCTATGTGAATTTATTAAGACAATAATGAGAACCCGTGGACTTTTGTACAAAGGAGATTTGGTGGATAAAACAACGCGAAAAAATCTTGTGGCGTTACTTGAAATGGCATTTGAAGTCGCGAAAAAGTTTGCAGAAGAAAGAAAAGAGCATTAACAAATATTGTCATTTTTTAAAAGAAAATTAATAAATTAGAAGCATTGCGTAAAATTTTTGCGCAGTGCTTTTTTACGTTTATTTACAAAATAAAAATTGCTATAATTGGCTTCATATCAACAGCAAACAACAACGGGTAGTGACAGGTTAGTTGGAAACAAATGGGTATTATTTAAATTGCATGGAGCGATTTAAAGAAAAACTCTAAAATTCCAAAAATGGCTTTATAAAGGCCAAATCAAGGGATATTCACGAATAAAAAGCCCGTAAATAAGGTTTTTACATGGAATTTGTTAACTTCTAAGACCTCCAAATATAAAAGAGGCGGGAAGTTACGCGCGTGCAGTGGTATAAAATACGCTAAGGACAACATTAAACAATCAAAAATAAATGAACACGAGACGCCCCTTGACGAAATTTTATACGACCAATTTTCTGTTGATGAAAACTTGGACAAGCATTTGGAAGAAAAAACTTTGCTTGGCTGGATTGAACTGATTGAGAATCAAAAACTATATGAAGCTGTAAAAGGGATATCTATTGAAGACCAAATTTTTATCAGCTACATAGTTAAAGAGCGCAAAACCCAAGCTGAACTTTCCAAACAATACAAAGTAACACAGCCTGCAATATGCCAGCGATTTAATAAGCTCATAAAAACTTTGAAAAAAAATATTTAAAAGTTTTGTCGAAAAAATTTTTTCAAAAAATTAAAAAAATGCTTATAAAAATTGAGGTCAAAAGACTCTTTATATATATGGAGGTAT
>FR883879.1 GCA_000435275.1 Clostridium sp. CAG:557
CTCTGCGAAGTTTTCTTCATGGGGTTCGTGAAGTTTACTTCGTGAGGGTCTGGAACTTTCCTTCGTGAGGGTCACGAAATTTTCTTCCACCACCTTCAGGCATCTCAACTTCACTTTATGAGTGTTCTTATCCATAACAAACTGGTCACTATCAGCCTCAAAAACTTTTTTCTTTTTAACGTTGTTGACGTTGATTTTTGGCCCCTCAAAAATCTGCGACGTATATATATTATTAATTGTATTATTCTCTGCGAAGTTTTCTTCATGGGGTTCGCGAAGTTTACTTCGTGAGGGTATGGAAGTTTTCATCAGGTGGGTATCGAAATTTGCTTCTACCTTCAGACACCTCACTTTAACTTTTTTGCTCTCATTATCTAGAACAAACTCTGCTGAAATATATCCAGCATCACAAAGTGATTTAATCCAGGTGGAAATTGTCCTTTTGCTGACAGAATAAAGGCGACTGAAATAGTCGTTCGTCGCCCAACAATAGCCTTTTTCGTTACACAATGCCGTTATTTCACCGTAAAGAAGCTTGGCACCCGGAACAACACTGTTGTCATACCTCACAGTCGCCGGAATCACAGCATAATATGATTTTTTATTATCTGATGTCATAAAACTTCCCCCTAAAATGGCAAATCATCAAATACTGACTTGTTAGCTTGTTGTATCTCTTTTTCGGTAATAATTTCTCGAACAATAAAGCCTTTGTAATACTTGCCATCTTGCTGTTTTGAGTAATATTTTGCAA
>FR883880.1 GCA_000435275.1 Clostridium sp. CAG:557
CTGGAACTAATCAAACAGTTTCCGTCAGACAATTCAGAAAAGTATCTCCAATTATATCCACTTTCATATGCTTTTGTTATCAACTTTGTCGAATGGTTAAATACATATATACCCGTTACAGAAGAAGCGGAATTGCTGATTAAGACATCTCCATTACTTAACTCATAGAAATATTCCCATTTATAGCCCTCATCATAAATTTTCGTAATAGACTTTTCTGAACTATTATAAAATAGGATTCCCGTTATCTCGGAGTCACTTTTATTTACGATTAGACAGTCGCCATTTGCCAAAAGTTGAAATGTTGACCAATAGCCTTCGTTATATAATTTATAAAAGGAAAGGGTCTCTTTTTCAAAGTGCCAAACTCCAATATCCTCGCCATAACCGCTTATTAAAACATCTCCGTTTGGTAAGAAACAGGTGTATTTAGTTGTACAACTCTTCAATTCTTCCGGCAATAATTTTTCTTCGAAATCGTAATTCTCTTTGGTTTTCTTTAGTTCACGCTGTTCTCTTCTTGATATAATCGCATTTCCCATCTACCTCACCACCTTTATCTGAATCAGAATCGCTGTAGTTGGCGCTTCTTCAAGGCAGGTCACAGTTATGCTGCCGTTAGAAGTTTCGATTTTAGAAATAAGGCTCCAAGCTTCTAACTGGCTTAAAGCTGTATTTTTTGCGGTGTCCAGAACCACGTCAACAATTGGGTTGTCGGTGGCCAGGATTCCGTTCACCACAACGGTTTGAGTATACTCGCCAGTCTCTGCGGCTACCCAATTTGTGCCAATTTCTGCTGTATAAGTCACAGACGAACTTCCACCACCGCCACTGACGATTACATCGACAATGTTTTGGCTATCTGCCTCAAGCAACGTGCCGTTTACCTTGACGCCCTGAAGCGCTGAATCTGCCTTCGCGCCTTGCTCAGCTGTTGCTCCGCCAAGTTCGGAAACTTCGATATCTACAACATTTTCAGCATCGGGTATAATTAAACTGCCATTCAGCTTGACACCTTGAACCGCTAAGTCCGCTTTCATGCCTTGTTCTGCAGTTGCTGCGTTTATTTCTTGAGGCGTGTGGCTGTGGTTAATTTCAGCTGCCCAAACGTCTGCTGCAGTAAGTGCTATGTCAGATTCCAGGTTTTTGTTGTTGATTTTTCGCTCTTTCGGTACAGCTTCCAAATCCTCGATTGTTACGTTGACGTATCGGTTTAA
>FR883881.1 GCA_000435275.1 Clostridium sp. CAG:557
GCTTGTAATTGCAAAAGTTGTCCATGGGGCCAAATAAAATCCTGTTCCAATACCAACTAAACTAATTATTAAAATTCCAGATTTTTGTAATATCTTTATCAAATCGTCGTTTGTCTTATTTTCTTTTATTAATTCTTTTAAGATTTTTTCAAGTTTTTCAGCGTCTTCATATCTAATCAAATATTTTTTACAAGCTGGAGAACTTGATTTACAGTTTAAATTTATCCATGTGTTTTCTTGTAAGCCCCGTTCTTCTACAAAAGTATGGGTTAAATCAATTTCGGCAAATGTTGTAAAGTTAATAGAATTAATGCAAATAAACAAACTTGTTAATGTTGTTATCATTTTTTTACAATTCATTATATATCCTCTTTTTTCCTTTCACAATTTATCAAATTTTCCAAGTCGGTGACTAATTTATTAAATTTTTCTTTTAACTCAGCTTTTTCTGCTCGGTATAATCTGATCTATTAAAAAAAACTTCAAAGTATACGTTGCTATGTTGCATTTTTTCAAACCAATAGACGATACAATCAAAGGATGAAATACTTTTTTCAAAAAAATTACAATTTGAAGGTGCAATCATGTCTTTTACCTGTTTGAGTAACATTTTTAACTCTTCGAGGCGGGCTTGTTTTGCTTTATTGGCATACAACAATTTTTCCTCTAAATCAAAAAGATTATTCTCATTTTCAAATCTACGTCCCTTAATTAAACCTAATTTGTATGTAAATCCCAAAAATGCACCAATAATTGCAGAAAACATCTTTATAACGTTAAAAATTTTTTTATTATCTTTTTTAGATTTTCTGGATATATTTTTTTTCAAGGAAACACTTTGCAATTCTTTTAATAAAAAATTTTCATCCGGCGTCGCATTCTCCAAGAGAATACTTTGCTGATCTTTTAATAAAGTTTTTTCAACTTTTGATTTATTGGTGTTAAAAGTTATAGTGTCTGACCACTTTTGATACAAACATATAAGACTATACCCAATTGAGCTACCGAGTACAGTAAACGCAGTAATTCCCAAAAAAGAATTTAACTTATCTTTTAAAGTAGTTTCACTGTCTTTTTTTTATTTATCTAAGCTTGTTTCAATTTCTTCTACTGGTTTCCAAAATCGCTCTTTCATCAAAGGAATTATTTTACTTAATGCATTAAAACCAAATACAAATGATGTTATATTACCTGAGTCTCCTAAATTTTCTAAAATAGCGTAGTCTTTTTCTCCTGACGCAATAGATTTTCGTGCATAATATTCTGCTGTTTCTTGGCTTGTTGTAGTTTTACCATTGCCGTTTGTAATATTTTCTGCAAAAGAAACTTCTGTACCATTGAATAAAATTACTGACGACATCACAATTGAAAGAATCTTTTTCATAACAGCTCTCCATTCTGTTGCAATAAATGCAATAAAATTAAAACCTGGTAGTCAATTTTATAGAATAAAAAAATTGAGTTTTATTTCTAAAAAAGCAAAATTTCTATTTTTGTCCAAAGTATATAATTACTGTGCATTTTATTTTTGTTATTGTATATATGGACTATAATCGAACAAATATACTATATTTTATTAATAAAATTAAACTTCTTTACCATTCAGCAATGTATTTAACTCTTGCTTAATTTTTTCAAAAGTTTTATTAAATGAATCTTTTTCTTCTTCACTATAACTTAAATCGGCCTTATTAAACTCTGCAAAAACAGTTGATGGTGAAAAATTAAAAAATACAAAATCATTTTTATAATGCTCATTATCAGAAATTTGAGCCAACAAACTTTTTAATGCATAAATATTATCATTAATATCTTTTTTGAGTTCCAGTTTGTTCTTTAAAAATTCTTCATTTATCTCCATATCAATATCAGTATTTGAATCGCCAGAAGAGGTGTCTGCTGCAGCTCCACTTAGCCCACCTAAAAGAACCATAAATTTGTTAACAGGAATATTCTTAACCATATTAGGAATTTTGTTAAATATTTTTTTCATTCCTGGAATGCGTTCAATACGGCGATCTATATTAGGAATATATCGAAAGGTCCCTAAAGCATTTGCTAATAGTGTTAGGCCTATTCCTATTGTTGCACCTGCTGTCTTTGCTAAAAGTATTAATAACATATCCACGAAAAGTGCTGAATTAGACTTACAGTTTACGACTAAAGGTAACGGATTTTCTATTTCCTTCTCTGAGTATATTTTAAATTTATTTAATATTTTATCAAGAGCACGGTAACTGAAGAAATACAAAGATTCATCCGCGTTTTCACCTATATTTTTCATCTCTACATAGTCTTTATTTTCTTTAGATAATAATCGTTTTCCTTCTTCGTAAGCGCAATAATAATCTGCATAGTTGCCTTGCTCATTTTTATCATCGCAAGACGCACCGATTACACACTTTTGCATAGGAAACATGAATAAAATAAAAATTAAAATTACGGATAATATTTTTTTAAACATGATTATAGATCCTTTCCTATATTATAATCTTTCATTAATTTAATTAGTCTTTCTGATACTTTCTTGAATTTTGACGCTATAGTTTCTTTATCATAATAAAAACCTTCTTTTCTAAATTCTGTATAGGTTTCGTGATATAATGAGTCAAAATTCAGTCTAGCTAATAAAATATCATTATTCTTCCATTCACTTAAAGTTATTTTATCAAAAACTTGCTCTATTGTATCTGCATATACATCTGTTTTTATTTCAAATTCTTTAGAAGTTTTTAAATATTCTTTAGCTTTTTGCGCAATTTTTTCTTCAGCAACTTTTCGTCTATTAACTGCGCCAACTGCTCCTCCAATATAGGAACACACTTTACCTATTACTAACGCGCCTCCTACTGCTCCAATAACAGCCGGCCCACCGATGCTTGCTGCAACTTTGAGAGTTAGCGCAAGTGTTGATTTTGCTGCTAAACCGTAAGCCGCATAACCTCCCGCAGCTAAAGCTCCAACAGTTCCTCCTGCATATTGTCCTCCTGTTCCCCAGGAATCTTTACCTGCTTTTCTACCTTTATTCTCTTCTGTATGTCTTAAATGATTATCTACCTTTAAAGTATTTATTATCTCATTTTTTAAAAATGCCAAAGTTTCATTATTAAAGTGTTTTGACTTTAATAACCAACGTTCTAAAGCAGCTTTACTTTCATCCACAGAGTTAACAGTCAAAAAATTTTGTAAATCTATGATTGATGCATTTAAAGCATTTGCTAAAGTCCCTTTTAAAACAGATTCTTTAGAAGCAGTTTCAATTAACCTTTCTATTGAAAAAACAAAGTTACTTATACTCGGATATGCCCATAAGTGTATATTAACTAAAGCAAATGAACTGTGAGGTGAGTAGGTAACTAGAATGTATAGTAAGAAATTTGGAAATTTCAAAAAATAAAAAAGATAATAAAATGAGTATTTTCCTCAATTTTCTAGATAGCTCAAGAATACTATGGAATTAGTTTTTTTACTCTTATGGTTTAGAAATTATTTCTTTAAGATATTTCAATGTTTTGGGGCCTAATCAAAGAACAGATTCACATTATTCTGCAGTTATTCCTCAATTCATCAACATGATTTTAAAAGGGAAAAATCCTGTAATATATGGAAATGGTAAAACATCGGGGGATTTTACATATGTTGAAAATGTAGTCAATGCAAATTTATTAGCATATTGTTGCTCTTGGTCAGGACTACCTGAAGTACTAAATAATCAAACTTCGTTAAATCATTTAGTAAATTTGTTAAACGAACTGATAGGAAGTTCTGCAAAACCTATAAAAGAAAGGGAGATGTAAAGCATTCTTTGGCAAACATTGAAAAAGCCAAAAAATTATTAAATTATACTCCAACAGTTGATTTAAGGACAGGACTAAAAAAGTTTTTAAAATAGAAACAAGCTAAAAATTCTCAATTATAAAATAAACCCCATTTATCTATTGCCAGAGCATAAGTGCACACTTTTACGTATAAATGTCTGTTTGTAGCTTTACGTTTTGCTCATCTCCACTTTTTTGAAAATACTGAGCTCACTAAACCTATTGCATTTAAACATAGAAATGCTATAAATTTTCAGTAAAAAACAGGAGAAAACTGAATTTTGAACAGAAACTGACAAATCCACAGAAAACAAAAGCACACTATTTCCTAGTCTAGATCTTTCTCACCAGGTGGGGGCAAGATGCGAATTTAATGGTTGCATGCTATCCACGATGGTTAAGATCATTGTTGTCTGTTGTTAATCAGTTACTACTCAGTAGACAATACTTGCAGTTTTATGAACTATTTCTCTCGATTACGTAAGACCCACATAACTGGAACTGATACGCCAGCTAAAAAGCATCAAGATTTTTCAATAAAAATGAAAATTTAAATATAATAGTTTTTTTGACCAAGTATATAATGAAACTAAGGAAAGTTTTATTTTAGATGAATGGGACTATATCTTCAATAACAATCTATTTTCAGAGAATGACAGAAAAGCTTTTT
>FR883882.1 GCA_000435275.1 Clostridium sp. CAG:557
CACTCGAATCCATTATTCTGACATAAAAATAGATGAAAAAATGAGTGAAACGGAAGCTTTAAATGCACTTCGAAACGCGGCGAACCAAGAATTTGAAAACGGCGTCGATAAACCTCAAGTTACTGCTACGGTTGAGTTTGTGCCACTTCAGGATACCGAGGAGTATAAGGATTTTTCTATTTTAGAAACCGTCTATCTTGGCGATTCAGTCAGTGTGCATCATGAAAAATTAAACATTGATTTAGTGACAAAAGTCATCGGCTATGAGTTTGATTCACTGTCTTGCCGATACAACAAAGTCACATTGGGCAATGCAAATCCAAAATATGGAGATATTCAGCGACAGTACGTCGACAAAGTCAATAGCGAGACTAGGTTTGCGATTAACAGCGAGATTGTCGATACTGAAAAAAAGGTTACGCAGGAGTTTAAGGCTGCTGATGGTGAACTTTCTAGCATAATTACTGAAGAAATCACGCGTGCCCGGGGTGCAGAAGAGACGCTTTCGTCGTCAATAACGCAGAATGCAAGAAATATTACGTTAAAAGTTTCGAAGGGCGACGTGAGCAGCCAATTGAGCATGG
>FR883883.1:0-8983 GCA_000435275.1 Clostridium sp. CAG:557
CGCTTCGCATTGTTCGTTATTTCTTCCTGTTCGTCAGCGCTGCGTCCTCTGCCACCGGCAGTGCACCACTGCGAATCATCCAAAGTTTTTCTTTCGAGGTCTCTTAATTCGTCCGCTTGTTTCAAATTGATTACAATTAAAATGAAAATTACTATTAACAAAAATATTTGCATGGTTTTCCTCCTGTAAAAAACAAAATTGCCACCTTAAAAATTTTTAAGATGACATGAAAATTTATATTGAATTTTTTTATCGCCTTTGGTACAATAATAAGTATAAAAATTATCAATTTAAGGCGAATGCAAGATTCGGTAAACATTGTAAGTGGCTTGAGCCCGCATTACTGCTGGTTTCTCTCAAGTCCCTTATAACTACCAAGACCAAGTAGTGTCCGGAGGTAATTCGCACATTTTAAAGATTAAGTAATAATTATTTTTAGCTTGTGCTTGCATTTTTATTTTCCAGGTTCCTGTTGGTTGCTTGCATCAGAAAGGCCTGAGAGCAATTTTACGGATTAGTTTCAAATTTTTTATAACTTCAGGCCAGCATAACGCTGAACCAAATTTACGCGAAAAGGGTTCAGCGTTAGTTTTTGTATAAGTTTATACTTAGGCATTTAATTTTTATGGTGCGTAGTTATTTATATTTGCTTTATCGGTAACTTTGAGCTGTTTTAAAATTTAGATAAATTTGGGGGATTAATTTTGGAGAAATCTAGAGTGAAGTTAAATATTTGTGGATCGGATTATATCTTGGTTTCAGAAGATAGTGAGTCTTATATGCATTTGGTTGGCGAAAAGGTTGATGAAAAGTTAAGTGAAGTTTTAACGAAAAACCCGAAACTTTCTGTTTCTATGGCAGCGGTATTATCTTCATTAGAGTTTTGCGATGAAGTAATGAAGACTCAAGAGAAGTTTGAAAGTCTTAAATCTCAAATGAAAAAATATGTGGGTGAAAATGCTCAAATTCAAATAAAATGCAAAAATTTAGAAAATGAAAACTTTAACCTAAAAAGCGAAATTAGTGATTTAAAGCTGAAAATTGAAAATTGCAAGAGTGAGGTAGAACGTTGTAAAGTCGATAATACGGCTGGGTTTAATCCGCAAGGTGATATTGTAACGTTTTCTGTATTAAAGAATGAAATCGCTAGTGACTGCTAGTTTGGTGGCCGCCCAGGAACTCATTTTTGAGTTCCTGGGCGAGTTTGATAATTATATCAAACTCGCCGCTTAGTAAATTTTTTACTAAGCAGGGCGGCATTGTAGGCGGGTTTTGAGCAGATTTAAAAGATGTAAAAAAGTAAAAATATATGATAATTTAAGGATAAAATTGAAATTTTAAGCTTAAAAGTTGTCAAAATACTAGTTGCTGTGGAAAATTCGGTTGAAAAAGTTGAAAGATTGAAATTTTTCAACAACCATAGCAAAAATAAAAATGGCGGTAAAATAGTTTTAGTTTGCAGAATTGTGGATTAAACAGTTTATTTTGTTAAATGATGTTAAAGCTTGTTTAAAAATGTCGGAGAGGTGAAAATTTTGAGTTTTAAGTCTAATAAAGTAAAATTAATGAAAATCAAAGAAAATGCGATAATTCCAGCGCGAGCAACAAAAGGTTCAGCTGGACTTGATTTGTATGCTTGCATTGAAGAACCAATTAATTTAAATGCGGGAGAGTCAGTGCTGATACCGACAGGAATAGCTGTTGAGCTTCCTAATAATGAGATGGCGGCGTTTATTTTTGCAAGAAGCGGTCTGGCGACTAAATATGGAATTTCGTTGTCAAATGGAGTTGGCGTTGTGGACAGTGATTATAGAGGTGAAATTTGCGTAGGGTTGCGAAATTTTGGCAAAGAAAATTATGCAATTGAAAAAAATGAACGCATTGCGCAGATGGTGATAATGCCGGTGATTTCTGCGATTTTTTCTGAATGTGAAGCCTTAAATAAAACAGATCGAGGCAATGGAGGTTTTGGGTCAACGGGAAAATAATTGAGTGCATCGAGTACAACCTTTGCGATTTAGGAGGGATGCACTGCCGCACAGGTACACGATGCAACCTGTGCCGGTGGCGCTTTGAATTTAAATTTACATTAAAAATATGTAAACTATGTATTTTTTTTATATATTTCGGAGATAATTTCGAAATATATATTTTTTTATTGAGAAAAATGTGGTTTGTGTAGTATAATACTTGTAAAATAACATTTCTATGTAAAAAAATTATTGTATTGTGGTCGAAAGGGGCAAAAAATCAGAATGTTTTCTAGGGACATAGGCATAGATTTAGGTACAGCAAATACTTTGGTATTTATGAAAAATAAGGGAATAATTTTACGAGAGCCATCTGTTGTGGCTGTGGATGTGAATACTGATACAGTTTTAGCGGTGGGCCTTCAGGCAAAAGACATGATTGGCAGAACACCGGGCTCTATAGTGGCGGTAAGTCCACTGAAAGATGGAGTGATAGCAAATTTTGACATTACAGCGACTATGTTAAAGCATTTTATAAGAAAAACTGTAAAAACCAGCATTTTTGGCAAACGTCCGAAAGTTGTAGTTTGTATACCGGCAGGAGTTACCGAAGTGGAAAAAAGAGCCGTGGAAGATGCAACAAGGCAGGCAGGCGCAAGAGAGGTTGAACTTATTCAAGAACCGATGGCAGCGGCAATTGGTGCGGGTTTACCGGTGGCAGAGCCGACGGGAAGCATGGTTGTGGACATTGGCGGCGGAACTTCTGAAATTGCGGTAATTTCGTTGGGAGACATTGTTACATCGCAGTCTGTGAGGGTTGCCGGCAACAAATTTGACGAAGCAATAGTAGCGTACATCAAAAGAAAATATAACTTACTTATAGGCGAGCGTACCGCGGAAAACATAAAAATTCAAATTGGGTCAGCGTTCGAATATGAAAATGAAGGCACGATGGACATTAAAGGTCGAAATTTGGTTGATGGGTTGCCAAAACATATAGAAATCACGGCTGCAGAGGTTCGAGAGGCGCTATATGATTCTTTAAATGCTATTGTGGACGCGATTAAGGGCACCCTTGAAAAAACTCCACCGGAACTTGCCGCAGATATAATTGACCATGGAATCATGCTGACGGGCGGTGGTGCGCTTCTTCGCGGACTTGACCAGTTGGTTTCAAATGAAACGAAAATGGTAGTTCACGTGGCAGAACGCCCATTGGATTGCGTTGCGGACGGTACGGGTAAGCGCTTAGAATTGGTTTTGCCGAGGAGTTATTACAGACGCAAAAATTCATGATAATTTTATTTATCTTTTTGCTAGAGCGGGGATCGTTTTTGAAAGGTCTCCGCTTATTTGATAGCGATTTTTTGTGCTTTTGAGTTATTTTTTGTAAAGGAGCGCTGAGTTTGAAAAAATTTTTTACGAGTAATGGCTTTAAAATTTTTATAGCGTGTGTTTTTATTGTTGCCGGAGTTTCTATTTTGACTTTTGTACCTGGCGCAAATTCGTTGCCGAATATGATAGACTTTATTTCGACTCCTATGCAGAAAGTATCTGATGATTTAACAGACTCGGCGATTTCTGTTGTGCCTCAAACCCAAAAATCTGCAGAGGACTACGAACAGGAAATTCAAAATTTAAAATCAGAGTTGAAACGCATGCGGACAATTTTGGTGGACTATTATGATGTTAAACGCGAAAATGCACAGTATTTAAAGTTTTATAATTTTAAAAAGCAAAATGAGTCTTTAACTTTTAAAATGGCTTCGGTAATTGCAAAAGACCCGAACGATTTATTTTTTGGCTTTACTTTGGACAAGGGAACCAGCGACGGAATTTCTGTGAATGACCCAGTGATAACGGACAATGGTTTGATTGGCAGGGTGGCTTCGGTTAAGAGTCATTCTTGCATTGTAAAAACGATTTTATCCCCGGAGTATAAAATTGGCGTTATAGATAAAGTTACCGGAGACAGTGGTGTTATTGCTGGCAAGAAGTCTTTGGCCAACGAAAACAGGACGGCTATGATGTATGTTTCTGCACAAAACAAGATGCAGGTGGACGATATTGTTGTCACATCGGGCCTTGGTGGCATTTGTCCGAGAGATTTACCGGTGGGAATGGTTAAAGAAATAAAAAATGATGAGTATGATTCATCGTTTTATGCCATAATTGAGCCTTTTGACGATGTGAAAAATATTATTGACGTTTTTGTTGTAACTGGTTTTCAGGGTAAAGGAAACATAATTTCTGAGCTTTTGCCTCAAGTAAAAAAATAAAATTTGGAATTTTGGGGAACGCCGTGCCCCCACTATATCGCGGGGGCGCGGCCCTTATAAAATGCTTTTACATTTCGGGAGGTTATCATGAACGCTCTTTATAAGTATATACGTTTTTGGGCGTATACAATCGAAATTTTAGTTTTTTTTGTGATTGAAAGAATTCCGAATTTGGTTCCCAGTGTGAATCATGTTAAACCGATGATTCTGGTGCCGGTTGCGGTAATGATTGCTTTGTTCGAAGGCAAGAATGTTGGGATAGTGTTTGGATTTATCATAGGTTTGTTTTTGGATACCAGTGCGACGGGCAAGATAGGTTTTTATTCGGCGGTTTTGGCTTGTTTGGGATTTTTAGTTGGAACGGCAGCACAGAAAATTATAAAGTTTAACTTAATTACCTCAGTTGCTTTTGTAATTGCGTTTACAACGGCATTTTACTTTGCGCACTTTATTTTTGAGTACTTGTTTCGTGGATATCAAGACGCAATTTATGCGCTTTTTAACCATTATTTAATTGGAATGCTATATACCGTGATGCTATCGCCGTTTATTTACTTTTTCAACAAGGCGTTTGCTGTGAATATTAAAGAAAAAGATTGACTTTATAAAGGAAAGGGGTGTGCTGGAATTGAGTTTGAAAAAATATTCGCGCTATATTTTTTGTTTTGTATTGGTTGTTGCAGTATTTTCTGCGTATATCGCGAGGCTTGTGGACTGGCAGATTGTCAACGGTGAGGAGTATCGTGAACGTGCCAACAGAAGCAGTATTTATAGAAATAAGACTGATGCTCTACGTGGCGAAATTTTTGATGTAAATGGTGTCGGATTTGCGGAAAATATTACTGGATACAAAATTATGTTTGATAGATTTGCTTTGGACGCCGATAAAGAAAATCAGACGATTTTGGATTTAATTTCCTTGATGAGTTTGAAAAATGAGCCGTTTATCGATGAACTTCCGATAAAGTTGGTTTCGGACAATCAGTTTGAGTTTATTGAGGGCAAAGAAAAAGAAATTAAGGAGCTAAAAGGGAAAAATAGGCTAAATTTGAATTCATATTCGACAGCAAATGAGTGTATGGAAAAGTTGGCACAAAAATATGATTGTGGAAATTTTGATTCCAAAACAAGGCGTGATATTATCAGCGTGAAATATAATATGGAGGTCAATGGCTATTACGATTCGATGGCGAGCTCTTACACATTTGCTGACGACATTAGCCCGGAACTTTTGGCGATTGTTTCAGAGCAATTTCAGGATAATCCTGGGGTGAGAATAGGCCTTTCAGCAAAAAGACAGCCTGTCAATTCAGATTTGGCGCCGCATATCATAGGCTCTGTTGGAAAAATTTCAGAAGAGCAGTATGAACGATTAAAAGAAAAAGGTTACTCTCATGAAGACGTTGTTGGCAAAAGCGGAATAGAGGCCGCTATGGAAGAATATTTGAGAGGAGTCGCTGGTGAAAAAAAGGTTGAAGTGGCTAGAGATGGTGCGGTTTTACACACTCCAAACGCTAAGGAGGCAAAGCCTGGAAATACAGTTTTCTTGACAATAGATTCACGGCTCCAAAAAGTTGCTAACGAATCGCTCGCAAAGGCAATACAGTCATCCGGACAGCCTGATTGTATTGCGGGTGGAGTCGTTGCGCTGAGCGTAAAAGATTTTTCAGTTCTGGCTGCAGCAACTTACCCGAGCTACGATTTGGCAAAGTTAACTGAACCTGGTTATTATTCGCAGCTAGCAAACGACAAGGCAAATCCGTTATTTAATCGAGCCTTTCAAGGAGCTTTCGCGCCAGGTTCGATTTTTAAGCCGCTGGTGGCTTGCGGGGCCCTTGAAGAAGGTGTTTTAACGACGGAGGATAAGATTAAGTGTGTTGGAATTTATCATTATCCTGGGCATAATTTTACAACAAAATGCCTTGGTGTTCACGGGAATGCCGATTTAAATTATGCGATGGCGAAATCTTGTAACGTGTATTTTTCTGAAGCCGGCAGACGTTTGGGCATAGAAAATATGAATCTTTACGCCAAAAGGTTTGGCTTGGGCGTAAAAACCGGCATAGAGCTAACAGAAACTACTGGAATTTTGGCTGGGCCAGAATATAGCCGTTCTATCGGTTCACGATGGAGCAATTTGGTAACGATTAAAGCTGCAATTGGACAATCTGACAACCAATTTTCACCGTTACAATTGGCAACTTACGTTGCGACTATTGCGAATGGCGGAAATCGTTATCGCCCACATTTGATCAGAAAAATTACCGATTATCGACGTGAAAATATTGTTATGGAAAATAATCCAGACTCACCGGAACTTGTTGAGACAGCGGGGGTTTCTGAGGAACATTTGAACATGGTAAAGACTGCAATGCGCCAAGTTGTTCTTTCGGGTACGGCGACGAATTTTAATGGATATATGGTTCCAGTCGCCGCAAAAACAGGTACAGCACAAAACAACGGTTCTGACCACACTACGTTTATTTGCTTTGCACCTTACGAAAATCCAGAAATTGCGATTGCTGTAGTTGTTGAGCACGGCGCAAAGGGTATGGTTTCAAAAATCGTGGCCAAAGATATTATGGATGCTTATTTTTCTAATAAATAACTTTTTTTGCAATTTTTATCAAAAAATAGTTGATTTTTTGGTTAAGTAAATTGTATAATTATCTTGTTCGTTGTAAATTTTTGCATTTTATAAAAAAATTATTGAATTTATTTTCCTTATATGATATCATGTATTGAGAAGAATTTTTATCCACCAGATATTGTGGATTTTAAAAATATATTGAATTGCGCCTACTTTTGGTGTATGCTTATTATTAGGAGTGACTTTCTTATGAATATTGCGCTTATTGCTCATGATGCTAAAAAAGAATTAATGGTACAGTTTTGCATTGCTTATTCCGGAATTTTTAATAAACACAATTTGTGTGCTACCGGCATTACTGGCAAAATGATTTCTGAGTCAACTGGGCTTAAAGTTCAAAGATTTTTAAGCGGTTCTCAAGGCGGAATGCAGCAAATTGCGGCTAGAATAGCTTGTAATGAAATTGATATGTTACTTTTCTTTAGAGATCCAATGGGAAAAAGTATGATGGATGCTAATGATGTTAGTTTGCTAAGGCTTTGCGATATGCATGGCATTCCTGTGGCTACCAATATTGCAACTGCTGAAGTTTTGATTCACGGACTCGACAGAGGTGACCTGGAGTGGAGAAACGTGGTTAGCCCGCATAGCTAATTGGATTTTTATACATACCTTTAACCGACAAGCTTTTTTGTCGGTTATTTTTTAATTTTGCTTCTTTTTGGGGGTTTTTGCATGAAATTGTTAACAAAAGCAGTTCGTGGAACACAAGATATTTTGCCGTCGGACAGCTATAAATTTCGGTTTGTTCAGGATATTATGCTTAATGAGGCCAAATTGTATGGGTTTAAAGAAATAAGAACGCCGATTTTTGAGCATACAGAACTTTTTGACAGGGGCGTTGGCGGTGATACGGATGTGGTTCAGAAAGAAATGTATACTTTTAACGATAAAGGCGGGCGCTCGCTGACGTTGAAGCCGGAAGGGACGGTTTCTGCGGCTAGAGCTATGCTTGAACACGGAATTTTTAACGATGCGCTTCCGTTGAAAATGACTTATATTACGCCGTGTTATCGGTACGAAAAGCCACAATCTGGGCGGTATCGAGAATTTTATCAGTTTGGCGTGGAAATGTTTGGCGCAGCTTCTCCGGCGGCCGACGCAGAGATTATTTGTTTGGCGACGACTTTATTTGAGCGACTCGGAATTTCGAATTTATCTTTGGAAATTAACTCGATTGGCTGTCCGAAGTGCAGAAAAAATTATCAAACGGCGCTGAAAAATTATTTTTCTGCGTACAAAAATGACTTGTGTGCGACTTGCGTTGAGCGTTTAGAAAGAAATCCGATGAGAATCGTCGATTGCAAAAATTCAGATTGTCAAAAAATTTCTCAAAATGCGCCGAACATTATCGACTTTTTGTGCGAAGATTGTCAAAAACACTTCGATGATGTGAAAATTTATTTGGATAATTCTAATATAGAATATAAAATTAACCCGAAAATCGTCCGTGGACTCGATTATTATACGAAAACTGTCTTTGAATTTGTTGCGGAAAATGACGCGCAAAGAGGGTTAGTTTGCGGCGGTGGCGGGCGATATGATGGTTTGGTTGAAGAAATTGGCGGAATTTCGATGCCGGCAGTTGGTTTTGGAATAGGTGTAGAACGACTGTTGCTTTTAATGGAGTCGCAAGAAATTGAAATTCCACAGCCGAAAAAATGTGATATTTTTATTGCGACAGCAGATGAAAATGCTTATTTTATGGCATTATGTTTGGCAAAGACTTTGCGTGAAGCTTCATTTTATGCAGAATTCGATGTTGTAGGAAGAGGACTTAAAGCTCAGCTTAAGTATGCAGGCAAAATTAATGCGAAGTTTTGCTTAGTTTTGGGTGAAAGTGAACTTAGTTTGGGCAAAGCAGAAGTCAAAAATATGTCCACTGGTGAAAAATATAGTGTTAGGTTGGATGGAAATTTTTTGCATGACTTTGTTGCTGCGGAGGCAAGTTGTGAGTTAAAAGGCTTGAATTTATTAAATGATTGAGACTAGGCCAGAAGTTGGGGCGGGGCCCAAACTTTTTTGTAAAAAGTTTTAGTTGCATCGTTTTGATGCGGCTGCAACCGAAGGTTGCGGGCCCCGCC
>FR883883.1:8991-25334 GCA_000435275.1 Clostridium sp. CAG:557
CGGGCCCCGCCCCAGCAGCGGCTTGTTGAGCGGAGAGAAAAAACTTTACTTATGAAGCTTGTTGCGGTATTATTGATATTATAATTTGAAATAGAGGTTTTAAAAATGATTGAAAACATGGAGGGCTTGCAAAGAACGAATTATTGCGGAGATTTTACGATAGATGATGTTGGTGAAGAAGTCGTGGTTTGCGGATGGGTACAACGTCAGCGCGATTTGGGGCATCTCATTTTTGTGGATTTACGTGATAGGACAGGAATTGTTCAGCTAGCATTTAGTGACGAAACTGATAAAGAAATTTTCAAAAAAGCGTTTTCGGTGAGAGCAGAGTTTGTTTTAGCGGCAAAAGGCGTGATAAGAGAGCGCTCTTCTAAAAACTTGCAGATAAAAACTGGAGAAATCGAGATTGACGTGACGGATTTGCGAGTGCTGTCTGTTGCGGAAACGCCACCTTTTGAAATTTTGGAGGATTCTAACGCGAATGAAGAACTTCGACTAAAATATCGGTATCTTGATTTGCGACGACCGGACGTTCAAGACAAAATTATAGCGCGACACAAAATTGTGAAAATTGCGCGCGATTATTTTGATAAAAATGGATTTATTGAAATAGAAACGCCTATGCTGATTAAATCTACGCCGGAGGGGGCAAGAGATTACTTGGTGCCGTCGCGAGTTTTTCCTGGCAACTTTTTCGCACTGCCGCAATCGCCGCAATTATACAAGCAATTACTGATGTTATCTGGGTTCGATAGATATTTTCAGGTGGCAAGATGTTTTCGCGATGAGGACTTGCGCGCCGACAGACAGCCAGAATTTACTCAAATAGACTTGGAAATGTCATTTGTGAACAGCGACGATGTGATGGCAGTGACTGAAGGTTTTATTAAAAAAGTTTTCAAGGAAGTATTGGACAAAGATGTGGTGCTTCCGTTGAAAAGACTGACTTACAATGAGGCGATGACCAGATTTGGCTCTGATAAACCAGATTTGCGTTTTGGTATGGAACTTGTTAATTTGACTGAGTTGTTGAAAAACTCTGAATTTAAGGTTTTTTCAAGTGCGATTGCTGCCGGTGGATCAGTTTGTGCGATAAATGCCCGAGAAATTGCGTCAAAATTGCCTCGCAAGGAGATTGACAAGCTTATCGAATGGATAAAGGCCTATGGTGCAAAAGGTCTTGCTTGGACGAAGATTAACCTCGATGGGACTTCAAGTTCATCTTATGAAAAGTTTTTGTCGGAGTCGGAGATTTTAGCTATAAGGAACGCTGTTAATGCGCAAAATGACGATGTAATTTTTATTGTGGCAAGCGATGAAAAGCAGACTGCTCTTGAGAGTTTGGGAGCGCTTCGTTGCGAAATTGCAAGAAAATTCAATATAATTAATGATTCTGAGCCGAATTTGCTTTGGATTACGGATTTTCCACTGTTTGAGTTCGATAAAGAGGAAAATCGCTATGTAGCAAAACATCATCCATTTACCGCGCCAAGAGATGAAGATATTTCAAAACTTGACTCGGAGCCTCAAAATGTTTATGCAAAAGCGTATGATTTGGTGCTTAATGGCAACGAAGTCGGTGGAGGTTCGATTAGAATTAATAATCCAGAACTGCAGCAAAAAATGTTTAAAGCACTTGGCTTCCAGCAAGAAGATGCTTATGAAAGATTTGGTTTTTTAATCGATGCGTTTAAATATGGTGCTCCACCGCATGGCGGCTTGGCTTTTGGACTTGATAGGCTGGTTATGCTGATGCTAAATTGCAAAAGTATTCGTGATGTTATCGCATTTCCAAAGGTTGCTAGCTCTGCGGAGCTTATGTCAAATTCGCCTAATACGGTGGATGTAAAACAACTTGAGGAATTGTCGATTAATTTAAATTTGAAAAAATAATTAGTATAAAATCTTGTTAAAAGGACAGTTTTTATGGCTTCAAGCAAAGATTATTTGAATTTTGTTTTGGAACAGCTGAGTGGTTTGAGCGAAATTTCGTTCAGACCTATGATGGGCGAATTTATTATTTATTACCATGGGAAAGTTGTCGGAGGAATATATGACAATCAGCTGCTTATAAAACCTTTTAGGTCAGCTAAAGCTCTTATGCCACAGACTGTTTATGAAGTTCCGTACAGTGGCGCCAAAGAAATGCTTTTGGTTGATTCTTTGAACGACAAAGAGTTTTTGGCACGTTTGTTTGAGGCTATTTATTCAGATTTTTCAACGTGAATAAATAAATTTAAAATTTTACTATAAAATCATTACAACAAGAACAAAAAAATTACATTTAATTATACAAAAAATCTTAATATCCTTCTTTTAATACATTTTGACAAACTAAATTTATTTAAATCATATAAAGTCAGAGGTTTTGACTCGTAAAGTTAAAACCAGAAGGTATTGTTTTCGTATGCGATTCCCTTTTTTTGGTAGATCAATTATGGAGGTGATAGACAGGCTTATTTTTATGGTTGTGTTTTTAGTTAGGGTCAATATTTTGAAAGGAGGGTATTTTTTTGAAAAGATTTATACTTATAGCTTTAATTTCTTTTCCATTTTTATTTTTTAATACATCCTGTGAGGCTGGGGGTAAATATGCTACTCATAGATATAAATATGAGACACAAAAAGTTGGAAAAAGGTTAAGTAATGAAGAAAGCCATGGAAAGAAAAAGCAGAAAGCAAAAAATATTCAAAAAAAATATTTAAATGGATGCCGATTTAATGAAAATCTTGATAAAAATGCATAGGAGGCTTTTATGAAAAAGTTTTGCTGTTTAATTTTATCGATATTTATAGAGACTTGTTGTATGTGTTGCAATTTCTGTGATGCAGGTAGTAAAAAATATGAAATTAGAAATAGCCATAATAGGAAAGTTAAGAAAGATAAAAAGAAATTTAAATATCGTCAAAAAAAAGAACTCGAGATGTTTGCTAACTTTTGGGCTTCTGAGAAAAGTGATCTTGAAAAAACTAGTGAGGTTTGAATTTAATTTGTGTTTACATAACAATATAGTTAAGTATACATGAGATCTATTTATACCTAAAATTAGAGTATAAAAATGTGCAGTGAGCTTTTGAATAGATCAGAGTGAGTTGCGTTTGTTACTCACTCTTTTTTTCATTTTTTTGTTTGCAAAAAGTAAAAAAATTTGCAAAAGACTTGATTTATACTGGGTTATATGGTATTATACTCTAGTGTGACTGCACACTGATATGCGTTGAAGCGGGAGGTTGCGGCTTTTGGCCGGTTTTTCCGTGGAGTATGTCCGATTTTAAACCGGGCGATTTTAAAATTAGTACAATCTTTTTATTTTGGATTGTTACACTCTATTTTATCCTTCCCCGGAGCTTTTGCAACTGCATTGGCAACCGGTTTTTTACTTGTATTCATTGAAACACCCGGACGAGTGTTTGGATTTTTGGAGTGCGCCCGCCAACTATTTATAAGGAGGCGATTATTATGGCAGTCAAAGAAAAGATTAGAATAAGACTTAAAGGGTATGACCATCAGTTGGTTGACCAGTCCGCTGAACGTATTGTTCAAACGGCCAACAGAACAGGTGCCAAAGTTTCGGGACCAGTTCCTCTTCCTACTGAAAAACAAGTTATCACTATTCTTAGAGCTGTTCACAAGTATAAGGATAGCCGTGAGCAATTTGAAATGCGTACTCACAAAAGACTTATCGATATCTTAAGACCTTCAAATAAGACCGTTGAGGCTCTTATGGGTCTGGAACTCCCTGCTGGTGTTGACATCGAAATTAAACTTTAATTTTAGCGTTAACCTACCGCAGCTGGGGTCATGTTGAAAAATTTTTCAACCAATAACCTATCTAGGAGGATGTTTTTTATGCAAAAAGCTATCATCGGTAAAAAAATCGGTATGACTCAGATTTTCGATGAAATCGGCAACGTTATTCCTGTTACTGTTATAGAGGCAGGCCCTTGCGTTGTTGCTCAGAAAAAAACCGTCGAGAATGATGGTTACAATTCTGTTCAAATGGGATTTGGCGACATCAAACTTAAATATAAAAAAGGTACCAGAGCCGCTAAATTCGACGAGAAACCTATAAATGTTAGTTTGCCTATGCAAGGTCACTTCGCAAAGGCTGATGTGGCTCCTAAAAAAGTTCTTCGCGAATTTCGCTTTGAGGATATTAACGCTTATAATGTGGGCGATATCTTTAAAGCAGACGTTTTTGCGCAGGGAGACAGAGTTGATATTACCGGCATAAGCAAAGGTAAAGGCTATGCTGGCGTTATTAAAAGATGGAACGCTAGACGTTTAAAAGAAACTCATGGTTCGGGTCCTGTTGTCCGTCACGGAGGGTCAATCGGTGCTTGTTCAGACCCTTCAAGAGTTTTTAAGGGCATGAAAATGGCCGGCCATTTGGGAGCCGAAAAAGTTACTGTTCAAAATCTCGAAATCGTTAAGATCGATGTTGAGAATAACTTGATTGCGGTTAAGGGAGCTATTCCTGGTGCAAACGGTGGAACAGTAGAAATTAAACAAAGCGTTAAGGCATAAGGAAAGGAGGAATCATAATGCCAAAAGTTCAAGTTCTTGATATTAATGGTCAAAAGGTCGACGAAATGCAACTTTCCGATGCTGTTTTCGGCATTGAACCAAATAAGGTTTTGCTGCACGAAATGGTTGTGAATTACTTGGCTAATCAACGTCAGGGAACACAATCTGCGCTTACCAGAGCCGAAGTTGCTGGCGGTGGAAAAAAACCTTGGAGACAAAAAGGTACTGGCCACGCTAGACAAGGGTCGATTCGAGCTCCTCAATGGAGACATGGTGGAATTGTTTTTGCACCAAAACCTCGCGATTACAGTTATACTGTGAACAAAAAAGAAAAAAGACTCGCAATGAAGTCTGCATTTTCTGCAAAAGTTATTGACAACAACATGATTATTCTCGATAAATTGACACTTGATGATTACAAAACTCGTGATATCGTAGATATGTTGTCCGCAGTTAATGCAAACAAAAAAACATTATTGGTTCTGCCTGAAGTGGATAAGAAAATTATTTTCTCAGCTAGAAATATTCCTGGTGTAAAAACTGCTCAGGTTAATACCCTTAATGTTTACGATATTTTAAATTACGATAGCTTGATTGTCGTTAGAGATGCTGTTAGCAAAATTGAGGAGGTGTATGCTTAAATGGTAGCTCAAGATATTATTATTCGCCCGATTATTACGGAAAAAAGCATGAACGGCAATGCCATGAAAATGTACACTTTTGAGGTTGCTAAAAATGCTAACAAAATTGAAATAAAAAAAGCAGTAGAAGAACTTTTTGGTGTGAAGGTTGCCAAAGTTAATACTTTGAATGTTAAAGGCCACCTTAGACGTCAAGGTAGAACTCAAGGTTATACTTCTGACTGGAAAAAAGCTTATGTAACTCTTACTGAGGGCAGCAAAGCTATTGAGTTCTTTGAAGGGATGGTTTAGTTGCAGCTTAAAAATGCATTTTTAAAATTGCTTGATAAATTAGAAAATGTAAAAATATCGCCTGTGTGGGGATATTCTTTTGCAATATGTTTGATTTTATATGCGATAGGACTATCTATTGTACAATGGGATGTACATTCCGGTGGAGGAGGATATTTTTTGCTATGGACTTATATGTCGGAATTGGCAATTTTGGCAGCAATTGTTCTTATTGTGCTGACAAAAAAGGCAAAACGTTATGGAGCAAAAATTTCTAGAATTTTTTCGTTAGCGTTTTTGATTATAGCTGTAAATTTATGCCATTATATTCCCAGCAGTCCACAGATGCACGGTGATTGTTATTTTGATCCCATTGATTTTGTAGAATATTTAGTGCTTATCGTAGCGGGTTTTGTTGGTTATGCGTTCGGTAAATATATTGCAAAGAAAATTGAAAATTTTAATATGGCTAGTATGAAGACAGAGTCTTCGCAAGGCTAAACAAGGAGTGAGAAGATAAATGGCTATTAAAAATTATAAACCGACGACCCCTTCGAGACGTCATATGTCGGTTGTTGATTACTCCGGACTTTCTAAAGTGGCTCCAGAAAAAAGTCTTCTTGAGCCAATGAATAAAAGATCTGGTCGTAATAGCTACGGCAGAATTACTGTTCGTCACAGAGGCGGCGGTAACCGTAGAAAATATCGTATCATCGATTTTAAACGGCAGAAAACTGATATTCCTGCTACCGTTTTAACCCTTGAATACGACCCAAATCGTTCCGCTCATATTGCACTTGTTCAGTATGAGGACGGCAAAAAAAATTATATCATTGCACCAAACGGTTTGAAAGTTGGCGATACAATCGTTGCTGGCGCATCGGCTGACATTAAACCAGGCAACGCGCTTCCTTTGTCAAGTATTCCAACTGGTACTTTCATCCATAATGTTGAATTGTATCCAGGAAAAGGGGCTCAATTTGCCAGATCCGCTGGAATTATGGCTCAGCTTATGGCTAAAGAAGGTAAATTCGCGCTTTTAAGATTGCCTTCAGGTGAACTTAGAAATGTTCCGGTTGAATGTATGGCTACCGTTGGTCAGGTTGGAAATACCGATCATGAAAATGCAAAAATCGGTAAAGCCGGACGTAAACGTAATATGGGTATCAGACCTACTGTTCGCGGTTCCGTTATGAACCCGTGCGACCACCCACACGGCGGTGGTGAAGGAAAAAGTCCTATCGGTCGTCCAGGCCCTGTTACGCCTTGGGGTAAACCTACTCTTGGTTACAAAACTAGGAAGAAACGCAACAGAACCGATAAATTTATTGTTAAACGTAGAAACGGTAAATAAGCAACACAGAAAGGAGCTTGATTTGTATGAGCAGAAGTCTAAAAAAAGGCCCTTATGTGCAGCCTGTGCTGCTTAAAAGAGTTCAGGAAATGAATAATGCCGGCGAAAAGAAAGTTTTAAAAACTTGGAGCCGTTCATCAACAATTTTTCCGGACTTCGTTGGGCACACATTTGCCGTGCATGACGGTCGTAAACATGTGCCGGTGTATGTAACTGAAGATATGGTTGGTCATAAATTAGGTGAATTTGCACCAACTAGAACTTTTAAAGGCCATGCCGGTTCAAAAACTACAAAATAACAGCCGAAAGGAGTGTAATTACATGGAAGCTGTGGCTTATTTAAAATACGCCCGAATTTCTCCGCGAAAAGTTTCAATTGTTCTAGATTTAATCAGAAATAAACCGGTTGATGTTGCAGCGGCTATCCTAGGGCACACCTCGAAGGCTGCCTGTGAGGATCTTTCTAAACTTTTAAAATCAGCTGTAGCAAACGCTGAGAATAACCACAATATGGATAAAAATAAACTTTATATTTCTGAATGCTTTGTTTGCCCGGGTCCTATTCTAAAGCGTATCCGTCCTAAAGATCACGGTAGAGCTCACAGAATAGAAAAGAGAACTTCTCATGTGACCATGGTGTTAAGGGAACAAAATAGTTAAAAAGGAGGTAGACTATGGGCCAGAAAGTTAATCCACACGGTTTGCGTGTTGGTGTTATCAAAGATTGGGATTCACGCTGGTTTGCAAAAGACAAAGATTTTGGCGACTTGCTAGTTGAAGATTACAATTTGCGCAAATTTTTGAAAAAACAACTTTATTCAGCCGGAATTCCAAAAATAGAAATCGAACGTGATGCAACTAAAGTTAGAGTTAATATTCACTGTTCAAAACCAGGTATGGTTATTGGTAAAGGTGGCGCTGAAATCGATAAACTTCGTGCTCAGTGCGAAAAATTACTCAAAAAACCAGTTTTACTCAATATAATTGAGGTTAAATCTCCAGACATGAACGCTCAATTAGTTGCCGAAAATATTGCGGCTCAACTCGAAAAGAGAATTTCTTTCCGTAGAGCTATGAAACAATCTATCGGCCGAGCTATGAAATTTGGCGCTAAAGGTATAAAAGTTCAAGTTTCAGGTCGTTTGGGAGGAGCAGAAATTGCTCGTACAGAACATTATCATGAAGGTACAATTCCGCTTCAAACTTTGAGGGCAGACATCGATTACGGTTTTGCAGAAGCTGCTACAACTTACGGTCGTTTGGGCGTTAAGGTTTGGCTGTATAAGGGCGAAGTTCTTGGCGATGCTCGTGCACAAAAAAATGAGCCAGAAAGAAAAGAAAATCGCCGCCCAAGAGAACGTCGCGCTCCTAAAAGGGAAGGAGGCCAAAAATAATGTTATTGCCAAAAAGAGTTAAATACAGAAGAGTTCACAGAGGTCGCATGACTGGTAAGGCTCTAAGAGGAAACACAATTTCTCACGGCGAATTTGGCCTTCAAGCATTGGAGCCAGCGTGGATAACTTCTAATCAAATCGAAGCTGCTCGTATTGCTATGACACGTTACTGCAAAAGATTTGGTAAGGTATGGATTAAAATTTTCCCGGATAAACCAATTTCTAAAAAACCTGCAGAAACTCGTATGGGTAAAGGTAAAGGCGCTCCGGAATATTGGGTAGCAGTGGTTAAGCCTGGCAGAATTATGTTTGAAATTGCCGGCGTTCCGGAAGAAACTGCCAGAGAGGCTATGAGATTGGCTGCAAACAAACTTCCAATTAAGTGCAAGTTTGTAGTAAAAAAGGAAACGGATGGTGAGCAATAATGAAAGCTTCAGAGATGAGAAATTTGTCTAACGCAGAGCTTCAAAAAAGATTAAAAGATTTAAAAGCGGAACTTTTCAATCTGCGTTTTCAACTTGCCATCAATCAGCTCGAAAACCCGATGCGTATTAAAGCGGTGAAAAAAGATATTGCCAGAATTAATACACTTCTGCGCAAAAATGAATTAGATGCCGCTTCTAAGGCGTAATGGAGGGAGGATTAATCGTGAGCGATAGAAATATGAGAAAAGTTGAGGTCGGTAAAGTCGTTAGCGACAAAATGGACAAAACTATTGTGGTTGCTATCGAAGACAGCGTAAAACATCCGCTGTATAAGAAAATTATCAAACGTACAGTAAAACTTAAAGCGCATGACGAAAATAATGAATGTGCAATTGGAGATCGCGTGCGTGTGATGGAAACTAGACCTTTGAGCAAAGAAAAAAGATGGCGTTTAGTAGAAATTATAGAAAAAGCAAAGTAGTTTGTTTATTTTGCAGTTTGAATTTTATCAAAGAACTAACAAAAGTTAGGAGGAACGTACTGTGATACAACAGCAAACTTACCTTAAAGTTGCCGACAACACCGGTGCAAAAGAACTTATGTGCATTCGAGTGCTCGGCGGAACAAGAAGAAGGTATGCTAATATTGGCGACGTTGTGGTAGCTTCTGTCAAAAAAGCATCACCCGGCGGCGTTGTAAAAAAAGGCGACGTGGTTAAAGCAGTTATTGTTCGCTCGGTTAAGGGTGTAAGACGCGCTGATGGTTCTTATATCCGCTTCGACGAAAATGCGGCTGTTTTGATTAAAGATGACAAAAATCCAAGGGGAACTCGTATTTTTGGACCTGTTGCAAGAGAACTTCGCGATAAGGACTACATGAAAATATTGAGTCTTGCCCCAGAAACGCTTTAATGGAGGTGTTCACTATGATAAAAAAAGTTCATGTTAAAACGGGTGACACCGTTGTCGTATTAAACGGCAAAGAGCGTGGAAAAAAAGGCAAGGTTTTGGCAGTTAGTCCAAAAGAAGGCAAGGTTATCATCGAGGGAGTAAACATGGTTTCAAAACACGTTAAACCTCGAAAAATGGGCGAGTCAGGTGGCATAGTTAAGGCTGAAGGCGCTATGTATGCTTGCAAAGTTCAGGTAGTTTGCCCTCATTGCGAAAAGCCAACTCGCATTGCTCATCGTATTAACGAAGATGGCACTAAATCACGCATTTGCAAAAAATGTTCAAAGTCGCTTTAAGGAGGATAGAACATGGCAAGATTAAGGGAACTTTACAAGCAAGAAGTAGCTCCTGCGTTGATGAGCAAATTTTCTTACAAGAGCGTTATGCAGATACCAAAACTTGAGAAAATCGTTATCAATGTAGGTGCTGGCGAAGCTCGTGATAACTCTAAAGTTATAGACGCAATTATGTCCGATATCGCTGCGATTACTGGCCAAAGACCGGTTGTCTGCACGGCAAGAAAATCAGTTGCTAACTTTAAATTAAGAGAGGGCATGAAAATCGGCGTAAAAGTAACTTTACGAGGCAATAAAATGTATGAATTTTTGGATAGACTTTTAAACGTTGCGCTCCCAAGAGTTCGCGACTTTAGAGGAATAAATCCAAACTCATTCGATGGCAGAGGAAATTATAATCTGGGCATAAAAGAGCAGCTTATTTTTCCAGAAATTGAGTACGACAAAATAGACAAAGTCCGCGGAATGGATATTTGTTTGGTAACAACCGCAAAAACTGACGAAGAAGCCAAAGAGTTATTAACTCTAATGGGCGCTCCGTTTGCGAAATAAGGAGGGATTATTGTGGCCAAAACTTCTATGAAAATTAAGCAAAAGAGAACTCCAAAGTTTTCTTCACGCGCATACAACAGATGTAAAATCTGCGGCAGGCCGCATGCCTATCTTCGCAAGTTCGGAATTTGCCGTATCTGCTTCAGAGAGTTAGCCTATAAAGGTCAGATTCCTGGTGTAAAGAAAGCCAGTTGGTAAATTTTTAACTAAGGAGGATAAAACGGTATGCAGATTACTGATACAATCGCAGATTTGCTGACTAGAATTCGTAATGCGAGCGCTAGCAGACATGATTCTGTAGAGATTCCTGCGTCAAATATGAAAAAAGCCATAGTGCAAATTCTGCTTGACGAAGGATACATCAAAAATTATTCGGTAAAAGATGACGGAAAACAAGGCATTATACGAGTAACTTTGAAGTACGATGAAAATAAAAAATCCGTAATTACAGGCCTAAAAAGAGTTTCTAAACCTGGTTTGCGTATTTATAGCAATGTTGAGGATATGCCTAAAGTTATGAAAGGCTTAGGAATCGCAATTATTTCTACATCCAAGGGCATTATGACAGACCGTCAGGCTCGAAAAGAAAATGTAGGCGGCGAAGTTCTCGCATTCATTTGGTAAGGAGGGTAGAGCAATGTCTCGAATTGGAAGAAAACCTATAAATATTCCCGCCGGCGTCGATGTAAATTTCGAAAACGGTGTAATAACGGTTAAAGGTTCAAAAGGCACTTTAACACAAAAAATTCATCCAAATATGACGGTGACAATCGAGGAAAACGTGATTACTGTTACTCGTCCTAACGATGAAAAAGAAAATCGTGCGCTTCACGGCTTAACTCGTTCGCTTATTGCCAACATGATTGAAGGCGTAACAAACGGATTTAAGAAAGAGCTGGAAGTAAATGGTGTTGGATATCGTGTTCAAAAGCAAGGTAAAAATCTCGTTATGAACTTGGGATATTCGCATCAGGTTACAATGTCTGAAACAGACGATATTAAAATTGAAGTGCCAGCACCAAACAAAATTATTATTTTGGGTGCAGACAAACAAAAAGTTGGTCAATTTGCCGCTCAAGTACGCGAAAAACGCCCACCAGAGCCATATAAAGGCAAAGGCATTAAGTATGCAGATGAACATATTCGTCGCAAAGAAGGCAAAGCTGGTAAGGGCGGTAAAAAATAGTTAAAGGAGTGATTAAACTATGGTGAAACAGGCTGATAAAAATAAAGCCAGACTAAAACGTCATAAAAGAGTACGTGCTAAAATTAGTGGTACTGCATTGCGTCCACGCCTTAATGTTTTCCGCTCCACAAACAACATTTATGCCCAACTGATAGACGATGTTGCCGGAGTTACTTTAGCATCGGCTTCAACTCTGGACAAAGAGTTAAATGGTTACGGCGGAAACAAAGAGGCAGCAAAAAAAGTAGGCAAACTCATTGCAGAACGTGCTGCACAAAAAAATATTACAGAGGTCGTATTTGACCGCGGCGGATATATATTTCACGGACGCGTCAAAGAATTGGCTGAGGGCGCTCGTGAGGGCGGCTTAAAGTTCTAAAAAGGAGGAATACTTTTGGCTAGAATAGATGGCAGTACTATGGATTTAAAAGAACGCGTAGTTGCTATAAACCGAGTATCAAAAACTGTTAAAGGCGGACGTATTTTCAAGTTTGCCGCGCTAGTTGTAGTGGGAGACGGCAATGGTACAGTCGGTTTTGGAATCGGAAAAGCCGGAGAAGTTCCGGACGCAATCCGCAAGGGAATAGAAGATGCCAAAAAGAATTTGGTGAAAATCTCTTTAAAAGGCACAACCATTCCACACGAAATTATTGGAGAATTCGGTGCAGGCAGAGTTTTGATGAAACCAGCAGCTCCTGGTACAGGAGTTATAGCGGGAGGTCCGGTTCGTGCAGTTGTAGAGGCTGCTGGAATCCGTGATATCAGAACAAAAGCGCTCCGTTCCAATAATCCTTGCAATGTTGTAAGAGCTACAATGAACGGCTTAACGAGTTTGCGCACTGCAGATGAAGTAGCAAAATTACGTGGTAAATCCGTAAAAGAAATTTTATAATAGGGGGTAGCAAGATGGAACAAGTAAAAATAAAGCTGATAAAAAGTCTTATTGGCAGTCAAAAAGACCAGATTGCAACTGCCCATTCACTTGGTCTAAAAAAAATAGGTGACGAAACTGTACAACCTAATAATGACCAAACAAAAGGCAAAATCGCAAAAATTAATCATCTCATCGAGGTAATAAAAGCTTAACAGAGGGGGTGTAAAAATGAAATTACATGAACTTTCACCAGCAGACGGTTCCAAAAGGGACGTAAAACGCATCGGTAGAGGTCACGGCTCAGGCCAAGGCAAAACAGCAGGTAAAGGTCATAAAGGTCAAAAAGCAAGGTCCGGAGGCGGAGTTCGTCCAGGTTTTGAAGGCGGACAAATGCCGCTTCAAAGACGAATTCCAAAAAGAGGATTTAATAACATTTTTGCAAAAAAAATCGTAGCGGTAAATGTTGGTTCTTTAAATGTTTTCGAAGATGGCGCGGATGTTGATGCACAAGCATTAATTAATGCAGGAATCATCAAAAAAGAATACGACGGAATCAAAATTTTATCTAATGGGAAGTTGACAAAAAAATTAAACGTGAAAGCCAGCGCATTCTCAGAGTCTGCAAAACAGAAAATTGAGGAGGTTGGCGGAAAGGCTGAGGTGATCTAAGTTGTTAAAAACGATGCTTAATGCCTGGAAAAATCAAGATTTAAAAAAGAAAATGTTGTTCACATTGTTTGTTGTGATTATATTCAGAATCGGGTCAGTAATTCCTGTGCCATTTATGAATATCAGTGCACTTCAAAGTTTGATGGGAAGCTTAGAAGATGGCTCACTATTTACGTATTTTAATACGATTTCTGGTGATGCATTTTCTCGAGCTACATTGTTTGCAATGTCCATTACCCCGTATATTAACTCGTCGATTATAATGCAGTTAATGACAGTTGTCATCCCGGCATTAGAGCGATTGACGAAAGAAGGCGAAGAGGGCCGCAAAAAAATGAGTGCAATAACAAGATATTTAACGGTAACGTTAGGGTTATTGCAAGGAACAATGTTTTACTTCTGGCTAAAAAATAATCGAGCTCCGAGTGGCGAAAGAATTATTATGTACAACGACGGTTGGGAAAGCATCTTTGCTGCAGTTGTGATAATAATGACATTTACAGCAGGAACAGCGCTTATTATGTGGTTAGGCGAACAAATAAATCAAAAAGGCGTAGGAAATGGAATTTCCATATTATTATTTGCTGGAATCGTTTCCAGGATGCCAGCATTGGTAGCAACTTTGTGGCAGTACATCGATATGGCAATAAAACTTCCGGCGGTTGCATGGATTTATTATATTTATGTACCGGTTTTTGTGATTGTATTTTTGGCAGTAATGTGGTTCATAGTGTTTATGAATGACGCAGAACGTAGAATTCCGATACAATATGCAAAAAGAGTAGTTGGAAGAAAAATGTATGGCGGCCAAAACACACATATTCCAGTGAAAGTTAGTGGTTCTGGTGTAATGCCAATAATATTTGCCAGCTCGATATTATCACTTCCCAGCACGATCCGTGTAATTTTGGGTGCCAATTCGCCTGAGTGGCTAAATTCTGTAAATAATGCATTAGCACCAAATGGCTGGATATATCCAACAATTTATTTTGTATTGATTATAGCGTTTGCATATTTTTATCTGTCAATACAATATAACCCAGTAGAAATGGCCAATAATTTGCGTCAAAGCAATGCCACAATACCAGGATTACGTC
Organism: Clostridium sp. CAG:557; assembly: GCA_000435275.1. Classification (GTDB taxonomy): domain Bacteria; phylum Bacillota; class Clostridia; order Oscillospirales; family Acutalibacteraceae; genus CAG-557. The sequence goes on from FR883883.1 coordinate 23,228, forward strand.
CGGGCAAACCAACCGCAGAGTTTATTCAGAAAGTAATGTCAAAAATAACTCTGTTGGGTGCAATATTCTTAGGATTTATCGCTATTTTACCATTTATTTTCAGCGACCTCACCGGGATGCACAATACGACATTCTTGGGAGGAACTTCCATTATAATATTAGTAGGAGTAGCGCTAGAAACGGTAAAACAAATGGAATCTCAGATGATGATGAGGCACTACAAAGGATTTTTAGATTAATGGATATTGAAAAATAGTTGGTATTTATGGTAAAATAAATATTAACTCCAGATGAATTTGTTATTATATTCTTGGCTTAAAAGTGGAGATAATTTTGTGACCGAAAAACCTCGATAAAAAATAAGATTATCAAAAGGAGAATGAGTCTATGAATATTATACTTTTTGGAGCACCAGGAGCAGGGAAGGGAACTCAAGCAGAAGCATTAGCTGAGCAAAAGTCCGTTCCGACAATATCCACAGGCAACATTATACGAGATGCGCTGAAAAGCGGTTCTGAGTTGGGCCTAAAAGTTCAAAATTATATGGCAGATGGAGGATTAGTTCCAGATGAAATAGTTATAGAAATTATCAAAGAGCGCATAGCAAAAGATGATTGTAAACAGGGTTTCATTTTGGACGGTTTTCCACGAACTATACCTCAGGCCGAGGCGCTTGACAAAATGGGAGTAAAAATAGATAAGGTTATCGAAATATCGGTAAGTGATGCTATAATTATCGACAGAATGTCAGGACGCCGTGTTTGTGAAAATTGTGGTTCAAGTTATCATTTAAAAAACAAAAAACCGCAAAAAGAAGGCATTTGTGATAGATGCCAAGGCACCCTAGTTCAGCGCGAAGATGACCAACCAGATACTGTGAAAAATAGGTTAAAGATTTATCACGAACAAACCAAACCGTTGGAAAATTATTATGAAAAACAGGGTAAACTCACAGTTATACAAGGGGACAATAAGTCTATACGAGAGACTATAGACTTGGTTCTTAAAGCTTTGGAGGCTTAATTAATGGTAATTTTAAAAACAGACCGCGAAATAGAAAAAATGAAGGATGCTGGTCGAATAGCTTCAAAAGCACTAAAGCTTGCAGGAGAGGCAGTAGAGCCGGGAATATCAACGTTAGAAATAGATGATATTGTAAGAAAATATATTGAAAATGAAGGGGCAAAACCATCATTTTTAAATTACGGTGGTTTCCCAGCGAGTGCCTGCATTTCTGTAAATAATGTGGTCATCCACGGCATACCGAGCAAAAAATGCATTATCAAAAGTGGCGATATCGTTAGCATAGACGTGGGAGCTTTTTTTGAGGGCTTTCACGGCGATAATGCAGCAACATTTGCGTGTGGGGAGGTCAGCAAAGAGGAAAAAGCCTTGATTGACACGACGAGAGAGAGCTTATATGAAGGCATAAAAATGGCACAAATAGGCAATCGAATCGGTGATATAGCAAATGCAGTACAGCGGTATGTTGAGGCACGCAGTTACTCGGTGGTACGAGATTTTGTCGGGCACGGAGTAGGTGCGAAGCTACATGAAGATCCAAGCGTACCAAATTATGGCACACCGGGCAGAGGTGTGCGCCTGTTATCGGGAATGACCATAGCCATTGAACCAATGATAAATGCAGGAACGCACGAAGTAAAAGTTTTGGACGACGAATGGACAACAGTTACGGTAGATGGCAAACTTTCGGCACATTTTGAGCACACAATAGCCATCACAACAGACGGACCGATAATATTGACGCAAAGTGAATAGAGGAGGGACGTATGGAAATCGTAAAAGGCTGTGTGGTAAAAGCCAAAGCGGGGCGCGATAAAAACGGATATTTTGTTGTGCTGGACTTAGACGGCGAATATGCAATGATTAGCGACGGAAAGCGAAGACCGGTGGAAAAGCCAAAACGAAAAAAGTATAAACATTTATCGTTGACAAATACAGTAATAGAAAGCGGTTCAATGAGCACCAATCGTGAGATAAAAAAAGCTTTAAGTCAGTTTAATAACGATTAAAGCAAAATTCCACAGCGGGGGGTATTAATTTGTCGAAGCAGGATGTAATCGAAATTGAAGGTACAGTAACGGAA
>FR883883.1:25366-28668 GCA_000435275.1 Clostridium sp. CAG:557
CAGTTTAAAGTAGAGCTGCCAAATGGAAAAGTTATACTGGCACACATATCGGGAAAACTCAGAATGAACTTTATCAAAATTTTACCAGGAGATAAAGTCACAGTAGAGATGTCACCGTACGATTTAACAAAAGGACGTATAACTTGGAGAGCAAAATAGGTAAAAAAGGCTTTATTAAAGGAGGGCAAACAAATGAAAGTCAGACCTTCTGTCAAAAAAATATGTGAAAAATGTAAAATAATAAAACGCAAAGGGAAAGTCATGGTAATCTGTGAAAATCCCAAACACAAACAACGCCAAGGTTAGGCGTAGATTGAAAAAATGGAGGTGCAATTATGGCGCGTATAGCGGGAATAGATTTGCCAAGAGATAAGCGTATCGAAGTAGGTCTTTCGTATATTTATGGTATCGGAAGAAGAAAAGCAAGCGATATCATAAAAGCAACGGGAGTAAACCCAGATACAAGAGTTAGAGACTTAACAGAAGAAGAAGTTTCAAAATTAAGAGAATATATCGATAAACATTGCAGGGTAGAAGGCGATTTGCGCCGAGATATCGCATTCGATATAAAAAGATTAATAGAAATAGGCTCATATAGAGGATTACGTCATCGCAAAGGTTTGCCAGTAAGAGGTCAGCGTTCAAAAACAAACGCAAGAACGAGAAAAGGCCCAAGAAAAACGATGGCTAACAAGAAAAAGTAAGGAGGGATTCACTAATGGCAGCACAAAAAGTAGCTAAAAAAGGTACATCAGTGCGTAGAAGACGTGAAAGAAAAAATATTGAACGAGGAGCTGCACATATACAGTCCACCTTTAATAATACAATCGTAACGATAACGGATGTACAAGGAAATGCAGTGTCGTGGGCAAGTTCAGGAGAACTCGGATTTAGAGGCTCCAGAAAATCAACACCATTTGCAGCACAAACAGCCGCAGAAACAGCCGCAAAAGCAGCAATGGAACATGGCATGAAAAAAGTGGAAGTTTATGTAAAAGGTCCAGGAGCCGGCAGGGAAGCAGCAATTAGAGCGCTGCAAGGTGCAGGTTTGGAAGTTAGCATGATAAAAGATGTAACGCCAATTCCGCATAATGGATGCCGTCCACCAAAAAGAAGACGCGTATAATTTTAATAAAAAACAGGAGGTGCAGCCGAAATATGGCAAGATATACAGGTGCAGTATGCAGACTTTGTCGTCGAGAAGGCCAAAAGCTTTTTCTAAAAGGCGAAAGATGTTATACAGATAAATGTTCAGTAGGGCGCAGGTCGTATGCGCCGGGACAACACGGACAAGGACGCAAAAAGTTGTCAGAATACGGACTTCAATTAAGAGCAAAACAAGCAACAAGACGTTATTATGGAATTTTGGAAGGTCAGTTCAGACATTATTATGAATTGGCTGAAAAAAGAGAAGGTAAAACAGGTGAGCAACTGTTGTCAATCATCGAAACAAGATTAGATAACGTTGTTTATAGACTAGGTTTTGCAACGTCTCGCCCAGAAGCAAGGCAGTTAGTAGTACACAATCATTTTTCGGTAAACGGAAGAAAGGTAAATATTCCATCTTACCTAGTAAAACCAGGCGATGTAATCACTATTAATGAAAAAAGCCGCAGCAGCGAAAAAATGAAACAAGTGTTAGAAATAAATGCTTCAAGACCAGTTCCAAAATGGTTAGAAGTAAATAAAGAAACACTAGAGGGCAAAGTAGTAGCGCTGCCAGAAAGAGAAGACATTGATTTAGCGGTTGAAGAGACTCTCATAGTTGAGTTGTACTCTAAATAATAATTTTTTATACAACAATAGAGTTACAATAAAAGAGGCACTCCACGTAGTTTGCCTATAATTCAAGGAGGGTCATAATTGATTGAGATAGAAAAACCGAGAATCGAAATAGCGGAGTTATCCGAAGACAAAAAGTATGGAAAGTTTGTAGTAGAGCCACTCGAAAGAGGTTTTGGCAATACATTGGGAAATAGCTTAAGAAGAGTGCTTTTGTCATCGCTGCCTGGAGTAGCAGTAACAAGCGTAAAAATTAACGGCGTAGTGCATGAATTTTCAACAGTTCCGGGGGTAAAAGAAGACGTAACTGAGTTGGTGTTAAACTTAAAGAGTCTTATTGCAAATTTAAATTGTCCGGGACCAAAAACTGTGGAAATAGATGCAACAGGCCCATGTATAGTAAAAGCGAGCGACATTAAATGTGACAGTGAAGTCGAGATATTAAATCCGGACTTACACATAGCAACATTAAACAGCGAAGCAAAATTGTATATGGAAATAACGCTTGATAGAGGCAGAGGATATGTTTCCGCAGAGCGTAATAAACAAAGAATGACGACGAATGTTTTGGGAGTAATTCCAATAGATTCAATATATACACCGGTAATAAAAGTCAACTATAATGTTGAAAATACGCGTGTGGGCCAAATAACAGACTACGATAAATTGTCGCTGGAAGTATGGACAAATGGTGTAATAAATGCTCAAGAAGCCGTGTCATTGTCGGCAAGGGTTTTAACAGAGCATTTGAATTTGTTCTCTGACCTGTCTGATAAGACACAAAGTGTAGAGATAATGGTGGAGAAAGGCGATCAAAGCAAAGAGCGTATATTGGAAATGACGCTGGAAGAATTAGACTTATCGGTGCGTTCATTTAATTGTTTAAAGCGTGCAGGAGTAATTACTGTAGAAGACTTGATAAAAATGACGGACGAAGACCTGATGAAAGTTCGAAATTTGGGACGTAAGTCGTTAGAAGAAGTTATTCATAAAATAGAATCGTTAGGCTTTAAGCTTAATAAATTAGAAGAATAGATTAAGTTTTTTAACAAAAATCTAAAAATAATGGATAAAGGAGTGAATTTTGATGCCTGGTACAAGAAAGCTAGGAAGAGATACAGCTCATAGAACGGCAATGTTAAGAGCAATGGTAACATTTCTTTTAGAGAACGGCAGAATAGAAACAACGTTGTATAGAGCAAAAGAAGTACGTTCGCTAACAGAAAAAATGATTACCTTAGCAAAAGAAAGTAGTTTGCATAATAAACGTTTAGCAATGGCTTTTATAACAAAGGAAGATGTTGTAAAGAAATTGTTTGACGAGATAGCGCCAAAATATGCACAGTCAAATGGCGGGTATACTAGAATTATGAAATTAGGGCCAAGAAGAGGCGACGCAGCCGAAATGGCAATAATAGAACTGATCTAATTTTTGAAAAATATTTTTCTCTTTCCTCCGGGGGTTCACACTTGCGCGTGAGCCCCGGGGGATTTTTTTGTAATAAAAAATGGAAGGCGCG
>FR883883.1:28705-112161 GCA_000435275.1 Clostridium sp. CAG:557
CCTTCCCCTTTGAATTTGAAACTAATATAACTAAAAAGTTAGAAATGAAAGGGTGGTGTTAAAGGAATAGAAATAAAATTTTCTACCCAAAGCTATTATAACATCAAAACAATGCAAATGCAATGCATATTTATATACAAAAATATAATAATATTAAAGTATAAAAAATGATGCAGGGTGAGTTTGTGAAAAAATTTAGAATACCGATAATCCCTCCCACAACGAACAAATGCATAAGATTTCCAAACGACGTAATAGAGCGGGTAGAAGAGTCGATAAAGGGAAAAGATTGTACATTTTCGGCGTTTGTAATAGAAGCCGTGCGAGTGGCGCTTTATAATCTGGAAGAGGAAAGCGAGTAAAAATTCGGATAAAAGTTAACTTAAAAACTGATTTATTTAAAATATAAAAAGTTTATGCAAAACCTAGTTATGGAAAGGTTTTGCATATTTTTTTTGTGCAAACAAATTGAATTTCGATGTTTTGTTATAATTTTTAATAAATTTTTTTATTAGATACGACAATATTTAGCATAAAAATTGGAATTAATAATAATTGATAAAAGTATTGACTGATGCCGAATAATATAGTATAATTACAACAATAATTTGATGATAAGGAGTGATTTAAATGGCATTTTTTAACAAAAAGAAAGAGTTGAAACCTCAAAGTAAGAAAAAAGGGATAACTTTAAATGAATTAAAGGAAGATGATTTGCTAAATATAGCTGGGGGCCAGACTTTTCACGGCAGTGAGGATGCAATATTAAACCGGACAAAAGTAATAAATATAGTCAAAAATATTTAAGTAAATTTGCAAAATGGAATTGGTTTCTCGATATTTTAGGCAAAAGGAGGGATGATATTGCAAATTAAACAGGAAATTAAGATAAAGTTTATCGATTTTTTGCCACAGTATTTAAAAGAAATGGTTGAATTAGGCAATGAAAGATTTGGAAAAAGTTATACAAATGAAAACAAATTACGAACATATGCAGAAAACAAGAATAATATATGCAAATTAGCGATAGATACGAAAGAGGACAAATTAATAGGCTTTTTTTTGATGCACGGAACAAATATTTCAGGATTAGCAAAAGAATTTAAACTGACGCAAGAAGAAATAAAGAATTTTGTAGGCAACAACGAAAGAATTTGTGTAGCGAAATCGTTAGCATTGCAAAGAAATTCAGAAAAAGGAGGTATAGCGACAGAATTAGTAAAAGAAAGCTTAGAAAAAGCGAAAGAAATGGGGTTTTACTCAAGTTGGTCACCGCTGTGGATAAGAAAAGATGGATCAATTCCAGCAAAAAATGTTATAGAGAGAAATGGATTTTTATTTTATAAAAATGTACATATGATGTGGGTTGACGACAAAAATTATAGATGTGTTGACTGTAACGGCCCCTGCAAATGTGATGCCGCTATATATTACAAAATTTTGTAAAGCAAATAAAAAGTAGAAAAAACCGAACCCAATTTGTAAATTTTAAGGCACGGTTTTTTCTATTTTATTGAGTATATCATGGCAAATCGCATCGAGGTTTTGGTTTGCATCGATTATGAAATCAGCGGAAGAAAGATATTTTTCTTTTCGCTCAAAGAATAATTTTTTTATAGAGTTTTTGTTTTTTATCAAAGGCCGAGTAGAATCGGAAATCAAGCGAGAGGTAATAATATCGACAGATGCATCTAGATAAAAAATTTTTCCGTTTTGTTTTAAATAAAAAATATTTTTTTCATCCAAAATTACGCCGCCGCCGGTTGAGATTATAGCAGATGCCGAAGTAGAAACAGTTTTTACGCAAATTTTTTCAAGATTTCTAAAATGCGCTTCGCCGTAGATTTTAAATATTTCGCTGACAGGAAGTCCGGAAGTTTTTTCTATATAACGGTCTGTGTCGATAAAATTAAGCCCGGTTTTAAGCGAAAGCTGTTTACCGACAGAAGTCTTTCCGCAGCCCATAAAGCCGCATAAAACGATGTTAAAATTAATATTTTTGCTAAGGAACATAAAAATCAACCAAACTTTTTTAAATTTTCTTTCGAGTCGAGGATTAACTGAAAGATATCAGCGTCAGAAAATTTAGCTCCGGTCCAAATTTTGTGCGCGAAAACAGCCTGAAAAATCAGCATAGACATTCCGGAAGCGACTTTAGCTCCGTTTTTTCGGGATTTTTTTATAAGCAAAGTTTCGATAGGATTGTAGACGGCATTGAAAACAGCTTTGCAATTTTTCAAATCGGCATCGGCTATGGGCATTTGCGAGATATTAGGAAACATTCCAACGGGAGTTGCATTTATTAAAATGTCGATGTTTTGCGGAAGTTTGTCGATAGAAGTCACGTGAATGGTTTTACCGGTTGCTGTTTTCACGTCAGCAGCAAGCCTTTCAGCGTGACCGATACTTTGATTTCGCGCAGCAAGAGTGACATTACAGCCGCGAAGAACTGATTCAAAGCAAAAAATTCTAGCAACGCCGCCACACCCTAATATGGTAACGTTTCCGTTGAGAGTAATTTTTTCAAATGATAAAGCACTCAAAAAGCCGGATGCATCGGTGTTGAAGCCAACAGAAGAACCGTCATTTTTTACGGTGTTTACGCACTTATAAAGGTCGGCTTTGTCGCATAAAGCGTCCAAAAAAGGAATTATGCGCTGTTTATGAGGAATAGTTATGTTATAGCCGCAAAGACTATTTAAAAGTGGTAAAGAATCTGCCAAATCATTTGGGGAAATATCGAAAAGACGGTAATCGGCGGAAATTTTTGAAAGTTCAAACAAACGGCTGTGAATAAATGGAGAAATCGAGTGAAAAACAGGGTGTCCAACGAGCCCGAACTGTAAATTCATTGATGAAAACCTCCATTTACAAAAATTTTGAAATAACTTTGCATTTACTTATTGACAAACCCACCATTTATTAATAATATTGGAAAAGGAAAGCTCATAAGCTGAAATATATTTTAGAGGATAGCTGATAAAAAATATTTTGTCAAGGCATTTCCGCTCTAATAACAAATCTAAAAAAAGAGCATAAAATAGTAAGTGTTCTTAAAAATTACAAGGAGAAACGATTATGGTTTTAGAAAAAGTAAAGAAAATTTTGAGCGAACAGTTCTCGGTAGAAGAAGATAGCATTACAGCTAATACGAATATAGCGGAAGATTTAGGTGCTGACTCTTTGGACGTGGTTGACATTTTGATGTCGATAGAGGACGAGTTCGAAATAGAGGTTCCCGACGAAGAGATTGAAAATATCAGAACAGTGGGCGAACTCGTAAATTATATAAAGAATAATCAATAAAATTTAATATTCATAAACAATTAAAGGCCGGCACTACTAAGGTGCCGGTTTTACTTTTTGAGGCATATTCAAATTAAAAGCAAAACAAGGAATTATTTAGGTTCTAAAAGCATAGCGTTGTCCATATTATTAAAACGAAGGAGGACAAAGCTATGGATGAAAAATATATGCAGGCAATAAAGTCGCTAAGTTGCGAGTTGTACATGATTTTAAAAGAGGTGCCGGAAGAAATTCAAAAAAACGTAAGAGAAATTTGTATACGCGCAGAAAAACCGATAATTTTTATGTGTACCAACGATTATTTATTTTTAAGAAAAGACGGCAAATTAACTCGAAACTTAAATTTGCCTCTAAAAATAGCCTCACAAAAGGAGATAGAAGACAGTTTAAGACTGATGTGCAAAGACTCGATTTATAGTTATACAAACGAGATAAAAAACGGCTTTTTGACATTAAAAGGTGGACATAGAGTGGGAATATGTGGTACAGCAGTGCTGGAGAACGACAAAATAACAAATGTGCGCGATATTTCCACATTAAATATTAGAATTGCACGACAAATGAAAAATTCAGCAGACGAGTTGCTAACCAACATAGATTATAAGTTTAACGGAATAATTTTAGCGGGAGTTCCGGCCAGTGGCAAGACTACAGTTTTGCGAGAACTTGCAAGAAAATTATCAATTAGCGGAAAAAAAGTGAGTGTAATTGATGAGCGCAGTGAATTTTCAGGAACATATGCGGGTTTGGCCCAGAATGACTTAGGTTTTTGTGATGTTTTAAATGGATACCCAAAATCAGAAGGACTAACGCAGGCAATCAGAACTTTGTCACCGGACGTTATTGTATGCGATGAAATCGGGACAGAAAAAGACATTTTAGCGATAAAACAAGCAGTTCATGCGGGAGTAAAATTGGTTGTTAGTGTGCATTCCGGATGCATAGATGACTTTTCTCGAAGAAAACATTGCGTTGATATTTTGAACACAGAGGCTTTTGACGTTTTGGCAGTAATGTCCGGACGCAGCACGCCAGGGAGAATTTCTCAGATTTATAAAGTAGGTGAAAATCTTGATAAAACTAGTCGGTTCACTCTTGTTAATAGTGTCGTCAACAGCGATGGGATTTGTGATATCGCGTAAATTATCAGTGCGAGTGCGATTTTTGCAGCAATATTTGCAGTTTGTAAGCTACATAGAAACAGAAATACGATACTCACAGCGAATTTTGAGTGAATTTATAAACGAATATAAGAACGAAAGTGAATTTAAGCTTTTTTTGACGGAAATTAAAGAAAATTTAAAATCGAGAGCAAGTTTTTCTAAAGCGTGGACAGACTCAGTACATAAAATACCGAATTCCTATGGCCTTTTGAGGCAAGAAAAAGAACTTATCAGTGAGTTTGGGCAAGAGCTTGGGTCAACTGATATAGACGGGCAAATAGCGCTTTGTAACCTTAATAAAAGTCTAATAAGCTCCATTTTGGACGCCGCAAAAGAAGAAAAAACAAAAAAAAGTAAGCTTTATTTCATGTTAGGTACTTCTTTTGGAATGTGTATAGCGGTAATTCTTTTATAGATTGATAAAAGTGACGTTGCTATAAATTTAAGTGTAAGAAATGGAGGAGGCATTAAAAGGCTTAATAACGGGCTTTTATGCGAAAATAATGGACATAGATTTAATTTTTAAAATAGCCGCAATCGGAATAATTGTCGCGGTACTGAATCAAGTTTTAATTCGTTCTGGGCGCGAAGAACAGGCAATGATGACGACGCTAGCCGGATTAATAGTGGTGTTGATGATGGTTGTTAAAGAAATTGAGGTACTCTTCAGAACGATAAAATCGATATTTGGGTTATAGCTTATGAATTTGACTGGACTAATTGCGATAGCGCTGCTTGCAACGACGCTTTCAGTTATGATAAAAAAATACAATCCAGAGTACTCAATTTTTATAAGTATTATCGCGGGAATTTTTATATTATGCATGATTTTATCAGAGTTTACGCCGTCAATTCAGAAAATAAACGAGCTGATTTCTACCAGCGGAATTTCCTCAGAGTATGCGAAAATTCTTTTCAAGACGCTGGGAATCTGTTTTTTAGTTCAGTTTGCGTCAGACTCTTGCAACGATGCCGGAGAAAGCTCGCTTGCTTCCAAGATAGAGTTGGCGGGAAAAGTTTTGATAATAACTATGGCATTACCTCTTTTTGAGCAAGTTATAAAAATAGTCTCTGGACTTTTGGGTGGTTGACGTGAAAAAAATATTTTTTGTGTTAATTTTTTTCGTGCTTTTGCCGTGTAAAAGTGTATTTTCTGCAGAAGCGGCATACGATGAAAATGTTTATCAAGAGCAATATGACAGCAGTGGTGCCAAGGAGCTCTTTGATGAACTGCCAAGTGAAGTAAAAAAATCTTTTGACAATATTGGCGTAAATGGAGCGGATTTCAATAAAATCATGGATATAAATCCAGAGTCTGTAATTGAAAATATTTTAGATACAGCAAAAAAAAAGCTTCCAGGGCCGTTAAAGTCGGTAAGTATGATTTTGGCAGTAATTCTTTTAAATGCAATTTTTACTGCGCTTAAAATTTCCATAGGAGAAAAATCTTTATCTGCGGTTCTAGGCGTAGTCAGCACGATTTGCATCTGTATGATAATTGTTGCACCAATTGTTGAATTCATCGGGCATGTGGCCGCAATAATAAAGGGCGCAACGGCATTTTTATTGTGCTACATTCCGGTTATGGTAGGAATTATGGTCGCGTCGGGACAAGCAATTTCGTCGGTGGCATTTAGCTCAATGATGGTAGCTTTGGGTGACATTATAACGCAGCTGTCATCGGGATTTTTGGTGCCGCTTTTAAATATTTTTTTAACTGTAAGCGTTGTATGTGCAATATCGCCGCGATTTAAGTTTTCTGGTTTGTGTGAGTTGTTTTCAAAGGTAATAAAGTGGATTTTAGGATTTTCAATGACGATATTTTCTGGACTTCTGACCACAAAAAGCTTGATAGGCGCCACTGTGGACAGCGTAAACAGCAAGACTATGAAATTTGTGCTCAGCAGTTTTGTCCCGATAGTCGGCAGTGCGCTCGGAGACGCGTTTTTGACGGTACAGGGCTGCGTAAAAATTTTAAAATCGGGAGTAGGTGCATTTTTTATTATCGCAGTAGGATTTGTGTTTTTGCCGGCCGTTGTAGAATGTGCGGTTTGGGTTTTGGCGGTTAATACTTGCGCGGTTGCCGGAGATATTTTTGAATTGTCCAATGTGTCTGCGCTGCTTAAAAATATCGGCAAAGTCGTCAGCACGTTGATGGCGGTAATTCTTTGCATCATGACGATTTTAATAATCTCGACGGTGGTAGTTTTAAATGTAGGTGGTGGCGGCGGTTGAGTGCGGTTAAATCTTGGTCGGTGACGATTTGCATTGTTTCTGTTATATGCACGGTAATCGAAATTTTATTTCCAAAAGGGAAAATGGAAAAGGTTTTTCAAGTCGTTTTGGGAATTTTTATGCTGTGCTCGTTGCTGATTCCTCTAAAAAAAACTTTGGAAAATATTAATTTTGACGCTAAAAAGCCCGAAAATTTTATAAAAGACAAAGGTAAACTAAAAAGTACCACAGACGACCAGATAAAAATTACTGCGCAGAATAAATTAAAGCGGACAGTTGAAAAAATTTTGGCCGCAAAAAATATTAAACCGGAAAAAATTAACGTAATTATGGATACAAATCAAGAGAGTTGCATATCAATTAAAAAGATAGAAGTTTTTTTATCGCGAGGTGATGAAAATAAGAAAGACACCATAAAAAGTGAGCTGGAAAAAAATTTAGAGTTGAAAATAGATGTTGTCGTTGGGAGTGAATAGAATTTTAATGATGACAGATGATAAAAACAAAAAAATTCATGAGTTTTTGCTCAAGGATAAATTTAGAAAAATTATAATTTTTGTGGGAATTTTAGGGATTGCGCTTATATTTATTTCTGGATTTTTTAAAACGGAAGGCGCAAAAAAAACTAAGTCGAATTCGCAAAACAGCAGTACCAAAGAGTATGTTTTTCAGCTGGAGAGCAGCCTTAGAGAAATGGTTTCGAGCATAAAAGGCGCAGGCAATACAAAAGTTTTGGTAACTCTGGAAAATACCGAAGAAACGGTTTATGCGACCGAAGAAAAGAAAAACAAAGAGGCCACAGAAGACAAAACCGACGGACAACTGAGTAAAAAAAGGGAGAGTGACGATTGTGAAAAAAAATACATAACCATCAAGGACGCCGACGGAACAGAGCGGGCCTTGTCGGTAACGCAAATTCAGCCGACAGTAAAGGGCGTGGTGGTGGTTTGCGACGGTGGAGATATTCCGGAAGTGCAGCAACGAGTTACAGAAGCGATAAAAACTGCATTAAATATTACATCAAAAAGAGTTTACGTTACAAAGTAAAATTTTAAAATTCTAGGAGGAAAAATATTATGGGTTTTAGAAAAAAACAAGTAATTTTGGCAGCATTAGTTTTAGCATTGGGTACAGCAGTTTATCTTAATTGGCAGTTTTCTTCTAATCAGGACTTGATTGCGGATAATTCTATAATGTCGACAAAAGAGTTAGGGGAGGCTCAATTTGTGAATAATACACCTACACCGGAAGAGTCTGGGGACAAAAAAGAGGATAAAAAAGAAGATGAACCACAAAATTCTTCTGAATATTTCTCAAAAGCAAAAACTACGCGTCAAAAGGCCAGAGACGAAGCTACTGACATGATAAAAGAAATTTTAGAGGATGCTAAATCTTCAGAACAAGCGAAGTCCGAGGCAATAAAACAAGCTTCTGAAGTTGCCAAAAATATAGAGCAAGAGGCTAATATTGAAAGCTTGATAAAAGCCAAAGGTATAACGGATTGTTTGGCATTTATTCAAAACGACGAGTGCAGTGTGGTTGTAGGCGGAGGCGAGGCTCTTAATGAAAATTTAGCCGTTGCAATAAAAGATATTATTGCTGGCCAAGGAGGAATTTCTCCGGACAAAATAAAGATAGTCGAAGCAAAATGAGGTTGATTGTTTTTCGTTTTGTGATATAATTAAACATGAGCTTAAAAACAGTAATTGAACCTTAAAAAAATTATTATTTTGCTTGATTTTTGCCCTTTACTTGTTTTTAGTAGAGGGTTTTCTTATTTTTTGGAGGGATTTTTTTGAACAGACGCAAGCAGCGCGAATTAATTTTTTTATTGCTATTTGAGAATATTTTTACCGGATATTCTTTAGATGAACTTAAAGAGATTAAGTTTTTGACAGAGGAATTTTCACCAGAAGATTTTAATGACTTTATCGAGAAATATTTTATAGAAATTCAAGAAAAAATACCGGCTATAGATGAGTTAATTACAAAGTTTTCTTTAAAATGGGGCAAAGAGAGACTCTCAAAAGTAGCCCTTGCCATATTGAGACTGGCAGTTTATGAGATGCTTTACCAAGATGAAATTCCAACAAGCGTCGCGATTAACGAAGCGGTGGAGCTTTCTAAAAAATACGGTGCGGACAAAGAATCTTCGTTTATAAACGGCATGTTGGGCGGACTTAGCAGAGATTTGGAGCAAAAAAATGAATAGCTTTTTGGGCCTGGACACCAGCAATTATACGACTTCGGCCGCGGTGTGCTTTTCTGACGGAGCCGTGCAGCACGCTAAAAAATTATTGCCTGTAAAAAGCGGCGAAAAGGGACTTCGCCAAAGTGACGCGTTTTTTCATCATGTAAATCAGTTGCCGGAAGTTTTTGCGCAGGCGACAAAAAATTTACTTCAAATGCCGATTGCGGTTGGAGTTTCCGCAAAGCCACGCGATGAAATCGGGTCATATATGCCGTGCTTCAATGTTGGAGTGTCTTTTGGCAAAACGATTGCGCAACTTTTGAATGTTCCGTGCTATGAATTTTCTCATCAGGCCGGACACATCGCTGCTGCGCTGTATTCAGCCAAAAAAATTGAATTATTATCACAAAAATTTTTGGCGTTTCATGTTTCCGGCGGCACCACCGAGGCGTTGCTTGTTACGCCGGCTGCGAATAATGTGATAAAAACGCAGATTGTTGCCAAAACTTTGGACTTAAACGCAGGGCAGCTTATTGATAGAATTGGCATTATGTTAGGACAAGAATTTCCAGCAGGTGCGAGTTTGGAAAAATTAGCGCTAAATTGCAACGATAATTTTAAGATTACTCCTACGTTAAAAGGTTGTGATTGTTGCTTATCTGGAATAGAAAATTTATGTGCAAAAATGAAATTAGAACAGCAAGATGATGAAAAAATTGCAAGATTTTGTATTGAATATGTAGGAGCAACCCTTGAAAAAATGTGTGAGAATTTATTGGTGATTTGTGGGCAGCTTCCAGTTGTGTTTGCGGGTGGAGTTATGTCGAATTCGATAATAAAAAATCGCTTGCAGTCGCGATTTGATGCGATTTTTGGCAAACCTGTTTTTTCATCGGACAACGCTGTTGGAATTTCTGTGCTTACGGCAATAAAAGTGGGTGAATTGCGATGAATGTGAACGTTCTTACGGTCTCGCAGCTGAATTTTTACATCAAGTCTATACTCGATTCGGATGCAAACCTCGAAAATATATTTTTGACAGGAGAAATTTCAAATTTTACTGACCATTATCAATCTGGCCATTTTTATTTTTCTTTAAAAGATAATAAAAGTGTTGTAAAAGCCATTATGTTTGCTGGTTTTGCGCGCCGTGTAAAGTTTCGGCCACAGAACGGAATGAAGGTTATCGTGCGTGGTAGAGTGACGGTTTATGAACCTTCCGGGGTGTATCAGGTTTATGTTGAAGACATGCAGCCAGATGGCGTTGGTGCGTTGAATTTAGCATTTGAACAGCTGAAAGAGAAGCTTTTAAAAGAAGGCTTATTTGACACTAAAACTAAGAAATCACTGCCTAAATACCCACAAAAAGTAGGAGTGATCACGTCAGAAACGGGCGCTGTATTTTGGGATATCCAGAATGTAATGAAACGTAGGTTTCCATTGGCTGAGATAGTTTTTCAGCCGGTTTTGGTGCAGGGTGAGGGCGCGGCAGAACAAATTATAGGCGCGATAAAAGAATTTAACGAGGATGCGCTTTGTGACGTCTTGATTGTGGCGCGTGGAGGCGGTTCTATCGAAGATTTGTGGGCATTTAATGATGAGAATTTGGCTCGAGCGATTGCCGATTCAAAAATTCCGATAGTTTCTGCAGTCGGACATGAGACAGATTTTACAATATGTGATTTTGTTGCGGACCTTCGAGCGCCTACACCATCCGCGGCAGCTGAGCTGGTTGTGCCGGATGCGCAAAAACTTATTTCTGATTTAGAATATTTAACGTCGTATGTAAACTCTTTGATGCGGTGCAGATTAAATGATTATAGAAAAATATTGGATAGTTTACTTGAGAGGGAAGTTTTAAAGAGCCCGAAAAAGCTCGTAAGCAACAGAGGACTAGCCGTGGAAGCATTAGCGAATGCGCTGAAATTAAAATTTGGTGAGGTAATTTCCAAAAATAAAGAGAAATTTTTGTTGTCTGTTGGGAAATTAGATGCACTCAGTCCACTGAAATTGATGAGTTCGGGCTATTGTGTGGCATTTGACAAAGAAAATAGCGTGATAAATTGTGTTGAGCAAGTTGCTGAAAACGACAAAATTTGTGTGGCGGTTTTTGATGGAAAATTTGACTGTATAGTGAAAAACGTGACTTCTGGAGGTGCTTTTTATGGCAAAAGGTAAATCATTTGAGACGGAATTGAAAAAACTACAAGAAATCGTGGCAAAACTTGAAAATGGTACAGAATCTTTAGAGGAATCTTTAAAATTATTTGAAGAAGGTACTAAAGTTGCTAAATTTTGTAACGATGTTTTAGATTCAGCAGAGCAGAAAATTACAAACTTATCAAAAGTAAATTTATCTGCAGAAGGCACAGAGGAGGCTTCTGATGAGGAATATTGATGATTATCTGGCATTAATAAATGACAATTTAGGCAAATATTTGCCTGGTAAAGATATTTTACAAAAATCTGTAATTGATGCAATGGAATATAGTTTAGCTGCAGGTGGAAAGAGAGTTAGACCGATTTTGACATTGGCATTTTGCGAGGCTTGTGGAGGATATGTGGAAAATGCGTTGCCTTTTGCATGCGCGGTGGAGATGGTCCACACATACTCACTGATTCATGATGACTTGCCGTGCATGGATAATGATTTTTTGCGAAGAGGCCGGCCTGCAAACCATATTGCAAACGGTGAGGCCATGGCACTTTTGGCAGGAGATGCACTTTTAACGAGAGCATTTGAAGTAATGTTGTGCGACGAGACAATAAAACTTGTTGGCGCAGAAGCAGCTGCGATGGCAGCAGGTTGTTTAGCGCGAAGTATTGGCGTTTTGGGAATGATTGGTGGGCAAGTTATTGACTTAGAAAGCGAAGGGAAAAATTTAACTCAGGTGGCGTTAGACAAAATGCATAGCTTGAAAACTGGCGCACTGATTACGGCAGCAGCTAAAATTGGTTGCATTGCGGCTCAGGCAAATAAAAATGAAATCTTAGCAGCTCAAAGCTACGCAAATTCAATTGGCTTGGCCTTTCAAATTATGGATGATATCTTGGACGTGACGTCTACCAGCGATGAATTGGGAAAAAACGTTGGAAGTGACTTAGCGGCCCAAAAGTCAACGTACGTTTCGTGCATGGGAATAGAAAAATCAAAAAGAACGGTTTTGCAGCTAACTGAAAATGCTATAAAATCTTTGAAAGTGTTCGGGGATAAAAAAGAATTTTTGCAAATTTTTGCACAGGATTTATCCAAAAGAAAACGCTGATTTGATTATGACAGCATTTTGTGGTATAATGGGTTCATTACATAAAAAGGTTTGGTAATGATGTTGGAGAATTGTCTTTTAGATTTAGTTAATTCGCCTAAAGATATCAAAAAGATGTCAGTTGAGGAATTGGAAAGTTTATGTGCACAAATAAGGGGAAAGTTAATAGAAGTTGTCTCGAAAAACGGCGGACATTTAGCGTCAAATTTGGGCACAGTGGAGTTGACAGTTGCATTACATAAAGTTCTAAATTGCCCTCAAGATCAGATAGTTTGGGACGTTGGACATCAATCTTATACACATAAAATTTTGACAGGAAGACGAGAAAAAATTGACACGATACGAAAAGAGAACGGAATTTCGGGGTTTACGCGCAGAGATGAAAGCATTTTTGATCCGTTTAGTTCGGGCCATAGTAGTACGTCGATTTCTGCGGCTTTTGGTCTTTTAAATGCTAAAAATTTGAAAAATGAACCCGGCAAAGTGGTTGCGGTAATTGGCGATGGAGCGCTTTCTGGCGGGCTTGCTTACGAGGGAATAAATAATGCAGGTGCATATAAGAAAAATTTTATTGTTGTATTAAATGACAATAAAATGTCAATTTCTAGAAATGTCGGCTCGATGGCGCGCTATCTTTCTGCGATACGAACACGAAATATTTATTTGCGAACAAAAAGTGTTGTGGATAAAATTCTTAATAAAGTACCGATTTTTGGTAGCGCTGTAAGAAAAATTATTTTAAAATCAACATCTGCACTTAAAAATTTGGTGTATAATGGTACTATTTTTGAAAACCTTGGATTTATGTATTATGGTCCAATTGATGGGCACAATTTGCGAGAGCTTATAAAAGTTTTGCAGGTAGCAAAGTCAAAGGATCGCCCGGTTTTGGTTCATGTGAACACCGTTAAGGGGAAGGGATATTCTTTTGCAGAAAAAAATCCCAAAGATTTTCATGGAATTTCTGGATTTGATATAAAAACTGGAGCGAGAGGTTCATCTCTTTCACTTGATTTTTCGTATATTTTTGGCAAAGAACTTTGCAAAATTGCTGAAAATGATGATAGAATTTGTGCAATTACGGCAGCTATGAAACTTGGAACTGGGCTTTCTTGTTTTTCAAAGAGATTTAAACACCGATTTTTTGATGTAGGAATAGCAGAAGGTCATGCAGTGACCTTTGCTGGTGGGATTGCTGTGGGCGGAATGATTCCGATTTTTGCGGTTTATTCTACTTTTTTGCAGAGGAGCTATGATCAAATAATTCACGATGCGGCCCTCCAAAAGTTAAAAATCGTATTAGCGATTGACAGAGCGGGAATTGTTGGAGAAGATGGAGAAACGCATCAAGGCATTTTTGATGTTTCTTTTTTGAATCCTATTCCAAATGTGACGATTTATTCACCAAGTTTTTTTGATGAAGTTAGCACGATGTTAAGGAAGGCGATTTATGAGACAGATGGTGTCAGCGCAGTGCGATATCCAAGAGGAACGCAGATGTATAAGCCGGCAGATTTTGTTTGCAGTGAACAGCCTTTTGACATTTATGGAAGTGCAATAAATTGTGAAAACGTTATTGTTACTTACGGGAGATTATTTTCACAGGCGTGTTTGGCAAAAGAAAATTTAGCAGTAAGGGGCATTAAAACGTGCATTTTAAAGCTAAACAGAATCAAGCCGATTGACGATAAAGCAGTTTTGATTGCAAAACGCTTTAAAAATGTATTTTTCTTTGAAGAGGGTATGTTAACTGGCGGAATAGGCGAAAGTTTTAATTACGAGCTTAGCAATGTTGGCTTTAAAGGCAGATTTTACTTGACTGCGATAGAAGATAAGTTCATTCAGCAGGCTACAGTTGGAGCTACTTTGCATAAACTGGGCTTCGATTCAGCTGGAATGGAAAATTTAATTGCACAGAGGGTAGGTTGTGATGCTAAACAAAAAAAGGCTGGATGTAATGCTATTTGAGCGCGGTTTGACACAGAGCCGAGAAAAGGCGCGTACGGTGATTATGGCAGGAAATGTGTACGTCGATAATCAAAAGGCGGACAAGCCTGGAACTTTGTTTAAGGATGATGTCAAAATTGAGGTTAGAAGCCCGCGAATAAATTACGTCAGCCGAGGTGGTTTGAAGCTCGAGAAGGCGATAAAAGCGTTTAAAATCGAATTAAATGGCAAAGTTGCGATGGATATTGGCGCATCAACTGGCGGTTTTACCGATTGCATGCTACAAAATGGAGCGAAAAAAGTTTATTCTGTAGATGTGGGGTATGGTCAGCTCGATTGGAAGCTGCGCAATGATCCGCGAGTAATTAATCTGGAGCGCACGAATATCCGATATCTTGACGAAACTATTGTTGTGGATGAGTTGAATTTTTTTAGTGTAGATGTTTCGTTTATCTCGCTGAGGTTGGTGTTGCCGGTTGCGCGGCGATTTATGGCGGAGAAAGCGACAGCAGTTTGTTTGATAAAGCCGCAATTTGAGGCCGGAAAAGAAAATGTTGGCAAAAATGGTGTGGTTCGCGATAAAAGTGTTCATGAAAGCGTTGTTAGCGAGATTTGTGAGTTCGTTTTGAATAATGGGTTTGATATTTTAGGACTCGATTTTTCGCCAGTAAAAGGTCCAAAGGGCAATATTGAATATCTTATTTATTTACAAAAATCTGAAAATCCTAAAAACTTGACCAATTTTGACATAAAATCATTGATAGATATTTCTCATGAAACGCTAGATAAATAAAATTTAGGATGATTATTATGAAAATTGCACTTTTTTTAAACCCTGTAAAAAATGGAATTTTCGAATATGCTGAAAAAGTTATAAAAAAGTTAAAAAATTTTGATAAGAATGTTTGTGTATATAGAATACAAAATTCATTTTATGAGAATGTTTGTTTAGACCAAGACGCAGATGAATTTATAAAAAAATGTGATGTGATTTTGACAATTGGTGGAGATGGGACAATAATTCGTTTGGCGAAATATGCAGCGAAATTTTCAAAGCCAGTTTTAGGAATAAATTTTGGCAGACTTGGCTTTATTACAGGAATTGAAAGAAATGAACTTGACAAGCTGGAGCTTTTAGTGGAAGGCAAGTATGCTGTCAAAAGTAGAGCTTTGTTGGAAGTCGTCATATACAAAGGTGGCAATACAAAAACTTTTTTAGCGGTTAATGATGCGGTAATTTCAAAGGGAGAACGCACAAGAATTGTAGATTTTTTTGTAAAATTAAATGATGCTGAAGTTTGCAGTTATTGTGCAGATGGCTTGATTTTATCGACTGCAACAGGTTCTACAGCGTATTCACTGTCGGCAGGTGGCCCTATAATTTCACCGGATATTGACTGCATTTTGATGACACCAATTTGCCCACATTCTATGTTTGCAAAGCCTGTGGTTTTTTCAGATAAAAATTCTGTAGAAATCGTAGTGGCGGCGAAAGACAATGGAAGAGTATTGTTGAACATAGATGGTGATATTGTATCAGAATTATCAAATTTTGATAAAGTTATTGTTAAATGCGCAGATGAAAAGGTTGATATAATCTCTTTTGATGATAGAAATTTTTACAAAAGGTTATCACAAAAATTATTGGATAATTGCATTCAGTGACTTTGAAAATAAAAAGATGTGAATACTTTTGTTAAATTAGTGCTGCATTTTTAATGAAAAAACGAATTTTTTGTCAAAAAAGTAGATTTTTTGAAATTTTTCTAAAAAGTAAAAATAAATGTACAAAAGTATGCTAAAATTAAATATGTAATAAAATTAGGAGAGGTTTTTATGAAAAAATTATTATCAGCTATTTTGTCAGTATCTTTATTATGTGCTTCGACAAATTCGTACTGTTTTGCAAAAACTGCATGGAATTCATACAGCAGAGAAGGCTCTGCAAAACCAATTTCAGTATTCAAACAAAAAGATGGAGAAAAGGTTATAGTGAAAGGAGAAGAGTCTCCAACTATCGTTATAAACAATAAAAGTGAAAGCAAGTCTAGTGCACATGCTTCGAGCGGCAGCACTTTTTCAAAATTATTTTTGCTTGCAATAAAGTTGGGTATAGGAGTTTTGGCAACAAAGTTTGCGATTAGTAAATTAAAAAGTTTTGGAGGCCATGTTTCGGAGGGAGTTTCTAAAGGATTCAATAGTTTGAAGGATTTAGCGTTAAATTTTACAGATTTGATGAACAAAAATAAACTTCAAAATAAAGAAAATGAGGAAGGCAATATTGAAAAAAGTAGCTTTTTAGACAAATTTAAAAATTTATTTAACTTGAAAAACGTTTTTAATATAGGGTTGCTTTATTCTATAATTAGTAGCAAGGACTGGAGTCTTAGTTAGAATTTGATAAGCTGTGAGAAATTTTATTCTTGCGGCTTTATTTTTTTAACTGCATAAATCTTCGAGTAAGGTGTTGAGTTCAACCTGACTGTCGACGACAATTCCTTCAAGTAACCTTTCTTGATCGACTTTTGGAAGAGTATTTGTGCAAACTTCCGTAACTTTAAACGGTGTGCTAGAATTCTCTTCAAATACTGCAATGTTACCATTGAAGTCTTTTACAATATATGATAAACTATTATTTGGAGTTTCGGTTTCCACTTTGCTGGAAGCTGTGGAATTTTTATTAATTACAGGAATGGCAACAAATGAAACTAATACGCATAGCAATACAAAACAATAAGACCCTATTATAAATTTCCTCATGATATCACCTCAAATTTTGCGGTTGCTGAGAGCTCTTTGGTGATATTATTTGAGGCTTTTTTAAAATTATACTTAGTTTTGGAATAATTTGTTTTTAATTTCCGAATTAAATGGGAGAATTTTGAATGAGAAAAACTGATATAAGTAAATATAATTTAAGTTCTAAAGATTTGAAAAAGTTGCAGGGCGAAAGAAGTTTATTGTCCAAAAGTTTGATTACGGCGGGAATTATTTTGCTGGTAAATGTAATTATTTTTGTGATGATTTTTATGGGATATATTATCAGCGTTGCCGATGACCGTGTGGAGTATGACGTTAGAGCGAATAAACTTCAGCTTACCAGCATGATTTACGTTATGGACGAAAACGGAAAAATGAAGGAATACAATAAGGCGTTTAGTTCAGAAAACAGAATTTGGGTCGATTTTAACGAAATGCCGCAGTGCATGAAAGACGCGATTATTGCCATAGAAGATAAGAGATTTTATGAACATTGCGGTGTGGATTGGATTAGAACTGGCGGAGCTATGTTTAATTTAGCGATAGGAAAAAGCAGTTATGGCGGTTCCACGCTGACACAGCAACTTATAAAAAATTTGACGGAGGAAAATGAAGTAAGCATAACCAGGAAAGTCAAAGAAATTTTTCGCGCAATAAATTTTGAAAAAGATTTTTCTAAAGATGAAATATTAGAGGCCTATCTAAACGTAGTTAATTTCGGAAATGGGTGCAGAGGCGTACAAGCGGCGGCGAACACATATTTTGACAAAGATATAAAAAATTGTTCTGTAGCGCAGTGTGCAGCAATTGCAGGAATTACTCAAAACCCTGCTGCATATAACCCGTTGATTCATCCAGAAAATAACCAAGAACGCAGAGAAACTGTGCTGTATGAAATGTTTTCTCAAGGGAAAATCACTCAGCAAGAGTATGACTCTGCGATGGAAGAGTCGAATAATATGACCTTTTCAAAAAATCATAATGCCGGAGCAGAAGCAGAAAATGTCCCTGTGAGAAATTGGTATACAGAGGCTTTGTTCAAAGATATCATCGAGGATTTGACTGAAAAATATAAAGTAAGCAAGGCGACAGCACAAGATATTTTGTTTAAACAAGGTTTAAAAATTTATTGCGCGGTCGATGAAAAGGCTCAAGCCGCAGCAGAAGCCGTTATAGCGACGGATTCACTCGTGCCAAAGGACAAAAATTTGGAATTGGGTTACATGATGATGGACTACGACGGAAGAGTGCTGGCAAGTATTGGCTCGAGAAGCAAAAAAACCGGAAATATGCTGTTTGACAGAGCCAATTTTGCTAGACGTCAAGCGGGTTCCAGCATAAAACCGATTTCTGTTTATGCACCGGCGATTGATATCGGATTGTACAATTACGCTTCGACTGTTAAAGATGAGCCTTTGCCGAACTTTTATGGCAACGGCAAGCCAGGCCCAAATAACTGGTATAAATCTTATAAAGGTCAGGT
This sequence comes from Clostridium sp. CAG:557, assembly GCA_000435275.1. Taxonomy (GTDB): domain Bacteria; phylum Bacillota; class Clostridia; order Oscillospirales; family Acutalibacteraceae; genus CAG-557. The sequence continues at coordinate 47,057 of FR883883.1, forward strand.
TCCGCTGGTTTGGGCAATACAACAATCGGCGAATGCCCCGGCAGCACAGGTTCTGCAAGAGCTCACATATCAGAAAAGCTATGACTTTTTGACAAAGAAATTAGGGTTTAAAAATTTAGATACAGATGATAGAACTTCAGGTGGAGCGTTGGCTTTGGGCGGCCTTCATGGAGGAATAACTGTTCGAGAGATGACCGCGGCGTTTCAAATTTTTGGCAACGGCGGAATGTATAATAAGCCGTATACATATTTTTATGTGTTGGATAGAAATGGCAAGGTGCTTCTCGATAATCGTGATAAAATCGGCACAAGAGCAATAAGTTCTCAAACGGCAACAATTATGAACCGACTTTTAAGGCAGGTAATTGTTGCAGGAACAGGTAAAGGTGCAGATATTGAAAATTGGGATGTTGTGGGCAAAACTGGGACAACAAATGACGACAAAGATAGTTGGTTTATAGGTCTTACTCCGCAAGCTGTGGCTGGAATTTGGACAGGATATGATTCGCCTAAAAGGATTCGCGAAACGGCATATGCAAAGAAAATTTGGCGGGAAATTATGATAAAATATTTATCCGGGAAAACTCCAAAATCGTATGTTTTTGACTCAAATGTAAAAGAATGTCAGTATTGTTTAGAGAGCGGAGAACTTGCCAATTCGGATGCATGTCATTCTACAGCAACGGGATATTTTGCAAATAACAATATGCCTAAAACATGCTCAAAACACATCAGTGCGGCGCATTATGAATCAAAATTTATAGAAAATTCAAAGTCGCCGTTAGAGCAAGAACCTGCAGATGAATCAGCCTTGCCAGAGCAAGACGAATCCTCTGAAGAGTATGCAGAATAGACTTTTATGACATAAACTTTAAATTTTAATATAATGAATTATAACGTGCTATAGATTTAGCGCAGAAGAATTTTTTAATGGAGATGTAAACTATATGAGCTTGATAGTTCAAAAGTTTGGAGGGACTTCTGTAGCCAATGCAAAGTTAATTTTTAACGTTGCGAACATTATTACAAGAGCGTATCAAGAAGGCAACGACGTGGTAGTAGTAGTATCGGCACAGGGCGACATGACAGATGAACTTATAGGAAAAGCAAATGAAATAAATACCAACGCGTCGAAGCGAGAAATGGATGTATTGATGGCGTCCGGAGAGCAAATTTCGGTAGCGCTTTTGGCAATGGCTATAGAAAAATTAGGTTTTCCGGTGACGTCATTGCTTGGCTGGCAGGCTGGAGTTATGACGAGTTCAACTTATGGCAGCGCGATGATTACCAAAATTGATCCTGGCAGAATAAAAAAAGAATTGGATAAGAAAAATATTGTAATTGTAGCAGGATTTCAGGGTCTAAGCCAATATTACGATGTGACAACATTGGGCAGAGGAGGCTCTGATACTAGCGCTGTTGGAATTGCAGTGGCACTGAGTGCAGACCTTTGCCAAATATATACAGATGTTGAAGGAGTTTATACAGCAGACCCAAGATTTATTAAAAATGCAAGAAAATTGAAGGCAATTTCTTATGACGAGATGTTAGAACTGGCAACTCTAGGGGCGCAAGTCCTTAATAATAGGTCAGTAGAAATCGCAAAAAAGCATAATGTGGAGTTAGAAGTGCTGTCGAGCTTTGTGGATGTGCCGGGGACGATAGTTAGGGAGGTAGCAAATATGGAAAAAATGTTAATAAGTGGTGTCGCCAAAGACAATAATGTGGCCAAAATATCAATAACAGGTATACCAGACGCACAAGGATGGGCGTTTAGAATATTTTCTAAACTTTCGGCAAGAGATATAAATGTAGACACAATTTTGCAGTCAGCAGTTCATGGAGACAAACGTGATATATTTTTCACAGTGAATGAAGACCGCTTGAGCGACGCAGTTGAAGCGCTTAATAAGTATTGCGAGTCGATTGAAGGCGCAAAATTAACTTACGATAAAAATGTGGCTAAAATTTCGATAGTTGGTGCAGGCATGCAAACTCATGCAGGAGTTGCAGCAAAAATGTTTGAGGCCTTATTTACCGCACATATTGACATTCAAATGATTGCAACAAGCGAGATAAAAGTATCTGTAATAGTTTCGCAAGAAAATGCGGACGAGGCCGTCAGAACCGTTCATAATGCATTTTTTAGCACGATAGATTAACCTAAAAAAGGATGATTGTATATGGTGACAAAAGATGAAATTTTGAAAGTTTCGAAAATAGCCCAAATTTTCATAAATGAAGAGGAAGCCCAAACGTTCACGAAGAGTATAAATGACGTGTTGAAGTTTGTGAATATGATGGACGAAGTTGCTCTTGAAGATGAACCGTTTGTTAATTAGCAAAAATTATTAAATTTTAGTTGGCGAGGGGAGTTGTACGGATTGAAACTGAAAAAAAATATCAGCAAAATAAAATATTTACAAAATTTACTGAGCAAAAAACAAATTTCGTGCAGAGAACTCACAGAAAAGTATTTAGAATCGGCCCAAAAGTGCAATAAAACGCTGAATGCATATGTAAAAATAACAGATGAAGTGGCGATTGAAAGTGCGAAAAAAGTTGATGAAAAAATCTCAAAAAATAAAGAATTGGACCAATTAGAAGGCATACCAATGTCACTTAAAGACAATATTTTTACTCAAGGCATAGAAACTACGTGTTGTTCTAATATGCTAAAGGGGTTTGTTCCAACTTATGATGCAACAGTTTGGGCGCTTTTAAAAGCGCAAAATGCGGTTTTGGTTGGAAAAACCAATATGGATGAATTCGCAATGGGGTGTACTTGTAAGACATCCTGCTTTGGAGCGGTAAAAAACCCTCACGACTTAAACAAGGTTCCAGGAGGCAGTTCAGGCGGGTCTGCAGCCGCGGTTTGTGCAAATATTTCTGTTTATTCTTTGGGCACGGATACAGGTGGTTCAATTCGTCAACCAGCAAGTTTTTGTGGAATTGTAGGCTTAAAACCAACTTATGGAGCATTTTCGCGGTATGGTGTAGTAGATTTTGCAGCATCACTTGATTTCGTTGGGCCAATGGCGGCTAATGTTGAAGATGTTGCGATTTTGTACGATAATTTAGCGCAAAAAGACCCAAAAGATTCAACTTCTGCAAAAGGACGAGGAGTGTCAGCGTACAAAAATTTGAACAAAGATATAAAAGGAATAAAAATAGGGCTGCCAAAACAATGTTTTACTGCGCTTGATAAAGACGTCGAAAAGGCTATAACGGACGCGATGAAGATTTATATGGACTTGGGTGCAGAGTTTATAGAGCTGGACATGCCGATAATAGCATATGCACTGTCAATATATTACGCATTGGCAACTTCTGAAGCAGCGGCGAATTTTTCAAAATTTGACGGTATAAAGATCGGCAATAAAGCAGAGAAATATGTGAGTGGAATTGATCTGATATCACAAAATCGAGCAGCAGGATTTGGAGAAGAAGTCAAACGAAGACTTTTGCTTGGAACTTATATGTTAAATTCTAAAGCTGGCGAGAAATATTTGGAAAAATCGAGAAAAATTCGAGCAGAAATTGTAAAATCATTTGATAAAGCATTCAAAATGTGCGATATTATGCTGACGCCAACAGTTTCAAACACCGCACCCAGACATGATTATGAACCGACAGACCAAATGCAATCATATATTTCGGACATTTGTACCGTGCCTGCAAACATGGCGGGAATTCCGGCCATATCGATTCCCTGCGGAAAAGATTCCTCAAAAATGCCGATAGGTATGCAGTTGATTGCAAATAAGTTTGAAGAGCCATTATTGTTAAATGTCGCGCATAAATTTGAGGCCAGTGCAGGGCTTGAAATTTTAAATGAAATTGATATGGGAGTAAATTTATAAAAAACAAATGCACCTGGACACGCACTAGAATCCAAACCTTTACATAATAATGTTTAGAATATGTAAAAGAGGTGGTTTTGTGATTTTCAGTGCGGCATTTGCAGGAGCAATAAATCTGGTTGTTTTCATCCTGCATGTAACTGGAGTGGGGTCGTTTCCTCAGCCATTGTCTGCAAAAGAAGAAAAAAATTGTTTTACTTTGATGAAAAATGGCGATGTATCAGCTAGAAATAAGCTAATAGAACATAATCTTCGTTTGGTGGCCCATATCGTAAAAAAATATTATATGTCTACAAGTGACCAGGATGATTTGGTGTCTATTGGTACGATTGGACTGATTAAAGCTGTGGACACATTTGATGCCGATAAAGGTATAAGGCTTTCAAGTTACGCAGCAAGATGTATAGAAAATGAAATTTTGATGTTTTTTAGAAATTGTAAAAAATCGGCGCAGGATGTTTCGATGAACGAGCCGATAGACACCGATAAAGATGGAAATGCGCTGATTTTGATGGACGTGATGGCAACAGAAGACTTAATTGTGGATGAGCTTGATACAAAAATAAAATCAGAGCAGCTGTATAGATACATAGATGAAGTTTTGTCTGAGAGGGAGAGAATTATAATAAATTTGCGATATGGGTTGGGAGGAAAAATTCCTCTAACTCAGCGAGAAGTAGCTAAAAAACTTAATATTTCAAGATCATATGTTTCTAGAATAGAAAAAAAATCGCTTCTGACGTTAAAAAAACGATTTAATAAAGGTTAAAATAGTATAAAAGTTAAAAAGGACGTGATTAAATTGCTTAAAGTGAAATTAATTTCTTACACGAATGAACCAGAAAAATTGATAGCATGTGCGGCAAAACTTTGTTATTCGCAGGTAGGAGCAGAGGAAATTCAAAAAAATTTGACTGACGAAAAAGTGAGTAATTTTGTAAACATGTTAGCAGAAATAGGTCATGAAAGCCCTATTGAGCACATTACGTTTACGTTTGCAATAGAAGGTGTGTCACGTTCGTTGCTTGCGCAGCTTACCAGGCATAGAATTGCTTCGTACAGTGTTCAAAGTCAAAGGTATGTGAAGGCCAATGAATTTGAGTTTGTTTTGCCGCCAGAAATTTCTGAAATAGACGAGGCAAAAGAGGAATTTTTGCGCGCAATGAAAGAAGATGTGCAACATTATGAAAATTTGACACAGATTTTAAAGAAAAAACATAAAGAAAATTTAATGAATAGCGGCAAAGAAGAAAAAATTGCAGATAAATTAGCCGAAAAAAAGGCGATTGAAGATGCACGGTATGTACTGCCGAATGCTTGCGAAACAAAGCTGATTTGTACGTTTAATGCACGAAGCTTACTAAATTTTTTTGAACACAGGTGCTGCAATAGAGCTCAATGGGAAATTCGTCAATTGGCAACAGAAATGCTACGATTAGTTTCTCAAATTGCACCAAATGTCTTCAAAAAAGCCGGACCACCTTGTGTTAATAAGGTTTGTCCGGAGGGAAAAATGTCTTGCGGAGAACAAATTAAGGTTAAAAAATATTTTTCTGAAGTAAAAGGAGAAATGGCATGTCAAAAGGAAAATTTATCGTTATAGAGGGCCTGGACGGCAGCGGTAAGGCGACTCAAACAAAATTAATTTGCGAAAAATTGACTAAAAAAAATAAAAAATTTTGCAAATTGAGTTTTCCAAACTATGATGAGCCATCTTCTGCACTTGTAAAAATGTATCTAAACTCAGAATTTGGAAATTCTCCTGATGATGTGAATGTTTATGCGGCTGCATCATTTTATGCGGTGGATAGATATGCCAGTTATAAGAAATTTTGGCAGGAAAACTACGAAAATGGACAAATTATAATTGCAGATAGATATACAACGTCTAATGAAATATACCAGCTTTGCCGGTTGAAAAAATCGCAGTGGGATGAATATCTTTGCTGGCTTGAGGATTATGAGTACAATAAATTAGGGCTTCCGAAGCCGGATTTGGTTGCTTATCTCGACATGCCGGTAGAAGTTTCTCAAAAGTTGATGCAAAACCGTTACAACGGAGATAACTCTAAGAAAGATTTGTATGAAAAAAATGTTGAGTTTTTAAAAAAATGCCGTGAAACTGCGATGTACACCGCACAAAAATTTGATTGGAAGGTTGTTCCATGCAGCGAGGGTGAGAAACCAAAGCCTATTAGTGAAATAAATGGCTTGTTGGAAAATCTAATAGAACCTTTAATTTGAATGGTTGAAGTGCGCTGAAAAGAAAGGAGTATAAAAATGAGCGACAGCAAAGATTTTAATTTAAGTGACAGAAGGAAAAAAGTTGAAAATTTTGAGGTCAAGATAGAGGATACATACCGCGAGCAAGAACTAATGGAAGACCTTATGAGTTATAGTCAATATGAGAAGAAAATGGCAAGTACGCACACGAAGGGGGAACCCAGAAAAGCACAAAAAATTAGAAAATCTGTTGAAAATGAAAGGTTTTTCAAACGAGTTTGGATTGGTATGATTTTGTCAATTTGCCTTATGCTAGGACAGTTTGTAGTTTTTGGAACTTTGGATATGCTTGCAATTACAAGAGAAGATGCAATTTTAAAAATCAAAATCCCGAAAGGTGCCAGAAAATGTGAAATAGTAAATATTTTACATGAAAATGGTGTGGTAAATCAGCCAACATTCTTCAAGCTATATTTATTTTTAACAAAAGGTGCACAGAAATTTATTCCTGGAACGTTCGAAGTTAAGACGAACATGGATTATGAAGCGATTGTTAATTATCTGCAGTCGAACGCAAATCGATTAGATTCGGACATAATTGATGTAACAATACCAGAGGGCAAAAATGTTATGGAAATAGCGGAGATTCTTGAAAATAACGAAATTTGTTCGGCAGAGGAGTTCATGAATGCCTGCAAATCCAGCGATTATGATAAACAATATGATTTTTTGAGTGGCAGAGAATCTACCGATGTGGAGTACAATTTGGAAGGCTATTTGTACCCGGATACCTATAGTTTTTACAAAAATGTTGAGCCCAAAACTATCATAAAGAAATTTTTAAACAACTTTAACAATAAAATTTCAAAAAAGCTTCTAACTGATGAGGCAAATGAGAAAGTTAGTGTGAAAACTTTAGCAGAAAAAAAATCAATGTCGGTTGAAGATGTACTGATTTTTGCATCTTTAATTCAAGCGGAAGCTTCAAACGATGCAGATATGCTAGGCATTGCATCGGTAATTGAAAATAGATTGAGCACATTAAAAAATGGTGGAATTTCACCTTTTGGCGATGCTATAAATGGCTGTTTATCCTTGGATTCGACGGTTTGGTATCCATATAGAAGCAAAGACAAAGTTCCACAAAACATCCAAGAAACTTATCAAAGTAACTACAACACATACAAATTTAAAGGCTTGCCCAAGGGAGCCATTTGCAACCCAGGAATGACTTCAATTGAAGCGGTTCTTAACCACAAACCGACGCAGTATTATTTTTATTGTCACAGCAAGGACGGCAAAACCTTTTATGCAAAAACTTTTTCTGAGCACAGTGCTAATCTGAAAAAAGCTTGATTTGCTTAAACTTTTTGAGAAAAGAGGATAGTTTTGAAAGAAATTATTTGTAAAAGACCAGAAATTTTGGCTCCAGCCGGTGATGTGGAGCGATTACAGGCAGCGGTGAATTTTGGCGCGGATGCAGTTTATTTGGCAGGACAAGAGTTTGGAATGAGAACTTCGTCGAACAATTTTACGCATGAAGAACTTGTAAAAGCCGTGAAACTTGCGCATGAAAACAATGTTAAAGTCTATTTGACGTGCAATACTTTACCTCGAAATGACGAAATAAGCAGACTCCCGGAATTTATTCAAAGCGCAGCCAATGCAGGAATAGATGCATTTATTGTAGCGGACGTGGGAATTTTACAATTGGCAAAAAAATATGCGCCAGATGTGGATGTACACATTTCAACGCAGGCAGGCGTGGTTAATTTTTTGACAGCAAGAACTTTTTATGAGTTAGGTGCGAAACGAGTAGTTTTGGCGCGAGAGTTAACACTTGATGAAATTTCGACAATTCGAGCTAAAACCAACAAAAGTTTGGAGTTAGAAGTTTTTGTTCATGGTTCGATGTGTGTTTCATTTTCTGGAAGGTGCCTATTATCAAATTATTTAACCGGTAGAGACGCTAACCGAGGAGATTGCGCACAGCCTTGCCGATGGAAATATAATTTGGTTGAGGAAAATCGGCTAGGGCAATTTTTTCCGGTTTTTGAGGAAGATGGCGGAACGTATTTTTTGAATTCTCGAGATCTTTGCATGATAAATCACATTCCAGAAGTTGTAAAAGCGGGTGCAACAAGCTTAAAAATTGAGGGGCGGGCAAAGTCGGCTTATTATGTGGCAGTTACAACAAATGCTTATAGACACGCACTGAACTTATTTTTAGAAAATAGACCGCTTGAGCCATGGATTAGCGATGAAATTGACAAAATTAGCCATAGAGAGTACAATACAGGCTTCTTTTTTGGGAATGAACCGGGGCAAATATATTCTAATGGTGGGTACATAAGAAAGTATGATGTTGTTGCGGTTTGCGATGCTTATAAAAATGGTGTTATGGAGATTTCTCAGCGAAATAAATTTTTTAAAGGTGACACTCTTGATGTTTTAGAACCTGGGGAAAAACCGTTTACTTTGAAAGCCGAAAAAATTTTTGATGAGTGGGGAAATGAAGTAGAATCTGCTCCACATGCAATGCAGAGATTGTTTATTCCAACAGAGAAAAAAGTTTTGCCGGGAGCGTACTTACGAAAAAATCGAAATTAAATATTTGATTAATTTCGAAAAATATATAGCTGATGGAAATAATATTTTTTCATAAATTTTAGGCATTGAAATTTCAAAAAAATCAGAAATTTTTGATAAAATATTAATAGATTCGCGCGATTTTATGGAGCTCTTTGCTATTTTATCGAAATTTCGGTTATATTTAGAAAGAAGTTGTTCAAAAGTATAAGGTTTTTCATTTTGATTTAAAAAGTCTGCGCAAGTTTGGCAGGACATGCTATCACGAGCGATTTTTTTAAAATAGTTTCTATATAAAAAAGACAAATGAGCAACTTCTTCAGAGAAAGTAACATTTTGAGAATGTAAAAGGTTAGGCATATTATGTAGTTGTTTATTGTACCAATTTCTGGCAGCTGAACAGGTTAAAGAACTTTTAATTGGAATTGCTATATTTGGGGTAATTGTGCATTGTTCTAATGCACGGCTTTCTTTTGAATTATACGTTAAAGTGCAAGTTCCTATGACGGAAATCGATAAAATTGTTACTGCCAATTTGTTTATAGTCATTTTTATTTCTCCTTTACGTTAAAAAATACAATATAATTATACACGATTTAAACAAAATTATAATTCTATAAAAGAACAATAATTTTTTTGGCGAAATTGCGCAAATACAATTGATATTTTCGAATGATTGTATTATAATTGTATCAAGAAGATCTTCTTGATACAATTATTTAATAACAGAAAGGGTGATTTTTGAATGAATAAGAAAAAAGCAGAAAATAAAAAGGAAAGTTTGAGTGTGGAGGGGTTAGCAAGTGACGAAATGCTTGAAAATGTGTCTGGTGGTTGGAGAACAGGTCGTTTTATCAAGATGGACCCAGGACTTACCTTAGATGTACCAGTTTTTGATCCACATAGAATAGACTTTACCCCTGCCCATAAAGAGAGAATGCTGAATACTGAAAAAAATTAAAAATCATGAAGTGGAGTTAAAAATATTTTTGTAAATCTCTTAAAATATGAGTGTTGGATAATTTATAGAATTGTTTAATCGAATACATAAAAGGATAGCTTTATAAGCTTTGAGTGGCGATAAAAACTGCTAACTTATTGTGCTTTTATGTTTTTTAGCTTGACTATTGACTATTTTCATTGTATAATAGTCAAGCTGTATTTGGAGAGGTGTCCGAGTTGGCCGAAGGAGCACGATTGGAAATCGTGTAAACCGTTAAAGCGGTTTCTGGGGTTCGAATCCCCATCTCTCCGCCAAAATTAAAAAAAGTGTAAATAGGTGGCGTCGTTCATGAAGAAATTATCAAGGACCAAACTATGGGTTATAATGGCATTGTGCATGTTGGTTTTGTTTGTGGGCGCAGCGGCCTTTTTTTTTAATAATGAGACAAAATTAGATGGGCAAAAAAGCGCTGTTACGGTTGCGATGGCGGCCGACAATAATTATACTTATCCTACGGTGGTTTCAATTACGTCGCTTATGACGAATGCTAAAAATACCACTTATTACGATATTCATATCATGGTTCCTCACGACTTTACAGAAGAAAATAAGCAAAAACTTCTGAATTTACAAAAGAAGTTTGAAAGTAGATGCCAAATTAATTTAATTGATATGCAAAATAGCTACGAGAGTGCCAATGTTGCCGGACATATCAGGACTCCACTAACAACGCCAGCTTATTATCGTCTATCGTTATCATCTTTGCTTCCAGAAGTAGACAAAATTATTTGGGTAGACGGTGATACCTTAATTTTTGAAGATTTGACTAATTTAATAAATATAAGTATGGATGGGTTATATTATAAAGGATTTTTAGACTATCCGTATCCAATGGAGAGCTTTAATTTTAAAGGCGATCATTATATATGTTCAGGTGTAATGCTGATAAATTTGAAAAAATTAAGAGAAGACAATATGGAGCCGAAGATTGAAACATTTATAAAAGAAAATAATGATAAACTTGTACAGCATGACCAAACAGTTATAAATGTGCTTTTTCAAGATAATATAGGAGCTTTGCCAATAAAGTACGGAATATTTAATTTTACTGATATGGAAATGGTAAATGACTATTCTAACAGGCTAGTTGCGAAAAATAAGTATACAAAAAATGAGATTTTACAGGCGTATGAAAAACCTGCAATTTTGCATTATGTATATAAACCATGGGAACAAAATGAAGTTAATCGAAAAGATTTATGGTGGGAATATGCAGCCAAAACGGATTATTTTGATGAAATAAAGACATACTATGGGTTAGCCTAAAAAAGTTTACAATTTAAAACCGACTTACTCAATTGGGGCGGTTTGTGTTATATTTTGATGATTAAACGGGTAAAATGCTATGAAAAAGAATGAAGTATATTGTTATCCTATGAAAATGCAGCCAGTCTGTAAGGATTATCTTTGGGGTGGAGAGAGATTAAAACGATTTAATAAAAAAAGTGAAGGCTCTATAATAGCCGAAAGTTGGGAAGTTTCTTGCAACGAAGCTGGCCTGACAAAAGTTGCCGATGGAACCTATAAAGGAAAAACTTTAAAAGACGTTATTGAGATGTCGAAAAAGGACTTTTTAGGAGAAAGCTTTGTTGAGACAAAAAAATTTCCGTTGCTTGTCAAGCTCATAGATGCCAATAAAGATTTATCCGTGCAGGTTCATCCAACAAAAATGACTGCGAACGAGGCAAATGGCGAGTCTTGCAAGTCTGAATTATGGTATATTGTTGATTGCGACCCAAATTCTTATATATATTTGGGGTTTAATAAGGACGTTTCTAAAGAAGAATTTATGCATGCCATTCAAGAAAAGACTGTTTGTGAGTTGCTTAACAAAATAAAAGTGAAAAAAGGTGAGGCTTATTATATTCCAGCAGGGACAATACATGCGTTGGGTGGAGGCATTTTAGTGGCAGAAATTCAACAAAATTCCAACACAACTTTCAGGGTCTATGATTATGACAGGAAAGATTTTGCTGGCAATTTTAGGGAGTTGCATGTTGAACGCGCTAAAGATGTGCTAAATTTTAATAAAGCGACACAAAATAATCATTTAAAAGAGAACTTTTCTAGTTTTGAATGTGATTATTTTAAGGTGAAAAAGGAGACAATTAATAAAGAAAAGTTTATTTTGAATGTAGAAAAGACTTTTCAGATTGTTCAGTTTATTTCCGGTAACGGAAAAATTATTTATGAAAATGATGTTTATAAAGGTGATTTGGGAGATACATTTTTTGTTCCAGCAAAAGTTGAAAAATACGTGATAAAAGGCGAATGTGGGTTATTGATTACAAAAACTTAGTACATTTTAAAAGATTAAAGAAGGATTCCTTTTACTTTTAAAGGAATCTTCATTTATTTTTCATTCAAACTTGACAATAATTAAACTTTTGCGTTACGATTATAAATACGACATCGTTAAATGGAGGAAAGTTATGGAATTAAAAGCTAAAACTTATGGAAATGAAAGCATTTCTTCACTTAAGGGTGCAGATAGAGTGAGAAAGCGTCCTGCGGTAATATTTGGTTCGGATGGGATAGAAGGCTGCCAGCATTCGGCTTTTGAAATTTTGTCAAACTCGATAGATGAGGCAAGAGAAGGTTTTGGCAACGAGATAATTGTAACTTTATTCGAAGACCATTCGATTGAAGTGGAGGACTTTGGAAGAGGAATTCCGGTTGACTTTAATAAAAATGAAGGTAAGTTTAATTGGGAGCTCGTTTTTTGTGAGCTGTATGCAGGTGGAAAGTATAACAATAATTCTGCGGAAAATTATGAATATTCTCTAGGCCTAAACGGATTGGGACTGTGTTCAACACAATATTCATCGGAGTATATGGACGTTGAAATAAAACGCGACGGATTTATCTATTCGTTGCATTTTGAAAAAGGCGAGAATATTGGAGGGCTAAAAAAAGAGCCGTATACCCAAAAAGATACCGGCACAAAAATTCGCTGGAAGCCCGATCTTGAGGTGTTTACAGATATTGACATAAAGCCTGAATACTTTTTGGACATAATAAAGCGCCAAGCCATTGTAAATGCGGGTCTGAGGTTCATTTTTAAAAATCAGATTGGAGAAAATTTTGACGTAACCGAGTTTAATTACGAGAACGGCATAGTTGATCATGTTAGAGAACTGGTTGGCGAGGATTTTTTGACTCCGGTGCAATTTTGGACGGGTGAAAAAAAAGTTCGTGACCGCGAGGACAAGCCATATTATAAAACGAAAATAAATGTTGCGTTTGCTTTTTCAAATAAAATGAGCTTATCAGAATATTATCATAATTCTAGCTGGCTGGAATATGGTGGTGCACCAGAAAAGGCCGTCAAAAACGCGTTTGTATATCAAATTGATGCGTATTTGAAGCAGAACGGAAAGTACAATAAAAACGAAAGCAAAATAACTTTTGCCGACGTGGAAGACTGCCTTGTGATAGTGGTTTCGTCGTTTTCAAATGTAACATCTTACGAAAATCAGACCAAAAAATCCATAACAAACAAAGGCATTCAGGACGCAATGGTCGAGATGTTTCGGCATCAGCTTGAGGTTTATTTTATAGAAAATCCACTTGATGCTGATAAAATTTCGGTGCAGGTTCTTGTAGACAAGCGAAGCCGCGAGGATGCTGAAAAAACTCGATTAAATATAAAAAAGAAGCTTACGAGCAACATGGACATAACCAGCCGAGTGGCTAAATTTGTGGATTGCAGAAGTCGAGATGTAAACGAGCGAGAACTTTTTATAGTGGAGGGTGACTCAGCGCTGGGGGCCTGTAAACAGGCGCGTGACCCGAATTTTCAGGCGATAATTCCGATCCGTGGCAAAATTTTGAACTGCTTAAAAGCCGATTACAATAAAATTTTTAAAAGCGATATCATCACCGATCTCATAAAAGTTTTGGGCTGCGGAGTGCAAATTAAAGCTAAGGCAAATAAAGATTTGGCATCGTTTGATATAAACCTTTTGCGCTGGAACAAAGTAATTTTGTGTACGGATGCTGATGTTGATGGATTTCAGATTCGAACACTTTTGCTTACTATGATATACAGATTAACACCAGCTCTTATCGAGAAAGGTAAGGTTTTCATCGCGGAGTCTCCGCTTTACGAAATAAACACAAAAGATGAGACTTATTTTGCTTATACAGAAAAGGAAAAAGATGATTTTATAGAGCAAATCGGAGCAAAAAAATATACGATTCAGCGTTCAAAAGGACTTGGTGAAAATGAGCCGGATATGATGAATCTGACTACGATGAACCCAAAAACACGCAGGTTAATAAAAATTATGCCTGAAGATGCTGAAAAAACAGCGCATATGTTTGACGTTTTATTGGGAGACAATATTGTAGGAAGAAAGAAATTTATCGTAGAAAACGGGCATTTATATATAGATGCGGCAGATGTTAGTTAAAAAATTTATTTGAAGTTTGTGAGGTGAAAAATATTGGCATCTAAAGGTAAAAATTTTTCTAAAAAAGAAAATAATAGCGACAAAAATCAAGGAATTATTAATGGTGCAGGGGAAATTGTCGAACAAGAAATTGCAAACACCTTAGAGCAAAATTATATGCCGTATGCGATGAGTGTAATCCTTTCACGTGCGATTCCTCAGATTGACGGCTTTAAGCCGTCGCACAGGAAGCTGCTTTATACAATGTACAAAATGGGGTTGCTGAATTCTGCCCGCACAAAATCTGCAAATATTGTGGGTCAGACTATGAAATTAAATCCTCATGGTGACAGTGCGATTTACGACACAATGGTGCGATTGAGTCGCGGATACGAAGCCTTGCTGCACCCTTATGTTGATTCAAAAGGAAACTTTGGCAAATTTTATTCTCGAGATATGATGTGCGCAGCTTCGAGATACACCGAGGCTCGGCTTGATAACATTTGCGAGGAACTTTTTAAGGATATCGAAAAAAACACCGTCGATTTTGTTAATAATTATGATAACACGCTGAAAGAGCCTACTCTTTTGCCGGCGAGTTTTCCGTCAATTTTGGTTAATGCAAATACTGGAATTGCGGTGGGAATGGCGAGTTCAATTTGTCCATTTAATTTAAGAGAAGTCTGCAAAGCGACAATTATGCTAATAAAAAATCCGGATGCAGATATTAGTAAAGTGCTTCTGGCGCCAGATTTTAATGGTGGTGGAATTATAATTTACGATGAGAAATCTATGATGGATATTTACGAAACCGGAAGAGGCAGCATAAAAGTGCGAGCGCGGTATACTTATGATAAAACCGAAAATTGTATTGATATTAGCAGTATTCCCCCTACGACGACTTCTGAAGCGATTATAGAAAAAGTAATTGAGATGGTAAAAAAAGGTGTAATAAAAGAAATATCGGACGTCCGCGATGAAACTGGTATAGACGGTTTGAAAATTACGATAGACTTGAAAAGAAACACTGATGCAGAAAAATTGATGCAAAAACTTTATCGATTAACCCCACTCGAAGATTCATTTTCGTGCAATTTTAATGTGCTGATAAATGGTACACCAAAAGTCTTGGGTGTAAAGGCGTTATTAGAAGAGTGGCTGAAATTTAGGCTGGATTGTGTGAAACGTAGAACAAAATTTGACCTATCGAAGCAAAAGAGCAAAATGCATTTACTGGCCGGATTAAAGAAAATTCTTGTGGATATCGATAAAGCGATAGAAATTATAAAAAACACAAAAGAAGAGTCGCAGGTTGTGCCGAATTTAATGGCAGGTTTTTCAATTGACGAATTGCAAGCCGATTACGTGGCGGAAATAAAATTGCGACACTTAAATAGGGAGTACATTTTAAAACGAACCGATGAGATAGAAAAGTTAAAGGATTCAATAGAGCAACTTGAGTCAATACTTAGCGATGAAATTAAAGTAAAAGAAATCATTGCGCAGGAACTTTGTTATATTTCAGAGAAGTACGGTAAGCCAAGAAAGACGATGCTTATTTATAAAGAGGACATAAAAAATGTAGACGTAGTTGAAGAAATTCCTGAATATCCAGTGCATCTGTTTCTTACTAAGAACCATTATTTTAAGAAGATTACTCCACAGTCGTTAAGAATGAACAGCGAGCAAAAGTTAAAAGATGGTGACGAAATTTTGCAGTCTATTGAGGCTAATAACACGTTTGATTTACTATTTTTTACAGATAAACATCAGGTTTATAAGGCGAAAGTGTCGGAGTTTCAAGATGTAAAGGCAAGTGTGCTTGGTGAATTTATTCCAGCAAAACTTGGCATAGAGCCAGATGAATCGATTTTATACATGGTCGCAACCAAAGATTATTCTGGAAATATTTTGTTATTTTTTGAAAATGGCAAGGTTGCAAAGGTAACTTTGAGCGCATATAAGACAAAGACAAATAGAAAAAAACTTGTCAATGCTTTTTCAGATAAATCAAAGGTGGTTGCAATAGAATATTTAAATGAGGATAGAGAATTTTTGTTAACGTCATCGTCAGGACGAATGTTGATTTTAAGCACAAACTTGCTTCAAGTTAAATCTACAAAAACGACTTTAGGCGTGTCGGTTATGAGTTTGCGCAAAGGTCATCGAGTTATCAAAGTGTCAGCGTTAAATTTGCAAAAATTAGCTAATGAACAACGATACAGACCTAAAAATTTGCCAGCAGCAGGCAGTTTACCGAGTGCTAATGATATTCAGGCAGAACAATTGATTTTGCAATAAAAAGGAGATTTTACAATGAGCATAAAAAAAGACTGGATGGAACGACAGATTGAGGCGATAGGAAATACTTTTGCAGCAATTCTTTTTGGAAAAGATAAGGTAAAAGCAATCTTGGACGTGGATGAAGAAGAGAATTCTGCTACAGAGATGGAAGACGACATTTTGGACAGAATGGTGAAAAAACACTTAGCGGATAAAAATTTTAACGAAGCGGAAAATTTAATTTTTAACGCCCTCGAAAGACAAAAAACAGCGCGTAGATTTGAGTTAGCGTTGAATTTTTTTAACGAAGCAAATGAATTTAGTGACGAAGTTTTGTCAAAATATGACTATTCGCACGAAGAAATTGAAGACGGAATAAATACTTTAAAAAAGTTATATGAATAACAAAAAGGCAGCGTTGCAACTGCCTTTTTATTGTTGAAAAATTCATTGATTTATTGCATTTTTCTATAATATATGATATTCTGTATGTGATAGATGTGAAAAAATAATCAATGTGTAAACTGTTTGTCGGCTAAGTACCTTTAGTGGGCGTAAGGAGGATTTGCATGAAAAAAGAAGTTAAGATAAATTTAATTAAAATTATAGCGGCAGCTATTTTGTTAGCCGTTGTTTATTTTATTGACAAATTTGTGCAACTGCCTATGTTGGCGAGTTTAGCATTATTTTTAGTTCCCTATTTTATTGTTGGATATGACGTAATTATAGAAGCCGCAGAAAATATTTTGCGAGGAAATTTATTTGATGAAAATTTTTTAATGGCTATCGCTACGGTTGGAGCGCTCTGTATAGGATTTTTGCCTGGAGGAAATCGAGAATTTGCAGAAGCGGTATTTGTTATGCTGTTTTTCAAATTAGGAGAATTATTTGAAGAGATTGCGGAAGGCAATAGTAGAAAATCGATTTCACAACTTATGGACATTAGACCGGATGTTGCAAATGTTGAAAGAAATGGGGAAATATTAGTTGTAAACCCAGACAGCATATCAGTTGGAGAGATTATCGTGATTAAGCCGGGAGAAAAAGTTCCTGTGGATGGCGAAATTGTAGAGGGTACATCTACACTTGATACGGTTGCGCTGACTGGAGAAAGCATACCTAAGAAAGTTGCAGCTAATGATCCAATTCTTTCTGGCTGCATTAATCTTTCGGGAATGATTCGAGTAAGAGTGACAAAAGTTTTTGAAGAATCAACTGCGACAAAAATTTTGGATTTAGTTGAAAATGCAAATGATAATAAATCTAAAAGTGAAAAATTCATTTCAAAGTTTGCAAAAGTTTATACTCCTACAGTAGTTGCTATTGCGGTTTTGTTGGCTTTTATTCCACCAATTTTATCAGGAAATTTTTTGTCTGAATTTGTTATTTGGCTAAATCGAGCTTTAACATTTCTTGTAGTATCTTGTCCATGTGCTTTAGTTATATCGGTGCCACTGACATTTTTTGGAGGTATTGGAACGGCATCAAAAGATGGTATCTTGATAAAGAGCTCTAATTATATAGACACTTTGGCAAAAACTAAAACTGTAGTTTTTGATAAAACGGGCACATTAACAGAAGGAGTATTCGCAGTTACAGCAATGCACCCACAAATTTGCAATGAAGAACAGTTGATTCACCTTGCTGCACATGTAGAACGTTATTCAACTCATCCGATTTCTTTGTCTATTCGACAAGCTTATTCAAATGAAATGGATGACTGTTCTGTTTCAGATGTCGAAGAATTTTCTGGACGAGGAATCCGTGCAAAAGTTAACGGAGATATAGTGTGCATAGGCAATAATAAAATGATGGACTATGTTGGGGTGAAATGGCGTGATTGCCATAGTGCAGGAACGATTATTCATGTGTCAATAAATGGCGAGTATGCTGGCCATATAGTAATTTCTGATAAAATAAAGGAAGATTCAAAGAGAGCAATTTCAGCGATAAAAGATGCTGGAGTTAACAAAATAGTTATGTTGACAGGGGACCATAAAAAAGTTGCGGAAGATGTTGCAAGCTGTTTAAAGGTTGATGAGTATCAATCGGATTTACTTCCAAAAGATAAAGTTGACTGGATAGAAAAAATGCTTTCAGAGTGCCCAAAAGGAGAAAAATTGGCATTTGTAGGAGATGGAATAAATGACGCTCCGGTTTTAGCCCGCGCAGATGTAGGAATCGCAATGGGAAATATGGGTTCTGATGCGGCAATAGAATCGGCTGATGTTATATTAATGGATGACAAACCTTCTAAAATTGCCCACGCTATTGAAATTTCTAATAAAACTATTCAAATTGCGCATCAAAACATTGCTTTTGCTTTGTCGGTTAAAATGCTTGTGCTTATACTGGCAAGTTTGGGACTAGCGCCTATGTGGTTAGCTATTTTTGCAGATGTAGGAGTTACATTAATTGCAGTGCTTAACGCAATGCGAACTTTAAATTTGACAAAAATACTTAATTCCAAGGCTGCAAAATAAAAAATACGCGTAAAGAGCAAAAGTATGACTTCTTGTGCGTTTTTGAGTTTGATAGTATACTTTGCAAGCTTTTTATTAAAAGGGATTTTAATTTTTGACATTAATATAGCGGGTGCTTAAAAAATGATAGTGTAAATAGCATTATTGTAAAAAGTATCCGCTTAAACCTTATATGTCACGTTAAAAATAATAGTTGAAAGATTTTGACTTAAAAATAAAAAAAGCAGAGAAAATCTCTGCTAAAATAAGCTTATAAATTCAAAAATTAGAACTTAGCTAAACAAAAAAACTTTTTGGTGACCCGGACGGGAATCGAACCCGTGTTACCGCCGTGAAAGGGCGGTGTCTTAACCGCTTGACCACCGGGCCAAAATAAGAAAATGCTAATAATATAGACTTAAATTAATAAAAATACTTACCGAAACGCATATTCTACTTTAAATCGTACATTTAATAATTGTATTATACTAAAATCAATGAAAAAAGTCAACATTAATTTTTTTATTATTAAAAAATTTTTAACGGAGACGGTACTTTAGCGAATTTTCGCTTTGCTTAAGATGTTAAGCGAAGCTAGTAAAGGTTGGAATCTGCAGGTTGCATTAAAGTGTTTGCTATAAAAAGAATCGAATGCTATTCGCTTTGGCAAATTATAATATCAATATTTGCCGTTATGCGAATAGCATTTTGCTTTAAATTAAAATTTTAATTTGGGGCATAAAGTTTAAAATTTTTAGTTTTATGAATTTATAAAAACCATTAATTAGTTCCCACAGCTATTGCAGCCACAACCGCAACCACCGCCGTTAGATTCATTATTTGTGTCTGTTGAACGAGGTGGGAAAAATTCGTCAGTTGGGAACTCAAGACGATTAAAGAGTTCACAAGGGTTATCTGACGTAGTGACGCATTCTTTTTCGGGAACACAGAAATCGTAAGAAGGTACAAGCATTTGAACGTTTCGTTCCAGTTGAACGATTGTAAACATGCCGAGAGTAACATAAACTGCGTTAGTATTATTTTTTAGTTGAAATTCTCCGCCAAACTTTTTACAGATACATTCAGGGATATGACAATTTAATTCGCAACTGTCGTGACGGTCACAGCAAACTCTGGCAGATAAACCGATTGGTTCTGCAACTTGAACAGTAGCCTTTGGAAGATTTCTTACAGGAGAAGAATTTAAATCCAAATCGTCATAACAAGCGCCAGAATTAAAAACTTTAACTTTGCCTTCACTGCCGAATAGTATTACCTTTTTAGAGAATACAGACAGTCCGGTTACATTTACAGGGCAAGCTGCTGGAGAAAGAAATACATCAAGGTTGACTTCAAAGAAAAATGTCATGTCGACAGAGTAAAAACCTTTGTTAAAAGGAACAGGCTCAAGGTCGACATAAACCGTTAAAACATCGGCGCTTTTAATGCGAACAGTGCAAGCTTGGTCAATTACATTTTGGCCAGCTTCGGTAAAATAAACGCGTAGATCTTGAAGACAGTCTTTATCAGCACAAGAATCATAGACTCTAAAAGCATCAATGCAAACTGCTTCTCTAAAATTTCCCGATGAACTTTCATTTAACCCGCTTTGAGTATTTACTGCCGTAGGAAAAAGATTTTCTGACATAATAAAAGCCTCCATTCAGATGATGAACTATGTTTTCAATACATATTATGTAATTTATAAAAGTGTGTTACAAAAATAAAGTTTGAATATGCATTTTCAAAAATAGTGGTTGTGTGTTATAATATTTTTTAGTGAATTAAAATCACCATGTCTTATGAATGATATGTTTTTTTAGAAAAATATATGTTATGATTTTATTGAATTTAAAGAAAAGCTGGGCATAATACTTGACTTGACATAATTGGGAAATTTAATATATAATCAAATGTAACAAGGGAAAGCTTTTTGTGAGGAGATTTTATTTATGGGGAATTTAAGCAGCACAAAAGAAAAAAATATTGTAAACTGCGGTTCAGTTTTTTTAAAAAAACAATTTTCCATAAATGAAATTAATAAATCTTTTCCTTACGAAGTTTGCACAATTCAGGATTTATACGACGCTACCAACTTAAAAAATGGTACTAATATTGATTTAGCCGCAGATTTAATCAACAAAACCGAGAATATAAAAATAGTTTTGACTGAAAACAGTGAATTTAAGGATTTGTCAATAAAATTTTGTGAGTCTCTGAGGGCACTAGGTTTAAATGCAGAACGATGCAATTTAAAAGAGGGAATTATTTTAGAAAATAGCAACGTACTAATGATGTTGGATTTTGATTTAAGGTGTAAGTATTTAAAAAAGTTTTTTAATAAAAGTACAAATAAAAGTGTGAAAATTATAAATATTTTGTCAGAAAAACATGAAAGTGAAAAAAATGATGCGGAATTAAATCTTTATCATTTAGATTGGTTTAATTTTAGTAAAGCTTTATGTGTAGAAATACTTTTAAAATCTGTATATTTAGGAATTTTAACTAAGTGTTACACACAATAAATTAAAAATTATCAGCCTAATTGAGAGTTAATTAAGCGAGGAATAACATGGGAAAATTTGAAAATTTATGCATGAAATGTATGAGTGACAAAGGTGAACGAGAACAGTGCCCCTTTTGTGGGTATATAAATGACAATCATAAACAGGATGGAGTTGCTCACGAAAAGTTAGTCTTGCAAGATAAGTATGTTGTAGGTAGCAAACTCTCAGAAAATGCGGAATCTATTTGCTATGTGGGCTATGATATAAAGAATAATTCTAAAGTGCGTATAAGGGAGTTTTTTCCGTCAGAAATATGTGTTAGGGCTGAAAATAGCCTAAAGGTAATGGAAAAAGAAAGCTGCGGCGAAAAATTCAAAAGTCTAAAAAATGATTTTTTAAATTATTTTAGATCATTAGCAAAGGCTAGGGACATAGACGCAATTGTTCCAGTTTATGATATTTTTACAGATAATGGAACAGCGTATATCATATCAGAAGTTGTAGGCGGAACAACTCTTTTGGACTTTATTAAGAAAAACAATCATCCGATAGGTTGGGACACTGCAAAAATATTGTTTATGCCGGTTATTTCTGCATTCAGCCGACTAAGCCGAACTGGAGTAAAGCATCTTGCAATAAATCCAGGGTCATTAATAATTGGAAGAAACGGTAAAATGTATGTTTCTAATTTTTCTACACAAAATTTGCGACAGCTTGGAGTTTTTTTAGGTTTTGAATTTAACAAGGGCTTTACGGCGCCAGAGCAGTATATCAAAAATTGTGAATTGACGCAGGCTACGGATGTTTATGGACTTACGGCAACGTTGTTTTTTTCACTTGTGGGGTTCCCTCCAAAGGATGCATCAGAGAGAGGGACTGACGATAGGCTGCTAATTCCTGTAAAAATTTTAAAAAATATTCCACCTCATGTAGTTTCGGCATTATCGAATGGATTAAAGGTTAATATTCAAAAACGCACGCAGACTTTTGAAATATTGCGCGATGAACTTACAGAAACCTCTGCAAAATATTTAAAAGAACAGGACACAAGTGCTTCCAAAAATGATTATAAAGTACCGTTTAAAAACAGAAAAAACATCTTTTTATGGACAATTTGTGCTACAATTGTTTTTTTAGCAATATTTGCTGCGATTTTTATTTTTTTTGTTAATAATAATGCGACTCAGAAAAGTGAGCTGAAGCAAGATAACTTATTAATTCAAGAAAACATAGAAAATAAAGAAAGTATCATTGTTCCCAATTTAATTGGAAAAAGTTTTGATGATTTGCAAAAAAATACTAATTCGGACGATTATAACATATTTTTGTCTGAAAAGGTATATGATGATAAAGTTGATGAAGGCAAGGTAATTTCTCAGACGCCTCAACCTGAAACTTATGTAGAAAAGGGTTCGAATATAATAGTCTCAATAAGTAAGGGTCCTAAATTTAAAGTTTTGCCATCAATAGATGGCTTGTCTTTGTCGGATGCATCCTCAATTCTGTCGAAGCAGGGCTTTATTCCTATACAGGAAACTTTATATAGCGATGTTGTTGAGCAAGGAAAAATTGTAGGTTATAAGAACCATTCAAAAAGCGATAAGGTTGAGGTGGGTTCGCAGGTTACAATTATTGTTAGCAAAGGGAAGAAATAATTATAAAAATGAAGGCGGCAGCGCAGACAACTTATTAAAAAAGTTAAGGCTGCGCTGCACTGTGTTACGCGGCGGGGTAATAATTTTTGAGTTTACTATTGCCTTTTTATGTGATATAATTACTTAAGGTATTGTGTTAACTGAATGTTAACCTTGGCTAACATTTTGAAAGGAGAATTTTTTTGAAAACGCTGAATGATTTAAAACCTGGCCAATTTGGAGTTGTGGAAAAAATTATATGCGATAAAGAATTACGAAGTAGAATTGTTGATATGGGGATAACTCCAGGAGCGCTAGTGATTATGAAAAGAATCGCACCGTTCGGAGATCCTATACAGATAAACGTGCGCGGATTTGACCTTAGTATTAGAAAGTCTGAAGCGAAAAATATAAAAATTAGAGAAAGGAAATAATTTAATGTCTACAATTGCGTCACTAAAAGAAAAAAAGTCTACCAATATCAAAAATAAGAACATTAAAATAGCGTTAGTTGGGAATCCAAATTGTGGAAAAACTACGTTGTTTAACCAGCTTACCGGAAGTAGCCAACATGTGGGAAACTGGCCGGGAGTTACGGTTGAGAAAAAAGAAGGAAGTTTAAAATTTAGGAATGTAAACATTGATGTGCTTGATTTACCAGGAATTTATTCTTTGTCACCATATTCATCAGAAGAAGTAATTACGAGAAATAGCCTGATTGACGACAACCCAGACGTGATAATAAACATTGTAGATGCGACGATTTTGGAAAGAAACTTGTACCTTACCACACAGCTTTTAGAATTGCAAAAACCAATGATAATCGCGTTTAATATGACAGATGTTATTGAAAAAAAAGGTGACATAATTGATTATAATGCATTTAGGACAGAGCTGAATGTGCCAATTGTGCCAATATCGGCCAATAAAGGAATAGGAATTAAAGAGCTTTTAGATTTGGCGGTTCGCTGTGCAGAAAGTAAAAGCAAAGTGTCAAGAAAAAATATATATGATGATAAAATTGAAAAAGTTATTTCTAAAATAGAAAATGAATTGGCTGCAGAACCAAACTTTTATAAGATGAAAAATAGTGTAAATTTACGTTGGTTAGCAATCAAAATTTTTGAAAATGATGAATTAGTTATTAAAAAAATAAAATTACCCAAAAATCTGAGCAAAAATATAGATTTATATAGAAAAATGCTTTCCATTCCGGAGCATGTGGACGAACAGATGGTTATCGCTGACCAACGGTATAAGTACATATATGCACTTTGCAAATCTGCAATTAAGCGCAAACATCCTCCGGAATACATAACTTTAACGGACAGAATTGATAAAATCGTAACAAACAAATTTTTGGCAGTACCAATATTTGCTCTAATAATGATTTTTATTTTCTACATAACTTTTGGTCCAATCGGCTCATTTTTTAGGATTCAGTTTGAATTTTTCATTAAAGATGTTTTTGGCGGATTTATTTTAAATTTATTGACTAATTTAGGTGCGGCAGAGTGGTCCAAAAGTTTAATTGTAGGGGGCATAATAGAAGGTGTAGGCTCGGTAATATCGTTCTTGCCACAAGTTATGATATTGTTTACGTTGCTGTCAATTTTGGAGGACAGTGGATATATGGCAAGAGCGGCATTTATTACTGATAAACTTTTGCGCAAGGTTGGCTTATCTGGAAGAGCGTTTGTTCCGTTGCTTATGGGGTTCGGTTGCACTGTTCCGGCGGTGCTTGGAACAAGAATTTTAGAGAAGGAAAACGATAAAAAACTTACAATTTTGATGATTCCATTTATGTCTTGCAGTGCAAAAATGCCTGTATATGCTATGTTTATTGCGGCGTTGTTTAAAGAACATCAAGTTTTGGCAATTTCTTCGATTTATTTGTTGGGAATTTTAGTGGCAATATTCACTGCAATGGTTTTCAAAAAGCCTGTGCTAAAAGGCGAAACAGCTTCTTTTATAATGGAATTGCCAGAATATAGGCTGCCAACATTTAAAAATTTGTGTTTGCATGTTGGTGAACGCGTGAAAGATTTTATAGTGAAAGCTGGAACAATTTTGGTTGCGGCAACAATTATAATTTGGTTTTTACAGTCATTTAATTTAAACTTCCAAATGGTTGCAGATAGAAGTCAAAGTATTTTGGCATCAATTGGCATGGGTATAGCACCTATATTTTCTTTATGCGGATTCGGAGATTGGCGTGCAGCGGTTTCTTTGCTGTCAGGATTAATCGCGAAGGAATCTGTTGTTAGTACGATGGCAGTCCTTTATGGAACTGGTGGACTCGATGGGATTTCTCATGTAATTTCCGAACAATTTACTACGATTTCGGCATATGCGTTTATGGTTTTTGTTTTGCTATATACACCTTGCATCGCGGCTTTATCTGCCATACATAAAGAGTTAAAAAGTACAAAATGGACGATTATTGCAATTGGATATCAACTGATTTTGGCTTGGGTTGCATCTGTGTTAGTTTATCAAATTGGAACGCTTGTTTTTAATATTTTTTAAAAAGTACAAAAAGGGGAGGGCTTTTATGATTATTGATTTATTTATAGCGACTTTTGCTGTTTTTATAGTTGTTTTTGCTGTCAAAAAACAAATTAAATCTTATAAAAAAAATGGATTTGCTGCGATTTGTTCCGGAAGTTGTGTTTCTTGTGAAAAAAATTGTAATTTTCGCAAAAATTAGGAGTATTATTATGGAATGCATGACCAAACTGACAGGTTCACTTGAAGATTATTTGGAAGCGGCATATTTAATTGAAAAAAATAAGGGCGAGGTCAGAATTACTGACATCGCGCTTTTTATGAATTTGTCCAAGCCCAGTGTGAATAAAGCCGTTTCGAACTTAAAAGACAATGGACTGTTAGAACACGAAAAATACGGATTGATAAAACTTACTGAACCTGGAACAAAATTAGCAAAAGAGATTTATTTTAGACACGAAACATTGACGAAATTTTTTATAGGGACTTTGGGCATAAAGCCAGAAGTTGCGGAGGAAGAAGCTTGTAAAATAGAACATATTATTAGTCATCAAACTTTGAGCAAGTTAGTTGATTATATGCAGAAAAAGAATTTTATTGATAAAAGTTAAATAAAATTGGTGTAAAAAAAACGGTGTAATATGGTTACACCGTTTTTTTAAGTTTTTTAATTCAAATATTTAGATACATTTGCAGCAGCAGCAGCTCCGTCTGCCTCTGCGGTGACTATTTGCCGCAAAGATTTTTTCCGCGTGTCGCCGGCAACAAAAACTCCTGACACATTAGTAATACAAGATTCGTCTGACAAAATATAACCGCTTTCATCTAATTTTATAAAATTAGAAAAAATATTGTTATCCGGCATCAAACCAATAGCAACAAAAACTGCTGAAACATTTAATTTGATTTCTTTTTTTAAAATTTTATCAAAAACCCGAACAAAAGAAACGGAACCTGATTTTCCGCCGATTTCTGAGATTGTAGAGTTAAGTTTTAAAGCTATATTGCTTTTGTCTTGTACAGCCTCAAATAAAATTCTTTCGCCTCTAATTTTATCATTACGAATCAAGATTGTTACACTTTTACATATGTTTGACAAAAATAGCGCATCTTCTAGTGCGGTATTTCCTGCACCAACAACCGCAACGTCTTTGTCTTTAAAAAAAGCTCCGTCGCATGTAGCGCAATAAGAAACTCCTCTGCCAGAAAATTCTTTCTCGCCTTTACAACCGAGTTCTCTGCGCTTAACTCCATTTGCAATTATAACCGTTTTTGCCTCATATCCGTTAAAATCTGTAAAAACTTTCTTTATTTTGTCCGAAAAATCTACTCTTTTAACTTCTTCAAATAAAACTTCCACATTTTTGCTAATAACTTGATTATAAAGATTCATAGAAAAATCTGCACCGGATATATTTTCAATTGCAGGATAATTTTCTACTTCACCTGTTGTGGCAACTTGCCCGCCGCAGACAGATTTTTCTAAAATCAAAACAGAAAATCCAGCTCTAGCAGCATATAAAGCAGTAGTTAAACCTGCAGGGCCTGCACCGATTATGATTACATCTTTCAAACAAACACGCACCTTAAAAATAAATTTTTGCAATAATTTAGATTTACTCATTAAAGAGATTTTTTAAAATTTCAGATACACTTTTATCAAAGTAGCCATCAGGGTCGGTTAGCGCAGCAGAACCATCTGTGGACCATCTCATTTGAGAAAAATTTGTTAAATAACTATTACCTCTGCTAAAGTGCGGATATTTTTTTGACCATTCGGGGTAATATTTTTTCATATAATGTGTAGCTAAATTTATTGCCATACTATTTTCATTTCCGTCAATTGTAGTAGTACCATTAATTTGAACACCAGGTGGAGAGCTATGAATAAATAAAACACTTCCGTCTTCACATTGCCCTATACAAATCCACACATGGCCAGGGCCGCTCGTTATGTCGCCAGGTTTATAATCGATAATTTCATCTTTATTTTTATATTTACCAAAGCCACGATTTGCAAATTCATTTGCCATAATAGATGATTTCATTACATAGCCGTCTTTTTCATTTTGAGTATTAAAAACGTTATAAATTGCCCAGCCAACAAAACCAGAACAGTCCAAACCTGCATTAATATTATATTTGTAATTTAAAAAATTGTACCCTGCATCTTGCTTAGATGAAAAATTTTCCCAGCCTGGTAATACTCCAATATGAGTTGAGCCTTTACCGGAAGCAGTATCTTCTTCATTCCATCCGCCTCCCCATATATACATAGTTTTTCCAACAGGCAAAAGTGATGTACATAACAAATTTTTTATAGTTGCCAATCCAGGGGTGGGCTTTAAGGGGCAAGCAAAAGCTGAATTATGATTTATGAATACCGCCAGTAGGCAAAATAAAGTAAGGCATCTATTTTTAAAAGATGTAATCAACACTAGAACCTCCATCACTAAGCATTTTCTAATGCCATTTTCACATCTGCTCTAAAATTGTCCATATCTTTATCATAAAATTTCCACCAGTGCATAACATCACCGTGATTACTTGCAACCCCCAAGTCATGCCCTTCACAGTGACAAATAATATCTTTTTCGGTCAAATTAAACTGCTTGCACAACAATACACACAACTTAACAGCATTTTCATAAGCTTTTTCAAAATATTCACGTGTAGCTTCGATATCGATAGAAGCAATTTCAGAATAATCTTCAGTATAAGTTATCCCCACAGGCTCACAGATTTCGAAACTTACATGAGTATTGTTGGCTTTTCCGCCGCAGTGCCAACCTCTGTGGTTCCAAGGTAAATATTGATAGACATTTTTATCGTCCAAAAAAGCATGAACGCAGACTTCTCTACCAGTTTCTCCTTTTTGGTATGATTTATTCCAAGGCACATACCAAAAATCTGCCATACATCCTGGAGTAGCAGTGGAATGTACCATTATTCCTTTAACATCAATTGTGTCACCCCCGCTGAAGCAATCGTTTCTTGTCATAAATTTTGTTATAATATTTAAATCATTATCTTCTAAAATATCTTTTTTAAAAATAGCCAGCCCCTTATATTTTTCGTCCGCAATAATATCTTCAAACATTGGTAACTCTACGAATTCTTTAATTGTTTCAGCTATTTTTGAATCTGCTGGTACCGAAACATCGAGCAAGCTCTCAATAATTTTAACCGTATTTTCATTATCAGCTTGGTGCAAATTGTCTTTATCAAAAATTGATTTAATAATTCTTATAGCACTTTCATTGTTTTCATCAAAGGCTTTTTTCAAAATTTCTTCGAATGCCTCTAATTTTTCGTTGACAGCGTTTTCAGTTTCATTGTTTAATTTTTCGTCAGATAGGCTAAGAATGTCTTTGTCTTCCGCTAATTTCTCATTAGGTAAATCTGAGTCACCTGTAGCAAAAGTATTCACTGGAGCTGATAATATTGATGTTGCACAAAGGATTATCGACAAGAATTTTTTAAAACTGTTCATTTTAAATGCCCTCCCCAAAATTAATTATTATAAAAATTATTAATAAATTTATAAACTTCGTCACAAGTCATAATTTTTGATTCTCTGTTATGCCTTGTAATGACTTCGACCTGGTTATTTTCAACGTTACGCTTACTCAAAACAATTCTTATTGGAATGCCTAGTAAATCTGCATCTGCAAATTGAGCGCCAGCAGATAAATTTCTGTCATCGAATAAGACCTCATATTGGTTTTTCAAACTATTATAAAATTCAAAAGCTTTTTCTTTAACTTCGTTTTTGTTAAAATTGAGAACACAGATTTGCACTTGCCACGGCGCTATATTTTTATTCCAAATAGGGCCAAAATCGTCATGAGAAGCTTCGACTAACCCGGCTATAAGTCGACCTATTCCGATGCCATAGCAACCCATAATAGGTGTTTTTTGAATGCCGTCTTTATCCACGTATTTCATATTCATGCTCTCTGTATATTTGCTGCCGAGTTTAAAAATATTGCCCATTTCTATACCGCGTGTAACTTTTAATGGCTTTCCACAGAATGGACATTTTTGGCCTTCTTTTACTTTTGAAATATCGTCAAATTTTATTTTTTGACCTAAGTCTCTAGAAAAGTTAAAATTTTTAATATGGTAATCCAATTTATTTGCACCAACAACTATGTTGACTGCGTTTTCTAAAGATTTATCAAAAACGGTATGAAATTCATTTAAAATTTTATCATCTGGACCGATAAATCCTTGAATCAAATTGTAAGCTTTTAAATCGGTTAATGCGCTGACTTCTGATTTTATAAGATTTCTTAATTTTGCTTCGTTAACCTGTAAATCGCCGCGAATAAAAACGATAACAGGAGCCTTAAGTTCCTCCGCATAATATACAACTGCTTTTACGGTTTTGTCTTCATTAATTTCGAGAAGCTCGGCTAAATCTGTAATAGTTTTAATGTTTGGTGTGAATACCAGTTCAGCTTTTTCATTTGTTGAGGAATTGTGCTCATTGCAGTCAATTTTTGCTGTAGCGACTTCCATATTAGCTTTATAGCCGCACTCATCGCATATAACTATGGAATCTTCTCCTGCATCGGACAAAAGCATAAATTCATGCGCGCCAGTGCCGCCCATCATTCCTGTGTCAGAATAAATTGAAACTACATTCAGACCAATTCGTCCAAAAATTCGCTCGTAGGCTTTATGAACCTCATTGTAATATTTATCCAAATCTTCTATAGATGTATGAAATGAATAAGCATCTTTCATAGTAAATTCTCTGACTCGGATTAGTCCACCGCGAGCTCTAGGTTCATCGCGAAACTTTGTCTGAATTTGATATATCATAAATGGATAATTAAGATACGACTTTGCTTCTGACTTAGCCAAATTAACGGCAGCCTCTTCGTGTGTCATAGAAAGAACCATGTCTCTATCAACACGGTCTTTAAAGCGCAGAAGCTCGCTTCCAACACTTTCAAAACGACCAGACTCTTTCCATAATTCCGCAGGAACTACCACTGGCAAAATTACTTCCTGTCCTCCGATTTTGTCCATTTCTTCACGAATAATCTTTTCTATTTTTCTCTGAACCCTAACGCAAGGTGTCATCAAAGAGTAAATTCCGCTTCCAACTGGCCGAATATATCCGCCTCGCAGCAAAAATACATGACTTATTAATGTTGCTTCAGCGGGTTTTGCTCTTAGCCGTTCGCCAAACAATTTGCTCATTAACATAGTAAAAAATATCTCCATTTCATAACTAATTAACTTCAATTTTACCACTTTTCTGAAGTTATTTCAAGCGCACGGCTCCGTTATTAAGAACTTGACACTTTGTAAAAGTTGATATAAAATTTTATGTAAAATATGTTATGAAAAGAGAGTTAAATGAAAAAAATATCGATTTGTATCGTTACTTACAACAATGAAAATAATATTTTGAATGTGCTAGAATGTATTTATAAGCATTCCAAAAACTTTGAACTGGAAACGTTTGTTGTTGATAGTAATTCTTCTGATGAAACAGTAGCACTTGTTAAAAAGAATTTTCCTCAAGTTAATTTAATTGTTTTGCCTAAGAATAGAGGTTTTGGCTACGGACATAATCAGGTTTTAAACACAATAAATTCAGATTTTCATGTAATTTTAAACCCGGATATTACGTTTGATACAAATATTTTCGATGAACTTTCATCATATCTAAAAAATAATTCAGATGTTGCAATGGTTGTTCCTCAAATTTTAAATTCTGATGGGTCAATTCAGGATTTACCTCGATGTGCGCCTAAATTTAAGTATTTAATCAGCGGCAGACTTGAACGTTTTTGCAGGCTTTTTAAACTTTGGCGCGATGAATACACCTGCAAAGGCAAAAATTTTGACAAACCCACAGAAATAGATTTTTGCAGCGGCTGTTTTATTATGATTAGAACTGATATTTTCAAAAAATTAAACGGTTTCGACGAGCGTTTTTTTATGTACTTTGAGGACGCAGACTTAACTCGTCGTGCACAAAATTATGGAAAAACTGTGCTTAATCCAAACTTCTGCGCCACTCACACATGGGAACGAACCAGTTCTAAAAAATTTAAATATCTGTGTATTCATATTAATTCTATGATAAAATATTTTAAAAAATGGCACAAAAAAGGAGAATCTAATTCATGAAAGGAATTATTTTGGCCGGCGGGGCTGGAACTCGACTTTATCCATCAACTTTGGCAGTTTCGAAGCAATTACTAACGGTGTACGACAAGCCCATGATTTATTATCCACTGTCTACATTGCTTTTGTCACAAATTCGCGAAATCCTTATAATTTCAACAGAGCGCGATTTGCCGCTATATAAAGAACTTTTAGGTGATGGTTCTCAACTTGGTGTACATTTTGAGTATGCCTTGCAAAAAGAGCCACGTGGGCTAGCGGAAGCTTTCATTTTGGGAGAAAACTTTATTGGAAATGATAATGTTTGTCTTATTCTCGGCGACAATATTTTCTATGGATACAGCTTTAGTGAACGTTTAAAAAATGTTACTTCTCGTAAGGACGGTGCCACAATTTTTGGGTATCACGTAAGTAATCCGAGCGACTTCGGTGTGGTTGAATTTGATAATAAAGGAAATGTTCTATCTATCGAGGAAAAACCCAAAAGCCCTAAGTCTAATTATGCTATTCCAGGGCTATATTTTTATGATAAAAATGTAGTGGAAATTGCCAAAAACGTTAAGCCATCAGCCAGAGGCGAACTTGAAATTACTTCTATAAATAATGAATACTTGAAGCAAAAAAAATTGAAAGTTGAACTTTTTGGCAGAGGAATGGCGTGGTTGGACAGTGGAACGCATCGCGCAATGCTGGCTGCGGCCAATTTTGTGGAAGCAGTGCAAACTCGACAAGGTTTATACATAGCCTGTGTGGAAGAAATTGCCTACAGAAATGGCTTTATAAACAAAGAAAATTTAATCGAGTTAGCTGAACGTTTAAAAAAGACAGAATATGGACAATACCTTTATAAAGTAGCTGCTGAAACCATTATTTAACAGGATTAACTTCTAATATTTTATTTTTTAATTGTCAACATAACTGGAGGAATTTTTTTGAAAGTACTTATAACTGGAGCAAAAGGCCAGCTCGGAAATGAATTGGCTTCTATTTTAAAAAATGAAGCCAGTGAAATCGGTGCAATCGATCAAAAATATAATGCTTGTGAAGTTATAACAGCGGACGTTGACATGCTGGACATCACGGACGTAGAAAGTGTAAATTGTTTTTTAGAAAAAAAACGTCCAGATATAGTAATAAATTGTGCTGCAATGACGAATGTTGACGGGTGTGAGACAAATGTTGAGCTGGCAATGAAAGTAAATGCACTCGGACCATTAAATTTAGCGAGAGCTTGTAAAAAAATTAATGCTAAACTTGTTCACATTTCTACAGATTATGTCTTTTCCGGAAATGGCAAAAGTCCATATCGCGAGTGGGATATTTGTGCGCCAGACAGCATTTACGGAAAGTCGAAACTGCTTGGCGAGCAATATGTTCGCGAGCAAACCGATAAATATTTTATAATTCGAACAGCTTGGCTTTATGGATACGTCGGCAAAAATTTCGTCAAAACGATATTAAATTTGGCCAAAGAAAAAAGTCAAATCAAGGTAGTCAATGATCAATTTGGAAATCCTACCAACGCAAATGATTTAGCTCATCACATTTTGAAAATTGCAATAACCGATAATTACGGAATCTATCACTGTACAGGCTCTGGAGAAGCATCTTGGTTCGATTTTGCCTCTTTAATCGTTAAGTACGCGCGACTTGAATGTCAAGTTGCGCCGTGTTTAACAGATGAATTCCCCAGAAAAGCAAAGCGCCCACATTATTCGGCACTTGATAATTTAATGCTGCGATGTACCGTTGGCAACGAAATGCGACCCTGGCAAGATGCGCTTTCTGTATATATAAATAAGCTAAAAAAGGAGAATGCATTATGAAAACTTACTTGGTAACCGGCGGCGCAGGCTTTATTGGTTCAAATTTCATTCATTATATGCTAAAAAAATACGAAAAAATCAAAATTATAAATGTAGACAAACTTACTTACGCTGGGAATCTCGAAAATTTGAAAGATATCGAAAGCTGTCCAAATTATGAATTTATTCACGCAGATATTTGTGACAAAAATGCTATTGAAAATATATTTGAAAAAAATAAAATCGATTATGTTGTAAACTTTGCGGCGGAAAGTCATGTCGACAGAAGCATCGCAAATCCAGAAATTTTTGTAAAAACAAATATCGAGGGCACAGTCAATTTATTAAATGTAGCGAAAAAATTTTGGACAATCAGCGAAGATACCTATACTGACGGGTGTAAATTTTTGCAGGTCTCTACCGATGAAGTTTATGGTTCTTTAGGCAAAACAGGTTATTTTATGGAAAATACTCCACTTTGCCCGCATAGTCCTTATTCCTCCAGCAAGGCCGGTGCGGATTTGATAGTTATGGCGTACTTCGATACATATAAATTTCCAATCAATATAACCCGTTGTTCAAATAATTACGGGCCGTATCAATTTCCAGAAAAATTAATTCCTCTTATGATAAATAATGCGATTAATCACAAAGATTTGCCGGTATACGGCGATGGAATGAACGTGCGTGACTGGCTTTATGTTGAGGACCATTGTAAAGCTATTGATATGGTCATAAATGGTGGAAAATTTGGTGAAGTTTATAATGTTGGTGGACATAATGAACGGACGAATATAACCATAGTTAAGACGATTTTAGAGTACACTAAAGACTGTGTGGATGATTCTGTAAGCGAAAGTCTGATTAAATACGTAAAAGACCGAAAAGGACACGACAAACGCTACGGAATTGCACCTGATAAAATTCGAAAAGATTTGGGCTGGACGCCGGAAACCAGCTTTGAAGTAGGCATAAAAAAAACTATTGAATGGTATTTAAGCAATAAATCTTGGATGGAAAACATCACTAA
Source organism: Clostridium sp. CAG:557 (assembly GCA_000435275.1). Lineage (GTDB taxonomy): Bacteria > Bacillota > Clostridia > Oscillospirales > Acutalibacteraceae > CAG-557. Next base: position 81,508 of record FR883883.1, read on the forward strand.
CGGACAATACAAAGAATATTACAAGAAAATGTACGGAGATAATTAATATGAGCAAAGTATCTGTTGCACTTGCCACATTTAACGGTGAAAAGTATATTGCAAAACAACTACACTCACTTCTTTTTCAAAGAAGGACTATCGATGAGGTTATTATAGTAGACGACGCTTCAACGGACAAAACTGCAGATATTATCAGAGATTTTATCGAAAAAAATCAACTTTTAAATTGGCACATTTATATTAATGAAAAAAATATCGGCTTTTTAAAAAATTTTAAAAGCGCCATAGAAAAAACTACCGGAGATGTCATTTTTCTCTGTGACCAAGACGACATTTGGTGCAAAACTAAAGTGGATTCCATGTTGAACCGGTTTGAGTCCGACGAGCGCATAAAAGCAATCTATTCTGGCTTTAAAATTATTGATGAAACCGATAATGTTATTAATTCAAGGCAAAAAATGCTGCATTCTAACAATAATCTGATTAAGTTTCGCGTGGAGCCTTTTGAAACCGTAAAAATAGACCTTTCAACCATATGTAAATATAATATTTCTCCGGGTTGTACGCTTGCTTTCACGCGCGAAGTCAAGGATATTTATCTTGAAAAAACAAAAAGTATATGTGTCCATGACTGGGAAATTGCATTAATTGCCGCGTTTTTAGACGGACTTTACTTTTTTAACACACCGCTTACGCATTATCGCATACATTCTGGTAACACAATTGGACTTTCTGAACTTGCCCAAAAATCTGATAAACGTAAGCTTGCCATGTATGATTTAAGATTAAAAAAAGCTCAAAAAATAAAGGATTATATCAAATCGATGGACGTTTATTACTATTTGCTGTCTGATGATAAAGTAAAAATTTTAACCAATAGTACAAATTTTGCCGAAAAACGGTTAAATGCATTATTAGAAAAAAAATTTTGCAAAATTTTTGAACTTTATAAGGACTTTGACATTTATACAAAATCTGTGACTTTGAAAGGGCGCTTGGCAGACATTTTTTGCGTATTAAAAAAGTAAGGGGTAGTTTAAGCTTATGGGCAAATTTAATTTTATAAAAACAGAAATCGATGGTATGTTTATAATTGAGCCAACTGTTTTTGGCGACGACCGTGGTTATTTTTTAGAAACTTATCATTATAATGAATTTAAAACTGCGGGCATTGATGTGAAATTCGTTCAGGACAACCAGTCAAAATCTAAAAGAGGCGTGCTTCGTGGCCTGCATTTTCAGACAAAAAGACCTCAAGGCAAACTCGTTAGGGTAATAAAAGGTGAAGTTTTCGATGTTGGTGTAGACTTACGAAAAAACAGCAAGACTTTCGGTAAGTGGGTTGGCGCAACTTTGAGTGCAGAAAACAAGCGCCAATTATATATTCCGGCTGGATTTGCACATGGCTTTTTGGTGATTTCTGATGAAGCTGAGTTTATTTACAAATGTACTGATTTTTACGACCCGGAAAACGAAGGTGGAATAATATATAATGACCCGGATATTAACATAAAATGGCCAATTTTTGATGATATGAATATTCTTCTTTCGAAAAAAGACAGTGTTCTGCCGTCATTCCAAGAATTTTTAAAATCCAAAGGTGTTTAAAATATGGGAATCTCTGTTGCTATGGCCGTTTATAATGGTGAAAAATATATTGAAGAACAAATTTTATCTATTTTAAAACAACTTAAGTGTAATGATGAATTGGTAATTTCTTACGACAAAAGCACTGATGGTACTTACCGTATCATTTCTGACCTTGCAGTTCGCGACAGTCGAATTAAAATTTTTTCGGGGCCGTCGCTTGGTGTGGTCAAAAATTTTGAAAATGCTCTGCGGAATTGCAAAAACGACTATATATTTTTAAGTGACCAAGATGACATTTGGCTTGATGGTAAAATTCATAATGTTATTAAAACTTTTAAAAGCACTCACGCAGATTTAATTTTGCATGATTGCATAGTTATCGATGAAAAAAATAAAGTGATACATTCGTCGTTTTTTAAATGGAGACACTGTCGCCGAGGTTTTTTGCACAATGTTATAAAAAATTCTTATATAGGTTGCTGCATGGCAGTCAAACGTGATTTTTTAACGAAAGTTCTGCCGTTTCCAGAAAATATTCCTATGCACGATCAATGGATGGGCTTAATAGCTGAGAAAAAAGGTTCTGTAGCGTTTTTAAATACACCGTTGATTAAGTATAGACGGCATTCTGGCAATGTAAGTAGCCTTCATCACTCAAGGATTTCTTATATGGTTAAGTTTAGAGCAAATTTAATTTCGGCCTTATTAAGTAAATAGCAGTCGGAGATTAATATGACATCTTTTTCTTTAAGTTGCATAATTATTAGCAGTGCTTAAATTTTTATAGAAGGGATTAACTTAAATGAAAGTGTTTCTAAAAAAGTATAAATTGCTTCTAAAAATAGCAGTGGCAATTTCACTTGGATTTTTAATCGGGACGTTTTTACCTTATGAAATCACTGAATTTTTTATTGCGGTCAATATAATCATAAGTAAGCTACTTAATTTTTCGATTCCTTTAATAATAATAGCATTTGTTACAAAAGGCATAAGTTCGCTTGAATCCTCGGGAAAAATGTTGGGAATTGCTACTTGTATATCTTATGTATTCATGATTTGTGCGGCATTCTTTTCATATTTTACTTCTACAAATTTATTTCCTAATTTTTTAACTGATATTCCGAATAACATTTTTGAGTCCATATCTATGCCAACCGGATCGGTATTTTCTCAGCTTTCTCAAATAAATGTTCCACCTATTATGGATGTTGTTCCAGCGTTGATTTTGGCCTTTATTTTGGGTATAGGGATTTCATCGATAAAAGGTATTTACATAAAAGAGATATTTAACGAGTTCCATGAAATTATCAATCTTATGGTTCAGAAATTGATTGTCCCGATTTTACCGGTGTATATTTTGGGGATTTTTGCAAAAATGACCGCTTCAGGACAAGTCTTTAAAATTCTTTTAGTTTTTTCAAAAGTTTTTATTGTAATAATTGCACTTCATATAATTACCTTATTCGTTCAGTATTTTATTGCGGGTATTGTTGCTCAAAAAAATCCATTCAAACTGCTGAAAAATATTATTCCAGCATACCTTTCTGCAATCGCAACTCAGTCTTCCGTTGCCGTTATTCCAATAACTATCGACTGCTCTAAAAAAAATGGAGTATCGTCTAATATTGCAGATTTTGTTTTGCCATTGTGTTCCACTATACACCTTTCCGGTAGCGTGATTTCTATCACAGCATGCTCGGTGGCTGTAATGCTTGTGAGTGGAAAACCGATAGACTTTGCCTCTATGGTGCCGTTTATGATGATTTTAGGAGTAATGATGGTTGCTGCGCCAGGAGTTCCTTGTGGAGCCATTTTGGCGGCGTCGGGTATTTTGCAATCAATTTTGGGATTTGACAGTTCTATGCTATCGTTAATTATCGCGCTACATGTTGCTCAAGATGGCTTTGGAACCGCATGCAATGTTTCTGGAGACGGATCTATCGCGGTTATTTTGGATACTTTGAGCCAAAAGGTTGCAAAAAATAAAAAAGTTTAAGAAATTATGTTTTTTAATATTGCATAGGTAATATCAAATTGACTGATTATAAAGTATAATGAATAAAGAAATTAAACTTTATTTTTTATTGCCACTGGTTTTTAATTTATTTTGCCAATGAGGATAAAAAAGCACGACCTGAACAATAAGTCGTACAAAAAATTTTGCCTTGTGATAATATTATAAAATTTTTTTGAACCTAATAATAATTGGGAGGTGTTAAAAGGTTTCAAACAATAAGCTTTAAGTTAAAGAGTAACGGCCAGTTATTACTTGTGTGTGTACAAGCCGATGATCTATTAAATTTTTTGATATTAAAATAATTAGAGACTTAATACCTAATCTAAAGGTAGCAAGTCTCTTTAATTTTTCAATTGTTAAAATAATAATCTTTGGCGGAGAGGGAGGGATTCGAACCCTCGTGCGATTGCTCGCAAACTGATTTCGAGTCAGCCCCGTTATGACCACTTCGATACCTCTCCAAATTTGTTTAATATATGTTGGGAACCAAGTTGCACTTTGCTGTTACAAGCAGTGTTTCACAAGCGTTTTCACTTCAATATCTATCCGTTTAATAAAAACATTGTAACACGTGAATCTTTTTTTGTCAATCAACAAGTCATTAAAAAGCGAAGATATTCATAAAAATGATTGAAAATAAGAGCCCGATTAATACTGCACTGATAAGAAAAATAATACCAAAAAAAATTTTTTTATGGTGCTTAACAGATGAAACCGTATCCATATTTTTTAAGACCTTTTTTGCTTCTTTTTCTAAAATTGCGCATTCTATATCAGTATATTCAGGTTTAACAAACAGCAAAGCCTTGTCGTAGTAGACGTTTCCAGTCTCCGACACCTCTATAACGTACTTATTGACACCCTTTATCACAATATCACCCCAAGATTTCGTTTTAATAGTAATTTTCTCAAAATTTTCAATTTATATTCAAAAAAATTTTACAAAGTCTCGAGATAGATTTTTTATACTAGATGTAAAATATTGAAAACAACGTTTCTTTTTAACAGCATTTCTGTGGAAAACATTGTGGGAAAAGTGGAAAACTCCGCGTTATTTAATGATTTATTTTTAATTATTGTTGAAAGTCTATTTTATTTTAAAACTTTTTGTAATTTTTCAAGAGGATAAATTAAAAAAATTTTTTATCAAAATTTGTATCTTTTTATGAAAATATGTTCTATACTAAAATGGAAAATTAATTTAAGTTTAAGGAGTTTTGTGCTTGAAGATTCACTTTATTTCAGACACTCAAGTTGTGGTAGAAGACGCATCAGACTTCGATTTATCAGAGACATTCGATTGTGGACAATGTTTTAGGTGGAACCAAATTTCAGAAAATGAATTTGAGGGAGTCGCATTTGAAAGAGTTGTTAAAATTCTGAAAGAGAAAAATAAGGTCGTTTTAAAAGGAACATCAGTTTCAAGTGATTTTGCTTCAATTTGGCGTGGTTATTTCGACCTTGATACAGATTATAATACGATTAAATCAAATTTGGCCAAGCTAGATTATAATTTAAATTTGGCTTGCAAATATGCGCCAGGAATTCACATTTTAAGACAAGAACCGTGGGAAACTCTTTGCTCATTTATAATTTCTCAAAATAATAATATTCCGCGAATTAAAGGTATTGTTGAGCGGCTGAGTAGCAGTTTTGGTTGCGAAATTGAGCATGGTTTTTTTAGTTTTCCGTTAAGTTCAAGACTTGCAAATTTAGATAAATCGGACTTGGCGCCACTTAGATGCGGGTTTAGAGATGAATATATTTTGGATGCCGCAAAAAAAGTTTCTTCTGGTGAGGTTGACTTCGAGAAAATAAGAAGTTTACCGATAACGGAGGCTCGCAACGAACTTATGAAAATTAAAGGTGTAGGCCCAAAAGTTGCAGAATGCACACTACTTTATGGATTCCATAGACTGGAAGCTTTTCCGGTAGATGTGTGGATGAGGCGTGCTTTATCCACGTTTTTTCCAGGCAAAGATATATCTTATTTTGGAAAATATGCCGGCATTGCTCAGCAATATATTTTTCACTATAGTCGCATGAATCCAGATCTCGTTAAGTAAATTTTTGAAGTCTATAAATGATCGGCAATTGTTTGCATAAATTTAAGATTTTTCGAGCATTTTTAGCAATCTATCTTTTTGTCTGGTCAAATAATTTTCATCGATGTCAATGTAAATGCAAGAATTGCAGAGCCCTCCGATAGACAGCGTAATGTTTTCTAATCGACACAAGCCTTTATAAAAATAGACACAGAGGTAATTTTCACATTTTATATTTTTCAAAATAATCACTCCCTTTAAATTTTAGGTCAAAAACACCATAATGTCAATAGGTCAAATGACCCATAATATTTATGGTGATTTAAATGAATAGATTGAAAAAATTGAGAAAAGAAAAAGGGTTTACTCAAATAAAAATGCAGCATTTGACTGGAATCGACCAAAGTGATTATTCTAAGTTGGAAAATGGATATAGAAATCTCACTTTTGAACAATGTAGACGCATTGCACTTGTATTGGACACGAGCATGGATTATCTGGCGGGTTTAACAGATGTTGAAGAGGCATACCCGAGAAAGCATTCTAATTAGTGTTAATCGATAAAAAAGAGACGCGCGGTAATAGTGCGTCTCTTTTTATTAAAGCTAGCCTCACACATGCTGTTTTTTTTATTTGATTTTTATACATTAAATCTAAACAAAACTACATCGCCATCGTTCATCACATAGTCCTTTCCCTCAGAACGAACTAGCCCTTTTTCTTTCGCGGCGGCCATAGAGCCGCACGAAATTAAATCATCAAAAGAAACGACTTCTGCACGAATAAATCCACGTTCAAAGTCTGTATGAATTTTTCCTGCAGCACCCGGTGCTTTTGTGCCTTTTTTGATTGTCCAAGCCCTGACTTCAGGTTTTCCAGCTGTTAAGAATGAAATCAACCCTAACAGATCATAACAAGCAGTAATTAATCGGTCTAATCCGGATTCAAAAAGACCCATATCATCAAGAAAAAGTTTTTTTTCGTCTAAGTCTAGTCCTGAAATTTCAGCTTCGATTTGGGCACTTATAGGCAGAACTTTTGCATTTTCTTTTATGGCAATTTCTCTTACGATATTTAAAAATTTATTGTCGTTTATTCCAAATTTAAAATCTTTTTCACTCATGTTAGCGGCGAAAATTATCGGTTTACTAGTCAAAAGTGCAACGGACTCCAATAATTTAGCCTCTTCTTCAGTACATTTTACGCTTCTTGCTGAAAAACCTCTTTCAAGCGTTTCTTTTAATTGCTCAAAAAATTCAAGTTCTACCAAGTATTTTTTGTCAGCTTTTATCATTTTTTTTGTTTTTTCTATTCGCCTGTCTAATAGCTCTATGTCAGACAGTATTAACTCTAAATTTATAGTTTCGATGTCTCGCGCAGGGTCTATGTTACCCTCTACATGCACAATATCGTCATTTTCAAAGCATCTTACCACATGAACTATCGCGTCAACTTCTCTTATATTTGATAGAAATTTATTCCCAAGACCCTCTCCTTTTGAGGCGCCTTTTACCAGTCCAGCAATGTCTACAAACTCGATGGTTGCGGGCGTGAACTTTTCTGGATTATACATTTCAGCCAGTTTGTCTAAGCGCTTATCCGGCACCGCTACAACTCCAATATTTGGTTCTATCGTGCAAAATGGATAGTTTGCGGACTGTGCGCCGGCATTGGTTATCGCGTTGAATAGAGTGCTTTTCCCTACATTTGGCAATCCTATTATTCCTAATTTCAATGAAGTTACCTCTTTCTTTTATTTTTTTTAATTTATCTGTGGGGAGGGGGCGCTGCAAAATTTCTAAGGAATTTAGAAATTTTTACGAGTACAGATTAAACAGATTTTCAAGTTTTGCAGGTAAATCTGTGCTCGTTATCGACAGAATGTCGATAGCGGCGCCCCCTTTTTTTATTTTTCTTTTTTTGCAAAGTTAAGAAACTTCTGCAGGACTGTTTAGTTTCATGGTTAAAGCAATACGTTTTTTATCCAAATCGACCGAAAGAATGCGAACTTTAACGATATCACCCACTTTAAGCACTTCAGACGGATGCTTTATGTATTTGTCGCAGATTTGAGAAATATGAACAAGACCATCCTGATGAACGCCGATATCTATAAACGCGCCGAAATCTATAACATTACGCACGGTGCCGTCGAGTTCCATACCGACTTTTAAATCTTTCATATCGAGAACATCTTTGCGCAACATTGGCTGAACAAGCTCTTCTCGAGGGTCTCTACCCGGACGCAAAAGCTCTGTGATTATATCTTGTAAAGTTGGCACTCCAATTCCAATTTTTTCAGCGACAGTATCTTCGCCTAACTCGTTTATTTTGGATTTTATATCACAAATTTCGCCGGATTTAATATTTTCTAACGTATATCCACACAAATCAAGCAATTTTTTTACCGCGTCGTAAGATTCTGGATGAACGGCGGTGTTATCGAGTATATTTTTGCTTTCTGATACTCTCAGGAAGCCAGCGCACTGCAAAAATGCTTTTGGACCAAGTTTTGCAACCTTTTTCAGCTCATTTCTGGATTTAAATGCACCGTTTTCTTCTCGGTAAGTAACAATATTTTTAGAAACCGTTGAAATGATGCCGGCAACTCGCGATAAAAGCGATGGCGATGCGGTATTTAAATCGACGCCGACAATATTTACGCAGTCCTCAACAACGCCACCTAGAGCCTCATCAAGCTGTTTTTTGGGCATATCGTGCTGATATTGTCCGATTCCTATTGCTTTTGGGTCAATTTTTACTAATTCTGCCAGTGGATCTTGCAGCCTTCTGGCAATTGAAACTGCGCTCCGTAAAGTCACATCGAAATCAGGAAATTCCTCGGCAGCCAGTTTAGATGCAGAATAAACCGATGCACCAGCTTCGCTGACAACCATGTAAGCTACGTCTAAACTTTCTTGATGAATCAAGTCTGAAACAAACATTTCGGTTTCTTTTGATGCAGTTCCGTTGCCGATGGAAATGATTTCTACACCGTGTTTTTTTATCAACGCGGTGACGATTTTTTTAGCTTCATCAACTTTTGTTTGAGAGTGAGTTGGATATATCACATTTGTGTCAAGAACTTTGCCGGTTTCATCGACAACAGCAACTTTACAGCCTGTTCTGTAACCCGGGTCAAGGCCCATGGCGACTTTTCCCTTTACAGGAGGCTGCATCAATAAATGCCGTAAATTAAGCGAAAACACTTTCATGGCTTGTTCTTGTGCTTTTTGAGTTAATTCATTTCGAATTTCTCGCTCTATTGACGGAAATATCAGTCTATCGTAAGCATCTTCGGCGGCCAAACGTACGGTTTCTGTGCAGGGAGAATTTAGTTTTAGCACAGTAGAACACACGATGTTTAGAGCTTTATTTATGTCGAAATCTACCGAAACTTTCAAGAATTCTTCTTTTTCGCCGCGGTCTATAGCCAAAATTCTGTGACTAGCGACTTTTGCAACCGGTTCGTGATAATCGTAGTATTGCCTGTAAACCGAATCGGCATTTTCGTCGGCAGCCTTAGCGCACAAAATCGACTGAGCCATAGCAACAACTCGGAGTCTTTTGCGAATTCCGGCGTCGTCAGAAATATTTTCCGCAATGATATCCATTGCTCCTTGAAGTGCATCAGCAGCGGTTTCTACACCATTTTCTGTATTGATAAACGCCTCAGCCATAATTAGCGGGTCTTTTGAATCTTTTTTTTGTTCAAAAATTTCATTCGCAAGAGGTTCCAAGCCTTTTTCTTTCGCAACAGAAGCTCGAGTTTTGCGCTTTGGCCGGTAAGGTCGATAGATGTCGTCTATTTCAGATAATGTTTGAGCAGAGTCGAGTGCAGCATTTATTTCGTCGGTCATCGCGTTCAGCCCAATTATTAGCGCTCTCACTTCTTCTTTGCGTTCGTCCAGACCTCTTAGATAAGCCAAACGCTCACTTATTTCTCGAAGTTTTTGGTCATCTAATGAACCATGCGCTTCTTTTCGGTATCTTGCGATAAATGGAATGGTATTTCCTTCGTCTATCAGTTTTATTACATTTTCAATTTGCCAAGACATCAGTCTAAACTGATCCGATAATTCTTTTATGTAGTCCATAATTTTCCACCTGCTTTTATTTCTATTTAGTTCTATTATAGCACAAATTTTTTCTGCCAGCAAAAATACCACGCGAGCAAGTTTATATTGCTCACAGTGCAAAATTTTTTTGCACTGTCGTAATCAGAATGAGAAAATTCTGATTACGGCGTGGTATGCCAGTATTTAGCTTAGCAGAAGGCTGTGCACAGTCTATTTATCTACGGTAAGATGGAGTTTTTTTGCTTATTTCGGTTAAAGCAGAAGCAATCTCTGGTCCAGAATGAATTCTTGCGATGTCTGCCAAACTTACCATTCCGTCGACAAATCCGTTATTGACAACAGGCAGACGTCGAACTCGTTCAGCTGCCATCAAGCTGACAGCATCGTGAACGCTGTTTTCTGGAGTAACGAATGCAACATCAGTAGTCATCAAGTCGGAAACTTTAGTACTATTTGCAGATTTACCTTTAGAAATGCAGCGAACAACAATATCTCGATCAGTTAAAAGTCCCTTTAATTCGCCTCCTGCTATTACCGGAATAGAGCCGATATCGTACTCAGACATGAGTTTTGCGGCGACTTCAGCAGAATCGTTTGGCATGACAGCGACAACGTCCTTAGACATAATATCTTTTACGGTTTCTTGCATAAATAATCGTTCCTCCTTAAAGTTGAAAAGATTTATCATTTGAGTTAGCATTTACCATAAAATGAACTATATACCGAATTTTGAAATTTTATTTTGGTGGCACGGACACTATTTTTCATACTTTTTTAAGATAAATCATACCATAATAAAAAGGAGTGATTAAGTATGTCAAATGAAAATAACCCAAATTTTGAAAATTTATTGAAATCTGTATCAGATAAGTTAGGAAAAAGCCCGGAAGAATTAAAAAAAGCAAGTGAAACAGGTAATATTGAAAATTTACTAGGAAATTTGCGACCAAATGATGCCCAGAAAATTCAAAAAATATTGTCTGATAAAAATGCAGCAAATAAAATTTTATCTACACCACAAGCGCAAAGTTTGATAAAAAAGTTGTTGGGAGACAAATAAAATGGACGATTTGGCAGATAAGTTAATGGAATTACTTTCAAATAAAGAAAATTTGGAGAATATAAAAAGTTTAAGCAGTCTTATAAACGCAAGTGTAGAAAACTCTACGGCAAAATCTGAAGAAAAAGTGGTTGAAAATTCGACAAAAGCACCAGCAGAAGAATCTTCGGGAGAGACTTTACCAATAGATACAATTCAAACTGTCATGAAGCTGATGCCGGTACTTTCTTCTATCAATAAAGAAGATGACAACACGCGGCTTTTAACCGCGCTACGACCGCATTTAAGCTCCAAACGGCAGGCCAAATTAGATGAATCTATGAAAATGATTCAAGTGTTTAAAGTTTTACCGATGTTAAAGAGTCAAGGAATTTTTTAAAAATTTAATTCGGATTTGTGTTTGTTGAGGTAATTTATGAAAAATAATTTTGAAAGTATAGAAGACATGCAGCGGATGCAGCAAGAAGCCGTTAGACGTGTGCGAGAAATGCAGAAGCGAGCAAAGCAGTCGTTAATGGCGGGCACAAAATACAGTGCCTCAAATGAAGCAAATAATCTTGAAGATAAATCACAAAAAGAGCCCGGTATTATCGAGCAATCAGAGAATTTAGAATTAGTACAAAATGCAGATAATAAAGTTAATAATACTAGTAGCAAGCAAGTCTTAAATAAAAGCAATAACAATTTTAACTTTTTTTCTGTACTTTTAAAAGACCGTGAAAAAACTTTAATTTTGTTATTGATTTTGCTTTTGGTTGACGAAGGTTGTGATATGAGTTTAGTTGTTGCGCTTATGTATTTAATTATTTGATTTATTTTCCACTTTGGAAATATAATATTTATTCGTTTCAGAGCTCAGCTGTAATATATATATCATTTGTTTAACCGGCGTGGGTGTGTCAGTTTTGTCATTACCTGCGCTAAAAAATTTATCTTCCCGCGATAAGTATGAAACGTTTAATATTAATTCATTATCTTTTTCGGTAATTTTTTCAATATGTGGGACAAAAGTGCCCAAGTTACTAATGGTGCTTATGTGAAAGTTGCTCTCACCATTTTTGTAGGAATAGAATGGACCGAAAATATCTTCTGCTGTATTTATTGTGGCAGATGGGCCAAACAAATCAGTGGCAGCGTTTTGAATGTCACGCAGAGGAATTAAAGTCAATCCTTGCTCATCAAATTCTTTGTAGTTTTCAATCCCCTTTTGGAAAATATTTCTCCATATGCTAGAAGAAACTATCAAATCAGAGCTTACCTCAGAAAGTTCAGTAAATGGTGTGGGGTCATGCATAACGACAGGTGCGATAAAATTATTGTATTTGGTATATGTTGGAGAATTACTTATCACAGAAGTGGTTCGATTCATCGCTGAAAGTAAAATTACAACACCGGCTACAGTGAGAATCATTGTTATTCCGGCAAAAAAAATTCGATAAATACTGAGCCGTTTTTTATTTATTTCTGAAATTTTTATCATTCCAACGTCAGCCGCTTTTTGCTTATTGTTTTTTCCAATAGGGTTTAATATCGGTTGAGTTTTATTTAGTTTTTCATCAATATACGGTTTTCTTTTTGTGCCCTTAGAAAATGTGTTTGACCTTTTGTCAGGAGTTCGATAATCTGCACGATATTCTATGATTTTGCTTTTTTGCTGTGACATTTCACAAGTTCCTTCCTTGTCCAAATATTAAATTTGATTTTTGCAAAAATGGGGTGGGACATCGCCCGAATTCGTCGGGCGGCTAAGCTGATTGGATCTGCAGCTTGGCTCAAAATTTCGTAAAATACGGAATTTTGAATGTCCCGACCAATTTTTATTACTGAGAATCAAATCAACAGAATTGTAACATAAATGATATGTAGAAACGAATGAAAACTTGTCAATGAAAAAAGTGAATAAAGCAGCAAAAAAGCCAAGTGAAGACCAAAAGTCTACACTTGACCAAGAAAGGCACAAAAATTGACTAATTTTTTTTATGATTTACATCGGAAATTGCAGCACGACGGGATAAATTTATACGACCTTTATCATCAATTTCAGTGATTTTAACAAGAATTTCATCACCAATGCTGACTACATCAGAAACCTTTTCGGTGCGTTTTGAATCAAGCTGGGAAATATGACAAAGCCCTTCTTTACCAGGTGCAAACTCGACAAAAGCACCAAAATCCGTTATGCGAGTAACTCGACCAGTGTAAATTTCACCAATTTGAGGTTTCTTCACAATAGATTCAATTATTTGTAAAGCACGGTTACACTTATCCGAATTAAGACCAGAAATGAATACGTGGCCGTCTTCTTCAATGTCGATTTTAACATCACAGTCGGTGCAAATTTTTTGTACAACCTTGCCGCCAGAACCGATAACATCGCGGATTTTTTCAACATCAATTAAAGTAGAAAATATTTTTGGTGCGTATGGTGAAAGTTCAGCTCGAGGCTGTCTAATTGCCTTTAGCATAATCTCATCTAATATATAGTCACGAGCTTTATGAGTTTTAAAGAGAGCTTCTTTGATAATTTCTGGAGTCAAGCCATCAATTTTAAGATCCATTTGAATTGCGGTAATACCCTTATGTGTCCCGGCAACTTTGAAATCCATGTCGCCAAAAAAATCCTCCAACCCTTGAATATCAACCATTGTCATCCAACGGTTCTCCTCGGTGACAAGCCCACAAGAAATGCCTGCAACCGGCGCAGTTATTGGGACGCCTGCATCCATTAAAGCAAGAGTTGAACCACAAATTGAACCTTGAGATGTTGAACCATTGGAAGAAACTACCTCAGAGACTAGACGAATTGCATATGGAAAATTTTCAACTGATGGAATAACAGGAACCAAAGCACGTTCAGCCAAAGCTCCATGCCCAATTTCGCGGCGCCCTGGGCCACGGCTAGGTTTAGTTTCTCCAACAGAAAAGGATGGAAAATTATAATGATGTATATAGCGTTTTTCTTCATCGCCATCAATTCCATCAAGAATTTGCTGATCGCTAATTGGCCCAAGGGTTGCTACAGTTAAGACTTGAGTTTGGCCGCGAGTAAACAATCCTGAACCGTGAACACGGGGCAAAACAGAAACTTCAGCGGCTAATGGACGAATTTCATCCATTTTTCTGCCATCTACACGTTTTTGCTCGTCCAGAAGCCAGCGACGAACGATGTTTTTTTGTGCTTTGTACATGCAGGCATCAATTTGAGCTTCAGAGCCTGGATAAATTTCAGCAAAATGTTCATGAACTCGCTGATAAACAGGTTTTAATTGTTCGTCACGAATTTTTTTATCATTTGCATTTAAAGCAATTTTCAGTTCTTCAGATGCAAAATCTTTAACAGCCTGAAGCATTGTCTCATCAGGTTCAGTTGTAGTATAAGTGAATTTTTCTTTTCCGATTTCATCGCGAATATTTTTTATAAATTCGATAATTTTTTGATTAGCCTTATGCCCCGCCATAATTCCGTTGAACATAGTTTCATCATCAATTTCATTTGCACCGGCCTCGATCATAGCAATTCGGTTATGGGTGGAGGCAACGGTAACTGCCATTTGCGAGACTTTTTTCTGTTCAGCAGTGGGATTAATTATAAAGTTTCCATCGATTAAGCCAACACTTACTCCAGAAATTGGACCATTCCAAGGAATATCCGAAATGCTCAGCGCAATAGAAGTTCCTACCATTGCAGCAATTTCTGGTGAACAATCAGGGTCAACAGACATAACTGTGCACACTACAGAAACATCATTACGCATATCCTTTGGAAAAAGAGGACGAATTGGCCTGTCGATAACGCGTGAAACAAGAATAGCTTTTTCACTTGGGCGACCTTCTCTTTTTAAAAATGAGCCAGGAATTTTGCCAACAGCATACATTTTTTCTTCAAAATCAACCGACAAAGGAAAAAAATCGATTCCATCACGAGGTTCGGTTGAAGCAGTTACAGCTACGTTGACTACAGTTTCACCGTATCTAATTAGGCAAGCACCGTTGGCAAGTTGAGCAATTTTGCCAGTTTCCACCACAAGGTCTCTGCCAGCAAAATCAGTTTTAAATATTTTGTAATTTTCAAACATAGAAGTTCCTCCAAAGTAAATTTATTTAACATCTATCAAGGAGGATTTAGCAATAAAACCTATGTTAAAGCCAATTTTGAACACACGTTTCACTGCTAAAACCAAATTTCCTTTAGATGCTATAGACAATATTAATTTAATTTTTGCTTAATCTAGATAAAATTTTTAAGCAGATGACGATCTTGCCACCTGCTTAAAATTAAAAATAATTTATTTACGAAGACCAAGTTTGCCAATAATTGCACGGTATCTTTCAATATCAGTTTTCATCAAATAGCCGAGTAAATTTCTGCGTTGACCGACCATTTTAAATAGACCACGTCTAGAATGATGATCTTTTTTATGGACTTTTAGATGATCGTTTAAATCGTTGATTCTCTTGGTTAAAAGAGCGACTTGAACCTCTGGCGAACCGGTATCGCCTTCATGAACAGCATAAGTTTCGATAATTGATTTTTTTTCTGTTTTTAGCATTTATGTTCCACCTTTTTTATTTATTGCCACAAAACACAGAATAAGGGCGGTGTGAATCCTTAAAAAGGCAAACCCCTTAATCCGCGAATTAGGTTAAAACCATTTTAGCACAGTTTTTGATAAATGTAAAGAAAAATTTAAAATATTGGAAATATTTTGATGCGTGCCTACATTATACAGCGTTGGCGTTGTTTTTTAGGTGCGAGACAAAAATTTTTCTAGTTCTACAATTAATAATGGAGAGAGCGACAACAATGAGACGATAAGCCATTGAGATAAGTTTAAGTTTGCGGTTTTAAAAATGACAGACAGACTTGGCACGGAAATCACAGCGACTTGAAGAATTGTTCCGAGTATGAACGAATAAATAAGTTTCATGTTTGAAAAAATATTAATTTTAAACAAAGATTTTTCACTTTTTATGTTAAAGGAGTGCACTAATTGTGAAAGACTAAGTACCGCAAAAGACATTGTGCGACCGACGATGGGTGTTTTGGAAACATCAAAAAACACACGTCCTATAGTAAATGCTAATATGGATATTGCTCCGATGAAGCAGCCTTCAACTACAATTCTTCTCCAGCTGTTTTTAGAAAAAAGTGCAGCATTTTTCCCCTGAGGTTTGTGAGTCATTATGTTTTCGTCAACAGGCTCCACGCCTAGAGCCAACGCAGGAAATGAATCTGTAACTAAGTTTATCCAAAGAAGTTGAATTGCCAGGAGTGGAGATGGCAAATTTAGTAAAAATGCAGTTAAAACTGTAATTATTTCACCAATGTTTGTTGAAATCAAAAAATGAACGCTTTTTTTGATATTTTCGAAAATTCCACGTCCTTGCCGCACAGCTTCTACAATTGTAGAAAAATTATCATCGGTCATAATCATATCAGCCGCATTTTTAGCAACATCAGTTCCAGAGACGCCCATTGCACACCCAATGTCAGCGGCTTTCAGAGCCGGTGCATCATTTACGCCGTCGCCGGTCATTGCTACGGTTTCGCCGTGCTTTTTGAAAGCTTTTACGATACGAACTTTGTGCTCCGGAGAGACTCTTGCAAAAACGGAGTAATCAAAAATATTTTTTTCTAAGTCAGCTTGACTCATTTTTTCAAGCTGCGTGCCACTGATAGCTTTGTCACCGCCAGATAAAATTCCCAGGTTATTTGCAATAGCCTTAGCGGTAGCAATATGGTCTCCAGTTATCATTACCGGCTTTATACCGGCGTTTTTACATTCATTTACCGCCATTTTGACTTGTGGACGTGGAGGGTCGATCATGCCGATTAGCCCACAGAAATTTAATTTGTTTTCAATTTCATTTTGAGAATTTGGAATATTATCTACGTCTTTGTAAGCTATTGCGAGCACTCTGAGTGCGGATTTTGCCATGTTTTCATTTTGAATTTTAATTTTTCGTTTTAAATTATCAGAAAGTGGTTTGCCATTACAAAAAGAAGAACGTTCCAAAAGAAAATCTGGTGCACCTTTAGTAATTATTCGAAGTTTTCCATTGTCAAGTTGGTGCACAGTTGTCATAAGTTTTCTTTCGGAATCAAAAGGAATTTCATGTTTTTTTGGAAATTTTTTATCAAGTTCTGCTTTAACCTTACCATTTTCTGCAGCAGCGAGGACAAGAGCACTTTCAGTAGGCTCTCCTATGGCATGAAATTCTTTTTTAGCGTAAGAAACTGAAGCATTGTTGCATAGTGCGCCCAAAGTTAAAATTTTTTGACCTAATTCTGAAGAAAAATTTATTTTACCGTCCTCATCGCAGATTTGCGTGACAGTCATTTTGTTTTGTGTCAGAGTGCCGGTTTTATCAGAGCAAATTACAGTTGCGTTACCAAGGGTCTCCACAGCAGGCAATTTTCGAATTACAGCGCGATTTGCGGCCATTTTTCGTACACCCATCGCCAAAACAATTGTAACAACGGCGGGCAAACCTTCTGGAATTGCGGCGACGGCAAGGCTAATTGCTATCATGAACATTTCTAGAGGAGGAATTTTTTCTACGACTCCAAGGACAAAAATCACTGCGCAGATGGCAATTGCACAAATTCCGAGAATTTTGCTGGTTTTTTCAAGTTTTAATTGAAGCGGAGTTTGAAGGGAATTTTCATTTATTATCATTCCAGCGATTTTCCCAACCTGAGTGTTCATGCCGGTTTCGACGACGATAGCTTTAGCGTGCCCAGCAGTGATTGTGCTGGTAGAGAAAACCATGTTACGCTGTTCTCCTAAGTTTGAGTTGACAGAAAAAGTTTTACTTGCATCCTTTTCAACAGGCAAAGATTCACCTGTTAAAGAGGATTCTTCGGCCTTCAAGTTATAACTTTCAATCAGTCTGGCGTCGGCCGGGACTAAATCACCAGTGTGAAGTAATAAAATATCACCTGGAACTAATTCTTCTGATGGAACTATCACCTTTTTCCCGCCTCGAATAACATTTGCTTTGGGCGAAGACAATTTTTTTAATGCATCAATGGCTTTTTCAGCTTTGTTTTCTTGCACAACGCCTATGATTGCATTCATCACAACAATGAAAAGGATAATTATGGAATCTATGTAATCTTTGCTTCCCTTGACCGCGGACGTGATAAACGAGATGGCAGCGGCGATTAAAAGAACGATTACCATAAAATCGGAAAATTGTTCAAAAAATTTTGCTAAGATGCCTTTAGATTTTTTTTCTTTCAATATATTTTTTCCAAAATTAGCTTGTTTTTGTGCGACAGAGATATTATTCAGTCCGATATCTTGATTAACTTTAAATTTTTTCAGTACGTCTTGTGCATTCAAATTATGCCAGTTCATCAAGTCAACTCCTTAAATTTGTTGTCCATGATGATATATATTCAAAGGCGGAGAAAGTTATGAGTACAGTATATAAACAAATATTTGCAAAATGGCATATATTGATAAAAATACATTCGAGGTGGGTGAAATGTGGTTTTTATCAGGAATTCTTTTAGCAATATCGCTCAGTATGGATGCACTAGGAATCGGAATTTCATATGGGCTAAGAAACATTAAAGTACCAAATATACCAAGGCTTATTATTAGTTTTATATCATTGTTATTTACAGCAATTGCTATAGGAATCGGCAATGTAATAGTTTTGTTTTTGCCTGACTACCTTGCAAAGTTGGTCGGTTCTGGAATGTTAGGCGTTCTGGGTGCAGTTATATTGGTTCAGGCACTCAGAGAAGACAAAAAAGTTGAAAATAAAGAAAAAAAAACAGAGAAAGTTTGGAATTTTAATTTAAAATCACTTGGAATTATAATAAAAATTATTCATCACCCGATTCATTGTGACGTTGAAAAATCGACAAGCGTAGGTATAAGAGAGTCGATTTACATGGGCGTAGCGCTGTCTATTGATTCATTTGGCGCGGGAATTAGCAGTGCTGTTTCCGGCGTGAATGATTTTTTTGTGCCGGTTATGGTAGGATTGTGCCAGTTTATTTTTTTTAGTTTGGGCATCTTTTGCGGACGAAAGTTGACTGCGTTTAAAAAAATCGATTCTAAAGTTTTTGTGATTTTATCCGGTATACTTTTGATAATTTTAGCGGTTGTAAGATATTTTTTATAAAAGTGAAAAAGGCCAGCGGCACACTTGCGCGTGCCGCTGGCCTGCAAAGACCGTACTATATCGCGCGGTCTTTTTGTTATTCTTTGAGCTTCATTGTTGGGAAAAGCAAAACATCACGAATAGAAGCGCTATCGGTTAAAAGCATAACCAAACGGTCAATTCCAATGCCGAGTCCACCGGTTGGCGCCATTCCATATTCAAGCGCGTTAATAAAATCTTCATCAATCAAATTAGCTTCATCATCGCCGGCCTCACGCAGTTTCATCTGATGTACAAAGCGTTCGCGTTGGTCAATCGGGTCATTTAGCTCCGAGTAAGCATTGGCCATTTCTCGGCGCGTAATAAATAATTCAAAGCGTTCGACTAAATGCGGATTATCTTTTTTGCGCTTGGTAAGCGGAGAAACCTCAACAGGATAGTCGTAAATGAAAGTTGGCTGAACCAGTGTTTCCTCAACTTTTTCCTCAAATGTCAGATTCAAAATATCGCCCCAGGTGTTTTTTCCATTAGTTTCAAATCCGAACTGTTTAGCGATTTCAACAGCTTTTTCGTCGTCGCCGATGAACTCGCTAAAATCGATGCCAGTAGCCTCTTTAACAGCATCAATCATCGTAATTCTTTTAAAAGGCTTGCAAAGATTAATTTTCTCGCCCTGATAATTAATCACATCGGAGCCGCAAACGGCTTTAGCACAGGCATTTATGATATTTTCTGTGTGTTCCATCATCTTATTATAATCAACATAAGCTTCATAAAGCTCGATTGTAGTAAATTCTGGATTGTGTTTAATATCCATGCCTTCATTGCGGAAAAGTCTGCCGATTTCGTAGACCTTTTCCATACCGCCAACAATAAGTCTTTTCAAATATAATTCCGGAGCGATACGCAAAAATAAGTCTAAATCGAGAGTGTTGTGGTGAGTTATAAATGGACGAGCAGCAGCGCCACCAGCTATGGTATTTAAAATAGGTGTTTCAACCTCAATAAAGCCTTTGTCATCGAGATATTTACGGATTGTTCGAATTATTTTGCTACGTTTTATAAAAGTGTCTTTAACGTCTGGATTCATAATCAAATCAACGTAGCGTTGACGATAGCGTAAGTCTGTGTCCTTTAGGCCGTGAAACTTGTCAGGCAGAGGCAATAAAGATTTTGACAACAAAGTTAAATTTTTTGCATGCACAGAAATTTCTCCGCGTCGAGTTTTAAAAACAAAACCTTCAACACTGATAATGTCGCCGATATCCCACTTAGAAAGCTCATTATAAAAATCTTCACCAATGTCGTTTATCTTAATGTAAACCTGAATTCGACCAGTACAGTCATGAACGTCCATAAAGCAAGCTTTACCCATATCGCGCCAGCTCATAATTCTGCCAGCGATATGAACGTCTTTATTTTCAAATTCTTCAAAATTTTCAACTATTTGCTTATTATAAGTATCGCGATTGCATACAGTAATTTCAAAAGGATCCTTATTATTATTCTGCAAATAACTCAATTTATCGCGACGAATCTTTAAAAGTTTCTTAATATCCGGTTCTTCAACGGCATTTAATGTAGAATTTTCATTATTTTCATTCATTTTGATAGCTCCTTAAATTTAAGTAAATAAAAATGGGCAGCATAAAATTAATAAATTGCTGCCCAAAAGCTTATTTAGAAATCTCTAAAACTTCGTAAGACATTGAACCTGCCGGAGTTTCGATTTCTACTTTTTCTCCGACTTTGTGGCCAATAAGTCCTTTGCCAACAGGCGATTCATCAGAAATTCGTCCATTAACAGGGTCAGCTTCACTTGATCCAACGATTTTGTATTCGCAAATATCATCAAAATCAATGTCACGAACCTTAACTTTAGAACCGACATGAATAATTTCGGTGCTAAGTTCGTCTTCGTTGATTATTTTTACATTTTTAAGCATATTTTCAATAGAAGCGATTCGAGCTTCAACGATGGCTTGCTCATTTTTAGCCTCATCGTACTCGCTATTTTCGGATAAATCACCAAAAGACAAAGCAACTTTTATTTTTTCAGCAATTTCTTTGCGTTTAACAGCTTTTAATTCTTCGAGTTCTGCTTCTAAATTTTTAAGTCCTTCATCAGTCATCAAAACTTGTTTAGTCATTTTTATACAAACCACCTTTTTAATTAAGATTTTTTCTAAACAACATACCAATTATAGTCTAGTTGATAGAACGTGTCAAGATGGAAATATAAAACTAAGCGAAATTTTTTGGAAGTATTTTTCAAGTAAGATTATATTTTAAATACGCAAGAAATTCAACAAAATTTTCAAAAAAGAGGTGATAAACTGGTAAAAAACAATACGAACAGTAAAAACACCATTCGTATCGTAAAAATAAGTACGTTTAATACTCATTGAGAGGATTATAATCTACACCGTTATTTTTGGTTTGAAAATGTAAATGCGGGCCAGTAGAATATCCAGTGGTGCCGACTTCACCAATCTTTTCGCCTTTTTTCACTTTTTGGCCTTTAGAGGCATTAACAGCAGATAAGTGCCCATAGATTGAGACTTTTCCGTTGCCATGTGCAATAATAACATAATTGCCGTACCCTCCACCGCAACCGCAGCTGCGCAACTTTCCGTAGTCGTGAGAGCATCCACTGAAAGACTTAATAACAATGCCGTCATCGACTGCAACGACATTTGTGCCGTAGACTTTCGGTCCCGCAATGTCTATTCCTTTATGATATGTACTGCCACGTTTTTCATTATACTGTGATGATAATGTTCTACAACTGGGAACAGGCCAAATCCACTTTCCGGTTGAATTTGAAGAAGACTTTACACTTAATTTTTCTATATTAGTTGAGTTCTTTCCTTTTTTCAAAGCTTCTGCAGCGGCTTTTTTTCGAGCTTCTTCTTCTTTTCGTTGCCGTTCAGCTTCTTGAGCGAGATAAGCGTTAATTTCATTTTGAATTCGCTGATATTCTGCATCAGATTCATCAATTTCTGCTTGAACGACAGCTTGTTCACCTTCAAGTTGTTTTAAAATAGCTTCATTCTCTGCTAAAAGTTCCTGTAGCTGAGCTTCGGTTGTAGTTAAAGAAATTCTTTCGCTTTCGAGTTCGACTTCCTCATCATCGAGAGATTTTTTCATATTTTCGAGAGATTTAATATCATCCTTCAAAGCATTTAAGAGACGATTATCGTGCTCGCTGACTTTGGTAATAATTTCGGCTTTGTCAATAAACTCCTCAAAAGTTTTAGCGTTAAAAATTATGTCTATTAGATGAACTTCGCCAGCTTTATAAATAGCAACTAGCCTTTGTTTAAGAACTTCGGTATTTTCTTTTACAGCAATTTCTTTTGCTTCAATATCACATTTAATTTTAGAAATTTTGCTTTTAAGACATTCTATATTGCTGTTTAACTTAGATTTTTTATCCTTGGTAGCCAATATTTGACTATTTACGACGTCGTACTGTTGTCGTTTATCGCCAACTTTTTTTTGAGTTTCTTTCAGTGTTTTTTCAAGACTATTTTGTTTGGATTTTAACCTAGCTTGTTTGGACTTGCTCTGGTGAATGTCAAAAGAAGAGGGGAGTGCATCGACTTTAGGTTTAAGGTTAGAAGAATAATTGCTGGCAAAGAAAAAACTTAAACAAATCAGTAAAGACAGAAGTTTCTTACCAACCAAGAATTTCTCCTCCTTCTTTTTTTAGATATTTGCTTATCGAAATAAGTCCGCCAATCAGACCAAACGCCACACCAGCTGCGATAAAAGCCAAAAAGATTGGCAAAGAAACGCTGCTAAATGGAATATGCGAAAACGGAATCATCTTATTTATGTAGCCAATTAAAACATCGTACAAGAGCTTAAGCATGGTGGCGGAAATAATTGCCGAAATAATTCCGATAATGATACCTTCAACTATAAAAGGAATCCGAACAAACCAATCGGTGGCGCCAACAGATTTCATTATGCTGATTTCAAAACGGCGGCTGTACATTGTAAGCCTGATGGTGTTAGACAGGATAAAAAGTGACACAAGACCCAACACTACCACGATGAAGACACCACTTATCGATACTAGTTTATCAAATTTTGTTAATTTTTCAAAAAGCTCACTTCGATTCACAACACTATCAATACCATCGATTTTTTTGATTTGATCAACGGTATCGTTATATTTAGAAATATCGCTCAAAGTGACGTGAAAAGCATGCGGAAATGGATTATTATCTTTAATTCCGTCAAAAATTGAGCCTAGTTCATCTTTAAATTTCTCAACAGCTTCCTCTTTTGAATAAAAATTGCAGTTAGAAATATTGGGTAACACACGGATTTTTTCACCAATTTCTAAAGCGGCCTCAGTTTCGACATCATCATTTAAATAGACGGTAATGCTGTTTTGCGATTCGATAGATTTTAGCGCATTGCTTATGTTCATAGAAAACAGAGCAGCAGCACCGGTCAGCAACAAACAAAGCACCAAAACGCCAATGGAAGCCATAGACATCATCCAGTTTTTCCAAACGTTTTTAAAACCTTCCGACAACAAATATTTTAAAGAACTAACCCTCATAATGCACCTCCGGATTTTCGCTGTCAGACATGATATTACCGCTGTTTATCTCGATAACTCTCTTGCCAAAATGCTGAACCAAATCGTGCTCATGAGTAACCATCAAAATTGTAGTGCCGCGCTTATTTATTTCAGTCAACAGCTCTACGATTTCGTAAGACATTTCCGGGTCGATGTTTCCAGTGGGTTCGTCCGCAATGATGATAGACGGATTATTAACTAGTGCTCTAGCCAAACTGACGCGCTGTTGTTCTCCACCAGAGAGTTCTGCAGGGCGGCGATTAGCCTTGTCTTGCAAGTCTACCAAATTCAAAATGTAAGGAACTCTCTTTTTAACATCACGTTCAGAAGCTCCGGTAACGCGCATAGCGAATGCCACGTTATCAAAAACAGTCATTTTATCAATTAACCGGAAATCCTGAAAAACTATACCCATTTTTCTGCGAATGTAGGGGACTTCTTTTTTAGTAATCTGCGAAATATTTATTCCATCAAGGTATATGGTGCCCTCAGAAGGGAGTTCCTCATGCATTATGAGTTTTAAGAATGTACTCTTGCCCGAGCCTGAAGAACCAACTATAAACACAAATTCGCCTTTTTTAATGTGCAAATTTATATTTTTAAGAGCACTCGTACCATTAGCGTAAACTTTTGATACATTCTTGAACTCTATCATGGTTTTTACTCCTTTATATTTTTGATTAACTCTTATTTATTAATATTTAACCGGGTTTGAAGACAGATACTTTTTAACCATCAAAGCCACTTTAAATACGATAGCGTCTTCGAATTCGCGCAAATCTAAACCGGTTAACTTTTTGATTTTTTCCAAGCGATATACTAAAGTGTTTCTGTGAACAAATAATTTACGAGAAGTTTCCGAAACGTTCAGATTATTTTCAAAGAAACGTTGAATAGTAAATAAAGTTTCCTGATCGAGACTGTCAATAGATCCGCGTTTAAAGACTTCATTTAAGAACATTTCGCACAAAGTTGTAGGTAATTGATAAACGAGACGGGCAATTCCTAAATTATCATAACTTACGATAACTTTTTCTGTATCGAAAACCTTGCCGACTTCGATTGCGATTTGAGATTCTTTAAAAGAAGAAGCTAGACCTTTAATATTAGATACAGTAGTGCCGATTCCAACAGAGCAATGAATATAAAATTCGCTGGTGAGGGTGTCCACAATAGACTGAGCGAGTTGCTCAAGGTCTTCGCGTTCGATGCCTTCTTTAACTTCTTTTATAACAGCAATGTCGCTCTCATTTACGCTGATAATAAAGTCTTTATTTTTGTCTGGGAACAAACTTTGAAGAACATCATAAGCAGAAACATCAGATTTTGAGTGAATTTTAACCAACATACAAACGCGAGTAGCTTCAACATTAAAATGAAGTTCACGAGCTTTAAGGTAAATATCACCAGGCAAAATGTTGTCAAGAATAACATTTTTAATAAAGTTTCCACGGTCATATTTCTCATCGTAAAATTGTTTAATATTACCAAATGATATGGACAAAATTGAAACATAACGTTGTGCAGCTTCATCGTCACCTTTTACAAAAACAGCATACTCAGCAGAGGTTTTGCTTTCGAGTGATTTATAAGTATAACCATTGATAATGAAAGTAGAAGCCGGTTTAAAAAAGTCTGCCGTGATATTTCCTCTAACTTCGCCAATCTTATCGAGGTCGCTGCAGGCAACAACTACTGAAGATTCGTCAATAACTCCGATAGTTCTGCCGATAGCATCGTGCATTTGGTGAACAATACCTTGAAATAATCTGTTAGACATAAAAAAACTCCTTACTGTTTAGAATTTTAATGTTTACTTAAATGGTATTTTTACAAATAGTTTAATAATAAAAATAAACATAACTATATTTTACATAAATATTGAGGATATTGCAACTATTTTATCGAAAAAATTTGTTGATTTTATAGAGACATAGAATATTTTTTTACAAAATAAATTTTGAACTCAAATTTTTGCTATGAAATACATATTTATTTAACTGTAATTCTGCAAATAAATAGTTGAAATAGACAAAACAATTTATACAAATAATTTCAAAAAAATTTTAAAAGCAACGACAATTTTTTCATACAAATACAAAAAATTAGTTGTTGCTCTCAAATTATTTTTTAATTTATTATGGTTTTGCCGGAATTTTTATCAAAAATGTGAATTTTAGACACATCAATGTAAACATCCAAAGAGTCACCAGATTTAGTTGTTGTGTCAGATTTTACTCTAGCAATAATCGAGTTCTTATTTACGGTTAGGTATAAATAAGTTTCTGCCCCCATGAGTTCGGTTAATTCCACTTCAGCTTTAAATTTGCCAAGGCATTTATTAGCGGGTCGGCTTTCGTCAGTATAAAGTGCCTCTGGCCGAATTCCCATGGTAACGGGTTGATTTAAATAATTTTCTAAGATATTATTTACGTTTTTTTCATCCGGCAGCTCTATTTTAACGTCTTCAAAAGTCAAAATAAACTTATTTTTCTCTTTAATTAATGTGGTATCGATAAAATTCATAGGCGGAGTTCCGATGAATCCAGCAACAAAGTCATTACAAGGTTTTTCATACAAGTTTTGAGGAGTATCGATTTGCTGAATATTTCCATCCTTCATGACAACAATTCTGTCGCCCATAGTCATAGCTTCGGTTTGGTCGTGCGTTACATATATAAATGTTGTTTTTAATCTTTGATGTAATTTTGAGATTTCTGTACGCATTTGAGTGCGAAGCTTTGCATCAAGATTTGATAATGGTTCGTCCAAAAGAAACACTTTTGGATTTCTAACGATAGCACGTCCTAAAGCAACTCGTTGACGTTGGCCGCCGGATAAAGCTTTTGGTTTTCTATCAAGCAAATGAGAGATTCCTAAAATCTCAGCAGCTTCATTTACGCGCCTTTTTATTTCTTCTTTAGAGATTTTTCTAAGTTTTAATCCAAATGCCATATTATCAAATACCGACATATGAGGGTAAAGAGCGTAATTTTGAAAAACCATTGCAATATCTCTGTCTTTTGGAGGAACGTTGTTTGAAAGTTTGTCGCCAATGAACAACTCTCCACTACTAATTTCTTCCAGGCCGGCTATCATACGCAAAGTTGTGGATTTTCCACATCCAGATGGCCCAACAAATATTATAAATTCGGTGTCACCGACTTCTAAATTAAAATTATTAACAGCTTCCACATTATCATCGTAAGTTTTACATACGTTTTTTAATGTTACTTTAGCCATAATTATCCTCCAACTATAAAAGTACTGATGTAATTTTTCACTTTTCTTAAAAAACTCATAATATTTATAATAGCAGATTTTGTAGAAAATTAAAATACATTTTTAAATAAATTTTTTTAATATAGTTTGTATAAATGGCTTTTGTTTTATAGTTGAAGAAAAAGTTTAAGCGTTGATTTTGTCAGGATTGCAAAAGCCGTGAATAAAGCCGTTTAATAATACAGAAGAAACGTCACCACCGATTACTTTATCATTAAGTACTAAGACATTTGCACGTACACCTTGAGCGGCATCTTTGTAATTTAACACTTGATAAGTGTAGCGTGTGCAAGTTTTTTCTTTATATTTAGATAAATCTAACCCTTGTTCACGCTGAATATCATTGTATTTTTCGTATGTAGAATTAAATTCTGATGGAATTGTTACGGTTGTAATTTCTATGGGCTCATTAGAAACCGTCCAACCAAATTGCGATAAAAATTCAATTCGGCCTTCATTATCCTTTACACACAGATTATATTTGCCAATAGGACATACAGCCTCTTTGTCGCTAGCATTTAACGTGGCAAAAAAAATTCCCAAAATGATTATCAATGCAATTATTAAGCCAAGGTGCATTACAAGTTTTCGTTTTGAAGTTTTTATTGAAAATATGAACATATGTACAGCCTCCCTATGTATTTTATATGCCATAAGGAGGGATAAAATGTATTTTTTATCGGTTTTTTATTTACTTAAAATGTTTACAAAAAAATAAGTGCTCATAAAAGAGCACTTACACTAAAGAAAAGGAATTTATGAGAATGAAAAAGGTAAAATCAATCTCGAGTATCAATATATCATATTTATTTTAATTTGTAAAGGCTTTTTTAGAAAAATATTAAAAATATGTATCAAAATAATTTGAAAAATGACAAATAAATGCATTTAATTACATTAACGTCGGGGCCGAGAAGTTCTAAGCTTGATATACATAGAAAATGTTTTTTAGGTTCTCATTGCAAGATAACTGTAACTTTTTTTCAAAAAATATTACAGCTTTATTGCAAAACAGAAGAGCTTAATAATTTTTCTAATAAAGAATAAGTTTGAATTAAAATATATAAAATTTTTGCTAAAAATAAAAAATACCTTTACGATAATGTGATTTCGCGATAAAATGGATGTGAATAGGAGGGATTTTTTTGACAAATAAAAGATTAGCTAAACTGGCAGTTTTGGCACTAAAACTGGAATATCCATTGGCAGAGTGTTCGCTACAATATGTAGATCCATTACAGTTATTGATTGCAACGAGATTGGCGGCCCAGTGCACAGATTCAAGAGTTAATTTGGTCACGCCGGCATTATTTGAAAAGTTTAAAACGGTTTATGACTTTGCAAAGGCAACTCCCGAAGAAATCGAGCCCTTTATAAAATCATGTGGATTTTATCACACAAAATCGAAGGATATTGTAAATATGTGCAAAATGTTGATAGATAACTTTAATGGTGTTGTGCCGGATTCCATTGATGAGCTCGTGAAACTACCAGGGGTTGGGAGGAAAACTGCTAATTTAATTGTTGGAGATATCTTTGGAAAGCCAGCCGTAGTAGTTGATACTCATTGTATGAGAATTACTCGCAGATTAGGGTTTCATGATTTAAAAAATCCAGAAAAAATAGAGAAGATTTTACGAGAAGTTCTCCCACCTGAAGAATCTAATAATTTTTGTCACAGACTGGTTTTGCATGGCCGAGCTGTTTGCAAAGCGATAAATCCTCAATGTGGTCGGTGCGGCATGAATTCATTTTGCAAATTTGTATTAGACAATGATTAAATTACTAGAAATTTAGGACGGTTATTGTTGACTTATTAGAAAATTTTTAGCTCGTTGCGGGGCATCTCAATTTTAATTTTTAAATTAAAATTGAGATGCCCCGCTCTGCAGTTTGCTAAAAATTTTCATTTATATGGTTTTACAAGTGAGTATGGGGCTGGGTCGATATTATTAGAGAGTTTATCAAAAGTAAATCCTTGACTTTTTAAGCCATCGATAATATGTGGCAACGCTTCAACTGTTGTGACTTTAGGTTTTGCGTCGTGCATTAAAACGACGCCGTGATTGCAATTTTTTGAAAAATTAAGTACGTTGTTTATACACTTTTGAGTTGGAGTAGGTGTACGACTGACAGCATCTCCAACTGACAAATTCCAATCAAAATAATCAAATCCACGACGGGTCATCTCTGTGGTAAGTTCTTTATAATTGTTTTTATTAAAGCTATTTTTTGAACCTCCTGGAAAACGAAATATTGTTGGTTTAATTCCGGTAGCATCGTGAATAAGGCTATAAATTTTATTAAAGTCATCTAGAAACGCATTTACACTAGAGTAGATTTGTCTAAACTCATGCGTGTAAGTGTGGATGCCGATAGCATGCCCTTCATCAACGATCTGTTTCATTAAGGCTCGTCCAGCTGAGGAAGTATTGCCTGTTACGAAAAATGTTGCTTTTATACCTTTTTCACGCAGAATTTCTAATATTTCAGATGTTCGTTCAGACGGACCGTCATCAAAAGTTAGAAAAATAGTTTTTTCTGGAATAATTTGCGATTCAGGACGAGTACAGTATAAATGTGGATATAATTTTGTGTAGTCTTCATTTATTTGTTGAGACTTGATTGTTTCATCTTTATTTGACTTTGCTGGGCAGTTACTTTCTGCATTTGGTGAATTTTTTTCTGGCTGATTAGAACTTTTTTCGTCGGTAACAGTTTCTTTTTGTGTTTCGGTTGATGTAAGTGTGTCGCAAACGTTAATAGCGGTGTTTGGGTTCTCGTTGTTTGAGTTAATGCAATTTGCTGTGGCCCAAAATGCACAACTTATAGCCATGACTGTGACGATAGAGGAAAGAATTATAATACGAGTACGCCTATTTGTGCTGAATTTATTGTTAAAATTTAACACTTTAAAAGCCCCCTTTCTTTAAAATTCTGCTATGCTTTAACTAAATTATACATCAATAACATTATTGTTTCAATACTTAATGAGGTTAAATTTTTGTAGTTTTTATTTTCAAATTTTTAATTAGTAGTTAATTTGATATAATTTTTTTGCCGATGATTGATAAAAATTGCTAAAAGTAAAAAATATATTGATATTTTGAAAGAAATTATGTTAAAATTAAATATCTAAAACTGGTTTAGTGAAGCAAAAAATAGAGAGGAAGAATAAAAATGGCAAATGAAAAAGATTTGAATAAAGTGAACACGAAGGAAAAACAAGTTGTGGCAGGCGGATTAGTTTACGAATTTATAAAAGATGGAAAACATTGTTATTTATGTAGATTCTAAAAATGGGCAAGGCGTTAAGCTTTTTTATGACAAAGATGAAGCGATGAAATACTCTATTGCGCAAGGATATGAAGACAACTTTGTGATGTTTTGCAAAAATGAAGACTCAGCAATAACGAATATTGCTGCTGATAATGTGTGTGATCTATTCATGAAAAGTTTTGAAGAAAACAATTATTGAAAATGGAATATGATTACTACTGAGCATTCAAACGGAAAGGTTTGGGTACTCAGATTTTTTGAAAAAATTTTTTGAAAAAAGTGTTGACAAGAAGAAACGTGGTATGATAATATAGAAAAGCTGTTGAAAAAAGCCCTCGAAAATGCAGCAGATATGCAGGATTTGGTAAAAAAGAGGGCAAAAAAATATTTAAAAATTTTTGAAAAAAGTGTTGACAAAGAAAAAACAGTGTGATAGAATAATAATCACGCTGCTGAGGAAAGAAAGTCAGCAAACAGCAGCGCAGGACCTTGAAAATTAAACAACGATGACAAATTATTATGACCCGTAATTTTCTTGAGAGGAAAAATCTTAATTCTGAAAAAGAATATTAAGAACGTAC
>FR883884.1 GCA_000435275.1 Clostridium sp. CAG:557
TATATCAGATACTTTCTTGCTTGTCATCTCTTTATGTTAACACGCTCTAATCAAGTCATCTTAGTAATTGAGATGATTTCAAGGAAGGGGAATTTTATTTATGATTTAAGGGCACCATCGGCAACACCTTTCACAATATGTTTTTGCAAAAATAAAAATACGATGATAATAGGGACAATAGATATCAAAACAGCAGGAAATATCAATTCCCAGGGATTTCCGAATTGAGACGTTTGCATTTTGGCAAAATATAATTCTAACGTCAGCGTTTTAAACTCAGAATTGCCTAAAATTTGAAATGGAAGCAAATAATCATTCCAAATCCACATTGCGTTTAAAATAACAACTGTAACTGTGGTTGATTTAAGCAGTGGAAACACCACATGAAAAAATATTTGAAATATATTTGCGCCATCGATTATAGCAGCTTCTTCTATGGACTTTGGAATGCCTTTTATAAATCCATGATACATAAAAATAGATAAACTTAGCCCAAAGCCTCCATACATTATGATAAGCCCAAATAAATTTTTAATATTAAATTTATCTGCCATATCGATGAGCGGATACATCACTGATTGAAATGGAATTAGCATCGCAGAGAGAAAAACCATTAGCAAAACCGACGAAATTTTAGACTTATTGCGGACAAGCATCCATGCTGCAAGCGAAGAAATTATAACAATCAGCGTAACAGAAACTATCGTTACAAATGCTGTAATTAAAATTGACTTAGAAAAATTAATTTGACTAAAAGCATTTTTAATATGAGTAAGATCCCAATGGCTCGGCAAAGAAAGTGGTGAATTACTGATTTCTGACTGGCTCTTAAAAGAATTAATAAAAAGAAATATCAGTGGGAACAACGTATACACAGCAAAAATTCCAAGCATAACATATCGAAAAATTTTACCAATTAAAGTTTTATTTTTAGTCGAAAAAACATTTTTTTTCATTATAATTCCACCTCTTTTTTCTTTGTGATATTCACCTGAATTAGCGTTATAATTGCAACCAACACAAAGAAAATAACTGCCTGAGCCTGAGCTTGCCCATAATTGGGTGGAGACATATCTGCCGGTGTTTTTAAAATTTGTAATGCCAATAATCGAGTTCCAAAAGCACCATTAGTAAGTGCAACATTTTGGTCAAGTAACTTAAAACAGTTTGCCAGGGTCAAAAAAAACACAATCGTAAATGCTGGCATAAGCATCGGTAAGGTTATCACCCTAAATCTAGTAAACGCACCTGCACCGTCAATTTGCGCCGCTTCGTACAAATCATCTGAAATGTTGTTAAGCCCAGCAACATAAATAATCATCATATAGCCAACCATCTGCCAGGCAACTAAAATAACAAGCGCAAAAATAGATTTTAGTCCACCTTGAGTCATATTTGTTAGAAACTCAACAGAAACCAGTCCATCTGGACCAAAAAATATTTGAGAAAAAACGACCTCAAAAATAAATTGCCATATAAAGCCTAGCGCCAAACCTCCCAAAAGATTTGGCATAAAGAAAACCACTCTAAAAAATCCAGCAAATTTTTTAATGCTGGTTAGCATCAGTGCCAAAAGCAGTGCTGTCACGTTAATAGCAACAACTGCAATTACCGTAAACTTGATTGTATTACCGAAAGCAATCTGAAATTTTTCATTATTAACAGCGTCCACATAGTTTTGCAACCCCACAAAAGCTTCAAAAGGATTGCTTGTAGCAATTTTGCCATTTAAGAAAAATGTGCCTTTCCACGCTGTAAACGAATAAAAAACTCCTATGATAAATGGAACAAAAACCACTAAGAAAAATAATATAATTGCAGGGGCAGATAGTGGTAAAAACCACTTTTTATAATATTTATTCATAACAAAAACCTCTGTTAAACTACCTTAGTTTCATTTGTTTATAAGTCTCTGCCGCAAAATTAGAGATACTTTCCATATCACCACTAGACCAATTTCCTTTAGTCAAAAGGCTCTCCATAATCTTCATTGAAACGGCTTCTTTAGACCAAGCTTCAGGTGCTCCGTGATATATTGCAGCTAAAGTTTTTCCCTCTCGCTGATACTCTAAAATAGAATTATTTAAAGAACTTTTCAGTACTAAATCATTTTTCGCATTGTACGGAATAAAGCCAAACTTATTTATAACAAAATCTTGTGCAGTTTCTGATGTATTGAGCCAAACCAAAAAGTCCTGTGCTAATTTTTGTTCACGCTCGCTTACCTTAGGATTTATCACAAAA
Source organism: Clostridium sp. CAG:557 (assembly GCA_000435275.1). Classification (GTDB taxonomy): domain Bacteria; phylum Bacillota; class Clostridia; order Oscillospirales; family Acutalibacteraceae; genus CAG-557. The sequence continues at coordinate 2,245 of FR883884.1, forward strand.
TAGTTTGGAACATACACTGGAATTGAACTGTTTAATTTTTCGACAGTCATACCATCGCATTTTACGTCTTCAGCTGAAATCGGCATTTTTACCGGCAAAAACATTAGGCGGTTTAACATTTGCGGATTAATTTTTTCTATATTCGGAAGTATCCAGTTGCCTTGTTTTATAAACAGTGCTTTTCCCTCAGCAAACCTCTGAATTGCCTTGTTGTAATCATTTGAAGTCACGTTAATAAATTGAGCTCCACGCCTTAGTTCTTCATTATCACCTGCTGCGTAAGATGTTTTCAAATCAAGTGCACGCAAATACTTAGTAAATGCACTTTTCATCGCATCAATTTGAGAATCATTTGCATTCATAAAATCGCTTGAAGATTTAAATACAGCATTCAAAGCTATGTTCATCATATGGTCGCCAAAAGTCCATGGTTCTGACCCTGCAACTGAAAACACACCTGTCAAATTTTTAGCCAGACCAATTTTAGATGAATTTAAATTATAGATATTTTTATTTAAAGCAAAGAATTGGGACTTGCTATTTTTTATGTAATTGCTCAAAGTAACTACAAAATTTCCAAATTCTTCATAAGAAGCTGCTTTCATATCCTTCACAAAAGCTTCTACATTTTCAGCACCAATTAAATCTGCCACCATCTGTTTGTCAACAATATATCCATAGCCTTCGATGTTGTATGGAATTCCAAAATTATTTTTTCCATCTGATGTCAATCTTAAATTTTGTGGAACCGCGTCCGCCAGCGCTTTAAATTCTGAAGAAGAAGCGTTATTTAAGTCTATAACAGAACCGCTCATCTCATATTCATACAGCTCACGTAATCCCTGCAAAGAATAAATTCCAGGTTTATTAGAAGAATTCATCTGAATTCGCAAAGTATCCTTATGTTCTGTACCAGAGCCAATTTGCTGAAGTTTAATTTTAACACCTGTGTCTTTCTCATACAATTGGCATAATTCTTCAAATTGAGAAGTTATCTCGCCCTTAGAACTAAAAATATAAAGGTCATAGCTGTTATCCGAAGAACTCTTATTTTCACAACCAGAAACAAACGGCATTGCCATACAAGCAGATAACACCATCGGAATGACCTTCTTTAAGTTTATATTCACTTTTTTAATCGCTCCTAAAAATAAAAATTTATAAATAAATTTTAAAAACATTTCTATACTAATGAGTTGTATAAATTAGTCTATTACCAAATTCAACTATACTAACGCATAATTATAACACATAAAAAAATTTTTTCAATAGTTTTTACAAAAATCGCTGCAAAGCACATTAACAAACACATTTCTTACCATAATATACACAACAAAATCTTAGTATCCGCCCGCACTATACCGCGCGCATCAATGCCCGAACTTAAGAATCAAAAGAA
>FR883885.1:0-20654 GCA_000435275.1 Clostridium sp. CAG:557
GAAAAAGAGGTTTACAGCGGTAATTGCTATGGTGCGACACGTTCCTAATTGAAAAGATTAGGCACTAAATCGAAATTTAGAAAAAGAGAAGAAAATTTAGGAGAACTGATAATCCGACAAGTGGAATGAGGGAGTAACGCCCCGAAACGCTTGCACTGATACTCCGATATACAACTACCCGTGCAATAGAGAAGTTGTATAAAGCTTGGTGAAGTCGGCTGAGAGTATACCCAAACAGGGTAAGCTGTGGAAATGCAAACTAGAGGAAGTCAAGTGTGTGATAGGCCGGGTGTCGGATATATATGGTGAGAATGTCTGAGAAGACTGACGAACTTCTGAATGTAAGAGTCTAAAAGTTTAATGTACAGAAATGTATATCTCGTTAAGCGAGGTCAAAGTGGTTGAGTAAAAATTGTAACTATGAAAAACCATAACGTGTTAAAGGCACGCTCAAGTTGACAGGTTCAAAGGAAGCACCTAAGTATAGCCAATGATAGGATTATCGGAACGTGGAAAGGTCGGAACAGTTAAAAACCCATTGCAGAGGACTGTTACTAAGGAAACGGCTCCAATTGAACAAAGCAAGCCAGGGGAACTTAGTTTAATTCGACTGAAAGTAGTGGAACAGTACCAGGGAAACTATGGATAACATAGTAGAGGGATAGCCACAAGCCAGTATTACAAACATGAGAATATATACACTAATTCATAAAGTCGAGTAAGACAATAGAATTTATCACCCAAACGGAGGTGGTGTATATATGAAAACTAAAAATCACAAAGCAACCATAACTCAATACTATGACATGCAACAAACCCAAGACGAACTATACGAAATGAGCTTAAAAGGACAAGTATTTACCTAATTAATGGACAAAACACGAAGTCCCGAAAGCATAAAGCTAGCGTATAGAGCAATCAAGAAGAACAGTGGCAGCCATACATTTAGGACGGATAAGAAAAACATAGAATACTTAGCTCAAATGAGTGAAGAAGAATATGTGAAATTTATCCAAAGCCTTATGAACAATTATTATCCCAAAAAGGTAAAGCGAGTTGAAACCCCAGAACCTGATGGAAAGACAAGACCGCTTGGAATACCGTGTATACAAGATATAGGATCATTCAGCAATGTATATTGCAGATACTCGAACCGATATGTGAGGCAAAATTTTGCGAGGAATCGTACGGATTCAGACCAAATAGAAGTGCAGAAAATGCGATAGCAGAGGTAGAAAGATTGGTGCAAAGGTCACAGATGCAATACGTGGTAGACTTTGATATCAAAGGATTCTTTGATAATGTCAATCACCGAAAACTTATGCGACATGGAATACGAGACACAAAGTTGCATCAAATCATAAAACAAATGTTAAAAGCACCAATACAAATGCCCGACAAATCAATTGTCCACCCGAGTAAGGGAACGCCACAAGGCGGAATACTATCACCACTACTTGCAAACGTTGTACTGAATGAGTTGGACTGGTGGATATCTTCACAATGGCAGAACCAATGGCAAAATATGAAGAACCCATCGAAACGGCAATACAGTAAAAGAAACGGACATAGAAATTTGGGCAACGAATACAAGGCACTTCGAAAAACTAAGCTCAAAGAAATGTATATAGTGCGTTATGCTGACGACTTCAAGATATTTTGTAGAACAAGACAAGACGCCATCAAGATAAAAATGGCGGTAAAGGGTTGGCGAAGTAAATTGCAGGTATCGGAAGAAAAAACAAGTATAACAAACTTAAAACGAAACTACAGTGAGTTTTTAGGGTTCAAGTTAAAAATGCAAACGAAAGGCAAAAAGCAAGTAATAAATGCCCAAATGAGCAATAAAGCCGTGAGATTGGCAAAATCTAAGCTTAAAGGCCAAATAAAGTTAATACAGAAGCCCAAAGACAAAGCAGAGCTCTACAAAAGGGTCAATGTATACAACTCAATGGTCATGGGAATCCACAATTACTACGGAATAGCAAACAATGTCTGCATAAACCTAAGAAGCATACAGAGGAATGTGAGCACAGTCATAAAAAAACAGACTCACAACTGCAAAACAAGGCGAAATCAAGAATAGTTATTTAACAAAAAGATATGGTAAATCGAAGCAAGTAAGTGGACATCGGAAATACCGATTATGCCCATAGGATACTGCAAAAGTAGAAATCCAATGCACAAAAAATCAAGTATAAACCAATACACACCAGAGGGCAAAAAGGAATTGTACGAAGAGCCGAACGGAGTGCTTGAGGAAACACTACATTATATAATGCGAAACCCTGTAAAGGGCCGGTCGATCGAATATAATGATAACCGAATTTCTCTTTACATGGGTCAACAAGGCAAGTGTGCAATCACGAACGAAGTGCTTGAAATAGGTAAAATGCACTGTCATCACATAAAATCCATACACATGGGCGGAACTGATGAATACAAAAACCTGATATTCATCACGGATACAATGCACAAGCTAATTCACGCAACAGACGAAAATACCGTATCAAAACATCTGGAGATAACGCCTCTAAACGAAAAGCAGTTAAAGGAACTAAACAAACTGCAAGCTCAAGCAGGCAGCAAGCAAATTGAACAAAAAATGTGATTTTAAGTTAATGTATATATTCAAAAAGAAGTGATATTGGTGGAACGCCGTGTGCGGTGAAAGTCGCACGCACGGTGCGGAGCGGGGAAAAATCCGGAGATTATCTCAAAGGATTACCTATCGCTATTAAACACTGTGATTTTCAGAGGTAGAATTTACGATGAATTTAAAAAAGTTGGCCAAAATGGAATAAGGTTTTCACTGCAATTAAGTAACGGAAAAGACCCAAAAACCGGTGAATGGAACAAGCCCACTTTTGCCGACTGCACTGCATTTGGTGCAGTTGCAAAGCGTATTTTAAAAGAGTACAAGTCCAAAGATGAAATTTGGTTAGTTGCAAAATATTACTCAAAACAGCAAGACGGTAAGTATTACAAAGGTTTTATTGTCTATGAAATTATCACTGAAAAAGAAAATCAGCAAGCTAATGAGTCTGTATTTGATGATTTGCCGTTTTAGTGGGAGGAACTTTTGATGCAAAGAGATTTTAAAGGTATTTGGATACCAAAAGAAATTTGTTGTCAGAACGATTTGAATATCACTGAAGAAATAGTGTTGTCGGTAGTGAGCACACTTTCAGAGCAGGATGATGGTTGTTTTGCAAACAATGAATATTTTGCACAACTTTTAAATCTGAGCAAAGGGCGAGTTTCAAAGATAATAAATCTATTGGTTAAAAAAGGTTACTTGGAAACGAATTTTTCTTACTACTCAGAGATAAGAAAAGTCGAAAAAAGAAAAATAAAAATTTGTATGGAAGGTGGTCAAAAAGAACCACAAAACACCAGTTTTGAAGTCGTAAATAACCAGGGGTATAGTCAAGAACAACCATACCTCCTAGTCGAAAACAGCCAAGATATAAAATATAAAAAAGATTATAACAATATATCTTCGTCGCAGATTTTTGAAAAGTCCAAAATCAACGACGAAAGGGTTAAGAAAAAGAAAGTTTTTGAAACCGATAGTGACCCATATTTGCTGGCGAAATTCTTGGAAAAATGTATCACAGAAAATAATTCAAAATTTCCGCAAAATGAATCTCAACGCCAGCGATGGGCAAAAGACTTTGACTTGATGATTCGCAGAGACAAAATTGACGCTGATGACATTGCTGAAGTCATCGACTGGTGCCAGAATGATAGCTTTTGGCGCAGCAATATCTTATCTGGCAAGAAACTTAGAGAAAGGTATCAACAACTTAAAATGCGAATGGAAAGTCGGTGAAAGATGTATGTGCTTTAATAGCGAAATAACACAGGTTGCGGAACAATTGGTAATCGGAACAATAATACTAGAGGAAAAGTCCTTAAGTTTAATGATTGACATCTTAAAGGCTGAGGATTTTTATTTTACAGATTAAAAAAGCTGTTACGAGTCAATTTTAGAACTATCAAGAAATGGCCAGCCAATTGACTTTGTGACAGTTTTGAATCAAGTCACTGCTAATGGTAGCTATAGTCGAGCCGAAATGAAAAAATTATTGCTTCAATGTGCAGAAGATAACTCCCTCTATCAGTAATGTGGAGCATTATGCAGAAATTGTGTCTAATTCGCATAAGGCTCGAAAACTCCAAGAAATTGGCAAAACTAGCCTTTGACGAAATAACTGCAGAAAACGCAAATGAAGTTGCTGACGAGGCTATGGGTGAGATTTATGAATTACTTTTAGAAAGGCACAGAAAGCAACTTCAAAGTATAAGATAATGTTGGATATCAGGTTTTAGAGAGCTGTAAAAGCACTGACAAAGATTTAGAAAATCGTTCTTATACTGGATTTCCCAAACTTGATGAAATTTTAAAAGGAATGTCGGCAGCAGAAGCAGTTAAAATATTTTTTAGCCAGGTAGTTTTAAACGGTAGATTGCTTTTTGAAGTTAAATTTCCAAAATATAATTTTGAGACTGAACAAGCGATGAAGGAGGCACTGAAAATTAGCCCAAAAGGCAAAGGTTATAACGACATTGATAAACTTTTTGAGGAGCTTGATAAGGAATGTTAGAAGTAAAATTGACTTCAAGGTTAAAAAAGACTATAAATTACTCAAAAAGCGAAGAAAGACCTTGAGTTACTCAGAGAAGTAGTGAAAAAAATAGCAATGTAGGAACCTTTAGAAGAAAAATATCGAGACCATGAGTTAGTTGGTAAGTATAAAAGTTTTAGAAAATGCCACGTACAACCAGATTGGTTGCTTGTTTATCTTTTGAAAGAAGAAAAATTGACGTTAATATTAGCAAGGACTGGAAGCTATTCAGATTTATTTTAAAAATGATTAAAAAGCTGTATATAGCTTTTTTGTTTGACTGGAGTAAAATTTTATGAAATTATTAAGTTTTCGAAAAAGAAATATAAAAGAAAAAACGTAGATGATGTTCTCTTGAGCGCAATTTTAAACCAAAGATGTCTATCAGCTGTGAGCAAGCGCTAAATATTCTAGCGGTAACGAGGTGTGTGATCTCGCTCTAAAAGGAAGAGGAATTTTTATTTTTAAAAACTAATGTAATGATGTATTTTATAAACATAAAAGATGATAAATTGGTATATTTGAAGTGAATTTTTTCATAATATATCTTGTAGAAAACATTCTTTCAACTGATATATTCCATTTCAGAAACTAAATCGCTTATTATTTCTAAAGAAACATCAGGTTTTATTGAATTTTCGTAAAGGAATTTGATTATATTTCTGACGTAATTTTCTGATTCCGAAATGCCATCAAAAAAGGCTTCTTCTGGGTTATTAATGCCATTTTTTAAAATAATTTCTATGCCAAAATAAGTTAAGTTATCCGAAATCGTCTTTACTAAATTGTAGTATACATTTTTTTTACTCTGAATATCAGCGATTTCAGAATATTCTTTTTTGTAAATATTAGTAATGCACGTCATTTTAAATGACCTCCCTTAAAATTATAATATAATGTGAAAATTTTCGACATTTTTATTATAATAATAATGTGAAAAAATTTCAACATTTTTCGATAAAAATATATTTTTTTTTCTGTTGACAAATATTTTTTTATATGATATCTTATATTTAATAAAAAGGGATGCTCTGGAGGGGTGTCCGAGTGGTTTAAGGAGCTAGTCTTGAAAACTAGTGATTCCGAAAGGAACCAAGGGTTCGAATCCCTTCCCCTCCGCCAATGTTGTTGTTTTTTAATAATTTTGGAGGTCGACCAAATGGAGTTGTGGGACTTATACACAAGGGATAAACAGTTGGCTGGAAGAGATCATATTCGAGGGAAACAAATTTCAGACGGCTATTACCATTTGGTTGTTAATGTATGGATTCGCAACAACAAAGAGGAATATTTGATTTCACAGCGTAATTTCAATCGACCTACATTTCCGCTTCAGTGGGAATGCGTTGGAGGCTCGGTTTTGAAGGGAGAAGATAGTTTAACTGGCGCTTTGAGAGAAGTTAAAGAAGAAATTGGAGTAGAATTATCCTCTAATTCGAGAAGTTTATTATTTTCTGAAGTAAGAGAACACTCCCATGACATTAGAGATATATGGCTTTTTGAGTATAACGGGTCAGTTTCACTTGAAAAAGCTACAACTGATGAAGTTGCACAGGTTAAGTGGATGAACAAAGAGCAAATCAAAAAGTTGTTTGAGGAAGGCAAGCTGGTTAACACTTTAAAATATTTTTTTTTCTGAAGCTTACAGATTTTAATTATTTTTAAACGAATTGACATTTTTTGATGATTTGTTTTTTTGATAAATGATTTTTTAAGTTTAATTTTTATTTGGAGGAATACCCAAGTGGTGAAGGGGCTCCCCTGCTAAGGGAGTAGGTCGGGTAACCGGCGCGAGGGTTCAAATCCCTCTTCCTCCGCCAATAAAATCTATTTCGCGTTCGTATTTTTTGATGTGAATTTTTTAATTTTTCTGTTTATTATGAAATTTCGTACAGCATATGGCAAATAAAGCCGATAAAGGGCAGATGAAATTCTTTTTATGCGCACATGGCATTAATTTTTGAGAGCATTATATCTGCAATGGGTAATAAAAAGGTTATAATTGTATTAATATCATCTAGATTTAATTGCGCTTGTTTTTATAAAATATTTGTCTAAGCTTTTGTATTTATAAAAAAGAGACTGGTACTTTTATGCCAGTCTCTTTTTATTTCAAGGAATTTATTCTTTAATTAATGTCGCGTTTTCTAAATGTATACAGCCCAATCGCGGTTGCAGCTGCGATGTAAACAAGTACAACAATCACGCCTTGAACAGTTTTATCGGGGTCGGTAAAAGCACCGCTAATAGAATAAGGTGCAACAGAGAAATCTGAATTAAAAATGTTGTGAATTAACTTGTTTATTAATTGAACTGCGCTGTTTTCTAAAAAGAAAAAAACGAGAAAAATTGAAAGAGCAGAACCTAAAGAACGAAATAGCATAGCTAAAAGAATTGCAATAGATATATATGCGACGATTGAAAGGGCATACTTTGAAAGCAGGGTGTGAAAGTCTTCGTTATATTTAAAAAATTCCGAAATTTTTGTATTTACCATTATTTGAGCTGTGATAAATGAAGTTAAAAATGAAAGTAAAAGGGTTATTATTGCGAATCCTATGGCAGTAACGAACTTAGAAAGATATATGTATTCTCGCCTGTAACCTTTAGATGCAATGTTTTTAATGGTACCATAGTTGAAGTCAGAAACAGAAAACATAACAGCGAAAATGCCGATTAAAAAAACACATCCAATAAGAACCTGCGGTACAGTTTGAAAAAAGTTTGGTTGAACTGCACTTATAAATTCGGAAAATTCAGGTGCGGTATATAACCAAAATACTGCAATTGATGACATTAGAGAAGAGAAAATAGTAATGATTGAAATTACCCAAAAGGATGGTGTTCTAAAAGCCTTATAAAAGTCTGTTTTTAATATGTTAAGCATCTTTATTACCTCCAATAACTTTCATAAAGTAGTCTTCTAGGTCAACAGATTTTTTTGAAATTGAGTCGATGATGATATCATTTTTGGCCAAGATACTGTTAACCTTACCGGGGTTATCAACGAAATCAAAAACTTCAAGAGTATTTTCATTAAGAACAGAAAACTTATCAGTATTTAACTCACTTTTCAGAATTTCACAAGCTTTATTAATGTCATTTACCTTAACAATTAAACTGGATTGGCAGCGTTCAGTTAATTCTTGCTCGGTAAATTCATCGATAAGAACACCGTCATTAATTATACCATAACGTGTAGCCAATTTAGATAATTCACCAAGAATATGGCTAGAAATAAGAATAGTCAAGCCTTTTTCTTGATTTAGCTTCTTTAACATTTGACGAATTTCAATAATTCCTTCAGGATCAAGACCGTTTGTAGGTTCATCAAGAATTAAAAATTCCGGCTCGCCCATCAAAGTCATAGCGATGCCAAGGCGTTGTTTCATGCCGAGCGAAAATTTTTTAACTTTTTTATTGCCAACATTGTCAAGGCCAACGAGTTTTAGAGTTTCATCAATTATAGACTTGTCCTTAGAGCCAAGCAAAGTCCATTGGATGAGCATATTTTGTCTAGCGCTTAGGTGCGGAATAAAAGCAGGAGCCTCAATAACCGTGCCGATTTTGCGCCGAGCCTTGTTTAAATTTTTGCTGTCAAAAAGCTCAATAGAACCGCTAGTTGGCTGAGATAAACCGACCAACATTTTAATAAGAGTAGTTTTACCTGCACCATTTCTACCGATGAATCCGTATATGTCACCTTTTTTTATATTCATATTTACAGCTGAAACTGCGACTTTTTTTGAGAATTTTTTTGTAATGTCAACAGTTTTTAAAATATTCTCCATGAAATCAACCTCCTTAAAAAGTCAATATAAATTATATCAAATTTTGGAGCCATTGTCAAGGAGAAAAACGTTATTGAGATAACCTTCTAGCAGTTAAATTCATAACCTTAGAAGCGATAGGACCGGCAGTTTTAGAGCCGTATCCAGAATTTTCTACGATTATAGAGAAAGCAAATGGAGTGGCTTCATTTGAGGAAAAACCTACCATCCACCCATGAGGTTCTTTATCTTCGCCAACTTCAGCAGTACCGGTTTTAGCGCAAACATTTAATCCAGGAAACATCGAATCACCATAATTTGCGGTGACATTGTATCGCATCATTTCTTTAAGTTTGTTCGCGGCGGGTTCAGCCAATAAGGTTTCAGTGGATTTGTTTTCCAGATAATTTTTAGTTTTATTGTCGTCATCAGAAAAAATATTCATAACGATGTGCGGCAAAACAGCAGTTCCAGAGTTAGCAACCGCACCCATTAAAATAGCGCTGTGCATGGGGTTTAGCAGGTCGTTGTACTGCCCAACGCCAGACCATCCCAAATTATAATTGTCTGCATTTTGAACGTCATAAACGCTTTTTTTAGTTTCGATTTTATCAAATTTAAAATTTCGATTAAAACCCATTGAATTTGCGGTTTTTGTCATATTATTTTTTCCGAGTGCAATAGCCAAGTCGGCAAAATAAATGTTACAAGATTTCATCATCGCATTTTTCAAATTTATGTCACCATGGTGCCCCATGCAGGTGACTTTTTTGCCATTTACTGTTTCGACTTGTTGGCAAGAATAAGTTTTGGTTTCCATGTCGCTGAATGAATTTAAACCGGCAGCGCTGGTTATAAGTTTAAATACAGAACCTGGTGCATAAGATGAACTCAAAACGCGATTGATGTAAGCACCTTCATATTGTCCAGATTTATCATTAGAAATAACTTCCGGATGATAGGGGTCAAAAGTGGGCGAGCTAACCATGCAAAGAATTTCTCCGGTTTTATAATTATACACGCACACCGCGCCCTTTTGGCTTCCAAGAGCAGTTAAAGCAGTTTTGCAAATTTCGCTGTCTAGTGAGACCTGGATATTTTTGCTTTGTTTAAAGAAATCCGGAGTATTGGCGCCAAAAACAAAATTATAGCCACAAAGTTCGTCGCGGTATAATGTTTGAATGGAGGTGGCAATGTGAGCGTTGTCGTCACCAACAGTATGCAAAACCGCTTTTCGAGTAGTTTCGTCGTTGTGATAAATTCGTTTATTATTTTCGCTATGGGCTAAAATTATGCCGTTTCTGTCTAAAATTTTACCAGCACTCGAAAGATTAATCCCAGAAAAATGTTTATTTATCGGGCTAAGTGCCCAAAGACTAGCTGCCGTAACGAATCGATATACAAAAAGGCCTATTCCAAAAAGAAAAGCCAACGTCATTAAAGACAGCACTATTGAACGAGTTCGTGTATTTTTCATGAAAAATCACCTTCATATTTGCGAAAAATCAAAATTAGTATCTTTTAAGAGCATAAGTGCGCTCGTCAGCAGCCTTTATAAAAGCCAAAAGCGCAAAAGAAGATATCATACTTGAGCCACCGTGACTAACAAAAGGTAAAGTTACTCCAGTTAAAGGAAATATATCGGTAGTGCCAAAGATATGCAAAGCTGCCTGAAAAACCAGCATAGTTGCGGCTGCACAAGAGGCGATAGAGTAAAATGTTGAACGACTTTTAGTGCTTTGTGAACGGGCAAAAAATGCAAATCCAGCAATGATCAAAGCGACAGTTACAGCAACAATTAGTCCCATTTCTTCGCAGATCATACCCCAGATGAGATCTCCCGTAGCGGCAAAAATATTTTTTAAATGCCCATTTCCCACACCAACGCCGAATAGACCACCACTCGCACTATATGTCAAAACTCTCGTTTGCTGATATCCCAGTTCGTTCATGTGTTCCCAAACGTGGCCCCAAACAGCAAAACGGTCTTTTATGTACGGCTTGAATGTTAAAATTAAAAATACCCCAAGAATGGCAGTGGAGCACGACAAAATTAAAGTACGAAGGCTTCCGGAACGCATAAAAGAGATAACTAAAAATGTTACGAAAAATACACAAGCGGTACCAAAATCTTTCATGAGAAAAAGGCAACCGATACATATGGCAGAAAATACAATAAATCCGGTCAAATTTTTGGTGGTTTGTAGTTCGTCCAAAGTTGACGTGCCCACAAAAATAAACGCAATTTTTATAAATTCGGATGGCTGAATAGAAAAAGCCCCAAGTTTTATCCAGTTTTTAGCACCGTTTATCTCTTTTGCAAAGACTAAATTGAAAACAAATAATAAAATCGCAAAGATTACAATTAAAAACCTTATTTTACAGATAAAATCCGGGTTTTTTATAAACCAAATAATAAAGCAAAATAAAATCATTCCGATGGCAATGGCAGCCAATTGCAAAAAAGCGTCATCTGGGTTCGCATAACTTATCAAGGTTAGTCCGATACCAGAAAGAAATATGGCAAGTGTCTCCAGCTCAAATGTGCAGCGTTTAATGATGACTGTTGAAACGAAAAAAAATGTCCACGATAGTAAAATAAAACTTAGAATCGGTGCAACAGAATCAAAGTTAACAGTTGGAGCTTCTATTATGGGCTGAGCGCAAGCTATGATCAAAAATAACGTTACTAGAAATAATTTTCTTGCAGGTTTTAGGGGATGAATTTTGCTTTGTGTTTCAGAAAAAGAAGAAATTTCACGTGAGTCGGAGGCTTTTTTTAAGGAGAGTGTGGTGCTTCCTAGAGAAATTGTATCATTGAGGTTTATTTTGACCTTATTTTTGATTTTTTGTCCATTTACAAACACGCCAGATTTTGAATGTGTATCCGAAACAAACCAGCCTTCCTTCCGCCTAAAAAGTACGGCATGATCACGAGAAATAGCCGTGTCATCTATGACTATATCGCAATTTTTACTTCGGCCAAGACTGTTTTCCCAGTAAAAAACGGGGAATTCTTGCTTGGTTTGCGCGTTTTGAAGTATAATCAGTGCAGACTTACCTCTGACACGGTTTTTCATGGATTTAAAGCAGGAAATTAATATTATTAAGCTCAAAAGTGCTAATACTATTTTTATGGAAATTATCAATACCGAAATGATATTTGTACTCATTTTGTGCCTCACCTTTTGTTATTTTTATCCATCTAAGCTCAAATTTTAATTTTTTGTGGCAATTATTATATAATTTTATCATAAATTTTTGTTTAGTCAAATATTTTACCAATTATAAATGATATTTATTAGCATTTTTATTATAGATAAATTTCTAAATTTTATGGTATAATAAAAATGTGAGTTAATTATAAATAGGAGGAACTATAATGGAAAAAATTTTTTCTCATTGCGAAATTAGTAACGGTGTAAACTTTAATGTTATTAAAGATGAACGCTTTAAAACTGGCAGAGTTTCTGTTACTATGTTTTTGCCTCTCGACAGCAAAACTGCCTCAAGTTATGCACTTTTGCCTTTTGTATTAACAAATTCATGCCAAAAATATCCTAATTTTACAAGCTTAAACCAAAAGCTGGCTGATCTTTACGGTGCGTCACTTTTTTCAGATGTCAGTAAAATTGGAGATATGCAGGCTTTGACGATTTCGGTTTCATTCTTAGATAATAAATTTGCACTCGATGAAGAAAATTTGTCGTCTCAGCTCACAAAACTCCTTTGCGACGTTTTGTTTGATCCACTGATAGAGAATGGTGCATTTAAACAAGAGATCGTGGAACAAGAACGGCGTCAGCTTATCGAGTTGATTGATTCGGAATACAATGACAAAAGAATTCTGGCAAAGACGCGTTGTGAGCAGCTTATGTGCAAAGATGAAAAATTTGGTATTAGTAGGCTTGGTGACAAAGAAACACTTCTGAAACTTACTCCGGAAGACGTGTTTGATGCGTGGAAAACTGCCTTAAGGACAGCCAGAATTGAGATTATGGCGTTGGGAGATTTAGATGAAAGTTCTGCATTGGAGAATTTTAAAAATGCTTTTTCGCGAATAAATAGGGAAAATGTTATAAATTATAAGACTCAAATAATAAGAAAAGCAACCAAAATTAAAGAGCAGTATGATGACCTTGATATTGCACAGTCAAAATTGGTTATGGGTTTTAGAACAGGTGCAGCGCTTCAAGATGACGAGGTTATGCCGGTTAGAGTAGCGGTTGCATTGTTTGGCGCTACACCTCAATCAAAACTGTTTTTGAATGTTCGCGAAAAATTAAGTTTGTGCTACTATTGCTCAGCGAAATATGACAGAAATAAGGGCATAATGCTTGTACAGAGCGGTGTTGAAAAGAAAAATTTAAAGAGAGCGAAAGACGAAATATTAAATCAGCTTGATGAAATTAAAAAGGGAAATTTTACCGACGCAGAGCTTGATGATACCAAAAGAAGTTTGGCCAACAGCTATCGGACTATTGGCGACTTTTTGAGCGGGCTTGAGAATTTCTATCTTTCTCAGGCTTTTGATGACGAATTTTTGCCACCGGAACAGTTTATCGAAAAAATGTATAAAGTTTCGAGAGAACAGGTTATAAACGCGGCAAATTTGATAACTCTCGACACAGTTTATGCGTTAGTTGGCAATGAGGAGGGTGTAGAATGATTTTTAAAGAAGTAAAAAGTAATCGAATTGGTGATAAGTATTTTTACGTTGAACATTCATCTGGCTTGAGAGTTTTTGTGTACCCCAAAAAGGGCTACAACTCGACCTATGCGATAATCGGTACAAAGTATGGATCTATCAACACAAGTTTCAAATCCTGCGGAAAATGCGATGTGACAAAGGTTCCAGACGGAATTGCGCATTATCTTGAGCACAAGCTTTTTGAAAGTGAAGATGGTGACGCTTTTGCAAAATATGCCAAGACCGGCGCTTGTGCCAATGCATACACTTCTTTCGACATGACTTGTTATTTGTTTTCATGCACAGAAAAATTCGAGGAGTCACTTAAAATACTTTTGGATTTAGTTCAGTCGCCATATTTTACAGATGAAAATGTGGAAAAGGAACGCGGAATAATCGGCCAGGAAATAAAAATGTACGATGATGACCCTTCTTGGCGCGTGATGTTTAATTTATTGGGCGCGATGTATCATAATCATCCGGTAAAAGTTGACATTGCGGGTACGATCGAATCAATTGAACAGATTAATAAAGCAAATTTGTACAAATGCTACAATGATTTTTATAATCCGAATAATATGATTCTTTGCGTTGCGGGCAATGTGCGGCCAGAAGATGTATTCAAAATTGTGGATGAGATGATTAAACCAAATGAAAACAAAGTTCCAGAATGCATTTTTCCGGATGAGCCGTACAATGTGGTCACAGACCGTGTTGAACAGCACTTTGAAATTGCTATGCCGACGTTTCAGTTGGGCTTTAAAGAAAAAGTTGGTAAAGAACGCGTAACCGATGAACAGTTGGCACAAACGGATATTATATTGCAGTCTTTGGCATCGAAATCATCAAAACTTTATAAAAAGTTACTGGATGAGAATTTAATAAATGATTCATTTGGATACGAATATTTTGAAGGTGTGGGATATGCTGCGGTCATTTTTTCAGGTGAGTCAAAAGACCCTGATAAGGTCGCAAAGATCATCAAAGAGGCTATCGAAGAACTTCACAAAAATGGCATAGACAAAGAGGAATTTGACAGAGCTAAAAAGTTAGTTTACGGCAGAAATGTGGCAATGCTTAATAGCCCGGAAAATATTTCTAACGCGATGATGAGTCTAACTTTTGCCAACAGGGAACTGTTTCATGCGATTGAGTGTATTGCAAACACTACTATTGAGCAAGTAAATGACCGCTTAAAACATCAATTGGATAATAAAAATTCTTCGCTATCGGTCGTTTTGCCAATGTCTGGCAAAGAGGAAAAATAACGATGATTTCGACTGTTTATAATGTTAATTTTCCGGGGCTGAATTTGAGTTTTAAAATTAATCCTATCGCTTTTAGTGTCGGGAGCCTTACGGCGCACTGGTATGGTGTAATTATTTGTGCCGGATTTCTTTTGGCACTTTGGTATGTTTTGGCAAATTGTAAGCGCTTTAATCTGGATTCAAATTCAATGACAGATGCGATTATTTCAGGGCTTTTATGTGGTGTAGTTGGAGCAAGGCTCTATTATGTAATTTTTTTCCCAGGTGACGTTTACTGGAAAGACCCTATTAAAATTTTGCATATAAATGAAGGTGGGATCGCAATTTATGGCGGAATTATTGGTGGCCTTTTGGGTGGGCTTCTTGTGGCAAAAAAAAAGAAACTTAATTTAATGGCGGCATTAGACTTGGCTGCACTTGGACTTTTAATCGGACAAGCGGTTGGCCGATGGGGAAATTTTGTAAACCAAGAAGCCTTCGGTTCACAAACTGACACAATTTTTCGTATGACAAGTGAAAATACAGCAGGGATACCGGTCCATCCGTGCTTTTTATATGAGTCAATTTGGTGCGCTTTAGGATTCTTTTTATTGCATTTTTTTAGTGTGAAACACAAAAGCTACGATGGACAAATCTTTTGGATTTACCTTGTTTGGTATGGGGTAGAACGGTTTTTCGTGGAAGCACTACGAACTGACAGCTTGTTTATTCCCGGAATAAATTTGAAAATTTCTCAGGTGATAGCGGTACTTACAGTTGCACTGGGAACGCTGCTACTGCTTGATTTTAGAAATAAAAAAACTGTTTATAATTTTTAGTACAAATTCGTGGCGGGGCGCCCTTGTGTTCAAAAATATTATTTTTGAACATGACAAAACATCTAAAGGCGGCGTTTTGTCTGCAAGAATTATTAAATAATTCTTGCTAAGGGCGCTCAAAACCGAGCGCGCATATGAAAATTTTTATAGAATTATTTTTGAGGTGAGGTATATTGTCATTTCCACGCGAGCAAATCAGAAATTTTAGCATTATAGCACATATAGACCATGGAAAATCAACACTGGCAGACAGAATTTTAGAGCTTACGGAATCGGTCTCAATGAGGGATATGTCTGCGCAGCTGCTGGACAATATGGAATTGGAAAAGGAACGCGGAATAACTATAAAAGCGCGTGCAGTAACACTTTTATACAAAGCTGACAACGGCAAAGAATACATTTTTAACCTGATTGACACACCAGGCCATGTTGATTTTAATTATGAAGTTTCGCGATCTTTGGCGGCTTGCGAGGGGGCAGTGTTGGTTGTGGATGCGTCACAAGGGATTGAAGCGCAGACCTTGGCAAATACATATCTTGCGGTAGACGCGGGTTTAGAAATTGTTCCGGTTATAAATAAAATAGATTTACCAAGCGCCGACCCAGAGCGTGTTAAGAAAGAAATTGAGGACATAATAGGAATCCCGGCGGACGAATCGCCATTAGTTTCTGCAAAAACGGGACAAAATGTAAAAGATGTGCTCGAAAGTATAGTAAAAATAGTTCCACCGCCGAGTGGAGACCCAAAAAAGTCGCTTAAAGCACTTATTTTCGACTCGTATTATGATGCATATAAAGGTGTAATTATTTATGTAAGAATAAAAGAAGGCTGTGTAAAATTGGGCGACGAGATAAAGTTAATGGCAACTGGAGCCAAATTTAATGTCGTAGAATGTGGATTTTTGCATGCAACTTCAATTGAGCCTAGAAATGAACTTATAGCTGGAGAAGTTGGGTATATAGCAGCCTCGATAAAGTCTATAAATGATGCGCGTGTTGGAGATACAGTTACAACAACAAAAGACCCTGCTAAAGAGCCGTTGCCGGGATATAGAACAGTTAATCCCATGGTTTTTTGTGGAATTTATCCAGTTGATGGCTCAAAGTATGGCGATCTAAGAGATGCTCTTGAAAAGTTGCAGTTAAATGATGCCTCATTGTCATTTGAGCCGGAAACTTCTGTAGCGCTAGGATTTGGGTTTAGATGCGGATTTTTAGGGCTTTTGCATATGGAAATAATTCAGGAACGTTTAGAGCGAGAGTATAATTTTGACATAATTACGACTGCACCGAGTGTAATTTATAAGCTTACAAAAACGGACGGAGAGGTTATTTATATCGACAACCCGACGAATTATCCAGAAGCAGGCTTGATTGCAAAAGCAGAAGAACCTATAACAAATGCTCACATTTATGCGCCGGCAGATTATGTAGGAAATATAATGGAACTTTGCCAAGAACGCCGTGGGATTTTTAAGGACATGAAATATCTGGACGATAGCAGAGTGGATATTCATTATGTTTTGCCGCTAAATGAGATAATTTATGATTTTTTTGACACGTTAAAGTCGAAAACGCGAGGTTATGCTTCCTTTGATTATGAGGTTATAGGCTATGCGGAATCAGATTTGGTGAAGCTTGATATAATGCTGAATGGCGACATTGTAGATGCACTTTCATTTATAATACACCGCGAAAAAGCTTACTCACGCGCTAGAAAGATGGCAGAAAAGTTAAAAGAAAAGATTCCAAGGCAACTGTTTGAAGTGCCAATTCAAGCTTGTATAGGAGGAAAAGTTATAGCGCGAGAAACCGTGAAAGCTATGCGAAAAGATGTTTTGGCAAAGTGTTACGGCGGGGACATAACCAGAAAGAAAAAATTGCTCGAAAAGCAAAAAGAAGGCAAAAAGCGCATGCGTCAAATTGGTACGGTAGAAGTGCCACAAGACGCATTTATGTCCGTGCTGAAGCTTGATGAATAAAAGTTTTAGCGTGACATAAGAGGGGCTCAGCTTCACCAAATAGAGTTTTACTCTGTTTGGTGAAAATTGTTTCAGCAATTTGTACATGAAACAATTAGTCGAAAAATGTTATTTTTCGACTGCCGAGCCCCTCGCAGTGCAAAATTATTTAAAAGGAGATTTTATGAAACAGCTGGGATTGTATATCCACGTTCCATTTTGTGAGAAAAAATGTCCATATTGTGACTTTTATTCTGTGAGTGCAGCACAAGATGTACTTGATAAGTACACTGAAAAAATTTGCAGAGTTTTAGAAAATTATAGCGAAAATTCACACTTCTCGTTTGATACAGCTTACTTTGGTGGAGGGACGCCTAGTTTGATAGGCAGTGAAAATTTGGTAAAAATAATGGATGTGGCCAGGAATTACTTAAAAAGTTCAACGAACGAGGTCACGCTAGAGATAAACCCGACTACATTACCTGTTTTAGATTTTAATAGGCTAAGAGAGGGTGGCTTTAACCGCTTGTCAATAGGTTTGCAATCTGCTGTTGATAATGAGTTAAATTTGTTAGGCAGAAGACATTCTGTAAAAGATGTAGAGAATGCGATAAATTTAGCTAAAAAAGCAGGTTTTTTGAATATTTCGCTCGACTTGATGGTAGCAACACCTGGACAAACGATAAATTCTTTAAAAAGGTCGATAGATTTTTGCATATCGCAAGAAGTTCAGCACATTTCAGCGTATTTATTGAAAATAGAAAAGGAAACACAGTTTTTTGAAAATAAGTCAAATTTACAGCTAAAGAACGAGGATGAAGAGGCTGATATGTACTTATTTTTGGTATCAGAACTGCAAAAAAATGGATTTAAGCAGTACGAAATATCAAATTTTGCTAAAGAAGGGTGCGAAAGCCAACATAATTTAAAATACTGGAATTCTCAAGAGTACTTGGGAATAGGCCCGTCGGCACATTCATTTATCGACGGAAAAAGATTTTTTTATCCTCGGTCAATAAAAGACTTTTTATCAGGAAATTTGGATGCTGTTGAAGATGGGATTGGTGGAACGGCAGAGGAATATGCAATGCTAAAGCTAAGGCTTTGTGAAGGGATAAGTAATATCGAATTTAAAAATAGATTTGGAGTTAATATTCCAGAAGCTTATTTAAAGAGAGCCAAAGATTTTCAAAAACACGGGTTGACGGTTGTAAATGATAGAGGGATTTGTTTTACTCCAAAAGGTTTTTTGCTTTCAAATGAATTAATTTCACGAATTATTCTTTAACTTTTATAAATTTGTTAAAAAATAAAGTAAATTTAATTTTATTTGTGATACTTTCCACCGAAAGAAATTTGAAAGGATCGGTATATTTGCTCACACAACATAACTCGTGCCAGCTGATGAGGAAATGTCATAGCGGACATTGACATGAGAAAATCAGCACGTTTTTTGATATTTTTGGCCAGTCCATATGAACTTCCAATTATAAAGCAAATGCAACTTGTTTGATTTGCAGCAATGTTTTCGATGTGCTTGGCAAATTTTTGCGAAGTTAATTCAGTCCCCTCAATGCACATCGCAATAACGTAAGAACTATCGGGAATTTTAGTGAATATTTTTAGACCTTCCTGCTCCAGGCATTTTTCGATTTCGGTCTCAGAAGGGCAGCTTTTTATTTTGTATTCATCGAGCTCAATTAGTTCAAATTTGCAAAAAGCCGACAATCTTTTCTGATATTCATTAAAAGCATCCTTAAAAAATCTTTCTTTTAGCGTTCCGATGCAGATAATTTTAATTTTAATCATGGTTAAACCCTTTTTATATTAAAAATTGACATTTACAGAGCCTAAATTTTGCACAGGTGCAACCGTAAGTTGAAAGTCGTTGCCATGAGTCATGTTATGAGAAGAAAGATGGCATATTGAGGTTTCGAGTGCGAGCTCAGGGATGTTATTTTCTTGACTTAAGTGCGCCAAAATAAATTTATTTGTCCCACTTTTTATAAAATTCGGCAATTCTGCGGCGCAAGCATCATTTGAAAGGTGTCCGATATTAGATAAAATTCGTTTTTTTAAGTAATAAGGGTAAGATCCATTTTGAAGCATTCTAATGTCGTGATTTGATTCGATTAAAACCACGTCAGAACCAGTAATGGCATTTCGTACAGAATCTGTCATATAGCCGATATCAGTGGCAATTGCAGCACGTTTATCATCAGATGTATCTATTATGTATCCGACGCTTTGCCGACTGTCGTGAGGAGTTTTAAAAGCTTTTATGTACATTCCACAGACTTCTACTGCGCCAGAATCAATTATTTCGACAGTAAAGTTATTTGTTAAAATACCTTTTTCTCGAAGAGCATCTATTGTTCCACTGGTTGCGAAAACTTTTAATTTGTACCTGGATGCAAAAATTTTTAACCCTTGGATATGGTCCGAGTGCTCGTGCGTGATGAAGATAGCTTTTATCGAATTTATATTTATATTATTAGCCGACAAAGACTGTTCAATTTGTTTAGCGCTTCTTCCAATATCAATTAAAACGCCACTTTTTTCGGTTCCAACAAAAGTAGAATTACCTTTGCTGGAGCTAAATAATGGACATATACGTGACAAAAAATTACCCCCAATATCAATAAAAAATCTATAGAAACCAAAAAAGTAGGTTTCTATAGGTTTTATAAAAAATTTAATAACTTATAATGCCTTAGGAATAGAATTGTTTTCTGGAACATATACTTTTTTTATATCTGCACCGAGGTTGGACAGCTTTTCAACAATATTTTCATATCCACGCTCAATATGCTTAACATTTTCGATTATCGTAGTTCCAGAAGCGGCAAGGCCTGCAATTACCATAGCTGCACCGGCGCGCAAATCAAGTGCTCTGACACTGGTGCCGACTAATTCAGGAACACCTTCCACGACAGCAATTTTACCATCAACCGAAATTTTGCTTCCAAATCTATTTAGTTCATCGGTATACCTAAATCTATTATCCCAAACATTTTCGTTAACAATACTGGTTCCGTTGGCCATTGACAATAAAGTCGTTATTTGGGGCTGCATATCTGTAGGGAATCCAGGATGAGGCATAGTTTTTACGTTGCATTTGTTCAGCGGACCATTAACATAAACTCGAACAGCTTCGTCAAATTCATCTACGTTTACGCCCATTTCCTGAAGTTTAGCGGTGATTGATTCGAGGTGCTTAGGAATTACATTTTTTATCAAAACATCTCCGCCGGTTGCAGCTGCGGCTACCATGTAAGTCCCAGCCTCAATTTGATCAGGAATAATCGAGTAATTTGTTCCACTTAAGTATTGTACACCCTTGATTTTAATTGAATCCGTACCGGCGCCACTGATTTCAGCACCCATCGAGTTTAAAAAGTTAGCCAGGTCAACAATGTGCGGTTCTTTTGCGGCGTTTTCGATGATAGTAGTACCCTCGGCTTTTACCGCTGCCAAAATTATATTTATGGTTGCCCCCACAGACACAACATCCAT
>FR883885.1:20660-29706 GCA_000435275.1 Clostridium sp. CAG:557
CAGACACAACATCCATGTAAACCGTATCGCCAATTAATTTTTCGGCGGTAACATTAACAAGCCCACCTTCAACCGTGTGAGTGGCTCCCAAAGCAGAAAAACCTTTTAAATGTTGATCAATAGGGCGTACGCCGAAGTCGCAGCCACCAGGCAAAGAGACAGAAGCTTTGTGAAATCTACCAAGAAGAGCCCCTAAAAGATAACAAGAGGCACGCATGTGACGAACAGAATCATAAGAAGCAATGTGAGATTTTATGTTATGTGCGTCAATTTCAAAAGTAGACTTGTTTATCATCTTTACAGTAGCGCCCATTTGCTCCAAAATGTGAGCCATCAGCGTTACATCATTTATATTTGGAACGTTTTCAATTTTACATACGCCGTCGGAGAGAATAACCGCAGGAATTATAGCAACAGCAGCATTTTTTGCGCCACTGATATTAACTTCACCTTTTAATGGAATATGACCGTTTATAAAAAATTTCTCCAATTTTCTGCCTCCTGTAATTTTTTTGAAAAAATATATAAACTAACGTTTGGATTTATAAAAAACAAACAAATAAGAGATTTACTTTAATATAGGCTTTTAAGTTTTATGATAATACAATATTTATAAAAAGTCAATAAAAAAGTAACAAAAAAGTTTACATTAATCTTAAAAATTTTTTAGAAAAATAGGCTCGCTAAAAAACTTTAAACGAGCCTTTTTTCGCTTTCCTGCTAATTAGTCATTACAACATGGCATACATTTACAACAATCACTGTTTATAAGACACCACAAAAATTGTGTTAGTGATATTATTAATAGACTCAAAAAAGTTCCAATTAAGAAAAATATGATAATAAGGGCAGTGCTGACCGTCAGGGTTAAAGATAACGCTGCAATTGTCGTTACAAGTGTTCCGATAGTTCCTACAATTAAATTTTTGCTGTATTCGCACATACATTTCTTTAACGATGAAAAATTATTAAAACCAGCAAGTGGAATAAGAAAAAGCAACGCGATTAATGACAAAATTGATAAACCAAATGCTATCCACAAAGCAAAAATGGCATTTGGAATGAGGCTTAGACCAAATAGTACAGAAATCCCGATTCCTATAACTACACTTAAAATTATAGCAATTGCATTATTGCAAGAATTTTGTTTGCACATATTAACCATCCTTTCAATTAAATTAGGTAGGTATCTACCTGCTAACAGTATATGCATAGTATAAATTCTTGCTAATATAATCATTAAATGATGATTTTTAAGCTTTTCGAGACCAATATTTTCTATCCAAACTGCGATATTGAATAGCCTCTGCGATATGAGAAGATTTTATTTCTTCCGAAAAGCTAAGGTCGGCAATTGTTCGAGCAACTTTTAAAATTCTTGTATATGCCCTGGCAGAAAGCCCCATATTGTCAAAAGCTTTCTTTAATAGATTTTCTGCATTTTTTGTTAAAATACACGTCTTTTGAAGCAAACCTGGAGTAATTTTTGCATTTGCCGAAATATTATATTCTTTAAAACGATCCAACTGAATTTTTCTTGCAGTATCAACGCGATTTTTTATTTTAGAGGAACTTTCTGATAATTTTTTTGAGGATAATTCAGAATATTCTATCGGAGGAACTTCTACGTGAATGTCGATTCTGTCCAAAAGAGGGCCGGAAACCCTGGCGAGATATTTGGATATAGTTTTTTCTGAACATATGCAAGACTTGCTCGGATGACCGTAATAGCCGCATGGACAAGGATTCATGGCGGCGATGAGCATGACTGAGCAGGGATATGTAATGGTGCCGTTTACTCTAGAAATTGTAACTTCGCCATCTTCTATTGGCTGACGAAGAATCTCCATGGCATTTCGGGAAAATTCTGGTAGTTCGTCTAAGAATAAAACACCGTTGTGAGCCAGAGAAATTTCTCCAGGTTTAGGCATAGAACCGCCACCAGACAACCCTACCGCAGATATTGTGTGATGCGGAGAACGAAAAGGACGTGTTGTAATCAAAGGTATTTCGTTATTTATTAAACCTGCCACAGAATAAATTTTTGTTGTTTCGATGGATTCGTTCATTGTCATAGCAGGCAAGATTGTGTGGATTCTCTTGGCAAGCATGCTTTTTCCAGAACCTGGCGGACCAATAAGGATTACATTGTGACCACCGGCAGCTGCAATTTCAAGTGCTCTTTTGGCGTCGTTTTGCCCTTTTACTTGAGAAAAATCCAACAATTTATTTGTGGATGAGTCGATGTTTAAATTAGCTTTTGCGGGTAAAATTTTTTCTTTGCCTGTAAGATGCGAGTATAACGTTTTTATATTTTCAACAGGAAAAATTTGTATGTCTTCAACGAGAGCGGCTTCAAATGCGTTTTTGGCGGGAACAAACAATTCTGTTATGCCCAACTCTTTGGCTTTTGAAGCCATTGGCAAAATGCCTTTTACTGCGCACAACTCTCCGCTTAAAGATAGTTCTCCAACAAAAGCTACGTTTTCAAGATTGGCATCGAGTTGTCCGGATGAAATAAGCAACGCGACCAAAATCGACAAGTCGTAGATGGATCCTTCTTTTTTCACATCTGCAGGAGCAAGATTTATAGTGATTTTGCTTGTAGGAAATTCAAATTCGCAATTTTTTAAGGCAGATTTGACTCTATTTCGAGATTCTTTTACGGAAGTATCAGGCAGTCCTACGACGTCAAATGAGGGCAATCCGCTGGCTAAATCGGCCTCGATTGTGACTAAAAAAGCCTCCAATCCCATAAGTCCAAGACTATTTATTTTGGCAACCATTAAAATTCACTCCTTTGTTTGCAATTTGCATAAATAAAAATCATTTTAATATTATATATTATAAAGTATTTACTAAAAAATTTCAATGCTGAAAGAGAATGAATTTGACATAAGTGATTTTTAAGGTTAATATGATTTTAGCAGTTTAGGGCGGGAGTGAGTTTTTTGCAAACAAAAAAACTGATTAAAATTTTACAAATATCTATTTTTGCGGCTGTTGCAACAGTTTTAACTTTTTTTGAGCTACCTGTATTTTTTGCTCCTAGCTTTTATAAATTGGATTTTAGCGACGTCGTAGTTTTAATAAGTGGTTTTTCGATAGGACCTTTGGCGGGTGTTTTGACAGAATTTTTAAAGGTCTTGTTAAAAATTTTAATTAAAGGTTCAACGACCGTTGGGCTAGGTGATTTAGCAAGTTTTGTTGCAGGTGTGGCGTTAACATTGCCAAGTGCAGCTTGTTATAAGAAATACAGAACTTTTAAAGGTGCTTGTGTTGCGATGCTTTTGGGAACCATTTGTTTAACGGCTGTTTCTGCGATATTAAATTATTTTATTTTGCTTCCGGCATATGAAATTTTATTTTCTATTTCAGAAAATACTATAATTTCTTTAGGAAACACAATTAATCCGCTGATTTTTGACAGATTTACATTCATTTTGTTTATAGTTTGCCCATTTAATTTATTTAAAGGTGCACTGATTTGTTCTGTTACACTTATTCTTTATAAAAGATTATCTGTTGTGATTAATAATTTATTTAAAGATTTTGTAAAATAATGTAAAATACTTGTTTACAAATGTCGGAAGTTGTGATATAATAAATTTAATTTTTATGCAGCCTTTTTAATTGAATATGTTGCTTATCAAGAGTGATGGAGGGATCAGACCCTATGAAGTCCGGCAACCTACGCTTGTAAGGTGCTAAATTCTGCGGTAAAAGCCGAAAGATGAGATTTTTGTTGTCCGGTTTTTACCGGGCATTTTTTATTAGCTTTTGTGCGGCTGAAAGGAAGTTTTTTTATGGCAAGACATTTTTTTACATCAGAATCAGTTACAGAAGGACACCCAGACAAAATCTGCGACCAAATTTCAGATGCGATTTTGGATGCTATTTTAGAAAAAGACCAAAATGCGCATGTGGCATGTGAAGTTACGGCTACAACGGGAATGATTCATGTTATGGGAGAGATTTCGACATCGTGCTATGTGGACATCGCATCTATCGCACGTGATGTTGTTACAGAAATTGGTTATGATAATACTTCGGCGGGATTTAATGGAAGAACTTGTGCGGTAATAACTTCAATTGACGCACAGTCTGCTGATATTGCAATGGGTGTTAATGAAGCTTTTGAAGTCAAAAAAGATAATATCGTTGAAGATAAAAATAACCAGATAGGCGCAGGAGACCAAGGTTTAATGTTTGGCTACGCATGCAATGAGACGCCAGAGCTAATGCCGCTACCGATTTCTTTGGCGCATAAGTTAGCCAAAAGGTTGACAGAAGTAAGAAAAAACGGGACGCTTTCATATCTTAGACCAGATGGTAAAACTCAAGTTACTATAGAGTACGATGGAGACAAGCCGATTAGAGTTGAAACTATTGTAATTTCAACTCAACACAGCGATATGGTTGCACTTGAGCAAATTCAAAATGATATAAAAAATGAAGTTATTTTTTCAGTTATTCCCCCAAATTTAGTTGACGAAAATACAAAGTTTTTTATAAATCCAACAGGAAGATTTGTTATAGGAGGCCCAGTTGGAGATACAGGTTTGACGGGCAGAAAAATAATTGTGGACACGTATGGAGGTTATTCTCGCCATGGCGGAGGAGCTTTTTCTGGCAAGGACCCTACAAAAGTTGACCGTTCAGCGGCTTATGCAGCGCGCCATATTGCAAAAAATATAGTTGCGGCTAAAATAGCTGACAAATGTGAGATTCAAATTGCGTACGCGATAGGCATCGCACGGCCGGTTTCTGTTATGGTGGACACATTTGGAACATCACAAATATCGGACGAAAAAATTGCGGATGCGGTGAAAAAAATTTTTGATTTGCGCCCGGCTGCGATTATTGAAAATTTAAAATTGAAACATCCGATTTATAAAAGTTTGGCAGCGTATGGGCATATGGGCAGAGAGGACCTTGGTGTTATGTGGGAAAAGCTCGACAAAGTTGAAGAGTTAAAACGTGAACTGTTATAGTGCTTGGCGTTGCAAAAATTAACAAAGTTATCGTTGTACACATATCTTGTCAGAGAGGTGATATGTGTGTTGGAGGTTGTTTTTAGCATATTTGTATTGTGCTTATCTATAGTTGGAATAATAGAAATTTTTAAAATCATATCAATTTCCTTTTTTTGTCAGAAAGAATTTGACGAAAATATTGTAACACTTATACCAGTTTATGGGCATAGAGAAGAAATCGAAATGACCCTACGAAATGCAATAACTAATGCAAAATGGTTTGGATGCACAAAAAATAGACAGATAATTTGTTTAAATTTAGGTGCCGATGCTGAAACGTACAAAATATGTAAGATTTTTAGTGAAGAATATGATTCAATTGAACTTTATTCGCTGGAAGAATTTGATAGTGTTATGAGACAATCTTCGGTGCAGGTAGGATGACCTATTTTTGGTCATCTTTTTATTTTTGTGGTATAATTTATTCGTTAAAACAAATTTTTAGGAGAATTTTTATGTTGCAGCTTATTTTGGGACGAGCTGGTTTTGGCAAGACCTTCAAAATACAAGAAATTATAAAAGAAATACTATACAGTAATACAAATACAACAAAAGTAATGCTTATAGTACCGGAACAAAGTTCGTTTGATACCGAAAAGAGTATTTTAGATTTATTAGGGACAGAGTCAGCGGCAAAGGTTCAAGTGGCAACTTTTACTCGGCTGGTAGACTTGGTTGCACGCAAGTTTGGTGGAGATTTTGGGCAAAAAATAAACAAAGCTGACCGAAATTTATTGATGAGTTTAGCAATTGATGAAGTTGCAGATAAGCTCGAAATATATTCGGGTCAGGTTGGAAAAACGGAGTTTGTAGAGTTGATGGTTTCGGCGTTGACAGAATTTAAAATGTGCAGTGTGATTGATAGTTCTCTTTTAGAAATTTTGTCTAATATAACCGACCCAGTTTTGAAGAAAAAGATTCAAGAAACATCGCTTATTTTGAAAGCTTATGAAGCGTTGCTGCAAAATACTTATATTGAACCGCTTGATGAGCTTACGAGGCTTGCACGGAAACTATCTGAACACAATTTTTTTAATGAGTATGTGGTTCTTTTTGATGGTTTTGATGGATTTACAATGCAGCAATTTTCTATTTTAGAAATAATTTTGAAGCAATGCGAGGCTTGTTATATAACGTTGTGCACTGATGCAGCAGCGTTTTCTGATAATGAAATTAATATATTTTCACCGATTAACCAAACAGCTAAAAAGATTTTAAATATAGCGAAAAAAAATTACGTTGTGGTAAAGACTCCGATTTTTTTAGAAAATCCCAAAAGATTCAAAAACAACGGGCTTAAGCTGCTAGAGTCATATATTTTTCGCACAAAAAAAGAGAAATTTGAGCAAAAAGTTGACGATACTTTGATATTTGCAGGTAATACAAAGTATGATGAGGCTGATTTTGTTTGTCGAATGATTAAAAAATTTATTTACGAGGGCAACTATAAATACAACGATTTTGCAGTAATAACGCGGAATGATGAGATATATAGAGGAATTTTAGATGTAGCTTTTGAAAAATACAAAATTCCATATTTTATGGACAGTAGAGAAGAGATAACCACGAAACCATTGATGTTGGTTGTGCTTTCAGCGCTTGAGATAGTGAACAATAATTTTTCTTCGCAGAGTGTGTTTAAATATTTGAAAACTGGGCTAATTGGGATGGGTGCAGATGAAATTTCTGAACTGGAAAATTACGTTTTGTTTTGGAACATAAATGGGAAAAGGTGGTTGGAAGAGTTTACTGCGAACCCTGATGGATACATAAAAATGAATGAAGAATCAAAAGAAAAATTGCTGAGAATAAATACGTTGAGAAAGAAAGTTATATTTCCTTTGCAGAAAATTAGACAAGACATGGATAGTGTAACAGGAGATGATATCACAAGAAAAATATACAATTTTTTATGTGATATTAATATAATTGAAAACTTGAAAAATTTTTGTCAAGAACTGAGTGAAGTAAACCAGCAAGGTTTAGCGGAAGAACAGGTGAAGTTATGGGATTTGTTAATTGAAATTTTAGATAAGATGGCAATAATTTTAAAAAATAGGAAGATTTCTCTCAAAAAATATGCGGAACTTTTGAAATTAGTCATGTCATCTTACGATATCGCGCATATTCCGCGAAAGGTCGATGAAGTTATCTTTGGTTCCGTAGACAGAGTTCGTGTGCAAAATAAAAAAGTGGTGTTCTTAATTGGTGCTGTCGAGGGTGAGTTCCCAAGAGTTCCTGTAGCAAGTGGAATATTTACGGACGTGCAGAGAAAGCAGCTTATTGAATTGGGTTTGCCACTTTATGACGCTATTGAAGGGCTTGCAATTAATGAGCGATTTTTAGCATATAAAGCCGTTACAATGCCTTCAGAAAAGCTGTTTATAACTTGGTCTTGCTCGACAACGTTGGGAGGTGCGAAGTCTGCGTCGGCAATAGTTAGAGAGATAAAATTCATACTGCCCAATATGTTGAATGTGGATGATTTTTCGGAAGAACTTAGTGATAAAATCTGGGAGAAAAAGCCAGCGTTTGAAATTTGTGCCAAGCATTGGCATGATAAATCAAGGTTTTCTGAAACAATAAAAGAATATTTTTTCCGTTCAGCAAGTGAGTACAGAGAAAAGTTGCAAGTGATAGAAACGGTAACTTCGATGTTGCCGCTAAGACTGGAAGATTCGCAGAAAATAAAGGCTACTTTTGGTGAAAATATGCAAATCTCTGCAACTCAGGTAGAGAAGTTTTATTTGTGCAAATTTGCTTATTTTTGCAAGTATGGGCTTTTGGCAAAAGAATGTAAAAAAGCTAAGTTTGATGCGCTTCAGTATGGCAATGTGATTCACTTTATTTTTGAAAAAATATTAAAAAAATTTAAAGTGAATGAACTTTTAAAATTTTCTAGAAAAGAATTATTATGCGAAGTGAAAAACATTCTGAATTATTACATAGAAGAGAATTTAGGAGGATGGACGGACAAAACGGAGCGCTTTAGATATTTATTTAGTAGGACCACGAATGCGGTAGTACCTTTGATTTTGCATATGGCAAGGGAACTATCTCAAAGTGAGTTTAGGCCAGTTGCGTTTGAATTAGAACTTTCAAATAAGCATGGTGTAAGGGCTCTTGAAGTCAAGCTTTCGGATGGAACGAGTGTTACTGTTGGGGGCAAAATGGACCGAGTAGACATTATGCGTTGTGGCGAAAAAAGTTTTGTGCGTGTCATTGACTACAAAACCGGAGCAAAAGAATTTAATTTGTCTGATGTACTTTTTGGACTTAACTTACAGATGCTGATTTATCTTGAAGCTTTTTGCAAAAATCCTGCCTCGGGGCATGAGCAAAAAATTCCGGCAGGTGTGCTTTATTTGCCGTCAGTGTCAACGACTTTAAATTTAGACCGTGATGAAGATTTAGGTAAATTAGAGAAAGAAAAAATGAAAAAACTGCGAATGAATGGCCTAATTTTAAATAATGAACAGGTAATTATGGGCATGGAGGCTGATGCAAACGGGGTGTATATTCCGGTTGCATTGAAAGACGGCAAACCTAAAAATTACGATTACATTGTGGATGTTGCTCAAATGGAGGCAATCATGCGGCACATTGACAGACTTGTAATTTCAATGGCGGAGCAGTTGCATAAAGGCGACATTAGCGTACAACCAGCAAAAGGCATTTATGATGCGTGTGAGTTTTGTGAATATAAATCTGTCTGCGCGCAGACAGGGAATGAAAATTGTCGTGAAATTGAAAACTTGAAGAGAGATGAATTTTTTAAAAGGTTAAAATTGGAACAAAAAGACGGTGATGACAATGCTTAAACGTTGTTGGACGGATGAACAAAAAAATGCGATATTGGCAAAAAATGGCGCAGTTTTGGTATCGGCAGCAGCGGGTTCTGGCAAAACCGCTGTTTTAGTTGAGCGCGTGATTCGGATTTTAACGGATAAAAGTACACCGTGTGATGTGGACAAACTTTTGGTAGTTACGTTTACTAAAGCTGCGGCAGC
>FR883885.1:29711-39671 GCA_000435275.1 Clostridium sp. CAG:557
GTTTACTAAAGCTGCGGCAGCCGAAATGAAAGAGCGAATTAATGCTAGAATTTCTGAAATGTTAATTTCTGAACCAGAGAATAAAAATTTGCAGCGACAGCAATTAATGTTACCAAGTGCGCATATAAGCACGATTCATAGTTTTTGCAACGAATTAATAAGAGAGAATTTTTACAAGCTTAATATGTCGCCAGAATTTCGAATTGCGGATGAAAATGAAATGTTAATTTTGAAAAATGAAGTTATTCAGGCTGTTTTAGAAGAAAAGTATAAGGAATCGTCCAGAAAATTTTTAAATTTGGTGGAGGCATTTAGTTCGAGTAGAGATGATCAAAAACTAATTTCTACGGTATTGACACTGTACGATTTTATACGGTCGCATCCGTTTCCTCAAAAATGGCTTGATGATAAGCTAAAGTTTTATGATGACAAACAAAACTTAAATGAAAATATTTTTGCACAAGTGTTGTTTGATTATGCACGGATGGCGGTTACCCATTGCTTACAATTAACGGAAAATTCGGTAAAAATGATACAGGAAATAGAGAGAATAAAATTAGCATATGAAGAGACTTTATTGTATGATAAAGAACTGCTTAATGAACTGAAATCAACTTTGGAAAATAAAAATTGGAATGAAATATCAAGAGCACTAAAGACAATCAAGTTTGTGGCCTTAAAAAGGCTAGTGGGGTATAGTGACGACCCGGTAAAATTGAAAGTCATTCAGAATAGAAAAGATGTTAAAGAAATAATAAAAAATTTAACTCGTCTTTTTTTTCAAAGTGAAGAACAATGTTTTGAAGATTTAAAAACTCTCAGGCCAATTATTAGTGAGCTTTTTGAGCTAGTGAAAGATTTTGAAGAGAGGCTTGATTTGGCTAAAAATGAGAAGAATGTTGTGGATTTCGGAGATTTAGAGCATTTAACTTTGAAATTATTGGTGTGTAAGACAGAAAATGGTTTTGAAAAAACAGAAATAGCGCGTAGCTTATCGCAGCAGTTTGAGTTTGTTATGGTAGATGAATATCAGGATACTAATGAAGCTCAGGACTTGATTTTTCGGTCGATTTCTGACGATGAGAGAAATTTGTTTGTGGTTGGGGATGTCAAGCAAAGTATATATGGTTTTAGGCAGGCTATGCCAGAAATTTTTTTAAGAAGAAAGCAAAAATATAAGCTTTTTGACGCTAATAAAGAAATTTATCCGGCGAAAATTATCTTAGATAAGAATTTTAGAAGCAGAAAAGGAATTCTTGGAGCAACTAATTTTATTTTTTCACAACTTATGTCGAATTCTATTGGCGAAATTGAGTATAACCAAGAAGAAAAATTATCTTTTGGTGCCTCGTATGATGAAAAAAATGATTCTGATGTAGAAATAAAAATATTGGATATTTCAGAGTCTGAAGATGATGGTATGAACGTCTTAGAGGCGCGATGTATAGCCAAAATAATTGCGCAGATGATAGGCGAAAATTATGAGATAAAATCCGAAAATGTAGTTAGGCCAGTGACGTATGGCGACTTTTGCATTTTGCTGAGAAGTACCAATAAACATGCGGCAGATTTTGTAAAAGAGTTAGAGCTATGCGGAATTCCGTCTTGGTCGGATACTTCAAACAGTTTTTTTGGCACGGCAGAGATTTCTACAATACTTTCTTTACTTAAAATTATAGACAACCCGATTCAAGACATACCATTGTTAGCGGTGCTGGTGAGTCCGATATTTGGTTTTACACCGGATGATTTGAGCGAAATAAGAGTTACCGATAAAGAGGTACCGCTGTACTTTGCTCTAAAAAAACAAGCAAAGCTTGGCGACAAAAAATGCCGAAACTTTTTGTTAGAAATAGACAATTATAGACGTTTGGCAGCTACGTTACCATCGGACAAATTAATTCAGCAAATATACGACAAAACCGGATATACTGCAGTGGTTCAAGCGATGAAAGAGGGCCAGCTGAGGTTAAATAATTTGCGATTATTGATTGAATATGCCAGAAATTATGAGGCTTCGGGATACAAGGGACTAACAGGTTTTATTCGATTTGTGAGTAGACTGGAGGAGCAAAAAGCAGATATTGCGGCGTCAAATTCGATATCTGAGGGCGCAAATGTCGTTAAAATAATGAGTATACATCGGTCGAAAGGGTTGGAATTTCCTATTTGTATTTTGGCGAACTGCTCTAGAAAATTCAATAAAGACGTGGGAGACATTTTGTTGCATCCGGCTTTAGGCCCTGGAATTAAGTTATTAGACTACGAAAATATGCGAAAATATACGACGTTTCAACGTGACGCAATAAAATTAGACATTGACAAAAAAGCCCTGTCGGAGGAGCTGAGAGTTCTTTATGTTGCGATGACTCGTGCAAAAGAAAAATTAATTATGCTTACGTCGCTCAGAAATTCTGAATCTACGTTGAACAGATTAAGCGCACAAGTCACGCAAGAGACAGCAATATCTCCATATGTAGTCGGCGCGGCGAATAGCTTTTCAGACTGGATTTTAATGTGTGCGTTGAGACATCCTAATGGGGCACAGCTCAGGGAAATAGCCGGCGCTTTGCCAGAAATCGTGCTGAGAGATGCTACCGACTTAAAAATTGAAATATTAAAACCTGAAGAAATTTCTGAGGTGGAAGATAAACAAACTCAGCAAGCACTAGGGGAAATAATAGACGAAGAACTTTTGGACAAAATTAACAGCAGATTGAATTACGTTTACAAGTTTGACGAATTAGCACGAATTCCGCCTAAAGTGACGGTTTCTGACTTGGTTTCAAAAAATAATCGAGAGATTAAATTTGATTTTGCAAAGAAACCAGCATTTTTATCAGAAGAAAGTTTGAATTCAGCACAAAAAGGTTCAGCAATGCACGCGTTTATGCAGTTTGCAGACTTTAAGAAGGCTAAGATTAATCTTGAAAGTGAAATAAAATCTTTATTAGAGCGAGGTTTTGTCTCTAAGGAGCAGTGCGAAGTTTTAAACAGAATGCAGATAACAACATTTTTAAAAAGCAATTTGTGTGAAAGAATTTTAGCCTCGAAAAATGTATCGAGGGAGTTTAGATTTGCAATGAATATTAATGCTTCTGAAGTTGTTTTTGATATAAAACCGGAGTTTTCTAATGAAAAAATTATGTTACAGGGTGCGATAGATTGTGTTTTTGAGGAGAAAGATAATTTGATAGTAGTGGATTACAAGACGGACAAAATTATTTCATCAGAAACTTTGAAAAAGCAGTATGCCCAACAGTTGGAGTTGTATGCTAGAGCCTTGCGAGAGTGCACAGGAAAAAACGTGAAAGAAAAAGTTTTATATTCATTTTATACAGGAACTCAAATTTTTTTATAATTTTTGTATTGCATTTGCTTGTTTGTTGTGATATCATAAAGATAAATTTTAACAAATGTTTTAGGAGGTGCGAGGATGCCTACAGTTCAATTAACTCTAGGAATAATTTTGTTGGTATTTTCTGTAGCAATCATACTTGTTGTGCTGTTACAAGAAGGTCATCAGCATAACGCTGGTGAGGCTGCGGCTGTTAAGGAAACTTTTTATACGAGAAATAAATCTCGTTCTTTAGAAGTTTTTTTGGAACGCTGGACTAAGTTTATTGCAGTAGGATTTTTTTTGTTGGTTGTAGCACTTAATGCAGTACTGTTCTTTATGTAATTCAGACTAATTAACTCAACTTTAAACGGCGCTAAAAAAGAGACACCCTTTTTGAAAAGCTAAGGGGAGACCGTTTTTGGATGAACTTATCCCCTGTCACAATTTGTGTGATGGGGGAGTTTTGATTAAAAATATTTTCGCAGGGAGGGTCAATAGCTTGAGTAATATAAAAAATGATTTGCTGTATTATATTAATTCGCAAGTCTGTGCGGTACCGATAAAAACTGTGTATAATGAGCTTAATTTGGACGACATAAGAAAATTTAATGAAGCGGTTGATGAACTTATAGGTGAGGCAAAGCTAATTTTGACGAAAAAGGATAAGTTAATTTCTCCAAAAGCTTGCGGGTTTATTCCGGCAAAAGTGATTTCACATACTAAAAGCTGCGTGTTTGCAAAACCGCTTTTCGGTGGCGAAGACTTGTATATTCCGATAGAGAAAAGTAAAAAATGTATGCTCGGTGATATAGTGATGTTGAACCGAGTTAAAGATTCTGCAAAAGGCAAAAATGCGGCAGTAGAAAGAATTGTAACTCCAGGAAACAGAATTATTTCTGGCAAAGTCTTGAGGACAAAGCGAGGAGCGGAATTTATTGCGGACAGTGGATATAAATATAGCATTCCGATAAAGAAGAATAAAACCAAGGGCATTAAAAATGATGACAAAGTTTTAGCAAAATTATTTTCAGAGAAAGAAAGTAAAAAAATTTTTGCAAAGGTAATTAAAGTTTACGGACAGTCACAATCAGCAAGAGTTTGTGCGGATGCAATTATAGACACAGCCGGAATTCTTACGGTTTTTGATGATGCGACATTAAAGGAAGCAAAAAAGTTATCTAAATTTGGAATTAACAGCGAAGAAATAAAAAATCGAATTGACTTAAGAAATGAATTGATATTTACAATAGATGGTGAAGATGCTAAGGATTTAGACGATGCGATATCGATAAAAAAGACTAAAACTGGCTGGCAACTTGGCGTTCATATTGCAGATGTGTCGCACTATATTAAACCTGGCTCTCATTTGGACAACGAGGCTATGGAGCGTGGAACATCAGTTTATTTTGCTGACAGGGTTATTCCGATGTTGCCAAAAGAATTATCCAATGGAATTTGCTCACTTAATGCAAATGAAGACAGATTGGCTTTTTCTGCACTTTTGAACATAGATAAAAAAGGTAATTTGAAGACTTTTGAGTTCAAGAAGAGTGTAATAAATTCAAAAGTTAGAGGAATTTATTCAGAGGTAAATAGCATCTTAATGGCGAAGGCTTCTGAAAAAGTAAAGAAAAAATATTCTTTAATAGAAAATTCTCTGCTTGAAGCTTATGAACTTTCAAAAATTTTACACGAAAATGCTCAAAAACGAGGCAATATGGAGTTAGAAAGTACAGAAGCCAGGTTTAAACTTGACGACAATGGTGTCTGCGTGGATGTGAAAAAAAGAACTCGTGGAGCCGCAGAAGAAATGATAGAACAGTTTATGATTATGGCCAATCAAGCGGCGGCATTATATGCAAAAGGAGCACAAATTCCATTTGTTTTTCGCGTTCATGAAATGCCGTCGCCGGAAAAAATAAATATTTTGGCACAGACAATGTCTTTATTTGGTCTAAAAGCTTATCGAATTCGTCAAGGTTTAAAAGTGAAGGATATTTCAGACATTCTTGAACAGATAAAAGGCACCGACATAAGCAGTATCGTGTCGAATCAGGTTTTGCGGTCTATGTCTAAAGCCAGATATTTTGAGGAGCCTTTAGGACATTTTGGTTTGGCACTTGAGGATTATTGTCACTTTACATCTCCAATTAGAAGGTATCCGGACACTGCGATTCATCGAATTTTATCAGATTTGGTTCGTGGAGTTTCAGTGGATAAAATAGAAAAAAATTATAAAAATTTTGTAAAGAGTGTTTCAGAAAAAAGTTCTGAATGCGAAATTAGAGCGATGAAAGCCGAGAGAGATGCGGAAAAATGCTATATGGCAGAGTATATGCAAGCGCACATTGGAGAAACTTTTGAAGGAAAAATTAGCGGAGTTATACAAACAGGATTATTTGTGGAGCTGGAAAGCGGTATAGAAGGTTTTGTTGAAATTGAGTATTTCCCTGGCTATGGATTTGAATTTGACGGGATTATGAGTTTTATTAATAAAAAATCGGGAATTTCACTGTCAATTGGAGACAAAATTACAGTTAAAGTTTTATCTGCAGATGTTTCTGCCGGAAAAATAGACTTTATACCGGTTTAATTTGGATTAATTTTACAATTATGGTTCATCTTTGAATAATTAGCAGAATAA
Organism: Clostridium sp. CAG:557; assembly: GCA_000435275.1. Lineage (GTDB taxonomy): Bacteria > Bacillota > Clostridia > Oscillospirales > Acutalibacteraceae > CAG-557. The sequence continues at coordinate 35,696 of FR883885.1, forward strand.
GTGGTCAATATATATCATATAAATGAGTAAATCTAGAATTTGAAGTCATGGTTGTTGATTTGAAAGGAAGGTTTTTAATATGAATGCGATAAGGGATATTTTTGTTGGCAAAAGTAACCAAGAGGCCATATTAAATGCGAAAAGAATAAGATTTTTTAATGAACTTAGAGAAATTTGTGCGCAGATTAAATGTACTGATATGTGGTTTGAAATGGAAGAAGATGAAGATTTAATCGATGCCAGCATATATCAAAGAGAATCACTTAATGCCAGATATAGATATCTTTTGCGGCAGGCAAAAGAAAATAATATTTCGGTTGCGCAACATTAATAGCCAAAAAGGAGATTTATTGTAAATGTCGGACTGGATAACTTTACTCATTTGTGGTATTATATTTTTACTGTTATTTTCTGTTCAAATAATTATTAAAGCAAAAAATCCACTAAAAAAAACGTTTTTTTCTATGCTAAAAGGTGTTGCAACATTGGCAGCTGTTAATGCTTTAGGGGCTTTTACTGGAGTCACTTTGCCTGTAAGCTTGCTTTCTTTGGCAATTGCTGCTGTTATTGGAATGCCTGGCGTTACTGCTATGCTGATTTTTAATGCGTTTTTATAGCAAAAAGGAGCGATTTTCTTGAAATGTCCATACTGCAGTTTTGAAGAGAGCAAAGTTATTGATTCTAGGCCGGCCGACGAAGGTGAAAAAATAAGAAGGCGCAGGGAATGCCTTAAATGTGCATCAAGATTTACAACTTATGAAATGGTTGAGACTTTGCCTATAATTGTAATTAAAAAAGATAAATCTCGGGAGTCTTTTGACAGAGCTAAATTGTTGAGTGGAATGTTAAAATCTTGTGAAAAACGACCGATTTCTTTGAATGTGATAGAGGATAGTGTGAGCAAAATAGAGTCGAAAATTCAAAACTCAATGGCAAAAGAAGTAAGTTCTAGCGAAATAGGTGAACTTGTTATGGATGCACTAAAGGACATCGACAAGGTTGCCTATGTTAGATTTGCAGCAGTTTATAAAGATTTTGATGATGTTGACAATTTATTGGAAGAACTGAAGCGTTTGCTGATTGATAAAAAATAATCTACATAAAATAAAAAAGCGTCGATTGTTCGACGCTTTAATTTTTATGGTAAGACTTCACTGAATAAATCCGACTTTTTTCATAACTTTATTTAAGGTTTTGTTTGAGATATAAAGAGCCTTTTCTGCACTTTCTTTATAGCATTTTTCGAGATATTCCTTGTCTTGAATAAATTCCGCAAATTTAGCTCGTACAGGAGCCAGTTTGGCGGAGACACATTCGCCAACGGCTTCTTTGAAGGTTCCGTAGCCAACGCCATCGAAATCGTTTTCAATTTCGTCAAAACTTTTCCCTGTTGCACAAGAATAAATTGACATTAGGTTACTTATACCTGGTTTGTCTTTGCTATAGTGAATACATGATTCTGAGTCAGTTACAGCGCGTTTAAATTTTCTAATTATATCATCATGAGTGTCTAAAATAGCGATCCAGGCGCTTGAGTTTTCATCAGATTTTGACATTTTTTTTGTAGGTTCTTGTAGAGACATAATTTTAGCACCGTTTTTTGGAATTTGAGCTTCTGGGATTTTAAATGTATCGCTATATAAAGAATTAAAACGTTCGGCCACAGTGCGTGTAAGTTCAAGATGTTGTTTTTGGTCAAGCCCAATTGGAACCATATCTGCTTGATAAAGTAAAATATCGGCAACCATCAAGACTGGATAAGCGAATAACCCGCAGTTTATATTATCGGAGTGCTTTTTAGATTTGTCTTTAAACTGAGTCATTCTAGAAAGTTCGCCGAATTGGGTATAGCAGTCTAAAATCCAAGCTAGTTGGGCATGGGTGTTTACTTGGCTCTGTATAAAAAACAAGCTTTTGTTAACGTCGATTCCGCAAGCCAACAATAATGCGTAAATTTCTAAAGTATTTTTTCTAAGGACTTTTGGCTCTTGAAGCACTGTTATGGTGTGCAAATCAGCTAAGGCAAATATACAACTGTAGTTATCTTGAAGTTCTACCCAGTTTTTTATAGCGCCAAAGTAGTTACCAATTGTGATGGCTCCGCTTGGCTGAATGGCACTGAAAATGGTTTTTATAGCGGATTTCATAAAAACTCCTCCTTTTTGTTACTGCCTAAAAAGAAGATTTATTATGTATGCTGTGTTTCTTTTTTACAGTTTAATAATTTAGCATGCTCGCTCGAGTTTTTGAATGGGGTACTAGTGTCCAAAAGAATGAGCAAATGTATAAATATTGAATTTTAATTGATATTTTTTATTATAATTTTTTTGTAATTTATATGTCGGTTTAGTGAAAATAAATCACGGGACAGTCATTTAAATTTGTACATTTTTAAAAACTTAAAGTAAGTCCTAATAATCATATCATTATTTTGCGTTTTTTACAAGATTTTTAAGTAAAAAAATGGTAAAAAATTCTGGAATTTTATGAACCCCTTTAATTTTTTTGACAACGTAACTATTATATTATATGATTTTATGTGAATAATTTGTGTGGGTGAGCGGCATGACGTATGAACAAGCAATAGATTATGTTAATTCTTTTTTACAGTTTGGAATTAAGCCTGGCTTAGAGCGAATAAAATTTTTACTCGAAATGTTGGGGAATCCACAAAAAAAATTGAAATTTATACACGTTGCAGGTACGAATGGAAAAGGCTCTACTTGCACGTTTGTTTCGTCTATATTGAAAACCTCTGGACTGAAAACTGGTCTGTTTACTTCTCCTTTTGTTTTAGATTTCCGAGAAAGATTCCAGATAAACGGAAGCATGATTTCTAAAGAAGAATTTGTGGATATCTTAAAATATATCATACCGTTTATAAAAAAAATGCCAAAAAATGGAAATGAATTAACGGAGTTTGAATTAATTACAGTTATTGCATTGATTTGGTTTGAACAGAGCAATTGTGACGTTGTTGTTTTGGAGGTCGGACTAGGCGGTAGGCTTGATGCGACTAATGTTATCGAAAAGGCACTTGTTTCGGTTATTACTTCAATTTCTTATGATCATATGAATATTTTAGGCTCTACAATGACAGAAATCGCAACAGAAAAGGCCGGAATCTTGAAATCAAATGGGACGTTAGTGTTATATCCGAAACAAGATAAAGAAGCGCTTTTAACAGTAAGAAATGTTGCCGAAAACTTAAAAAATAAAATAATTATTCCAGATTTGAATAGCTTATCCAATATAAAATTTAATTTGAGCAAGACGCGATTTACTTATGAGGATGAGGATTTTGAGATTAAATTACTTGGAATACATCAGATTTACAATGCTATTACGGCGATATCTGTTGTAAGAGAATTGGCGAGTTTAGGAATGAAAATCTCTAATGAAAATATAAAATTAGGACTAATGAATGCGAATTTTTCTTCTAGATTAGAAATTGTTTCAAGAGAACCGTTGGTCATTTTGGATGGAGCTCATAACTTAGATGGGGCAAAAGTTTTGGCAGAAGCGATAAAGCTATATATTGGCAAAAAACGCATCATCGCAATAGTCGGAATGATGAAGGATAAGGAGGTTTTTAAAGTTCTTAGAGAAGTTGCTCCTTTAATATCGGAGTTTGTTATAGTTCAGCCAGATAACCCTCGTGCGATGGATAAGCTTGAATTGAATGAATTGGTTAAAAAATTTAATAAAAAAAGTATTGTTGCAGAAAATTTATCTATTGCTGTTAAAATGGCCCTCAATAAATTAGACGGAAATTCGTCATTGTTAATTTTTGGGTCCCTATATTTGGCTTCACAAGTTCGTCCAATATTGTTGTCGTTTTTTTGAGATTTTTAATTTTTTTTAATCGCATTTTTTGCGCTATTTTGCTAAATAAGTAAGATATTATTTATTTAGCAGTTTTTATTTTATTAAAAAATTTTGCGAATTATAGAATGAATATGAGAGCCGCAGGCTC
>FR883885.1:39757-53395 GCA_000435275.1 Clostridium sp. CAG:557
AGAAGTCAATTTTATGACTTCTGCGGCCCTATTATGATTTGATTGTAAATTTCGCAAAATTTTTAAGATCAAAGGTGGTGTAAAATCATGACAGAAGTAAAAATTATAAAAGATGGAGAAATAGCAACTGCCCTCATACAAGGAGATATCGACCATCATACAGCGAAGGAAATTAGGGAACAGATTGACGAATACATCCCTAAAAATCAAATCAAACTTTTAAAGTTGGATTTTTCACAAGTACAGTTTATGGATAGTTCTGGAATAGGCTTAATTATGGGCAGATATAGAATTATGAAGATGTTAAACGGTGAAGTAAAAGTGGTAAATATACCGCTTCATTTAAAAAGGTTAATAAAAATATCAGGACTTTTAGGATTAGGTGTCATAGAAGAAGGAGAAGTTTGACAATGGCAGAGTTGAAGAATGAAATGAAAATTGAGTTTATAAGCAAATCGGCGAATGAAAGTTTTGCGAGAGCAACAGTGGCGGCATTTATTGCGCAACTTGACCCGACTATTTCGGAGATTGCGGACATAAAGACAGCGATTTCTGAAGCGGTTACAAACTGCATTGTGCACGCTTATAAAAATGGGTTGGGAACTATATACATATCGGTGAAAATTTTTGACAATGGACAAGTTATTATAAAAATTAGAGATAAAGGTTGCGGCATCGAAAATGTTAATCAAGCAATGGAGCCTTTATACACAACCGGTGGCGCAGAGCGTGCAGGCTTGGGCTTTGCGGTAATGCAAAGTTTTATGGACAATATAAAAGTTATATCAAAAGTTGAAAAGGGTACTACGATAACGCTAACAAAAAATATTATTCCTAGAGTTGCTAAAAATGGCTGATCGTGGACAAGTTATAAGCGAAAATATCGGACTTGTTCACGCTTGTGCAAAAAAATTTAAAGGCCGAGGAATCGAATATGACGATCTTTTTCAAGCTGGTTGTGTAGGTCTTGTTAAAGCTGTTGATGCTTTTGACAAATCTCGTGGAGTCAAATTGTCAACTTATGCGGTTCCAGTAATTTTAGGCGAAATAAAACGTTTATTTCGTGATGGCGGTTCGATAAAAGTTGGAAGAAGTTTAAAAGAACTGTCATTAAAAGCGACAAGATTTATAAGTGAGTTTGTTGGCCAAAATGCACGAGAACCTAGTATTAGTGAATTAGCCAAAGCTTTGTCTGTTGAACCTGCCGTGGCAGCTCAAGCACTTCGTGGCAGCTCAAGCACTTGAGGTTTCTAAAATTCCGATATCACTTACAACGGATAGCGAGGATGGTCAAGCAGAAATTGATATTCCGATTGAAGCGCCGGACGAGCGATTGTCGGAGTTGATTGCATTAAAACAGACTGTGAATAAATTGGATGATAAAGACCGCTTGATAATCCTTTTAAGATTTTTTAAAAATCATACGCAAACTCAAACAGCTAAAATTTTGGGAATGACTCAAGTTCAAGTGTCGCGAAGAGAACGTGTAATTTTAAATAATCTGAGAGTACAGCTTAGCAGTTGACATTTTTTTCGAGGCAGTTTAGGTTTTTGAGCATTTGTATCTCTGTGTGTGAAAAATTGACAAATTTCTATTTGGTTTTGACATGAAAAATTTTTATGGTTTAAAACTTTGTTAAAAGTGTTAATAAATAAATGATATTTTGAAAAAATAGATGTTAAAATCGACAAGAAATTCTGTTTTAGAATTTTAAATAACAAAATCCCTTGAAAAATAGGCGTTTTTCGCAATGGTTAAAAACTTTGTTTAAAATGTTGAAAATATAGCTTTGGAATAACTTTAAAATATAAAAATATACATAGTTTGATTTATTTTGACAAAATTTTTAAAAATTTGCTATGGCTGTTTCGATTAGTAGAGTAGTTTTTTTAGCGACGATAATTTTAAATTTTTCGTAGTCAATAGAACTATTCTCATCGGCGTTGTCGGAAATTACTTTCAAAGCGGCAAAGTCTACGTTGTTTACAAGGCAAACGTGCCCAATACTACCAGCTTCCATTTCGCAGGCAATGGCTTTAAAAGTATTTTTTATGTCTAGAAGTTTTTCTTTATTAGAAATAAACTGGTCTCCTGTGGCGATAATTCCAATGTGAATATTTTCATTGAGCTGAACTGCAGCGGATTTTATTTTCTCATTTATTGATGTTGCGCAAGGAATTGTAACGAGGTTTATTCCGGATATAAATCCACGAGCATCTCCAATGGAAGAGGTATCCATATCATGTTGCACAACGAAATCCGCTAAAACAATATCTCCGATTTTTATATTTTTTTTCAGTGCCCCGGCGACTCCGATATTTATTATTACTTGTGGATTGTATTTTGAAATCATTATTTGTGAACAGATTGCGGCATTAACTTTGCCTGGGCCACACAATGCGATTACACAATCGGTATTATTTATTTTTCCAGAAAAGAAATTTATGTGTGCAAAACTTTCACATTTTGTATTTGTTAAAAGATTTATGATGCTATCAATTTCTATTTGCATTGCGCCAATTATTCCTATCATACCCTAAAAAACCTCCAATTTTTTGATATTTTTTATTTTATCATATAAAAAATATTGCTGCAAATGTTTAATTATTGTTTATATATTATGCAATTTCATAGTGGTGTAAATCGACAAAATTTTGCCAAGTTTTTCTATATATTGCAACATTTTTTGTTATTAGTTTATATATGAGATAATTCTAAAGAAAAATACTAAAAATTTTTATTGACATTAAAGAATTAATGAGGTATCATATTACAAGACTTAATTAGGAAGTAATTTTGTTTTTATGAAAAACATTTTAAAATTTTTGGAATATAATGTTTTTATGCACATAATTTGTTACAAAAATAATTTGAATTTTTTCGATATGCCCATGTAGCTTAGCTTAGAAGAGCGTTGGTTTTCTCATCAAAGGTGTCGGTGCAAGTCCGTCCGGGGGCAAAAATTTTATTAATCCAAAGCGAGGTATATTTATAATGTACGAAGATAAGACTCTCATCTGTAAAGAATGCGGCAATGAATTTGTTTTTACCGCTGGTGAACAAGAATTTTATGCATCTAAAGGTTTTGTTAATGAACCTCAAAGATGTAAAGAATGCCGCGATGCACGCAAAAATGCTGCTAGACCAGAACGCGAAATGTTCTCTGCAGAATGTGCTGCTTGCGGAGGAGAAGCAAAAATTCCTTTTAGACCACGTGAAGATCGTCCTGTTTACTGCAGTGAGTGCTTCGCTAAGATGAGGGAAGAATAATTTATTTTACCCCCTTTATTTTTAGAATTTATCGGTTTCCAGAGTGATTTTGTAACTCTGGAGACTTCTTTTTTTGTTGACAATAATAATTAAGAAGTTTAATATATTATTTGATGTGTATAATAATTATAAATAAAAAAGGAGGTCGTTTAATTTGACAGTTGATAAAAATACTATAATTGGCGATATTTTGGATTTTGATGAAACTACTGCTCAGTATTTTTTGGAAATCGGAATGCATTGTTTGGGCTGCCCTTCGTCCAGAGGAGAAACTATCGAGCAAGCTTGTGCGGTGCATGGAACTGATGCGGATGCGCTTGTAAAGAAAATTAATGAGCATATTGCTTCAAAATAAATTTTTAAAATTTATACGGCCGCTCGGATTAACGCCGAGCGGTTATTTTGACCCAGGAGATTGTATTTATGATATGAAGAATTTTCAAAAAATAAATCTCGACAACAGACTTTTTTTATGTGCAGAAAATGTTAGGCCGGGAAAGCTAGTTGCAGATGTCGGTACAGACCATGCTTACATTCCAATTTGGCTTGCATTGAATGGTTTAACACCACATGTACTTGCAACAGATGTTCGAGAGGGGCCGCTACTTAATGCGAAAAAAAATATAGTAAAATTTAATGTTGAAAATAAGGTAAATACGCGGCTTTCTGATGGGCTTGATTCTATTAACCATGATGAAGTTGATGACATTGTTATTGCCGGAATGGGCGGGGAATTAATCGTGAAAATCATAAGTCGCGCCGGGTGGTTAAAAGATAATTCTAAACATTTAGTTTTGCAACCGATGGCCGCCGAGCCGGAGCTTAGAGAGTTTTTGGCTCGTGAGGGATTTAAGATAAATTTGGAACAAGCAGTTGTTTCTTATGGAAAAGTTTATACTGTAATGTCAGTACTTTTTGATAACACTTTGAATGATTTCGATAAAATTTACCCTTACATTGGTAAATTAAAAGAAAATTTAACTCCAGAAGCTTATATGTATGTGAAGAGGACAGTTCGAGACTTGAAAAATAAGTTGAAAGGCTGTAAATTTATGAAAAATTTTGAAAAAGCGGACGAATTGCAATACATAATATCGGAGTTGGATGTGCTAATAGGAGAGAAAAAGAATGGCTAAAGTTTCGGATATATTCGAGTTTATTGACAGTTTTGCGCCGTTTGAGTCTGCGATGGATTTTGATAATGTAGGAGTTTTGGTGGGAGACAAAAATGCAGAAGTTAAGCGTTGTTTGGTGGCGCTAGATGTGACCAATTCTGTAATAAATGAAGCTAAATTATTGAAAGCAACGCTGATAATAAGTCATCATTCTGTAATATTTAATGCGGTTAAAACTTTAAGTATAAACTCTATTCCCTATGCACTGGCGCAAAATGAAATTTCGGTTATTTGTGCGCACACAAATTTAGATATGGCACCTTTTGGAGTTAATACTTGCCTGGCAAAAGCGCTGAGTTTGAGAAATTTAAAAGCGCTATCATATTATGACTCTGGACAAGGTGCGTTGCCTATGGGATTAGTTGGAGAACTAGAAAGGGATTTTTGGGATGCGGATTTTGCTGAGTTTGTAAAGTTCAGGTTGAATTGCGCGGGAATTAGGTATACAAATTTAAATAAAACAATAAGAAAAGTTGCGGTTTGTTCGGGTGCGGGCGGAGATTTAATTGATGAAGCAATTGGTCAAAATGTAGATGCTTTTGTTACCGGAGAAATTAAACATCACGAAATTTTGTCTGCGGTTAAAAATGGAATTTGTGTAGTTGATGTGGGACATTTTAAGTCGGAGGATATCGTTATAGCACCGTTGGTTGAAAAATTATCTGAAAGATTTAAAAATGTAGAGTTTTTCAAATCAAAAACTTGCACAGACACAGTTGAATATATTTAAGAGAAAATTGTTTTGGGAGGAGTATAAATGGCACTGGACGGAGCTTTTTTAAGACACTTAAAAAATGAGATCGAATCTGTGGCCTTGGGCTCTAGAGTTGACAGGATTTATCAGCCAAATAAGGAAGAATTTGTGTTTTCGCTGAGAAACAAGTCCGGTTCGTGCAAGTTATTGATGAGTACTCGAGCCAACAGTGCCAGAGTTCATTTTACACAGTATTTGCCAGAAAATCCAGCAGTGCCGCCGATGCTGTGCATGCTGTTTCGAAAAAAATTATTAAGTGCGAAGCTTGTTGCAGTCAGACAACCAGATTTAGAACGAGTTTTGCTTTTAGACTTCGAGGCGAAAAATGATTTGGGCGAAAATGTTGCGCTGACAGTCGCAATAGAAATAATGGGCAGATACAGTAATATAATTTTGATTGAATCGAATGGGAAAATTATTGATGCGCTAAAACGTGTTGATGCGATGACTTCTTCAAAAAGGCAAGTTTTGCCGGGACTTATGTATAAGTTGCCACCAAAACAGAATAAATTGAGTCTGCTTACAGATGGCGTAGTGTCAGTGTTGGCAGAAAAGATAAATTTTGAGATAATATCAAATAGAAAATCAATTTCTGACGCGATTATGTCGGTTGTGAAGGGCTTATCTTCGATAGTTTGTGACAAAATTGAATTTGAATTAAATGCTGGCAAAGTTTTGACTTTAAATGAGATTTTATCCGGTTTAAAGTATATTATTGTGACTGGAGAAGGTGCGCCATTTATCGCTTATGACGGTGGCAGACCGAAGGATTTTTCTTTTATTGAGCCGACTCAGTATGATGGAAAGTTAAATGTTAAAAAATTGAACAGTTTTTCTGAGTTACTCGATGAATTTTTTGCACAGCGGGACAGCATTGACCGAATGAAAGCGAAGTCTCATGATTTGCGAAGACAGATTAATAATATTATCTCTAAGCTTAAGAAAAAAATGAAACTTCAGCTGCAAGAGATAGAGATTAATCAAAACAAAGATGATTTGAAACTTCGAGCAGACTTGATTAATGCGAACATTTACAGGATAAAAAAAGGTGCGGCGGAAGTTTTTCTTGAAAACTTTTTTGACGAAAATTTAGATAAAGTGAAAATTAAATTAAATCCCAATTTATCTCCGGCTGAAAACGCTACCAAACTTTACATAGAATATAAAAAATCGAAAGTAGCGGTAGCAAAATTAACACAAGAGGTGGATAAAGCTCGTCAGGAAGTTGCTTATCTGGAAACAGTTTTGGACGAAGTGGACAGGGCGGTGACCGAAAGCGATTTGTCAGAAATAAAAAATGAATTGTTTTTGGGTGGATATATAAAGTTAAATAAGGTGAAAGACAAAAAAATTAAAGCATTGCCGCCTATAGAGTACAATTTAGGCGAAAAAATTAAAGTTTTGGTTGGAAGAAATAATCACCAAAATGATAAATTAACGTTGAAAATGGCTGCAAAAAAAGATTTATGGTTTCATGTTAAAGACATGCCGGGGTCGCACACTATTTTAGCCGTTGATGGCACCCCTATTGATGAAGATATCTTATTAAAAACGGCTAAAATTGCAGCGTATCATAGCAAAGCAAAAAATTCTTCTAATGTTCCGGTTGATTTTGCTTTTGTAAAAGAAGTAAAAAAAGCTGCTGGAGCGAAACCAGGAATGGTAATTTATAATAATTACAAAACTCTATATGTTACACCAGATGAAAATTTTATGAAAACTTTGAAGGATTTATAAGATTTGTGTCAAATTTTTAGCGAAACTTTGTTAGTTTGTAGCTATTATGGAAATTATATTAATTTCTATTGACGCAAATCTATATGTAGAGTATAATTGTTTGTGTAATTCATTTTTAATACAATATGTTGTGCAGTAAGCTTTAGGAGGATTTTCTATGATTAGTACTATTACTAAAAGAGATGGAAGAAAAACTGAATTTAATAAAGAAAAGATAGCTCAAGCTATTTTTAAAGCAGCGGCTAAAATGGGAGGCAATGACTACAACTTGTCGGAAAGTTTAGCCAATCAGGTTGTTAGTTATTTGGAAAATGAAGATTTGAACGAAAATGTAACGGTAGAGCATGTGCAAGATGTGGTTGAAAAAGTTCTTATTGAAAACGGACATGCTCAAACGGCTAAAGAATACATCCTTTTTAGGGCAGACAGAACTCGCGTTCGAGAGATGAATACTCGGTTAATGAAAATTTATGAAGGGCTAACTTTTAAGCTTGCCAAGGATAATGATGTGAAGCGAGAAAATGCCAATATAGATGGCGATACGGCTATGGGCACAATGTTGAAGTATGGCTCTGAGGGCGCTAAACAATTTTATGAAATGTACATATTGGATCCTCGTTTTGCGAAGGCTCATGCTGACGGAGATATTCATATTCATGACCTAGATTTTTTAACTTTAACTACAACTTGCTGCCAAATTGATCTTGATAAATTATTTACAAATGGATTTTCTACTGGCCACGGTTTTTTGCGCGAACCAAATGATATTATTAGTTATTCGGCTTTGGCTTGCATTGCAATTCAGGCAAACCAAAATGACCAGCATGGCGGTCAGAGTGTACCTAATTTTGATTATGCGATGGCCAAGGGTGTTGCCAAAACTTATAGCAGAACTTATAGACAAAATATGATTAGAGCTTTAGAGATTTTAACTGATAATGAAGACCCAGCAGCTTTTTATGAAGAAATTTCGAATAAGGCTCAAAGCGATACAAATGACAAAGCTTCACTTGAAAATGGTCAAGCTTATATGGCAAGAGAACTTGAGCTTCTTTCTGAATTTTTGGGTGAAAGCACTGCTAAAAAAGTTCAAAAATTTGCATATAATCATGCTAAATCTGAAACTGATAGAGCTACTTTTCAAGCGATGGAGGCTTTGGTTCATAATTTGAATACAATGCATTCAAGAGCTGGTGCGCAAGTGCCATTTAGTTCGATAAATTATGGTATGGATACAACTCCTGAGGGAAGATTAGTTATAAAAAATATTCTTTTGGCAACTGAAAAAGGTCTTGGCAACGGTGAAACTCCGATTTTCCCAATTCATATATTTAAAGTAAAAGATGGCATAAATTACAATCCGCAAGATCCTAATTATGACTTGTTTAAATTGGCTTGTAGAGTCAGTGCAAAAAGATTGTTTCCAAACTTTTCGTTTATTGATGCACCTTTTAATTTGCAATATTATAAACCTGGCCACCCTGAGACTGAAGCAGCTTACATGGGCTGCAGAACCAGAGTGGTTGCTAATCACTATGACCCAACCAGAGAAATTGTGAATGGCAGGGGGAATTTGAGTTTTACTTCTATAAATTTGCCGAGGCTGGCAATAAAAAGTAGCCATAATGTTGAACTTTTTTATGAACTGCTGGATGAAAAAATAGATTTAGTTATAGAGCAGTTGTTAGCAAGATTTGAGTTGCAGGCGATTAAAAAGGTTAGAAATTTTCCATTTCTTATGGGACAAGGCGTTTGGATTGACTCTGAAAAATTAGGTCCAGATGACGAAGTCAGGGAAGTTTTAAAACATGGTACATTAACAACTGGTTTTATTGGTTTAGCGGAATGCTTAAAGGCGTTAATCGGTGTTCATCATGGAGAGAGCGAAGCAGCACAAAAATTAGGACTTGAAATTATTGGTCATATGAGAAAACGTATGGATGAGGCAACCGAAAAATATAATATGAATTTTTCACTTATTGCAACACCTGCGGAAGGCCTTTCTGGCAGATTTGTAAAAATTGATAAGAAAAAATATGGCATTATTCCTGGAGTTACTGACAGGGATTATTATACAAATTCATTTCATGTGCCAGTTTATTACAGCATTTCTGCTTGGGACAAAATTAAAAAAGAAGCACCGTATCATGCGCTTACAAATGGTGGTCATATTTCTTACGTTGAGCTTGATGGTGACCCGACCAAAAATATCGATGCTTTTGAACAGGTTGTTCGCTGCATGAAAGAATCTGGCATTGGTTATGGTTCAATTAATCATCCGGTTGATAGAGATCCAGTTTGTGGGTATACGGGAATTATAGATGATATTTGTCCATTATGTGGCAGAAAAGAGTTTCAGGACGGGCCTGGATTTGAAAGAATTCGCAGAATTACCGGTTACTTGGTTGGCACATTGGACAGATTCAATAACGCAAAACAAGCAGAGGAACATGACAGAGTTAAACATTCGGTTAATTTGGAACTCTGCGATTGCGATAAGAACTAATTTTAATATGTACTGATTTGTTTTTTTGGGGACTTAGACAGATTTGGACTGAAATGAATTATGATATTTATTGTCGAAAAAGTGATATAATTACTTGTTTTTGCGGGTTGATAAGGCAATGTTTAAATACATTTTTATTCGAGCTTGAATTAATATATTTTTAGTTTATATGTAAGTGCCCTTGCTTAGACTGTTAATTTAAGATAGAATTTTTGTTGCGAAGGGAAGTAGGTTGTTTTTGAGCATATTAAGAGTTTCTGGGGTTATTTCGGAGTCAATTGTTGATGGTCCTGGAATACGTTTTGTGATTTTCGCTCAGGGCTGCAATCATCACTGCAAAGGTTGCCACAATCCTTCTACTTTTGACTTAAATGGCGGTAAGCTTGTTGATATAGATACTTTAATGGGCGAAATTAAAAAAAATCCGCTTTTAAAAGGTGTTACTTTCTCTGGCGGAGAACCGTTCTTGCAAGCGGGAGCTTTTGCTGAAATAGCTAAACAATGCCATTTGCTTGGTTTAGATGTAATTTCTTATACTGGCTATACTTTTGAAAGTTTAGTTTCAGGTTTTGAGGAACACCCGGATTGGAAAATTCTTTTAAATAATGTTGATGTTTTAATTGACGGTCCATTCATAGAAGAAAAAAAGAGCTTGTTACTTTTATTTAGAGGTTCATCTAATCAAAGAATTTTAGATGCAAAACTTTCTTTGAGAAAATGCCAACCTATATTGATGAATATATAAAATTTGTAATGAATAGAGCGCCGCGCGGTATAGTGCGGCGCCTTTAAATTTATTTGCATTTGTTATCAAATGCTGGGTTAAATGCATAAAAATTTTGGCTGTCAAGTTTATCGGTTAAAATTCGTAAACCTTCTCCAAATCGCTGATAATGAACAACTTCACGCTGACGCAAAAATTTTATGGCATCTTTTACATCAGGATCATCACAGAATCGTAAAATATTGTCGTAGGTGGTTCTGGCTTTTTGTTCTGCAGCCAGATTTTCGTGTAAATCTGTTATTGGGTCACCTTTTGACTGAATATAAGCTGCAGTAAATGGAACACCTGCAGCGGAACTTGGATAAATGCCAGTAGTATGATCTACAAAATATTGGTCAAATCCAGATTTTTTAATTTCCTCCATAGACAAATTTTTAGTAAGTTGATAAACTATAGCACCAACCATCTCTAAATGAGCTAATTCTTCAGTTCCGATGTCTGTTAAAATAGCTTTTAACTCAGGGTATGGCATAGAATATCGTTGACTCAAATAACGCAGAGAAGCACCTAATTCGCCATCTGGACCGCCATACTGACTGATTATAACTTTAGCAAGAGCAGGATTTGTTCTTTTTATATTAATTGGATATTGTAATTTTTTTTCATAGACCCACATCTATTAGTCACCCTCCTTGACAATATCCCATGGCCATGGATTTGCAACCCAAGCCCATCGGTCAGCATTTTCATTCATTGTATTTAAAGGCCCGTATTTATCCTCAAACTCTTTTCTTAGTTTATTAGACTTTGCAATATATTCGTCTAATTTTGCTGCAGCTGAACTATTGTTTGGGTGAGTATCTAAAAATAAATGAAGTTCCACGATAGCAAAATCATACGAAGCAATACGATTTAATAATTCTTCTCTGTTGCTCATTTTCTAGCCACCTCGCAGCCGTGAAAAGGTTTATCCAAGCACGGAAAAAGTGTACCTCTTTGAATGCCTTGCTCTACTGAGTAAATTACAGTAGGATTTTGATACGGTATATAAGCCATTGCAACGACTGTATCGTCAGGAAACGGTGATATAGAATGTTTATTTGTCTGCATATCAAAGTCATTATTTTCCATAAATTCACATCCTTACAAAGTTTAAATCATGGGGAATGATTAATACCATTATATGTAGTTGTGAATTTTTTGTGATAAAAGGCAGAAAAAAGTGAGATTGTATAATCAGCCAGTATAATTGACAGAAATGCTCAAAATAATAGGTGCTCCAAATTTTCAGGCGTGTTGACTGAGTTTATGTTATATCAGAAAATTCAGCTGAAATAATAAAAATCATATATTAACAAAATAAAGAATTTTTAATTAGATAGTTTTCTTCGCTTTTATTATGATAGTTTAATTATTACTTCAAATTTTGAATTAATACTGCGTTTATTGTGATATGCAAGAGTATAAGTTGCTTATTCACATTTATTTTTATACTTTTTGCTCTTCTTAAAGCTTGGTCTTATGATTTTTGTACTATTTTTTTAAAGAGCGTTCTTAGCAAAGAGTAAAATATGACAAATCTTTGTCTGCGTTTATAATTTTCGGTGAAATGATTTCACGAAAGATTGCGTATATATATAATTTTATTATATTTTCTTTTAAATAAAGGAAAATATAATAACAAATTTATTTAATTACTAAAAAATATAGAAGAGGAGGCTTTTTTATGTAACTTTATTAATATCAAAAAAAGGAGTTTTTTTATGCAGAAAAATTTTTTTACTCGAGTAATTTTATTTGTAGCAATGTTTTTTATTTAGGCTTTTGTATCCCAAGGCAAGCAAATGCAGAGACTACAAGAACTGTAACAACTTCTGATAAAACAATATTTACTCTAAGTAAAGAAAGTGAAAAAAGAGAAGAAGGTGAAGTAACAAAAGTAACATTTATAGGTGTAACGGACGATTATGAAAAAGAAGTAGCAAATATTCCAAGTTCAATTTACGAAAACTATTGCCTGTCAGTGATATAGACAATTTTACCGGTGACACCTTTACATTTACTCTGAAAAAAAGGTGGTAAATTTTTTAAAGATTGCATTGTTACTGCCAATGTTCAATTATCTGGAAAGGTGTAAGCAGCAGTACTTCTGAGTATAGTGTAGATGTATTACGGAGTCATTGACTTTTGTTAACATTTTGCTATTTGTGACGCTAATTTAGATGGTACTTTTGCTGGAGCGTGTTAACACAAAGAGATGACAAGAAGGGAAATATCTGATATAATAGAAGTATGAAAATATAGTTGCTTTGATTTCACTACTGCATGATGTGGATGATTATAAATTATTTGGGTTAAAAAATGCCTAAAAATTGACAAATACTAGAAGTATTATGATTGATTGCCAAGTAAATAAGGAAATTCAACATCAAGTTTTAAATGAACTGCAATGTATTGGATATAGTAAATCATTAAAAGGTATAAGGCCTAAAACAAATTGAAAGCAAAATTATTTTAGATGCAGATATGTACGATGGCTTGGGTGTTAATGGTGTATAAAGGACTTATGCTTACAGTATAACAAAAGATAAACCATTCTTTAACAAAGATGTTTTTCCAATTGAAGATTTAAGTGTCAACGAGTATAATACTACAAAATGTGCTGAAAGCAGTGTAAAGCATGTGTTTGAAAAGATACTAAAATTAAAAGATTTGATGATGACTGATTCTGGAAAAGAAGAAGCTAAAAGGTAGGCATCAAATTATTGTGGATATTTTTGTACCACTTTTTTGCAGAAGAAAATGTTCCAGAAAGGAAAGAATACTTAAATCGGTATTTGAGAAGAGAAATATAATTGAAAATTAGTTATTAATTTTTAAATTATAAACATTTCAGATGGCTGAAAGTAGTGTTATGCCGTTTTTCTATGTTTTTAATAGCGCCTTAACTCAGAATGATTCGTTATAAGGGACTTGAGAGTTTTTTATGACTACTTTTTAAATTTAAGTTTTGAAGAGTCTGGTTGTTGTTAGTAAGCAATCCGGCTCTTTTTTTGTGTACTTGTTCTGAAAATTTTTATATACTTAGAAGCACTTTTTATTTATAGCTGTGTTAATCATCAAAGAAGTTTTGACAGTGTGATTTGTTTACTAATATCTATTTTTATTTGACATTTTCTGCAATGTTGCCAAAAGTATGTATGGTAATTAAGTTTGCGGACTTTTTAAAAATTTACTCTGTAGATATTAAAAAATTTTTATGATAGAAGTTTGAATAAGTCCAAACTAACCTCAAATGTACCGAAGATATAAAGATTACAGCCAATATTTGCGTCAATATCAGTGAAACAAGAATGGCCATTTTGACATAAAGTCAGTAATGAGGTTATTAAAAATGAATGAATATAAAATTTTATAAATCCGAATCATTAGACTATTGATAAGAAAATGTTTCAATATAACGTGCAATAC
>FR883886.1 GCA_000435275.1 Clostridium sp. CAG:557
AATTAATACTGTAAACATTGTTTTTGGCTGTTCGCGAAAGGAGAAAAGCAAATTGAAACAGTCAAAAGAGTCAAACAATAATTTACATGACGAAAAAATAACAGCGTTATATTTAAGGTTATCGAGAGACGATGATTTAGAGGGTGAAAGCAACAGCATTTCAAACCAGTGAACGCTTTTAACGAGTTTTGCAAAGAAAAATGGCTTTAGAAACACGAAAATCTTTATTGATGATGGCGTTTCTGGTGTTACGTTTAATCGGCAAGGCTTCAAAGAGATGTTCAAAATGATTGAATTCGAACAAGTGGCAACATTGATTGTAAAAGATATGTCGCATCTTGGAAGGAACTATATTGAGGTTGGCCAGCTCACTGAAACTATTCTACCGATGCACGACGTTAGGTTGATTGCTGTAAATGATGGTGTTGATAGCGACAAAGGTGAAGATGACTTCACGCCGTTCAGAAATATTATGAACGAATGGTACGCAAAAGATATGAGCTGCAAAATGAGGTCAACACTAAAAATAAAAAACAGTCAGGGTTATGCAATAGGTAGACCTCCTCTCGGCTATGTTTATGATGAAATGGACAAAAAGCGCTGGGTTGTTGATGAAGAAGGAGCTCAGATAGTCCGTTACATCTTCGAGCTGAGAAAACAGGGCGAAAGTATGAACAAAATTGCTAAGATTCTAAAAAAGCAAAAAGTTTATATTCCATCGGTTTATGCAGCAAAAAAGGGCGTAAGTAAACCTATTGCGAAACCTCCACTGAATGAATATCTCTGGNNNNCCTCCACTGAATGAATATCTCTGGAATCACGGGATGATACAAAGAATCTTAACGAACCAATCATATGTAGGTGATGTTTTCAACTTCAAGACTTATAGCAAATCCTTCAAACTAAAAGGCAGAATAGACAACGACCGTGAAAACTGGCAGATTCATAAAGATGTTCATGAACCCATAATTAGTCGAGAACTTTTTGAGGAGATTCAAAAATCGTTTGGAGACACCAAATGTCGAAAACCAAAATGCATCCCTAAAAATATGTTTGCAGGATTTTTGAGGTGTTCGGATTGTGGAGCTAATCTAAATTACAAATACACTCACGATAATCCAGATAATCATTATTTTTCTTGCAAAAATAATCGAGCAGGCAATGGCCTTTGTAAAAAGACACATCATGTCAGAGTCGACGGCCTGGAGTACTTAATCAAAAATGATATTTCAAATATTGTGCAGTTCGCAACCGAGTTTGAAGATGAGTTTGTAAAAATAGTTGTTGACGAAAACTACAAGCGAATTCAGGCAACGCAGAAGAAAAACCTCGAAGCACTAAATAAAATGTTGGCTCGCGATAAAGAACTTGATACACTCTGCGAAAAAGTCTTCGAAGAGAAAACCTTAGGTAACCTTTCGGAAGACCGATTTTTGAAACTATCTGAAAAATACGAAAACGAACAATTTGAACTCAAAGCACAGATAAAACACATGAAGAGAATAGTTGCCGAAGAAAAAGAACATGAGCTAAATGCCGATGG
>FR883887.1 GCA_000435275.1 Clostridium sp. CAG:557
ATGCCCAATCATCTATAGTTAGCTCTTTAACACTGCCTGGAATTTTAAAGTTTGTAAGGTTTATAAAACCATCGAATGCCGCATCGCCGATAGTTAACTTTTCGACACCTTCTGGAATTGTAAAGTTCGTAAGGTTTATACACCAATTGAACGCATTCTTGCCGATAGTTAACTCTTTGATACTGTTTGGAATTGTAAAGTTCGTAAGTTTTGTACAACTATCGAACGCCCCCTCGCCGATATTTAACTTCTCAACATTGCCTGAAATTGTAAAGTCTTCAAGGCTTGAGCAATCCTCGAATGCATATCTGTCTATAGTCAACTCTTTGACACTGCCTGGAATTGTAAAGTTTGTAAGTTTGTTACAATTCTCGAACGCATTCTCGCCGATAGTTAACAGAATGCCTGCTCGTCTATAGTTAACTCTTTGATCCTGTCAGGAATTGTAAAGTTTGTAAGGTTTATACAATTCCCGAACGCATTCCTACCAATAGTTAACTTCTCAACACTTTTTGGAATTTTAAAAGCTTCAAGGCTTGAGCAATCCTTGAATGCCCAATCATCTATAGTTAACTCTTTGACACTGCCTGGAA
>FR883888.1 GCA_000435275.1 Clostridium sp. CAG:557
TCTGTAATTCATTTATTGTTTCTGTCATATCTAAACCTCTTTTTTCGTATTATTGTAAGTTAAATGTCTTCAATTTTCACACTATGTTTTTTGAGTTTTTCATCATAAGAAATTCCAACAGCCAGCTTTTTGCCTGTATAATCTTTTAGTGCAGTGGCATATCTTTTTTCTTTGATTTGCTTTAGGGCTTCATCTGGTGTCGAATTCTTTTTTAGTTCAAGTATAAACGCAGGCTTGCTTTTATCGTTTGGATAAAATATAAAGTCAGCAAAACCAACACCAGCAGGCATTTCCCGAACAATTTTATATTTGCTTCGAGCACTTAAGTAAACCAGCGTAACCACACAAGCCAACGAATTTTCGTCGTTGTATTTTATAATTGGAATGTTGATATCGTGAGCTTCCTGAATCAACTGTTCCATCGTTTCGGTGTCTTTTCTAAGAGTTGCTTCAAGCATTTCATTCGATTTTAAGACTAATTTTGAAATTGCGCCCATTTGATGGTTTTTGAGTGAATAGTCGAACTTCATTCTTAGCTCTTTGTTTGGAATTGCTAAAGTTTCGTCGTGATAACTCAAGAACCCATAAACAGTCATTGCTGAAAGTATCTCCTCACGAGTGTTTAAATTTATCTGCTCAGCACTGTAACCTTCTAAATGAATGTTTACCGAAATACCTGATACCATCTGTACGATATCATTTTGAACTTCTTCAATATTGTTTTCAATGTAGTAACTTATTTCATCCATCGGCCCGGTATTTGTCCAATAACTTTGGCAAACACCATCGCTGAGTGCGTAAACAACAGACCTTGGATTGAATACGTCTAAATCAGAATAAGTTTTATAGCCATCATACCAAGATTTTAACTCATCAAAAGTAATTTTGTTTTGTTTTTTACATAAATTTTCTACTTCTGCGAGGGTGAATCCAAAGTATTTATCGTATTTACTATCATTTAACATGTTATATTCTTTGAACATATTAAGCGCAGAACCAGAAGAGTATTTTGCAATAGGAAGGACACCAGTCATGTAAGCAAGTTCTACATATGGTTTATCTTTTAATAAATCTCTTAAAAATTCTAAAAAAGCTTTTCTGTCATTCTCTGAAAATAGATTGTTATTGAAGATATAGTCCCATTCATCCAAAATGAAAATAAAACCGTTGCCTTGTTTTTGATATATATGGTCGAACATATCAGACAGAAGCATTTTTTCATTAACTTCAATTTCGGGACAAATTTCTTTTAGATCCTTTAGTAAAAAAGAGGTATAACGTCCAATGAAATCTTCGTAGGTACAGTTGGTATTCGGAATTTGGTTAAATGTCATATAAATAACGTTATGTTTATTCAGATGCTCTTTATACGAGCTGCTTTTACTAATTTCAAGTTTATCAAACAGTTCTTTAAAATCGGCGTTTTTAGAATAATATGAAGCTAGCATCATAGCATTTAGAGTTTTTCCAAAACGACGTGGACGTGTTATGCATACGTACTGGGATGCTGTCCCAACCAATTCATTCATTTTTTCTATCAACTCAGATTTATCTACAAAATACTTTTCCTTAGTAGTTTTAGAAAACTGATTTACTTCATTTATGTTGTTAAGAAAATATGCCATAATAAAAACCTCCTTTTTAACCAATAATTTTATTATAGCATACATTCGTGCATTTATAAAGTTTTGAAAAATTTCCAAAATGATTTTATGTAAAAATAAAAAGTGAGATATACAAATGCTTATTTCACAAGCTTATATCAATAGTCACAGCACCCAGGCACGTTGTAGAAAAAGCCAATAATCGTAAATAATCGACCTAAGCTAGCTCCAAACTGGTACGCTATAACTTGAAATGTTTCATAGTGATGTATTATAAGTAAATTCGACAGAAAAGGAAAATAAAATTGAAAATACGTAGGATTATTTTCGTAAATTTTTTGTGTCACCAATATTACGGCTGATATTTAGATACGCTAGCTCTGATCAAATTAGTTTACACTGTGGGGTATCTTAGATTTTTAAGTTAAGGTTTATTTAATGCACTGGATGGAAAAATCGACTTAATCGTGACAAAATCGGTATCGAGATTTGCACGAAATACTGTGGATACGCTAACGACAGTTAGAAAACTCAAGGAAAAAGGCATAGAGGTTTATTTCGAAAAAGAAAATATCTATACGTTTGATACTAAAGGTGAGCTTTTGATAACGATTATGAGTTCGCTTGCTCAAGAGGAAAGTCGAAGTATCTCAGAAAACACAACATGGGGTCAGAGAAAACGTTTTGCAGATGGTAAAGTCACAATATTTTATATATTGGGTAAGGATGAGGTCAGCGGTTCGAATCCGCTTATCAGCTCCAAATTAACTTTTTATTTATCGTAAAAATACTCTGAAAATATCGTTATCAGTAATTTGATATCGTTCATTACCTTTTATTAAAATCTTCTTTGCTTTAATTTTATGTTTGTCGTTACTAGTTATTTGAGTCTTTATAATTAACATGCCGCTACGAAAAAATTTTTCATAGCGGCTTTATCTTTGATTGATTTTAAATCTATATTTTAACCTGAGTAATTTTTTCTCTCATTATAAAGTACATTTAAAAATTCTGATTGCTAAGCACAAAATAGCATTACTAATTAATTTATCATCATAAACAAAAGTAATCATACTGTTTTTTTTACAAGCTGTCAATAATTATTTACTTAAATTATTCATTATTCGAATTGGCTACTTGCTTTTCGCTATTTTCAGCCGAGTCAATTATGTTATCTTCTTCTAACACAGCTTTAATTGATAAGCTAATTCTATGTTTTTCAAAATCAACATCAGTTATCATAGCCTTCACTTCATCCCCAACTGACAAAACGTCCTTCGGCACCCCGATTCTTTTATTTGATATTTGAGAAATGTGAATTAAACCGTCAATTCCTGGTAAAAAGTTTGCAAATGCACCATAATCTGTTAAGCCTACAATTTTAACATCTACAATTGTTCCAACAGGATATTCATTTTTCAATTTTTCCCAAGGATTATCTTCATCCTTTCGGTAACTTAAAGAAATTTTTCCTGTATCTTTGTCAAAACTTTTCACCGAAACCTCGATCTCGTCGCCAAGGTTTAGCACTTCAGATGGGTGTTTTACATGCTCCCAAGAAAGCTCAGAAATATGAATCATTCCATCAATCGGACCTAAATCAATAAATGCACCGTAATTGGTGAAAGACTTAACCTTACCTCTTAATTTTTGACCAACTTCCAGCCCATCAAAGAAATTTTCAATAGCAGCTTGTTTTTCATCATGCAAAACCGAACGAACAGAACCAATAGCTCTTCTGCGTCTCTCATTAACCTCGATAATTCTAAATTTAACTTCTTTGCCTTTTAAATTTTCTAAACTTTCGTTTCTAGATAAAGTTGCAAGCGAAGCAGGAATAAAAATTCTGATACTATTTGTTAAAACAATTACACCACCCTTTATTACCTCTACAACTTTGCCAGTCAAAATTGAATTATTTTTGTGTGCCGCAACAATTTCTTCAAATCCTTTAGCCAAATCTATACGTTTTTTAGAAAGCATAATTGTGCCATCTTGGTCATTTGTGCGCATAATTAAAAGCTCTATTTCATCACCGATTTTCACAATATCCTCAGGTTTTGCATTCGGGTCATTAGAAAGCTCCGACGCAGGAATAAAACCGGCATGTTTTCTTCCAACATCAACATAAACCTCATTTGGAGCAATTCCAACTACAATGCCTTTAACCTTGTCGTCTGTGTTCAAAGATTTTAAAGATTCCTCCAGCATCTGTTCAAAGTCCATTTCTTCCCCTTGTTCAACATCATTATTTTTCAGCATTTCTTCCATTTTTTGTTTAACCTCCTCTATAATGTTAGCCGGAGTGGATGCACCGGCAGTGATCCCAATAAATTTTGCATTTTTTATATCATCAAATTGCAAATCATCAAATTTTTCAATCAAAAACGACTTACAATTTTTATTGCAAATATTAAATAATTTAGTAGTATTTGAACTTTCTTTCCCTCCGATAACAATCATAGCATCGGCTTTTTTAGACAATTTCTCAGCTTCGGCTTGCCTATTAACAGTAGTATTACAGATAGTATTAAAAACTGTAACATTTTTATAGCTAGAGTTTATCAGACCCAAACACCGCCGCCACTGAGCGACACTAAAAGTGGTTTGAGCCACAACAATAATATTTAAATTAGAAAAATGGTTATCATTTTTTATTATATCCAATAATTCATCATAATTGTTAAAAGTGCAATAGTCTGCGTTACAATGGCCCTCTATGCCTTTAACTTCTGGATGATTTTTGTCCCCGGCTATAAATATCACATCATTATTTTTTGATGTTTTATTAACAATTTCATGAATTTTTTTTACAAAGGGACAAGTTGCATCCAAATAATTCAAATTTAAATCATTTATTTTTTTTATGATATCACGGCCGACCCCATGAGATCGAATAACCAAAACTGCATCATTATTCACATCTTCAGGACGCTCGACGATTTTCACACCTTTTTTAGAAAGTTCTGCAATAATTTGAGGATTATGTATTATCGAGCCCAAAGTGCAAACACTTTTGCCACTGTCCAAAAGCTCATAAATGGAATTAATCGCTCTATTCACGCCAAAGCAAAATCCCGCATTTAACGCCACTTCTATTTGCAAAAAACGAACCTCCGAAATAATAAAAGTTAAAATAATTATAAGATATATAAAAATAAAAATCAAGCATAAATTATTGTGGACAATACTAATTAAAATTTTGTTGAAAAAAATCCAAATAATTTTGCAAAATAACGCTCGCCGCAACTGAATCCACAACATTTTTACGTTTTTTTCTGCGAACATTATTCTCATTAAGAAAATTATGTGCGGTAATTGTTGTACAGCGTTCATCGACCATAGTCACTGGCAAATTCGTAATGTCACTTAAAGTCGAGGCAAAATCTTTGCAATTTTTAGCGCTTTCACCCTCAGAACCGTCCATATTTCGAGGTAGCCCAACTATAATTTTTTCAATTTTTTCTTTTTTACAAATTTCATGTATTTTTTGCAATAAAATTTCTTTATTTTTTTCCGCAATAACACAAAATGGTGACGCCAAAATTTGGTTAACATCCGAAATAGCAATTCCAGTCCGCGCTAAGCCTAAATCCACCGCTAAAATTTTCATAAACAACTCCTTTTTGAGTTTCCGATGGCTCAAGGAAACTTTTTAAGGAAAAGTTCCCTTGAGAAACATTCAAAACCTCTTTGCGTTGGCAATTGATAAAAGGCGCGTAAGGGCAAGTTCAATTTTTTAATTAAACATTGCTCCGCCCGCACCAAAAATCTAAGTAGTTCTCACCGAAAACTCATCCATTCTTTAGGAAACTATCTAAAGAGTTTTGCAAAATAGTACATTTTTCTGATAAGATCTTTGCATTTTTCTTTACTTCTTCGATAACATTTTGCGGAGCCTTAGATAAAAATCCGCTATTATTAAGCTTCGATAAATTTTGATTGAGTTTCTTTTGAGTCGACTCTAACTCTTTCTTCAGCCGAGAAATCTCTGCATCTCTATCGATTAATTCGTCTGTTGGAATAAATACTTTAGCATCAGACGTAACAACTGTTACAACATCACTTAAGTCGAAGTGCGCACCGATGTTCACTTCTTTGGCGTAGGCTAACTTCTGAATAAACAGCGCACAATCTTCGAATAATTCAACATTTTCCGTGGAGATGAACAAATTTGTTTTTTTAGACGGCACAACATTCATTTCCGCACGCCGATTTCTTACCCCTTTTATAATGTCAATCATAGATTTCACTGAATTTTCCGCATTAGCATCAACAAATTCATGTGAAAATTTAGGATAATCTGCTAACATTATAGATACACCTTCATGAGGTAACGACTGCCAAATTTCCTCCGTTATAAACGGCATAAACGGATGCAACAATCGTAAAATTTTATCCATAACATAAACCAAAACACAACGAGTATTTTGAGCTAAATCAGGATTTGATTGAATCCTGATTTTTGCAAGCTCAATATACCAATCACAGAAATAGTCCCAAATAAAATCGTAAACTTTTTGTGCTGCCACACCAAGTTCAAACTTTTCAATATTTTCGGTCACACTGCCGCTAACCGAATTTAAAAGGCTTAAAATCCATTTATCCTCTAAATTTAAATTATTAGGAAGTTCATTTTTAACATCAAAACCGTCGATATTCATGTGAATAAATCTGGCTGCATTCCATAATTTATTCGCAAAATTGCGGCTTGCACTCACCTTTTCTTCTGAAAAACGCATATCGTTGCCTGGGCTATTTCCACTAGCCAAAGAAAATCTCAGCGCATCTGCGCCATATTTATCAACAATTTCAAGCGGGTCAATGCCATTTCCTAAAGATTTTGACATCTTTCTTCCCTGTGAATCCCTCACAAGGCCGTGGATCAAAACATTTTTAAAAGGAGCTTGGCCAGTATGCTCAATAGCAGAAAAAACCATTCTGACAACCCAAAAGAAAATTATATCGTATCCGGTAACCAATGTGTCTGTTGGATAAAAATAATCAAATTCTGCCGTTTTTTCAGGCCAACCCAAAGCTGCAAATGGCCATAATGCAGAAGAAAACCAGGTATCCAAAGTATCTTCGTCTTTTTTCACATCGTGAGATCCACATTTATTGCAAACTGAAGCAGTATCTCTAGAAACCATCAAGTTACCGCACTGCTGACAGTAGTAGGCTGGAATTCTGTGTCCCCACCAAAGCTGCCGAGAAATGCACCAGTCTTTGATATTATTTAACCAATTAAAATAAATTTTATCAAAACGGGCTGGAATAAATTTAGTCCCCCCGTTTTCTACACATTTTATCGCAGGCTCGGCAAGTGGTGCCATTTTTACAAACCACTGCTTAGAAATTCTCGGCTCAATGGTCTCGTTGCATCGATAGCAAGCTCCAACATTGTGCTTAATTGGCTCAATTTTAGTCAAATATCCACTTGATTTTAAATCTTCTACAACCTTTTTTCGTGCAGCGAATCTATCTAAGCCGCAGTATTTGCCGCCATTTTCATTTATAATGGCATTTTCGTCCATAATATTTATTATTGGCAAATTATGTCGTAAGCCAACTTCAAAATCATTTGGGTCGTGTGCAGGGGTAATTTTTACGGCCCCAGTGCCAAAGTCAATTTCTACATAATGGTCTGCAATTATCGAAACTTCACGGTTGATAAGCGGTACAATAGCGTTTTTTCCTATTAAATGTTTATACCGGCTGTCGTCTGGATTAACTGCAATTGCAGTGTCTCCAAGAATAGTTTCTGGACGTGTAGTTGCTACTTCAACAAAACCGCTGCCATCAGATAATTCATATTTTAAATGATAAAAATTGCCATCATGTTCACTAAAATTAACCTCGGCATCAGATATTGACGTTTTGCATTTGGGGCACCAGTTAATTATTCTTTCACCGCGATATATAAGGCCTTTTTCATAAAGTCGCACAAAAACTTCATTAACAGCAGATTTATTGCCTTCGTCCATGGTAAAGCGTTCACGAGTCCAGTCGCAAGAAGCTCCCAATTTTTTTACTTGCTCGATGATTTTTCCGCCGTATTTTTCTTTCCATTCATAAGCACGTTTTAAAAATTCTTCTCGGCCAATATCTGTTTTTTTTATACCTTCTTTTCGCATAGCTTCCACAATTTTGGCTTCCGTAGCAATAGACGCATGGTCTGTACCAGGAATCCAAAGTGTGCTATAACCTTGCATTCTTTTAAAACGAATTAATATATCCTGCAAAGTTTCATCCAAAGCATGTCCCATATGTAAATGGCCAGTTATATTTGGTGGCGGCATCACGATTGTATACGGTTTCTTATTTTTTTCTATTTTAGCAGTAAAACAACCTTCATTTTGCCAAAATTCATATATCTTTTCTTCAACCCAATTAGGCTCATATGATTTTGAAAGTTCTTTGCTCATAATGCACAACTCCTTTTTATTGCTTACCTTTTAATATTATGTCATTGACTCGTCAAGTTGTCAACAAATGAAAAGATTATTAAATCTCTCTTCCAAAGTTTATTGGCTACTTGCTTCTCTTTTTGTCTTATTCGATACTTTAGCGCAAATTCAACATAAACAAGCAGCGAAATTCAGTAAAATCGCTGCGCTATGTGGATAGCAAAAACGTCACGATAAATCAGAATTTTGACCCAATTTTCAAGGATTACAATATTTTAGTCCATGGTCAAACATATAAGCCTTTTGAGTTCTTGAAAATATTACGTACAACCAAAGACGGAGCGCGTGGTAGTGGTGTTATCGAGGAAAATGGTGAACTCTTAAAAGTTGCGTATACAACACTTAAGTTCGAGCAAAATCTCGTTTCAACCGGAGGCAACAAAAAGGGATTCATAAACGCAAAAAATCGGTTAACTAAAGAAGCCACCGATGCGTTAAAAGCTGCATGGTATAAATTCTATTCCAACAATGACGAAAACGTCATAATTTTAAACGATGGTTTGTCATTTCAAGTAGCCAGTAACACCAGCGTAGAAATGCAGCTGAACGAAAGCAAAAAATCGATGTCTGATTCGATTTTAGAGATTTTCGGTGTGCCTACAAATTGGAACTGGGAAATATTCGTAAAAACAGCTATTATGCCGATTCTGGCAACATTTGAATGCGCATTAAACAGAGACTTACTTCTCGAGAAAGAGAAGAAGTCTTTTTATTTTGCTTTCGACACAAACATAAAGACCGCTGTTATGCCGATTTTGGCAACATTTGAATGTGCATTAAACAGAGACTTACTCCTCGAAAAAGAGAAGAAGTCTTTTTATTTTGCTTTCGACACAAAAGAAATCATCAAGGGTGATATTAAAACTCGCTTTGAGGCCTATAAAACCGCATTGGAGTCGAATCTAATGCAAATAGATGAGGTCCGATATTTAGAAAATCTTGAGCCTTTGGGGCTTAATTTTATCAAATTAGGGCTTCAAGACGTGCTATTTAACCCGGTGACAAAAGAGGTTTACACGCCAAACACAAATCAAATTACCAATATAGAAAATAAAAATGGGGAAAACATTCATGAATGAATTAATAAAAGTAAATATCAAAAACGAAAATGGAAAATTGTTAGTTGGAAGCCGCGATATAGCGATTGGTTTGGAAAAGGAACATAAGGACGTGCTAAGGAAAATAGAGGATGTTTTAACGGTAGGAGAATTTTCCGAGCGTGAATTTATGACGAGTCAGGGGAACAGATACAAAGAATATTTGCTGGACAAAAACGCATTCATTTTGCTAGTTATGAATTATACAGGCTACAACGATTTTAAAAGGGCGTATATAAAGAAATTCGATGACATGGAAAAACGACTAAGATTAAATGTTCCCCAGACATACCCGGAAGCTTTGCGTATGTATGCAGATGAAGTGGAGCGCCGTGAACTTGCTGAAAAAGAAGCACAAAAAGCAATTCGAGAAAAGAGCTGGATAGGAAGCCGCCGGACAATGCCCGAACTTAAGAATCAAAAGAA
>FR883889.1 GCA_000435275.1 Clostridium sp. CAG:557
AAAAAATTAAATGTATCTCCAGTTTGGCTGTATTTCAAGCTTTGTAACATTCCCCAGCCATGTAATATGATTCTCACCAAGACTTAAAATTGGAAATTCTCCGCTCATTTTGTTGTTCATCGATGCTGCACCGTTGTATGCATTTTGCATTTCGCTATCAATTGTAATTGAGCCTGCAATTTCTTTTAAAGAAATACTTTGATTGTTTACATATAGCGTTATATTTCCAGTTCCGAAAATTGTAATTATGGGCTCAGAGTCAACTGTTCCAATGTTAAAAAGGCTAAACGGCGCGGTTTTCGTTATCGTTTGTTCAAAAACATCGTAGCCGAACGGTTGGACTTCAAATTCAACAACAAAGCGCTTAAAATGCCGAATAACATGAGAAAATTCAATCTGATTTGCAACTCTTGCTTTGTACTTTCGGTCAGGTTCGCTGCTGAAAATTAGCCAACCCGAACCTTTAAAATGAGCGCAGATTTCATCAATTTTTTTCTTATCTTTTACAATAAATTCAGTACTTCGGATGTAACTTTCAAAAGCTCCGTCAGTTGTGGTTAAATTGCCGTGTCGGCCCGGAACTGTAAAGGTTTC
>FR883890.1 GCA_000435275.1 Clostridium sp. CAG:557
CTACCGTAAAACTGAAGGGGGTAATTTTATGATTAATGAATTAATATATCGGTTGTGTGATACTTTTTCTGGTGCAGGAAATGAAAAAAATATCGCAAAGCTTATAAAAGAAAAAATGCAAAGATATTCAAATAAAGTAGACATTGACAAAAATTTTAATGTTATCTGTCAAATTGGAAAAATTAACGCTGAACGTCACATTTTAATCGATGCACATATTGACCAAATAAGCATGCTTGTTACCGCTATTGATGATGCGGGATTTGTAAGTATCTCTCCGTGCGGAGGTGTTGATTGCAGAGTTTTACCAGGGTCAACTGTGTTTATTCACGGAAAAGAAACGATTACTGGAATCGTATGTACAACTCCGCCTCATTTAACTTCTAAAGACGAAAATAGTTTTGAAAAAACAGAAGATTTATTAATTGATACTGGGTATGCATATGCGCCTAAAAAATTAAGAGAAATTATATCAGTTGGAGACTATGTTTCATTTAACACTAAACCACAAAAATTACTTGGAGACAAAATTACTGCACCGGGGCTTGATAATCGTGCCGGAGTTGCAGTGTTAATTCGTTGTGCACAAATGCTAAAGGAGAAAAACTTGGAGAGTCGGGTTACATTTTTATTCAGCAGCCAAGAAGAAATTCGTGCTCTAGGCGCTAAAACTGCAGCATTTTCACTTAATCCAACCGAAGCTATTTCGGTTGATGTAAGTTTTGCAAAGCAACCAAATTTGCCTGAAGAAAAGTGTGGAAAGTTATCTTACGGTCCAATGATAGGTATTGCACCTACGTTGTCTAAAGAAATTTCAAATAAACTTATAGATTTGGCAAAACAAAATCACATTCAGTATCAGTTAGAAGTTATGAATTCGTCGACTGGCACAACTTCCGATATAATTACGACGTCAAAAAGTGGAATTCCTGGAGGACTTTTATCTGTTCCTTTGAGATATATGCACACACCGGTTGAAATTATAAATACAGCTGACATTGAAACGACTGCGAAGCTTTTAACTTTGTACATTTTAAATGGAGGAAATAAAAATGCGTGATGGTTTAGAGATACTTCAGAATTTATGCAATTCTTATGGGGTTTCTGGCGATGAAACTCGTACAAGAGATATAATTTTAAAAGAAATTTCTCCGTTTGTATCAGGGCTGAAGGTTGACAATTTAGGTAATATTATTGCATTTAAAAAGGGAAAATGCACTCCAAAAAAGAAAATTATGATTTCAGCACATATGGACGAAGTGGGGTTTATTGTAACTTATATTACTGACGATGGCTTGCTAAAATTTAACACCGTTGGAGGTATAAACTCAAATGTTGTTTGCGGAAAAAGTGTTGTAATTGGAGAGCAATGTATTCCAGGTGTAATCGGGCTGAAACCTATTCACCTTCTTAATGCGAAGGAGCGTCAAAAAAGCATTTCTATAGAAGAATTATATATTGATATTGGTGCGCCGAATAAAGATGAAGCGTTATCTTATGTTTCTCCGGGGGACAGCGTGTGTTTTTCTTCAAATTTTAAGCTAGAAAATAATATGGTAAAATCTAAAGCTATTGATGACCGTGTTGGTTGCTTTATTTTGATAAATTTAATAAAACAAGATTTGCCATTTGACGTGTATTTTACATTTGTTACTCAAGAAGAAATTGGGTTGCGTGGTGCCAAAGTTGCTGCTTTCAGTGTAGATCCAGATATAGCGATTGTTGTTGAAGCAACTACAGCTGCAGATGTCAAGGGAGTATCTGCTGAAAAACAAGTTTGCAAAATTGGACATGGAGCAGTTATTGCCTTTATGGATAAAAGTACAATATATGATAGAGAACTTTATGAATTGGCATTAAAGCTAGCAAAGGAAAATGGTATAAAAATTCAAATTAAGTCGCTTGTGGCAGGAGGAAATGATTCCGGTGCAATTCATGCAACTCGTGGAGGAGTTAAAACAATAGCAGTTTCATTGCCTTGTAGATATCTTCATACGGCTTGCAGTATGATTTGTGCTGATGACATATGGGAAACGCAAAAATTAGTTCAAAAATTGGCCGAGAAGATTTGTGAAAAAGAAATTTAAGGAGAAGTTTCGAATAAATGTTTAATATAAGCGAAAAAATTCAAAATTTATCAAAAAAAGCGATGAATTTATGCAAAAACGAGTTTGAAAAAATTGACTCAATGACTGAGTATAATCAGCAAAAAGTTTTGAAAGCTTTTATCGATAATAGTGTAAGTGAACGGCATTTTGTCGGGTCAACCGGATACGGTTATGGCGACGATGGCAGAGATGTTTTGGATAAAGTTTTTGCACAAATTTTCGGTGGAAAAGATGCTTTAGTTCGGCACAATTTTGTAAGTGGAACTCATGCACTTACTGTTGCTCTTTTTGGAATACTTCGCCCAGGGGATACGATTCTCAGTGTGTCTGGCACACCGTATGATACGCTTCAAGGGGTTATAGGTGCCAATAAAAAAAGCTCTGGCTCTTTGCAAGAATTTGGCATAAATTATTTAGAAATCCCTTTAACAAGTGATGGTTTGCTCAATTTTTCAGCAATAGAAGACGCGCTAAATTCAAAGATAAAAATGGTTTATATGCAGCGTTCTAGGGGTTATTCTTTACGCCCGTCACTATTTGTAAGTGATATAAAAAAAGTAGCACAGATTGCGAAAAAAAAATCACCAAATTGCATTATTATGTTAGACAATTGTTACGGCGAATTTGTTGGTTACGATGAGCCGTTGCTAAACGGTGTTGATTTAATTGCTGGTTCGTTGATAAAAAATCCAGGAGGAGGAATTGCGTCAACGGGAGGTTACATAGCAGGCCGAAAAGATTTAATAGAGATGTGCTCATACCGTCTTACAACGCCAGGAGCTGGAAAAGAAATCGGTGCGACACTTGGAGTAAACCGAGAACTTTTTATGGGAATTTTTAATGCGCCTCATGTAACTGGAGAGGCACTTAAAGTTGCAGTATTTTCTGCGGCGCTGTTTGAAATTCTTGGCTATGAAGTTTTTCCAAAGTATAATGAACCTCGAAGCGACATAATTCAGGTTTTAAAGCTCGGAAATGCAAAAGATTTAATTGCATTTTGTCAAAGTATTCAAGCAGCATCACCGATAGACTCTTTTGTTAAGCCGGAACCATGGGATATGCCAGGGTATGATAATCAGGTTATAATGGCTGCGGGCACATTCACTTTGGGCGCTTCGATTGAACTGTCTGCAGATGCGCCACTTCGCAAACCTTATGCTGTTTTTATGCAGGGGGGGCTTAATTTTCACAGTGCAAAAGTGGGAATTATGTTAGCAGCAGATGAAATTTTGAAGAAAAATTAAACTTTTGAAAATTATACTTTTTTGTTGTAAGTAAGGAGGTTATTAATTGGCTGCAAATGATAGTTATTTTATGTCGGAGGCGATAAAACTTGCGTGGATGGCTTATTGTGAAGGTGAAGTGCCAGTAGGAGCGGTTATCACAAAAAATAATAATATAATTGCTGTGGGTAGAAACCGTCGAGAAACGAAAAAAAATGCGCTTTTTCATGCAGAAATTGAAGCAATAAATAATGCTTGTAATGTTTTAAATGGTTGGCGATTGTGGGAATGTGAATTGTTTGTTACTTTGGAACCTTGCCTGATGTGTGCAGGTGCAATCATAAACTCTCGAATAAAGCGCGTTGTTTTTGGAGCTAAAGATTTAAAATTTGGCTCATGTGGTTCGGTTATCAATTTGTTTGAGGAAAATTATAACCACAAGCCGGAAATAAAAAGTGGCATTCTGAAAGAAGAATGCGCACAGTTGTTAATTAATTTTTTTAAAAAGGTACGTTCAAAAAATAATTATTTGGTTTCTTGATATTTTACAGAAAGGTCCTGCAGTACATCCAAAAAACCACATGCGTCAATGCTGTTTTCATACATAAACAGCATTATATTTTTTGCTTGCTTTTCGCTTATATTTTCACAGGAACATTTTACAGAATAATTATTTGAATTTTGTATATGTATAACGCAGAGGCAAATATCATTTGCTATTATATTAGCAGAATATTCGACTTCGTATTCATCTTGAATTTTCTCAATTTTAGAATAATTTTTTACATATTTACAAATTTGGACTTTTTCCATGCTTTTATAGCTCCTTGCTAAAATAGATTTTTGGTCTTCTTTTTTTAGTATAACCGATCTATATATTGTTATTTGTCGAAGTTCCGCTTAAAATTATAAATTAGTTATTGACAATCGTAAAAAATCATGATATGGTAAATAATAACTTTTTTGTTATAAAATGTAATATGAACGCGATTAATTTACATTTTAGTAGATTTATGCGGTTGAAAAATTATATTT
Organism: Clostridium sp. CAG:557; assembly: GCA_000435275.1. GTDB lineage: Bacteria > Bacillota > Clostridia > Oscillospirales > Acutalibacteraceae > CAG-557. The sequence goes on from FR883890.1 coordinate 4,367, forward strand.
TTTTAGCGTTAAACGCAAATTTTATATAGACTTTCCTTCTTATTTAAATTGAATTATATTTTTAGTTTAGCATCCTTTCGGCTTAAATTATAATTTAATTATTTTTCATGATTTTATTGCAGTTTATAAGCTGTGTCAATTACTTTTGAGGTATTTTTTAAACTTATTTTGGGGAGTCGTTTAGACACCCTATTTTTTTATATTTTCAAGTGGAAATTTTTTACTCTATTTTCTTCTTTATTGGCTAATTATTTTTCGGTGGTGGGAAAATGTATGACAACGAATCAAGAATAGAACGAGCAAAAAGGTTTGCAAAAGTTTGGTGGAAGTCTAGAGATGATGTAGGAAAATCGCAAGAATTTATGGCTCTTAGTATGGGTGTTTCAAAAAAGACTATTCAAAATTGGGAGAAGGGCCTTAGTTCTCCAAATTTATTTCAGGCAACAGAATGGTTTAGAGTTTTGGGCCTTAATCCAATAAAATATTATATGGAGTTTTTATATCCCAATTTTTTTGATAAAACAAGCTTGGACAATGAATCAGAATTGAATGAAAAACTAAATAATTTAATAAAAATTAGCAGTGCCAAAGAGAAAAAAGAATTAATTTATATTATGAGTGGGACTCATGGAAGTTCTTGGCCGGCTTTATTGCAACTTTTTGCAATGTATTGTCAAATATCTTTACAATCGAGAGTTATTGTTGCAAAAATTGTTTTAGAAAACTACGAAATGGAAGAAAAAATGGGAAGATTAGTTAACAGTGATAAAATCAAACCAGACTTAGAATTACTTAAATCAGCAATTTCGATTTGTAAAGCGGCAACTAAAAATGGATATTATGGTTATTCAACCGTATTTTTTAAAGAACTTGAAAGTGATATTGATAATAACAGTGAAGTTGAAAATAAAAAAAGTAGGATATAAAAATCCTACTTTAGGTTGAAATTTATTTAAATTTTCGAAAATAAAGATTTAGTTGTTAGCACGAAAATATCTAAAGTATTCCTCCATACACATGGAAAGAGAGCGCATTTTTTTTGCATTAGTTTCACCGACGAATCTAAACGCAAACGGACTAAAATTTTTTAAAGTCTTATCAGCTTTATCAGCGGGATATCTTTGAATAAAGCCGAAATTCACACAATTAGCGGTAAGCCACTTGTAAGCGTCAGAGGCGATAAATTCAGAAGTACTCATATTTGGAATACAAATGTCAACCAGCAGCCCGGTTTGATATTCAGATTTTCCTGGCGAAGATACCAGTTTTTCTGCGGTAGCTTCAGCTCGAACTTTTGTAAAATTCTCATTTAAAAGCTGATTTAATTTTTCTTCGTAGTTTTTTTGAACATCATTTTTGCAAACAAAACCTTTTGAGACCATAAAGTTGTAGCCCAGTCTTTTAGCAGTAGTTAACATTTCGTCTAAATTTTTGACTATTTTCTTATCGCATTCAATTTGCATATAATGTGTTAAGTCCGGTTCATAATCGTCTGGAATAGGCGTTTTTGCGTTAACAACCAAGAGAAAGTTTTTGTTTACAGTATCGTTTTGGAGAAAACTTTTTTTTATGTCTTTGCCTTTTTTTGAAAATATATCGGACTTTTCGTTTACAGAAGCGCAAATTCCGCCGGTTAAAATAGCTGCAACTAACACTGGCAATACTATTAATGAGCATTTTACTGTATTTTTTCTTGTCCATTTTCTGCAAACATATTCATTTTTTTCAAAGAGATGATTGACAAAATTCTTTTTTTTGCATGCAAATAGTGGTTCAGCAGATATATCATAAAAGCGTTTGACTGAAGCTGGCAATAAATTGTGCTTTAAAACAAATTTTTTCATATAATAACATAACTCCCTAAAAAATTACCTTAGTTTAAGTTTACACCTTGAGAAATTTGTTTGCAAGAAAAACTTTTGTCAATAATTTTGTAAAATTTAGTATATTATGCTATAATATAAAAACTTTAGTAGCTAAGCAAATTTATATATGGAACTAGGAGTTGAAATATTTTGCGAAAAACGAAGATTGTCTGTACATTAGGGCCGTCCACAGACAACGTGGATATATTAAGAGAAATGATGCTTAATGGTATGGACGTTGCACGAATTAATATGTCACATCAAAACCATCAAAAACATTTGGAACGCATAAATATGTTGAAAAAACTTCGTGATGAATTATCTTTGCCGATTGCGTTGATGATGGATACTAAAGGTCCTGAGATTCGAATCGGAAGGTTTAGCACCTCAAAGATTCACCTAAAAAAAGGGCAAACTTTTACACTAACATCAGACGAAGTTATTGGAGATAACTCAATTGTAAGTATAACGTTTAAAGGACTTGCAGATGAGATTAAGGTTGGTGAAAAAATTCTTGTTGATGATGGTTTGATTTCTCTTTTAGTTAAGAAAATTGCCCAAAATTCTATAAACTGCGAAGTTTTAAATGATGGTTTTTTGTCTGCAAACAAAGGAATAAATATTCCAGGGATGAGGTTATCACTTCCATTTATAAGTCAAAAGGATTTCGATGATGTAAAATTCGCTATTGAGCAAGACTTTGACTTTATTGCTGCTTCGTTTACAAGAAATGCTGATGATATTAAAAAATTACGCAAGACGTTGTTTGATTTGGGTGGAGCAAATATAAAAATAATTGCTAAAATAGAAAATTCTGAAGGCATAAATAACATAGATGAAATTATCAAAGTTGCGGATGGAATTATGGTGGCAAGAGGCGATTTAGGTGTGGCAATTCCACTAGAAAGTATTCCAGCTATTCAAAAGAAATTAATAAAAAAAGCTCGCTATGCTGGTAAACATGTAATAACTGCAACTCAAATGCTAGATTCTATGATGAAAAATCCTCGCCCGACTCGCGCGGAAGTAAGTGATGTTGCAAACGCAATTTATGATGGAACGAGTGCCATAATGTTGTCTGGAGAAACTGCGGCAGGACTTTATCCGATAGATTCGGTAAAATTTATGGCATCTATTGCAACAGAGGCAGAGTCTGATATCGATTACAAAAGAAGATTTTTTGATTTGCCACTTGATTTAAAAACCACGATAACTTCTGCAATATCTCATGCGACTTGTACAACAGCTTTAGATTTAGGGGCATCAGCAATTTTGACGATCACTAGATTAGGCAAAACAGCTCAGTTTGTTTCTAAATATAGGCCGAGTTGTCCTATAATTGCAGTAACTTCTGATCAAACTGTACTGCGTCAATTGAATCTTTTATGGGGAGTTATTCCACTTTATATGAAAAACAGTTTTAACGATTTAAATCAGCTTTCAAAAGAAGTTATAAAAGCAGCAAGCGATGAAAAACTCATAAAAGACGGTGATTTGGTTGTAATTACGGCGGGTTTGCCTATGGGAAAAGTTTATGGGACAAATTTTTTAAAAGTTCATTTAGTTGGGGATATATTAATATCCGGACATGGAATTACAACTGCCTCTGCGCAGGGAAGACTGTGTGTATGTAAGACTGAGGAAGAGGCTTATAAAAAGTTTAAATCGGGAGATATTTTAGTTATTCCAGCGACTTCAAATAATATTTTAAATATCATGAAAGATGCAAGTGCAATTATTACGGAAGTTTCGGAAGAAAATTCTCATGCAGCAGTTGTTGGAATTGCACTTGATAAACCTGTGATTATAGGTGCAAAAAATGCAACCCATCTTTTAAAAGATGATTTATTTGTAACTGTTAATGCTTTCAGAGGCATTGTTTTTACAAATAAAGATAGTTGAAAAATAGAAAACAGCACGCGCGGTATAATGCGTGCCGTTTTTAATTTATGTCATTTTTAACCTACAATAATTTTGCTTGACGGTAAAACTTTTGCAGAGTTTTTGTCTTTCATCAAAGAAACTGAGAAAATAAATGAAATTGGCCCAACTCTTCCAATAAACATCATGAGCATAATAAAAATTTTTGATAAAGTTGAAAGAGCGCTTGTTATTCCGGTTGTTAGTCCAACTGTAGCAAATGCAGATACGGTCTCGAAAGTAATATCTAAAACAGTTATATTTTTTGAAGCCTCAGCTACTGCAATAATAGCAGTAACGATTGAAACCAAAAAGAAAGCCAACATAGTAAGAGAAAATGCTTTATAAACAGTGGATTTTTCAACTTTATGTCTAAGAATTACTGTATCGTCGTAGCCTTTAACAACACTGCGTAAGGTTGCTAAAATTACGACGAAAGTTGTAGTTTTTATACCACCACCAGTGGATGCTGAAGAAGCACCTATGAACATAAGAATTATCGTTAATAACTTTGTTAAAGTTTTTTCTTGACCAATAGGAACTGTAAAAAATCCAGCGGTTCTGGCGACTGTGGATTGAAAAAATGAGATGTTTAGTTTTTCAAAAAAGTTAAAACCAGACAAAGTTCGGTCGTATTCAAAAAACATAAACAAAACGGTACCTATGAATAGTAATGTAAAAGACATAGTGATTACTATAAAAGAATGTAAATTTAGTTTTGGGTGAGTTTTAGGGTTTTCAATTTTTCGTGTAATACAAGAATAAATATCACTTACAACGACAAACCCGATTCCTCCTAAAATAACCAAAAATGAAGCGGTTAAGGACACAAGAGGGTCGGTTGCATACTCAATAAAACTTGAACCAGGCTTAATAAATCCCATTATGTCGAAGCCGGCATTACAATATGCAGAAATTGCTGTGAAAACAGATATCCAAATTCCTTTTGATATGCCGAATTGAGGGATGAATCTAATAGCAAAAAGTAATGCGCCAATAATTTCACAGCCAAGCGACCAAATGATAATTGTCTTTATTAACCGCGTTAGATTAAGTACACTTCCGCTGGTATATTCTTTAGCTATTTGCATGTCTCTAAGACCTAATTTTTTTCGAAAAAATAGAGTAAATCCAGTTGTAAATGTAATAATCCCGAGTCCGCCAAACTGTATAAGCAGCATTATTATCACTTGACCAAAAGTAGACCATTGTGAATAAGTATCAAATGGAGTAAGTCCTGTAACACAAGTCGCCGAAGTTGCCGTAAACATCGCATCGATAAAATTAACTGGATGCATATTTTTAGAAGCAATAGGTAGATACAAAAGAGATGTACCTAAAATAATTATTGCAAAAAAGCTTGAAACAATCAGCCTGACCGGAGACATATCTTTTAACGTCTTAGGAACTTTTTTTTCTGATTCACCCATAAAAAAATCCCTCCAATATTAAATTTCTGCATTTTCAAAAATTTTTAACTTCTTTATCAAAATAAACAGTGGTATTCCAAGACCGTAACAAATGACAAATTGACCGATACCTACACTCAATGCGAAAAATATGAATGTGCTGAAGTTAAATTTTTGTGGCAATAAAAAAGCCAAAATTGCACCGATAAATGTCGCACCGATAATTATGGGAGGTAGGGGAGATAGTACAGGAATCTTTTTAAAAGTTACATTAGCAAGCATTCTTGTAAGGTAAGCTGAGATGAATGTTGATAGCGTGCCGAAAATTAGGTCTACTATTCCGAAAGGACTAGACAAATTTGAAATAAAGCATCCCAAAGTAAGGCCAGTTATGGCATAAGGTGAAAATACCGGCAAAATTGTTAATGCTTCAGAGAGCCTAAACTGTATCCCAGAGTAAGACAATCCAAATATGCCGGAAATAGATGTTAAAACGACGTATAACGCAGCTATGATGGCTGTTATCACAATTTTTTCAATTGTCTGATTTTTTACATATAATCGCATTTTGGTCTCCTTAATTTTTAATGCACTAAAAAGAATACTTCATTGTGCAACAAAAATCAAGTAAAATCGCCCGAATACAACTTTATTTTATAAATTCTTTCAATAATGAAGTTTTTGGCACTGATAAATCGTCAATTGTTTCAAATTTTGCTAATTTGCTGCATAAGCGTTTTATAGCATCATATATTTCTAAGTCTTTTGAAACAGAACTGCATAATTCTATCATTTGAGAGCCCATTACACAAAGTTCATAGGCGTGAAATGTGTTTATTGCAATATTACTTTCAGCTTGTAACGGTTTAATATAAAGATTTTCACCTCGACAAACGTTATTCCACATCAAAATAGTACGTTCTGCGGAAGTGTCGCGGAAGTAAAAATCTCTTAAGACTCGACGTGTAAGCCTTATTGATTTTGGTGAAATAATCATTTCATCATCCAACTTTACACCGTTTTCTACGCTTACATAAATTTTAAATACACTATCAAGTGGCAATCCTTCTGTAATTATCGGATTTAATGCGTGTAATCCTTCGATTATTATCATTCCATTTTCAGGTAACTTTATTTGTCTTCGCTTAGTAGATGGTGCCATAGTAGAGAAGTCGTATATTGGCATATCACAAAAGCCTTCATAAACGATCCCTTTTATTGATTTCTTTACTTGCTCTATGTCTAGTCCGTTTATAGATTCAAAATCTTTTGAGCCATCTTTTAGCAATGGTAGGCGTGCAATTCCAACATAAAAATCGTCAAGTGAAATCACTGTAGTCCAAATATTTCGGCGCATTAATTCATCTTTAATCATATTTGCAGTTGTCGTTTTTCCGCTTGACGATGGCCCAGATATCATTAATATTTTGCATTCCGAACGTTTTTTTTCAATATAATCGACAGTTTCTTTTATCTGTTTTTCAAAAGTTTTTTCTATATAATTTACAAACTCTTTTGGATGTTTTTGGGCATCTTCATTTATTTTTTTCAAAGTCCAACCATCTTTTTCAAAATAATTCTCGAAAATTGTCATAAAAAAATCAACACCTTATCTTTTTTCAATAATTTATGTTCACATTATAAAAATTGTTCTATTCAAATTAAAAAGCTACAATAAAAATATGTAAATGTAAGCTACCTCCTTTTTAAATAAAAGTTATTTTCTTTTTCTTCATTAAGCGTGGAAATATCTCCATGGCCAGGGTAAATTTTATAATTTTCAGTTAATGCTGTAATTTTTAAAATAGAATTTTTCATTTGTTCAAAATTTCCAGTTTTAAGGTCACAGCGACCAACGGTTCCTTTCATAATTGTATCACCCGTAAATAAATTACTGTCCGCTATGAAACAAACTCCGCCAACGGTATGCCCTGGTGTGGCGATAACCTTTATTTTGGTTTCACCTAAAGTGATTATGTCTTCATCGTTTACTAAGATATCAACATCAAAAGGTGCAAGAGGGATTCTGCAAAGATTAAGATGTCTATCTTTGGTAAAATCCGCTTCTTTAGCACCTATGACTAATTTAGCTTCGGTTAATTTTTGATATCGAGGAGCTTTTCTTATATGGTCAAAGTGCCCATGTGTCATCAATATATATTCGATATTTTCTTTTCCAATTACATCAATTTTTGCATCTAATTCCGCAGAAATTCCTCCGGGGTCTATAATTGCAGATTTTTTTGTATTTTTGTCCGTTATAAAGTAACAATTTGTTTCTAGCGGACCTACTTTGAATTTTTCTACAGCTAACATGAGTATATCTCCTTTTGCTAAGCTCTATCTACAGAAATTACACCGTTTATTTTTGAAATTTTGGATATCACAGACTTCAAATGTTCCATATTCTTGACCAATATCGACATATAAATTTGAGATTTTCCGTCTTTGGCTTTATTGAGGTTAAACGACTGAATTTCCACGTGCATATATGAAAACTGCATAGTAATTTCTGCAATAATGCTGGCTTTATCTAATGTAATTATTTTTATATCACAATTAAATTCTTCTTTTGCACTGTTTGCCCAGTATGCGTGAACCCAACGATTTGGTTCAGGCGATTTTTTTATGTCCGAAGGCACATTTTTGCAGTTTCTTTTGTGCAAAGAAACACCATAACCACGTGTAATAAAACCAATAATTTTATCTCCGGGAATGGGGTTACAGCATTTTGAAAATTTTACAAGACAGTTTTCAATTCCATCGATAATTACCCCCTTTACACCAGGCTTTTTATCAATATGAGCTTCTTTTTTTGCCATAAAGTTTTCAGTTAATGGTTCGTTTTTTTGCTTTAATTTATTATATTCATCCTTAATCCTCGGCATTATTCGGCTTAAAAGTATGCCACCATAACCAATTGTCTCGTAAAATTTGTCTATTGTTTCGCAGCGATGTGTTTTTGCAATAGACATTAAAAAGTCTTTCATTTGCGCTTCATTAAGCCTTATACCAAGTCTATCAAATTCTCGCTCAATTTCAATTTTACCTTGAGCAAGATTTTCTTCACGTCTTTCACGTTTAAACCATTGTCTAATTTTACTTCTTGCTTCACTAGTTTTTACAATTTTTAACCAGTCTCGACTTGGTCCACGACTTCTTTCTTTTGTAGTAAGGATTTCTACAATTTGGCCGGTTTTCACTTTATAATCGATTGGAACAATTCTTTTATCAACTTTCGCGCCAATCATGTGATTTCCGACTTCTGTGTGTATAGCATAAGCAAAGTCGATAACGGTGGCTCCCATTGGTAAATTTATAACATCTCCGCGTGGAGTGAGGATGAAGACTTCTTCTGGCACCAGATCAGATTTTATCATTCTTATGATATCGCCAGCGTCACTGTTTTCGTTTTGATTTTCAAGCATATTTCGAATCCAAGCTAGACTTTCATCAAGAGAGTCCTTTTTGCTCTTAAGCCCGAGCTTATATTTCCAGTGAGCTGCGATTCCATACTCTGCCATATGATGCATTTCCCAAGTACGAATTTGCACCTCAAAAGGGATGCCTTCTTTGCCAATAACAGTGGTGTGAAGTGATTGATACATATTGGGTTTTGGAGTAGAAATATAATCTTTAAAACGGTTTGGAATTGGCCGAAAAGCTTCATGGATAATTCCGAGAATATTGTAGCAGTCAGTGACGGTGTTTACTATGACTCTGACGGCGTATATGTCATAAATTTCCTCCATAAGACGATTTTTTATGAAAACTTTACGATATATTCCGTTTATACTTTTAACACGGCCTTCGAGGTGCAAATCTGGGATAATAGGCGAAAGTTTTTGTTCTATTCTTCTTTTTATAATCGCCAAAAGATGTTCTCTGTCATCTTTGCCAAGCTCAAGTTCATTTTCGATTTCCTTATATGCAACAGGGTCAAGATATTTAAGAGATAAATCCTCAAGCTCCTCTTTTATCGTACGGATACCTAGTCGATGAGCTATTGGTGCATAAACTTCCATGTTTTCTCGAGCTTTATCACGTCTTTTTTGAGGTTCCATACATTCTATTGTTCGCATGTTATGAAGCCTGTCGGCGAGTTTTATTATTATAACGCGAATATCTTCAGCCATTGCAATCAACATTTTTCTAAGATTTTCGGCTTGCTGTTCCTCTTGCGAAGAGTAGGGAATTTTTCCAAGTTTTGTTACGCCATCGACTAAGTTAGCTATTTCTTTTCCAAATATTTTTTCTATATCGGAAACAGTGTATGAAGTATCTTCAACAACATCGTGTAAAAGTGCCGCTACTATTGACTGAGTGTCCATACCAAGTTCAACAAGTATACATGCAACCGATGTTGGATGCAGAATATAAGGAATTCCCGATATTCGTCGCTGGTTTCCATGCGCGTCTAAAGCTAAATTATAAGCTCTATCTATTAACTCTAAATCGAAATTTTTATTACAAGCTGCAATATCTTCTTTTAATTGTTCGTAGTCATTATAAAAAGCTTTCATTATGATCGTCTCATTTCCTCAAAAATTTCATAACAACAGAAGATTCAAGGTCTACTTTGCCATTTACCGGTTTAACATTTATCAAATACACATCAGCGATTGTTTCCACAGTAATAAGTCCACATTCTGCCATTGCATCGAGCATGATAAGTAGCTTACAGAAGCTGATTTTGAAATCTTTTAATCGGTAATAAAGTACAGAAATATCTATATTAATTGGGTTGTTTGCTTTTAAGAACTTATACAAAACAGAAAAATCAGCTCGAGAGGGGGTATGTTCTTGAAGAAGCTTTGAATTTACCTGTTCATTTCTCTTTATAGATTCATAAACTCTTTGTTCATCTATCAGAAGCTTGTTGTCCAAACCAGAAAATTTAATGCCATCTATAATTAATGTCAAACTTTCTTGACCTCTGAACTCTGACTTAGACAACTTAACTGCTAAATCCACTTCATCATTGAATTCATAAGAAAAGTATTGTGCTGTGGTAAAAAATTTCATTGCAGTGATTTTATGACTATTTCTTGATAAAGTCAAGCGCAAATGATTTTTTTCTGCACCGACAAAAGTCATATCGCAGATTTTCATATTATACAGCCCAAAAGTAAATTCTGGATTGTCTTTGCCGAATGGTTCAAGTGGATCCAACTGCTCGATTAAATCTAAACTTAGGGCTTCTGAATTTAGTTTACAGTCGATATTTAGGCTGAGACATGGCATTACACCAAAATTTTTGGCAAAATTATTGATGTCATTTTTAAATTTATTTAAGTCATCACATTTCAATTCAAAACCAGCTGCCAAAGGATGGCCACCAAATCGTACCAAATATTTAGCGCAAGTTTTAATGGCTTCATACAAAGAAAATCCTTCAATACTTCTGCATGATCCTCTTGCAACATCACCCATTTTTGAAATGACAACTGTTGGCTTGCCATACTTTTCTAACAGCCTTGCTGCAACAATTCCAATTACTCCAGGATGCCAGTTTTCGCCTTCTACAATTAAAACTCTTTGATATGCTCGCACTGGTTCATTCTTTAAAAGTTCTTCAGCCTGAAGCAAAATTTCATTTTCGATTTCTTTTCGTTTAATATTGTCATCTTCTACCTGAGTGGCTATGTTTTGAACTTCCAACTGATTTTCTGAGGTTAAAAGTTGTACTAACTTTTTAGAAAAACTTAACCGTCCAGACGCATTGATTCTAGGTACGACATTGAAAGCGATATTTGTTGAATTAATTGGTTTTTCTGTAAGCTTCGCTAAATTTAAAATTTCCTGAACTCCTAAATTATTTGTATTTTTTATATATTTTAATCCTTGTTTCACTAGATATCTATTTTCTCCGATAAGAGGCACAACATCGCCAATTGTGCCGATTAAAATTAAATCTGAGTAATTTTCAAGAATAAATTCAACATCCGCAAAAGAGCCTTCCAATGCACAAACTAATTTAAAAACTACACCGACTCCAGCAAGGTTTTTAAAAGAACTTTTGCAGTCACTTCTATGTGGGTCAACGATTGCAACGGCATTGGGAAGAAGTTCTGGTGGTTGATGGTGGTCTGTAATTACAGTTTCTATTCCCAAAGAATTTGCATAAGCTACTTCATCAAAGGCAGAAATTCCGTTATCAACTGTAATAATCAACGAAACTTTTTCTGCAAAAAGCTTATCAATAGCAGAAAAATTTAACCCATAACCTTCGCTATTTCTATCAGGAATATAGTAAATTACATTTGCCTCGCAATTTTCCAAATATAAGTATAACAGTGCCGTAGAAGTTACACCGTCAGCGTCATAATCTCCATAAACACAAATTTTTTCTCCGCTATTAATTGCTTTTTGAATTCGGTCTACAGCTTTGTCCATATCTATAAATTCAAACGGATTTGAAACTTCAAATTCATCTGATAATAATTCGTGTATGCGTTTTTCATCAACGATGTTTCTTACATCTAACATCATTGCGAGAAAAAAAGGTATATTATTTTGGCAAGCTATTTTTTGAGCATTGACTTTGTCTAATTTAGCTAAATGCCAATTTTTTATTTTCAATATGCGCACCTACTTTATTTAAAATACACTTAATTTTATCATTTTTTGCAAAATTTTTCAAGTATTTATCTAAACTAATGCAAAAAATATAGCGCCTGCTCAATGAAAAATATCACATAAGCAGACGTTATTTTGGCAAATCTTATTTCTTTAAAATAATTTTGTGAAAGGTTTTCTTACCTTTTTTTATTATAACAAAGTTGCCATCGAAATCGGAGAAACCTAAAGTTTCGTTGATATTTTGAATTTTTTTCGTATTGCTTTTTAATAAAACAGAAATTCCACCTTGTTCAATTAAACGTCGGGCATCACCTTTTGAGGCAACCAATTTTGCAGCGATTAATAATTCTATAACAGAAATTTTATTATCAGAAAATAAATCGGAATTAAATTCTGTAAACGGCATATTATCGGTATTTTGCCCAGAACAGAATATAGCCTTAGCAGCATTTTGAACTCGAATAGCTTCGTTTTTGCCATGAATTAGTGCCGTAACTTCGAAAGCGAGGATTTCCTTAGCTTTATTTATTTCCTGTCCTTCAAGTTTTTCAAGTTCAGTTATTTGGTTCAATGGCAAAAAGGTTAACATTTTGAGGCATTTTATAACATCTTTATCGTCGACATTGCGCCAGTATTGATAAAAATCGTATGGTGAAGTTTTATTCGCATCGAGCCAAACTGCACCACTTTCAGTTTTTCCCATTTTTTTGCCTTCGCTGTTGGTTAAAAGCGCAAAAGTCATGCCAAAAACTTCTTTATTTTCCTTTTTCCTAACAAGCTCAACACCTCCGATGATATTACTCCATTGGTCATCGCCGCCAAGTTCTAAAACGCAACCGTATTTTCTGTTTAAAACGAGAAAGTCGTAACTTTGCATAAGCATATAATTCAGTTCAAAGAAGGATAATCCCCTTTCAAGACGTTGCTTGTAACACTCGAAAGAAAGCATTCTGTTTACCGAAAAATGAACACCAACGTCACGTAAAAAATCGATATAATTAAGGTTAGAAAGCCAGTCAGCATTGTTTACCATTATGGCTTTGTTGTCAGAAAAGTCAATCAGCCGAGACATTTGTTTTTTGAAGCAGTTTACATTATGTGAAATAATTTCACAACTTAGCATTTTACGCATATCAGTCTTACCGCTAGGGTCTCCAATTAAGCCAGTGCCTCCGCCAAAAAGTACAATTGGCGTGTGACCGGCTTTTTGCAAATGCGCCATAACCATTATTTGAACAAAGCTTCCAACGTGCAAGCTGTCCGCAGTAGGGTCAAACCCGATGTAAAACTTAATTTTTTGATTATTGAGCAAATTTTTAATTTTTTCTTCGTTTGTTGTCTGAGCAATTAATCCGCGTTCCTGTAAAGATTCAAAAACTCCCATAAAAATCATCCTTTCAAAATCAAAATTATTATTATGAAAACAAAAAAGCCCTCTGAAAACAGAGGACGAAAAATTCGTGGTACCACCTCAATTTACCATAACCTTGCGGTTACAGCCTCATGAACAAAACTAAATTTTGCCCGGTGTTATAACGTACACAACCCGACTGCTTCTACTAAAAAATTCAAAGCAGCAGCTCCAAGATGTATTTCAAAAGGTAACCTCATCTGCTCGCAGCAACCGCAGACTCTCTTAAGAGGTTTGGCCAAATTACTTCTTCTTTTCACAGCTATTATTTAATATTTTATCAAAAATTTTAAATTTGTCAATCAAGAATTCGGCGCACGAATTAAAAATAAATTTTTGTTTGACAAATGTTTCTTTGTGTGTTACCATTATTAAGCCGCTTATTGTGGGTCGTATAAAGAATTGCAAAATTCACCTATCAGTAGCGAGACTTTTGTAAAAGGGCAGGTGCCAAAATATTATGTATGCAGTTATAGAAACAGGCGGTAAGCAATATAAAGTGCAACAAGGTGATACGATTTATGTTGAAAAGCTTACGGCTGAAGAAGGTTCAAATGTAGAGTTTAAAACAATTGCTGTCTTTGGCGATGGCAAAGTTACTACCGGAAATCCTGTGAGTTCTGCTAAAGTAGTAGGAAAGGTTTTAAAAAATGGTAAAGGCAAAAAAATTACCGTTTTCACTTATAAACCTAAAAAGAGCGAAAAACGTAAACTCGGACATAGACAACCTTATACCAAAGTGCAAATTGAAACAATTAATGCTTAATTTTTAAGCTTAGTGTATGATAAATGTAAATTTTTTAACTACAGAAAAAGGCCTTTTGGTTGGATTTGATATTTACGGTCACGCAGATTACGATGAACACGGGCATGATGTAGTTTGTGCAGCAGTTTCATCAGCGGCGTTTTTGGTCGTGAATACTATTTCTGAAATTATTAAAGTGCCTGTGGATGCCGGCGTAAATGAGTTTGGCGCGATGCATCTGAAAATTAACGAAAATAACGCAAGTTTATGTAACGATATTTTATCGGGATTAAAGCTTCATTTAATTAATTTGGAAGAGCAATATCCCGAAAACATTACGGTGAATTATGTGGAGGTGTAGCTGATATGCTTAGAATAGATATTCAATTATTTGCACATAAAAAAGGTATGGGTTCGACTAAAAATGGTCGTGACTCAGAATCAAAACGTCTTGGTGTAAAACGTGCAGATGGTCAAGTTGTGCGTGCAGGAAATGTCCTTGTTAAACAAAGGGGAACTCATGTTCATGCAGGCGAAAATGTTGGTCGAGGTTCTGATGATACACTTTTTGCACTTATTGACGGAAAAGTAAAGTTTGAGCGTTTTGGCCGCGATAGAAAGCGCGTTTGCGTTTATGCGGTTGAACAATAATTTACTTTTTTACAATAAAAACAGGTAAAATTTGTAAAGAACCTTAGGTCAACTATACCTAGGGTTCTTTTTTAGTTTATTTTTAATGCTAATTTAAAAATTTTTAGCAAAAATATAATAGAAAGCAGGTGATTTTTATTTTTATAGACGTTGCAAAAATAAAATTAAAGGCTGGAGATGGTGGAAACGGAGCGGTTTCGTTTCATAGAGAGAAATATGTAGCAGCGGGAGGTCCTGATGGCGGAGATGGTGGAAAGGGCGGAGATATAATTTTCATCGCGGACAGTAATTTATCTACGCTGGCGGACTTCAGGTATAAAAGAAAATATGTAGCAAAAAATGGAGAAAATGGTAAAGCGGGACGTTCATCAGGAAAAAGTGCACCTAATCTGGTAATTCATGTGCCGAGAGGGACAATTGTACGAGAGCTGACAACCGAAAAAATAATCGCGGACATTTCAACTGACGAAGAGGTTGTAATAGCAAGAGGTGGCAAAGGTGGCTTCGGAAATATGCATTTTGCAACGCCGACAAGGCAGGTTCCGAAATTTGCAAAACCAGGCTTAAAGGGCGATGAATTGGAAGTTCAACTTGAACTGAAACTACTGGCAGATGTAGGTTTAGTTGGTTTTCCTAATGTTGGAAAATCTACGCTGATATCCGTCGTAAGTCAGGCAAAACCGGTTATTGCGGATTATCATTTTACAACAATAACACCAGTTTTGGGTGTTGTGAGAATGCACGAAGATTCATCATTCGTGATTGCGGATATTCCTGGTTTAATTGAAGGTGCTGGAGAAGGTCTGGGGTTAGGACATCAATTTTTGAGACATGTTGAGCGTTGTAGATTATTGGTTCATGTTGTGGATGTTTCTGGAAGCGAGGGTCGCAGCCCGACTAAAGATTTCGAGATAATAAATCGAGAATTAAAGAAATTTAATGAAGATTTGGCGGAAAAGCCAATGATAGTTGCCGGAAATAAATGCGATTTAGCTACGGATGAGCAAGTGGAAAAATTTAGAAATTACATTGAGGCAAAAGGTTACAAATTTTTTCCAATAATGGCACCGATAAAACATGGTGTGGACGTATTGATGCAATATATAGAGGCTCAGCTGGCAAAATTGCCACCTATTACTATTTACGAAGTAGAACAGTTACCAAAAGATTTATTTGAGAAAAATAGCGACGTTATTGATGTGAAAAATCAAGATGGAACCTATTTTGTAACTGGAGATAAAGTTTTACGATTGGTTCAGTCAGTTAATTTTGATGATTATGAATCGTTGCAATATTTTCAAAAAATGCTTGGTACGTTAGGAGTTTCGGAAGCGCTGCAAAATGCAGGCATAAAAGAAGGCGATACGGTAAATATATACGATTTTGAGTTTGAATTTGTGGAGTAATCGGCAGGAGGTAAAAAATTGGAACGATTGTATAATACTATTGATTGCGATTACAAAACACTAAGTCCATTAACGTTGGCATTTATTGGCGATGCGGTTTATGATTTACTTATTAGAGAACAGCTTGTATGCAAAGCAAATTGCCCTGTTGGAAAGCTGCATAAAATGAAAGTTAAAAAAGTTTGTTGCAAAGCGCAATCTGAGATTATGAAAAAGTTGATTTCTATGTTAACTAGTGAAGAACTTAATATTTTTAAAAGAGGCAGAAATGCACATACGCATCACACGCCTAAAAATGCTGACATTGCAGATTATCACGTTGCAACGGGGTTTGAGACGCTTATTGGATATATTTACTTGAAAGGTGATATTGAAAGGTTACGTGAACTGTTTGAACTAATTGAAAAATGTAATTTGGAGTGAATTCAATCATGTCTACATTAAAAAAATCAAGTTTTTGGCAATGGCTGCAGGATATTACTATAATTTTGCTAGGCTGCTTTATTTATGCGATATCAATAAACTGCTTTACAGACCCAAATAATATTTCTCCAGGTGGGGTTATCGGAATTGGCCAGTTAGTTGGAGATCTAACAGGTTTTCCTAAAGGCATGTTCTGCTTAATTATAAATATTCCAATATTTTTATGGGCATTTATAGAGTTAAATTGGCGTGGGTTAATAAAAAATTTATTTGCGACGGTAGCATTGAATATTTTAGCAGACTTAACGGTACCAATTTTGCCAGCGTATACTGGGGACATGATGATAGCATCAATACTGGCAGGAATTACCGGTGGTTTTGGACTAGGCTTGATATTTATGCGAGGAGCTGCAACGGGTGGGACAGACCTTTTGGCCACGCTGACAAAAATACATATTCCGCACATTCCGGTTGGAAAAATTTTGCTGTGCATAGACGGTGCAGTCGTAGGAGTTTCTGCGGTAGTCTACAGTATTGGAAACAGTGACCCGTTTGCTATAATCAATGGAGCAACTTATGCAGCAATATTAATATTTATAATGTCAAAAATTATAGATACAATGATGTACGGAAGTAGTGCAGGCAATGGCAGAATAATGTTTATTGTGTCGAATAAAAGTAAAAAAATTTCTGAACGCATAATGAATGAAGTAAAAAGAGGCGTTACTGCATTAAAGTCCAGAGGTGCATATACGTCTCAAGAAAATGAAGTTTTGCTCAGCGCAGTGAGAAAACAAGAAGTACATAAAATTTACGATATAATAAAAGAAGAAGATAAAAATGCATTTGTTATGATTGGAGAAGCTGGAGAAATAACTGGACTAGGCTTCAAAGAGTTTGACAAGGAACTGGAGCGCTCAGAATTTTTCAAGAAAATTTCAAATAAAAAAATGGAAAATGAAGAGATCTTAGAAAACTTATAAAAAAGAAACAACATTCCACGCTTTTGGAATGTTGTTTTTAAAAATTATCTTATTTTAATAACTTTTTCATACTAATCTAAACATAATTTCATTGGGGATACACTAGCAATTTTCGTTGCTGTTTTTATTTTTTTTATTGTCATTTTTATTATTGTTGTTGTTATTTTTGTTTTGATTGTTTTGATTGTTTTGTGACATTAAATTCACCCCCCATGTCAATGGTAAACATTGAGAAATTTAAAATTTATACTTTACGGCGTTAAATCATGTTTTATATTCAGTGATTTTTTTGCCGCAATAGTATTGTTGACGAAAAATTAAAGAATATTCTAAAAATTTAAGGAGTTTTTTTATAGCATGAATTTGCCCACAGATTATAAAAAAGAAATTGAAAAAATTTTAAGAAATGAAGAAGAGTACAAAAAATTTATAGAATCTTATAATAAACCAAGTTTTAAAGGAATTAGGATAAATACACTAAAGGTAAGTGAAGATCGTTTTAAAGAAATTTTTAAATTTAAGATAAAAAAATCAAATTTTGCAAAAAATAGTTACTATTTAGAAGAAAATATTGATTCTATTGGCAATTTACCACTTCATCATGCAGGAGCTTTTTATGTCCAGGAGCCGTCGGCATCTTCAGCTGTTACAGTGCTGAGTCCAGTTCCTGGAGACAAAGTCTTAGACTTGTGTGCAGCACCAGGAGGAAAATCTACACAGATAGCCTCATGCTTAAATGGCAAGGGATTATTGTGGTCGAATGAAATAGTCAAAAATAGAGCGAAGGTTTTGCTTTCTAATATGGAACGTATGGGTGTAAAAAATGCCGTAATTTCATCGTGCCACCCGGAAACTTTGTGTAAAAGACTGACCGGATTTTTTGATAAAGTTCTTGTGGATGCACCATGTTCTGGAGAGGGAATGTTCAGAAAAAATCCATATGCAATGAAAGAATGGTCGCAAGAACACGTTAAAATGTGCGCAAAAAGGCAGTTATCAATATTAAATACAGCCACTAAAGCCTTAAAAGATGGCGGAATAATGGTATATTCAACGTGCACATTTTCGCTGGAAGAGAACGAGCAAACGGTCTATAATTTTTTAAAAGAAAATCCTGATTTCGCATTAGAAAATATAGATTGTGACTTTGGAAGAGCTGCTCAACAGCTGATTTTGGATGAAAACTTAGTAGATACAAGCAGAGCAAGAAGAATTTTTCCTCAAGATGGTGGGGAAGGCCATTTTGTTGCAAAGTTTAAGAAAAAAAGCGCGAATTCAAAAAAAGTTAAAGATTTTAATTATAAAAAAGCTAAGGCTGCAGAAAATAAAATTGGTTATGATTATTTTTCAACTCTTTTTAAGTGTGAAGCTTATGGCAAAATAGAGAAAATTTCTAATAACTTTATTATTTTGCCTGAGGGGTTGCCAGATATTTCTGGGCTGAACGTTTTAAGAGCGGGAGTACTACTTGCAACAAATAAAGGTTCGATATTAGAGCCGGCTCATGCAGCATTCATGGCAGCAAAAGCTGAAGAATTGCGGACTAAAATTGACTTTTCTTGTGATTCTAAAGAAATTTTGGCTTATTTGAAAGGTGAGGAAATTTCGGTACCAGAAGATATGTGTGGATATGTAGGCGTCTGCGTAGACGGAATTGTGGCAGGCTATGCTAAAGCTATAAATGGGCGCCTTAAAAATAAATATCCAAAAGGGTTGAGAATCTTTTAATGTGCTCAAGATTTGCATAAAATGTTTGTGAATGTTATAATTTTGACGCGAAAAATTTTTTAGAGGTGAAAAAAATGCCAGCAGCAATAACTCATTATTTGCAAGTGGAACGGGTGGTAAATGGACTAAAAAAGTTACATCCGGGATTTGAATATAATAAAAATGCTATTTTATGGGGGGCACAAGGGCCTGACTTTATATTGTCCCATAGGTGCTTGCCGGGACAGTCGGGTGAAAGCATAAAAAAATATGGGGCATATTTGCAGGATGAAGATATTAATAATTTATGGGAGCAAATTTTTGATGCGCTTAACAAAGAGATTTTTACTAAGATGGAAAAGTCTTATCTTATAGGATTTTTTTGCCACAGCATTTTAGACAGGCTTGCGCTTCCATTTATTAATTTTAGCGCACAAAGTCTTGCAAATTTAAATAAAAAGTGCCCGCTAAAAGTTTGCAGAAACAATGTAAAATCAACACTGGATGTGATAATTTTAAGATACGAAAAGCAGCAGCTACCGACGGAAATTCGGCTAAAAAATTTATTGCCTAAAGACGAAAAAGTGCAAAATTTTATAATCGAGCTTTTTTGTAAGCTTTTAAATGAAAATTACGATGCGAATGTTACTGAAGAAGACATTTTTGAGGCTATGTGTGATTTTAGAAAGTTTTTTGGCCTTATGACGGACAGGACCGGTATCAAAAAGGCATTTGTTAAAAAAGTCGAAAAATGGCAAGGTAAAGATGAGTATATGTCTAGTTTTATAAGAGATTTGACGGAGGACGACAGCTATGATTATTCAAATTTGACACACAGTATTTGGAATTGGCCAATGAACGCTGAAGAAAATCGTACGGATAGCTTCTTTGATATTTATGAACAGTCTATAATTGATTCAATAACTTTTGCAGATAAATTTATTTTGAATGTCAAATAAACGCTCTTTTTATTGAAAAAGAGGTGTATTTTTGATATACTAAGTAAGGAATGTTAAATACAAAAATAAAAATGAGGTTATAATTTTGGTTTTGCGCAAGTGGGATAAAATCCCAGAGGCTTTGAAAAACAAGAGCACACGGCATTATTATGAAATTTTAAGTAAAAAAAAATTTGATATTTTACTAAAAAGATTATTTGATTTCATCATTGCAGGAATTTTACTAATTTTATTATTGCCGGTTTTAATAATCATCGCAATTTTAGTAAAATTTACATCTAAGGGACCGATTTTGTATAAGCAGGAGCGTATTACTACTTATGGGAAGGCATTTAAGATTTTTAAATTTAGAACAATGATTGAAAATGCTGATAAAATTGGTTCTTTAGTAACAATGGATAATGATGGAAGAGTTACAAAATTGGGGCGATTTTTGCGCAAAGTTAGATTGGATGAGCTTCCACAGTTATTCAATATTTTGTTTGGTCAGATGAGCTTTGTTGGGACTAGACCTGAAGTGCAAAAATATGTGAATTGCTATTCAGAAGAGATGCTTGCAACGCTGTTTATGCCTGCGGGAGTTACGTCTTTGGCTAGCATTAGCTTTAAAGACGAGGAAAAATATTTAAACAGCGACGAAAGTGTCGAAGATGTGTACATAAATAAGATTTTGCCAGATAAAATGAAGTATAATCTTGAATACATTGAGAATTTTAATATTTTTTATGATATGAAATTGATGTTTAAAACAGTTTTAGCTGTGCTTAACTGAATTTACAATGAGGAAATGATGAGTATTTTATGAAATTTATAAAATTTTCTCCGCCGGACATTACAGAGCGGGAGATAAGCGAAGTTGCGGATGCATTACGCTCAGGCTGGATAACTACTGGTCCGAAAACAAAAACTTTTGAAGCTAAAATTGCAGAATACTGCCAGACTAACAAAGCTGTGTGTCTAAATTCTGCTACGGCTTGCATGGAGTTAATCCTTAGAGTTTTGGGCATTGGCCCTGGTGATGAAGTTATTACAAGTGCATATACATATACGGCGTCGGCAAGTGTGATTTGTCATGTTGGCGCTACACCTGTACTGATTGACACTGCTAAGGATTCTTTCGAAATGGATTACGAATTACTGGAAAATGCGATAACTTCAAAAACAAAAGCGATAATTCCGGTAGATTTAGCTGGTAAAATGTGCGATTATGATAGAATTTTTGAAATTGTTGAGCGGAAAAAGGCTTTATTTAACGCAAGTAATGAAATTCAAAAGGCGTTTAATAGAGTTGCGGTTGTGGCAGATGCTGCACATGCTTTTGGTGCAAGATATAATGGAAAAATTTGTGGTTCTGTTGCGGACTTTACCAGCTTTTCGTTTCACGCAGTAAAAAACTTAACTACGGCTGAGGGTGGCGCTCTTACTTGGAAACCTTGTGTGGGACTGAATGATGAGGATTTGTATAAACAATTTATGCTCTGGTCTCTTCATGGGCAATCAAAAGATGCTTTAGCAAAAACGAGTTTAGGTAGTTGGGAGTATGATATACTTTACCCTGGCTATAAATGTAACATGACTGATTTGATGGCGGCTATTGGATTAGTTCAGCTTGATAGATATAATTCTATTTTGGAAAAAAGAAGGCAGATAATAAACAGTTATGATGAAGCTTTAAAAGGATTACCTGTTACGGTGCTGAAGCATTTTGATAAAGATAATAAATCAAGTGGACATTTATATTTGGTGAGGTTAAATGACCAGGATGAAAAAAATAGAAATAAATTGATAGAATTAATGGCGCAAAAAGGTGTTGCGACTAATGTACATTATAAGCCTTTGCCAATGCTGACTGCATACAAAAATTTAGGATTTGATATTAAAGATTTTAGAAATGCTTATGATATTTACAAAAATGAGATAACGCTACCTTTGCATACGTTGCTAACTGATGAAGATGTAAATTATGTAATAAGTTCGTTTAAAGATTGTTTAAAAGCGATATCGGACTAAGCTTTAAACTGGACGTATAAGGGGTTGAAATTGATTTGATAAAATCAATAAAGAAAGTTTGTTCCGAGAATTTTTTTAATGAATCAGCTTTTAGAATAGTATATTTTATAAGTTTATTTTTTAGTGGAGTCGTTTTTTTTGACATAATATCAGTAATTTTAGATGTAGTGATATTTATTTGGGCATTTTTTATTTTGAAAAATCGGCTGAAAAACAAAACTTTAAACATAAAATATTCAAGAATTATTTTTTTATTTCTCATGTTTGCGATAATCACGGCGTGTATAAATATTAGCATGGGATTTCCAATTAATTTTTTTGCCGGACTAGCCATTATTTATCATATAGCGGTGTGCTTTTTTATATTTTATGGAGCATATGGTGGAACGAAATTTTCAGATATAAAAAATGAAATAATTTTATTATGTAAAATTTTATTAACGATATCAACATCGTTGGTGATTTTGGGTTTTATTGTACTTTTGTTTGGCGATTCTTTTTCATTTGAGTGGACGTTTCCGATAATAGACAATTACGAACACTACGAAAGAATTATTGGAATCGTAAAAAGTACAGGTTCAGTTAGATTTACTGGAGTTTTTATTAATCCCAATATTTTGGCATTTAGTTCAGTCGTTTCAATAATTTTTTGTCACATACTTTATAGAACAAATCAATTTTTTAATATAGAAAAAAAATGGACAAAAATTTTATTCATAACTTTAATAGTATCAACGCACTTTTCTGCCTTAATTTTGAGTGATTCAATAGCGTCATTTTTATTTTTAGTTGGATATACGGTTTTATGGCTGTTTTATAAAATGATTTTAGAAAATAAAATATCATCAATGAAAACAATTTTAAAGCATGGAATGATATTTTTTATAGGTTGCTTACTGCTTATTTTTGGGCTTTTTACTTTGAGAGCTTGTTTTCAAAGTAGCGCATCAAATGCCCTTGACGAATTGTATTCGATAATTATGAATAATAATTCTGCCGAATATATTGACGATATACGTTTTGGTAGACCAAACCACGATATTCGTAATGGAAGTGGAAGAAGATTACTTTTAAAGCAGGCGGCATTTATTTTTTCGAAGCATCCATTGTTTGGTATTGGTAGCACGAATATTGTTGATTATGGAAAGATATATTTCGAATCTGGTATAGCGTTCTCTAATTTTCATAATGGGTATGTTTCCATATTAGTGTGCAATGGCATAATTGGATTTGCTTTGTTTATGATGTTTTTGTTGCTGATTTTAATTAATGTGATTAAATTTTTTTTAGAAAATTGCTCCAATTTGAAAGATACCGTTTTTGTAAATCTTTTTATAAGTTTTTTGTCGTATTTAATTTTTGCTTTGTTCGAAAAAACTTTACTTTCTGAGATTAATTTTATGGGGATATTTTTCTGGATAATTCTAGGCTACATTATGTCGTTTTTTATGGAATATCAAAAGGAAAATTAAAATAAAAATAACCTATTAGAAACGGGCTAATAGGTTATTTTTTTAAGGCTAGCTGTTAAACTTTAAGCTAAACGACAATGGAGATTGCATAAAAGCAAACGTAAGAAGCGCAAATACAGAAACTATCGCTGCAATTATTGTCCAAATAAGCATAGAGCGCGAATATGCTTTTAAATTCTCATTGATATCTTTTTTTAATGACCAGTATATAATGAAAAATATATTTAAAATTGGAATTAAGAATAAAATTTGAGTAAAAAAGAAGTTTGCAGTGGTCAAAGGCCTTGTACGTTTACAAGATAAATTATTGGCTTCATTTAAATTAAAATTAATATCTTGCTGGGCTTGTCCATTTTGAGACAAAGTGGTTTCATTTCGGTGGGGATTAAGAACGACTCCGCAATTGTTACAAACAGTTGAATTGTCAGAAAGTTTTTGACCGCAATTGGTACAAAACATTTTTATAGACCTCCTTTATTTTCCTTTTTATAATTATATACTCATATTTAAAATTTTTCAACTTATGAAGTTACAAATTTTTGTTTATGTGGTTTTCAAAATATGCTCGGATGTTATATAATGATAGTGCAAAATGTTTTTTTGAGGGGGAATTTATTGTTTGAAAAAATCAAGTACGTATAATTTAGTTATGTCTAGCATAATGGCAACTTTTGTAACGATTTCAACATTTTTGGGTGTTGTAATTCCTATAGGTGGCACGAATACGACATTTCATCTTGGAAATATAACGTGTTTACTGGCGGGAATAATTTTAGGCCCGATTTATGGAAGCTTAGCAGCTGCCGTTGGGTCAGTTATTTTTGATATTTTAAATCCAATATATATTACTTCTATTCCGTTTACATTTGTTTTCAAATTTATCATGACATTCATTTGTGGCACAATTGCTTATAATAATGATAGAAGTGGAGAAAATCAGATTTACAATATAGTAGGAGCAACGGTTGGAAGTCTAGTTTACATAGTTCTTAGAACAATAAAATCTTTTATAATCAACTTATATTTTATAAAAATGGAACCATTGGCGGCAATGTTATTAACTTTAAATGGAACGTTTTTATCTGTGATAAAGTCGATATTTACAGTGAGTGCAGTTGCGATTTTGCTTCCGATAATAAGAGAAAAGCTGAGTGAACGAAATTTGCAATAAAAAATTTTAAGGGAGATTCTATGATGTTAAAATACAAATATGATACACAGTTGTTAATAGAAGGTGATGGACTTAATGAGTATGAAATTAATAATTACTTTATAAACAATTTTAAAGGGGACTGTCTTTTGACTGTTGGAGATAAAAATTTAATTAAAGTTCATTATCACACCAATGAACCATGGGAAGTTCTTAAGTACTGTGCTTCAATT
Organism: Clostridium sp. CAG:557; assembly: GCA_000435275.1. GTDB lineage: Bacteria > Bacillota > Clostridia > Oscillospirales > Acutalibacteraceae > CAG-557. The sequence continues at coordinate 29,293 of FR883890.1, forward strand.
GGAGAAATTTTTGACATTATTGTTGAGAATATGGAAAAACAGTCAGACAGAATTTAATGAAAGTGATTAAAAAAATTTAGGAAGTGTACAATGGATATTTTTATGGAACAGCTTACGAAAAAACCGTTAAAAAAAGTTGACTATATTTTATTTTTTGCAATAGTGGCTTTTATTATTTTAGAAGTTTTATTTAATATTTTTGCTTTGAATTTAGGAGTGATATCACTACCAATCGCTGCAATTTCAGTATGTATTTGTTTAAAATTAATAAATTTTAGATTTATGGAATTTGAATATATCATAACAAATGGAAATATTACAATAGATAAAATAACTGCACGAAGATCGCGAAAAAATATTGTCTCTTTTGAATTAGATGATGTGTATAAGTTTATTAAATATAGGAAAGATACGAATTTGTCAGGCTTGAAGAAAATATATCATTTACAAACAGATGGAGAAGCTTGGTGTGCATGTTTTTATGACAACAATTTAGGTAGGGTAGGGGTGATTTTTTCTCCAAATGAAAAATTTCTCAATGCAATAAAACCTTCATTGAAAAGGCAGGTGGCTGTTGATGCCTTCGGTGGGAATTGATTTAATAGAAATTGATAGGATAAAGAATTCTATGAAAAGAGGCTCATTTTTAAAAAGAATTTTTGGGAAAAATGAGTACACTGAACTTGAAAAAAGAAATTTTCTTCCACAGAGCGTAGCCGTTAATTTTTGTGCAAAAGAAGCTTTTTTAAAAGCGATCGGGAAAGGACTTGGGGAAATTGATTTGGCTGAAATTGAATTATTGAGGAAAAAAAGTGGTCAGCCATATTTAAAATTATCTGGAAAAGCATTAAATTTAACTGAAAAACAAAATTTGCAGTTTTCTGTTAGTGCAACGCATACCGAAAAATACGCCAGTGTCGTGGTTTTTGCTTATAATAAATAATTTTTATTTTTCTAAATAAGAGCTTATTTGTGTAATAAATGCCGTCATTAATAATATAAATATATTGAGATGGCAAAATTTTGTAAATAGCTGTCTCTGCTTTGAATAAAAATATGGGAGTATTTAGATATGAGACGGTTTTTGATTGTTACCGGCATATTGTTGCCGGCGTTTTTTTTATCCGCTTGTGACAACGGCATTGGGGCTAACAATGAGCGCCCAGTTTTGGAATTTAAAAGTGACTTAGAAGTTAATTCTGAAAAAGCACAATTATCTGCAAAAATTGTTAGAAATGCAGACGGCACGATTCTATTGGACATTGTGTCGCCAGAGTCATTGAGCGGACTTCAAATAAAGCATGGAGATTCAGAGAATTTAATAGAAAAAAATGGGCTAACCTATAAAACCAATACTCTTGTTTTGCCAGGTTCTTCAGATGTAGTAGCAGTGCTGGAAGCGCTTGATTACATGGCGAGCAACCTAGATGAGCCGCCTTTTTACAAAGATAGTGAAGAAATGGCATTTATAGGGAAAGTGGATTCTGGAAAATTTGAGTTAAGAGCAAATAGGAAAAACAGGTTGATAACAGTGATAAAAATTGGAGAAAAAACGGAAGTTAAATTTTCAAATCAAGAAAAACTTTAAAGTGAATCTTTTAAAAGCTTTTCAAGTGTAGCTAGTTTTACGCATGTACAAAACACCAACATAGCTAATTCTAGTTCATCAATGTTGGGGTAAGAAGGTGCTAGACGAATATTACTGTCGTTTTTGTCGAACCCATTAGGGAAAGTCGCTCCAGCATCGGTTAAAATTAATCCGATGTTTTTGCATAATTCAACAACTCGCTTGGCACAACCGTTCATAACGTCTACACTGACGAAATACCCTCCAGATGGTTCTGTGAAAGCTATGATTTTATTGTCGTTAAATTCTGTTTTTAAGGTATTGATAACAGCGTCAAACTTTGGCTTTAATATATTGCTGTGTTTTTTCATGTGATTAAGTAAACCTTGATAATTTTTAAAATATAGAACATGACGCAGTTGATTAATTTTGTTGAAGCCGATGGTTTTAAAAGAATACATTTTTTTTATTTCTTTAATATTATTGTCAGATGCACCGAGAAAAGCGACTCCTGCGCCAGGAAAGGTTATTTTTGAAGTAGAACAAAATATTATTGGTAAGTCTTCAGAATTATTTTTTTTGCATTCTTCCATTATATTTAAAAGCTTTTCAGATTTATCAGAAAAATTATGAACAGCATAGGCATTATCCCAGAAAATTTTAAAATCAGGTGCGAGTGGCTTTAATGCAGCTAAACGTTTTACAGTGTCGTCTGAGTATGTTATTCCTTGAGGGTTTGAGTATTTAGGAACACACCAAATTCCTTTAATTGTTTCGTCATTAGAAACAAGTTGTTCGATCATATCCATATTGGGGCCGGCTGTAGTCATTTCAATTGAAATTGGCTCTATATCAAAGTGTCTTAAAATTGCAAAATGTCTATCGTAACCAGGGCAAGGGCATAAAAATTTAATTTTTTTCGATTTTTGCCAGGGGGCATTTCCGCATACACCATGAGTCATAAAAAATGAAATTGTGTCAAACATCATGCTAAGACTAGAATTTCCGCCCACGAAAATTTGTTCTTTTTTTACACCCAAAACAGGCTCAAAAATTTCTTTAAGTTCAGATAATCCGTCCAACAAGCCATAATTTAAGCAGTCTATACCGTCTTCAGAAATGCAGCTAGATTCGGAAGTTATGATATTTAGCATTTCTTTTGACAAATTAACTTGTTCTGGAGATGGTTTTCCTCGAGCCATATTTAAATTTAGGTTTAAACTTTTTAATTTTTTGTATTTTTTTAAGATTGTTTCTTTTTCTTCAAGTAATTTTTTTTTATTCAAATTCAGATAGTTCATAAAAAATCTCCTTAAACACGCTGGTAATTTAATTATACTGTATTATTAAATTATTAGCAATTGATAGAAGAATTGGCGCAATATATAAAGCATTGATTTATTGGAAATAATTTACAAAATCGTGAGTTTTGAAGATTATAAAACTGCAAAGGAAATTTTAAGTGTTTAATATAAGACTGTTATAGTGAGAAATGAAATTATGAGTATTGTAGGAGTAAAAACAAGGTTTTAAGGAGCAACCGTTAGGAGAAGGCTATTCAAAAAGTAGTGCAGAATAAGAGATTGCTTAACAAGACATATAAAATATAAAAAGCTACAGGTGAAAAAATCTGTAGCTTTTATATTTTTAAGCTTCTTCTTTTTTTATTTTGAATATTTTTCTTAAAAAAAATCCGAGGACCTTAGGACTTTTTACAACCACAACTTTCATAAAAAAAGACCCTCCAATCTAGATTAACATCGAATTAAAGCTATTGCTAGTATAATTGAAATAACTACTAGAAGTTTTATGATGAAGTTGACAGGAACACAATATGATATGGTAAGGCCGAGCAAAAAAATCAGGACAAGTTTGCCTTGTCTGCAATAGGAACTCATAAAATTTCACCGCCAAATTATTTATGGCTATAACTTTATTTTTTACGTCGATAATTTATTATATACAGATGTCCGAAAAAACGTGAAAATCTATATATTTGTGTTTTGAGCGATAAGTGAAGTCATAAAAGGGACAGGTGCAGAATAGATTTAGTTATAGAAATATAATAAGAGAGGTCAAATTTATGGATTACAGTATCAAAAAAGATTATTTATGTGCCTGCGAAACAATTTTTGATGGACTTGTGGAGCAACCTGTTGACTTGGATTTCAGTTTACCGGATTATTGCCCGGATATTCAGAAAATTTTAAAATGTCAAATTTGTCCACAAATAAGTTCCAGAAATATTTCTGGTGATAAGCTTTATGTAGAGGGAACTGCCAATATTTCTTTAATTTATCTGGATGAAGAAAAAATATCAATAAGATGCTGCGAACATACGAGTCCATTTTCTGTGTCGATAAATTTAAAAAGTTCGGTACAAGATGCGGTCATTTTAACGAGAACAAAAACAGAGTACGTTAATTGTAGAGCAGTTACGCCGAGAAGACTTGATATTCATGGGGCTTTTTCAATTTTTGCTAAAGTTAGGTGCAAAAAGGAGAAAGACGTTGTTTGCGATATAGAAGGGGAAGGGATAGAAAAGAAAAAAGTCCTAACTAAATGCAACAATGTATTAGGTTTAGGACAGCAATACTTTAATATATCTGAGGTCATAGATAAAGGCTCAAAACAACCAGAAATAGAACATCTTTTAAAGACAACAGTAAATGTAGTGATGCAGAATTATAAAACTTTACAAAATAAAGTCATGATAGATGCAGTGGCAAATATAAAGGTTATTTATATCAGTGATATAGAGTACAGCAATATAGAGACATTGGAGCATACTGTGCCAATTAGTCAGATAATTGATGTTGAAGGTGTTCAGGATGACTGCGGTTGTGACATTAATATAGAAGTTTTAAATCACGATATAAGTGTAAAATCTAATGATAACGACGAAAATAATTTGTTATCATTTGAATGTAAAATAGGAGTTTCGGCAATTGCTTATGAAGAAAAAGATATAAGCATTTTAAATGATGTTTATTCTATAGATTATGAGTCGGAACCAAAATTTGAAAAAGTGTCATTATCTAATTTAGCTGATAAATTAAACGAGACTTATATGCTTAAAAACAGTATAGACGTTGATAATAATGAAATTTCTGAATTAATTGATGCAGACGGAGAACTAAATAATGTAAAATGCTTTGTTAAAGATGAAAAAATTAATTTTGAAGGAAAAATTAATGTATGTCTTTTAGCTAAGGATTCAGAAGACATTCCTTTCTATTTAGAACGCTTAGTTGAGTTTACATATGAACATGAGTTAAACAACGAATCGGACACTGTTTTGTGTGAAGAAAATGTTTTATTAAAATCTTGTGAATGTAGGCTTATTGGAAAAAATTCAGTTGAGGTGATAGCGGAGTTAGAAATTGGAGCAGTTATTTATGTCGAAAGTAAGCACTTATCAATAACAGACATATTTGTAGATGAAGAAAAACCTAGAGAAAAAGACAAAAAAGCTGCGTTGACCATTTATTATGCAGATGAAGGCGAAGAATTATGGAATATTGCAAAAAAATATTGCACATCAGTTGAAAAAATTCAAAACGAAAATGAAATAGATACAGATGTAGATAAACTACAAGGCAGAAATATGTTGTTTATACCGATGTAAATTTTAAATAATAAAAAAATATGCGACTTAGGAGGAAGTACTTTTGGAAGAAAGAAATATTTATCAAGATATAGCTCAACGAACAAACGGAGATATTTATATTGGTGTTGTAGGCCCGGTACGAAGCGGTAAATCAACATTTATAAAACGCTTTATGGATAATCTTGTGATACCGAATATGGACAGTAGTTATAAAAAAGAGCGTGCAGTAGATGAATTGCCACAGTCGGCGGCCGGCAGAACTATCATGACGACGGAACCTAAATTTATTCCGGAAAATGCTGTGGAAGTTCACATAGGCGAAAATGCAAGCTTTAAAGTAAGGTTGATAGACTGTGTAGGATATATAGTTCCAAGCTCGTTGGGATACATAGAAAACGAACAACCAAGAATGGTGATGACGCCATGGTTTGAAGAACCTATTCCGTTTAATATGGCGGCAGAACTCGGCACAAAAAAAGTTATAACCGATCATTCAACAATTGGTTTGGTTGTAACAACCGATGGAACTATAAGTGACATTCCTCGAGAAGAGTATGAAGAAGCCGAAGAACGTGTAATTAATGAATTAAAAGAAATAAAAAAACCATTTATCGTGTTATTAAATAGCATGTATCCAACTGCAGGCGAAACAAAAGAAATGGCAAGGGTTTTAACGGAAAAATATGGTGTTCCGGTTTTGCCAGTGAATTGTCTAGAATTGAGTGAAAACGAAATAAAACGCATTTTAGCTCAAATACTTTTTGAATTTCCGGTTAAAGAAATAAAAATAGATATGCCTAAGTGGTTAACAACTTTAGAAAAAAATCACTGGTTACGAAGTGAAATTTATTCTACAATAGAAAATTTTTCTAAGGACATAAAAAAGATTCGTGAAATAAATCATATAACTGATAATATAACTTCATGCGAATATATTGATTCTGCGAGAGCAGTGTCAGTTGATTTGGGGATTGGAAATGCACGAATCGTTACAGAGATAAGCCCAAATTTGTTTTATAAGGTACTGGGAGAAAAGACTGGCTTAGAAGTTACAGATGAAGGCGATTTGTTGGATTGTATGATGGCACTTTCAGCAATAAAAGAGAAATATAATAAAATCAGCCAGGCATACAATGACGTGCTTGAGACAGGTTATGGAATAGTTATGCCCTCAACAGAGGAACTTTCTCTTGATGAACCTGAAATAATAAAACAAGGTGGAAAATACGGAATAAGATTAAAGGCTTCTGCTCAGTCAATACATATGATGAAAACGAGAATTACCACCGAAGTCACACCGATAGTGGGTTCAGAGCAACAGTCAGAAGAACTTGTAAACTATCTACTAAAAGAATTTGAAGAAAATCCAGGAAAGATTTGGGATTCGAATATATTTGGTAAGTCATTATATGAGCTTGTAAATGAAGGCCTTCATAACAAACTTTACAGAATGCCAAATGATGCCAGAACTAAAATAAAAGAAACCATAGAGAGAATCATAAATGATGGATGTAATGGATTAATTTGCATAATTCTTTAACTATACAAAAGGCGGTGAGCAAATTGGTAATAGTTTTAAGAAGAAAGTATATAGTTTTTTTAACAATGATTTGTTTTATAATTACCTCAGTCTTAATTGGAACAAGTCTTTCGTCGAATAATAAATCAATAGCGACATCGAAAGCTGTAAATAATAATTGGGGATTAGCGTTCAGTGAACCCGGAAAAGCCCCAACAGGCAACGCCAGTAGAGATTTTTTGAAACAGTATGATGCATATTATTTAGGAAATCCGGATGAAAAAAAAATATACCTTACATTTGATGCAGGTTTCGAAAATGGCTATACGCCAGCAATACTTGATGCTTTAAAGAAAAATGATGTTAAAGCAACCTTCTTCTTGGTTGGAAATTATATAAAAACAAGCCCAGACTTGGTAAAAAGAATGGTTGATGAGGGACATATAGTGGGAAATCATACCTTTTCACACCCCGACATGTCTAAAATTTCGGATATGGAATCATTTAAAAAGGAAATTTCAAAGTTGGAGGAAATGTTTAAAGAAACCACAGGCAAAGACCTTCCGAAGTATTATAGACCGCCGCAAGGTAAGTATAATGAAGAAAATTTAAAACACGCACACGAGTTAGGTTACAAAACGATATTTTGGAGTTTGGCATATGTAGATTGGCTTACAGACAAACAACCTACAAAGGAACATGCTTTTGAAAAATTATCAAGGGTTCACCCAGGTGCAGTGGTATTATTGCATAGCACATCAAAGACGAATTCAGAAATTCTAGACGAACTTATAAATAAATGGAAATCCGAAGGATACACTTTTGATTCGATAGATGAACTTAGTAATACTTGACTAAAAATAAAGTTCCCAATTAGCTTTCAAACAAAATGAAAGTTAATTGGGATATTTTTACTTTTCGGTTTTATTAATATTTGGTTTTTTTGCCAGAGCCTTTAGTCAAAATACTGCTTTTATCGGCTGATGTTAAATAATCTTTACCATGTGAACGCAGAGTTGCACCGCCGCTAACAGCATCTAAAGCGTCTTCACTTAATTGAGTTACATTTTGATTTTTTACAAGTTCAAAAGCTTTTTCAAGTTTTTTTGAGGTATCAAAAGTTATACCTGCTTTTTCTGTCAGAGATTTAAATTCTTGCAAATTTTTGCATTTGGCAGCTTCTTCAACTGCAGAAGGGTTCTTTTCAATAAATTCTTTAAGTGTCATTTTTTTCTCTCCTTACATAAAATACTAAGCCTTTTTACCTTTAGATGTAGTGTATAGGTTTCCGTTAGAATCAAAATATGAATCAGAACCTTTATGTTTACGAGCACCACCACTAACAGCATTTAAAGCGTCTTCACTTAATTGAGTTACATTTTGGTTTTTTACAAGTTCAAAAGCTTTTTCAAGTTTTTTTGAGGTATCAAAAGTTATACCTGCTTTTTCTGTCAGAGATTTAAATTCTTGCAAATTTTTGCATTTGGCAGCTTCTTCAACTGCAGAAGGGTTCTTTTCAATAAATTCTTTAAGTGTCATTTTTTTCTCTCCTTACTTTATAATGATAAATATATTTTATTCCACATACACTGAAATATGCGCGCAATATTTTGATATATGTGAAAATAAAAGCTTAATCATTAATATTGTACAATATGAAATGCTTTTTGTCAATACTTTTAGTGAAAAATATTTTTCTTAGAAATAAATTCATAAGTAATAGACTTTTTTACGCCATAAAAAAAAGCAAAATTAAATTTTTCTGCAAAAGGATTTTTTAATGATATTCCGCACATCGCAGGGATTTTTTTATACTTTAAATAATGATTTTTTACGCAAAAATTTATAAGATAATAGCCTATACCTAAGTCTCTATATTTTTTGTCAACATAAAAAGTTTTGTAAAATATATTTAAACCATAAACATCTAAACCAGTTAGCCAGCCTATTATTTCTGCATTATTTGCTATAGCCACAAAAGTATTTACGTGCTTAAGGTCTTTAGAAATGTCTGTTGGGAAAATAGCATAGTAGTCTGGATATTTTATATTCGCTTCTTTTTTTATTTTGTCTATAAGCACAGGTTCGACTTTTTCTAAAGGTAAAATATCTATTCCTTTTGGTGGTGTAATTGTTTGTGAAATTGCGCGTTGAATATTTTTATTTTTTAATATGGAGTCTAAATCATCAAAAATATAAGTGTGGGAGACGATTTTTAACGGTGTAAAATTATAATTTTTTAAAAATGAGTCAATTTCAAATATGCTTTTTTCATTTACTACAGAATTAAAAAGAAGTTCTTTGTAACCTTTTTGTATACATTTATCAATCAACGTTTCTAAAAGTAATGATGCAATTCCCTCTCTACGCAAAGGCTCAGGAACAAATAAAGTATTTATATCACATATGTCATGATTATCAGTGTCTTTACTGGCTAATAATATTCCAGCAGGGAAATTATTTATACTTGCACCTAACCATATATTTTGGTTTGAAAAATTGTTTTTAAAAATACCTATTAGACCTTCAAATTTTGAAAAATTTTTACTAGATATTGGTTCAATATCAACCATATTATTCTCACCTCTTTATAAAATTAATCCACCATCAACTTTTATAACAGAACCTGTAATATACTTAGCCTCGTCAGAAGCAAGAAAAGCGGCTGCGAAAGCCACATCTTCAACAGTTCCAAACTTGTTTAATGGTATGTTGCGTAAAATTTCTTGCTTGTTTTTTAAATTGCTGGTCATATCAGTTTCTATAAAACCTGGAGCAATAACATTACAAGTTACGTTTTTTCTTCCTAATTCTTTCGCAATTGACTTTGATAAGCCTATTATTCCAGCTTTAGAAGCCGCGTAGTTAGATTGACCAATATTTCCGTTTATTCCAACTGTAGATGATATGTTTATTATTCTACCATAATTGTTTTTTATGAAGTTAAGATATGAGTGATGTATCATGTTAAAAGTACCGATTAAATTGGTTTGAATGATTTTATTAAAGCAGTTGTAATCCATATTAAAAGCGAGTTTATCATCTCGAATACCAGCATTGTTGACGAGTATGTCTATTTTTTTGAATTTGTTAATAATTTGGGTGATTAAATTTTTTACTTCAGAGTCTTGAGAAACGTCACATTTATAAATTTTAACTTCGTGACCAAATTGAGAAATTTCTTTTTCAGTTTCTAAGGCTGTTTTATCGTCAGAAGAGTATACTATTGCAATATTTGCACCACGTTCTGCCATTTTTAAGCAAATTGATTTTCCTATACCTCTTGAACCACCTGTAACAACAGCAATTTTATCACTTAAATTGAACATAATTTTTGACTCCTTATTAATTTTTTTATAGATTATATCACTATTTAAAATAATTTGCAATTATAATACTTTAATTCGGCAAAAAATACAAATTTACAGCTTTAAATTTTCATACTTTTATACTTGACTGTTTTAATAATAAAATTTATAATTAATTCAAATTATTTTTGATGAATTTAAATCAATATTGGTACTTCATTTGTAAATTTTAACAAACAAGGTAGGTGAACGATTTTGAATCGAGTTGTAGTAACTGGAATAGGAGTTATGGCTCCTGGAAGCATTGGAAAAGAACTTTTTTGGAAGAATTTATCTGAAGCAAATGTGTGTACGAGTACTATTTCATTGCCATTTTATGAGAATTTAAGGGTCAAAATAGCAGGAAAAATTAAAAATTTTAATGAGGCTGATTACCTTAGTGATAAAAATGGACTAATATTTAAAGACTTAGACATGACGGACAAATATGCATTAAAAACGATTGATATGGCAATAAAAGATAGCAAAATTAATTTAGAAAAAATAAAAAGTAAATTAGCAATCTCACTTGGAACAACTATGGGAAAAGGCTCTAAAGAGCTTGATAATCAAATAGATTATCAAGTATACGAAAAATTAATTAAATTAGATAGAAGTGTAAAAAATAACTTACTTCAAACATTGTGCCCAGGCGACACTATGGCCACAATTTGTAAATATTTTAACTTAAAGAATGTTGAAGTGAGAATGTTTTTTAATGCGTGTGCTGCAGGCAACTATTCCATAAGCTGGGGAAGTGATCGAATAAAAAACGGTGATGCTCAAGTTGCAATAGTTGGCGGAGTAGACTCATTTTCTTTAACGGCTTTAATTGGTTTTAATCGGTTACTTTCTCTTACTCCAAATTTGTGTCGACCGTTTGACAAAAATAGAAAAGGCCTTATTGTAAGTGAGGGCTGCGGAATTTTAATTTTGGAAGATTTAAATTCTGCTTTAGCAAGGGACGCGCACATATACGGTGAGATAAAAGGCTATGGGTTAAGTGTAGATGCTTATCATATAACTGCACCTAGACCTGATGCTTCTGGAGCAATTTCTTGTATGGAAAAAGCATTAAAAAGTGCGCATTTGTCGTGTAACGATATAGACTATATTTCTGCCCATGGAACGGGCACAAAGTTGAATGATAAAATTGAGTCAAAAGCATTATGCTCGGTATTTAAAGAAAAAGTGCCACCAGTCAGTTCGATAAAATCTATGATTGGGCACTCGTTAGGCGCGGCGGCTGCAATCGAAGCAGTTGCGAGCCTTTTGATGATTCAACATAAATTGGCAGTTCCAACAGCCAATTTTGAAGAGGCCGATGAAGAATGTCCAATTGATTGCATACCGAATAAATGTAGATCGATGAAAATTGATAACATTATTTCAAATGCATTTGCCTTTGGTGGAAATAATTCAAGTCTGGTTATTTCTAGATACAAGGAGGAATAATGATATGACCCAATGTGGAATTTTTTCAGCTTTTTATTATATTGAAAATTCAGGTTTTAGCTATAAAAACATACATGATTTTTTAGACAATATGCCTGATAATATAAATTTTTGTTCGATAGATTTGCTTGTTAAGAGTTTAGATAAAATAAATACTCGCTTAATAGATAGGCAATCTTTGGCATTGGAAGCAGCATTAAACTTAGCTGATGATGAGGGCTTTTTTGACGATCTAAATAGGTCTAAATTGAGTATAATTGCAGGTAGTTACTCTTCTTCTATATATCCAAGTGCAGCATTTAACTTGTCTGTCAAGGAAAAAGGAGCTAATTTTGTAAACGCTACTGAATTCACTAACACAGTTGGCAATGCAGCAGTTAGCAGAGCTTGCATCTGGAATCAATTTAGAGGTGAAGCATATGCCATATCCGAAGGGGTAAACTCTGGATTAAATGCTATTGTGGATGCTTATAACAATATTAAATATGGAAATAATAATGATGTTTTAGCTTGTGCTACAGAGGAAATAGGTGCCGCAGCTGTTTTGATTCAAAAAGATCCTTTAGAAAACCATAGAACTAGGCCTGTTATAGCGTATATTAAAAACTGTGATTCTAATTACACTGGAAATATTATGGAACTCAAAAACTATTTTGATAAAATTGTAAATAAGTTTGACATTGAATTAAAAAATACAAACATTTATTTTTCTGGAGATTTTGATAAAGTAAATGAGCTTTTTATCGAAAAAAAATTGAAATATAATGCTCTTATAAATAAAAACATGTTGTCATTAACGCCTTTGATTAATATAGGCAGATGCTTGTATGACTATGAAAACGGAATGAAAAAAGACAGTCTGATTTTTTCTGTAGACACAAGTGGTTTTGTTTCAAGCGTTTTATTAGCAAAAGGAGGCTGTCAATGAACGATATAAATGTAAAAGATTTGGTTCCTCACAGAAATAGTATGCTGATATTAGACGATATTTTGAGTATTGAATCAACGTATGCAGAAGGTATTTATACGGTAAGAGGTAATGAATTTTTTTTAGATGGACACTATCCTCAAAAAAAAATAGTTCCAGGTGCTATCTTGTGTGAGATGATGGCACAGCTCACAGCGGCTTTTGTTGGATATACAAGAAAAATAGATGGAACACCTATTTTAGCGGAGATAAAAAATGCAAGATTCAAAAAATTGGTTTTGCCAGGAGAAAAGCTATTAATAAAAATGAATGTGATAAAAGATTCATTTAGAGTTCTAAAAGCGGAATGTTCTGTGAATGTTGAAGATATAATGGTTGCTAAAGCAGAACTAACAATTGCGATAAAATAAAAAATTTTATTATATTTTAAACTCAGGAGGACAAAGAATATGAGTATGAGTGAAACTGAAAAAATAGTAAGAGAAGAGCTAAGCAAAATTATAGGAAAAGATACTGATCAGATTTCTAAAGACGATGATCTTATAGAATGTGTAGGTTTAGATTCTTTGATTATACTTGAAATTTTTGGGATGATAGAAGAAAAATTTAATATTATCTTAGCACCGGAAAAAGTTTCAGAAATGAAAACGATAGGAGATATTGTAAATATAATTGAGAGTAATAAATAATAATAAGGAGATGCTTGTAAAGTGTCTTTAAATAAAAAAACTAATTTTGCAGTAATATTTCCAGGTCAAGGCTCACAATATTCAGGTATGGGAAGATTTTTATATGACAATTATCAGACCGCAAGAGAAACTTTTAAATTGGCTGATGATACTTTGAATTTCTCTTTGTCTGACTTATGCTTTAATGGTAATATTAAAGATATTACAAAAACTTACAATACGCAACCTGCACTATTAACAATCAGCTATATTATGTATCAGATATATATTAAAAAACGAGATTTAAGACCGTCGTTATTGTTAGGTCATAGTCTTGGAGAATTGACTGCATTAGTTTGCTCAAATGCAATAAAATTTACAGATGGAATAAAAATAGCAAGAGATAGAGGTTTATACATGCAAGAATGTGGAGACAAAAGTGAAGGTTCTATGCTTGCTGTTTTGAGTGATGATTTTAAATTAATTAAGAAATTTTGCAGTGAAATATCAAGTGAAAAGCTAATTCTAGAAATTGCAAATTATAATTCTAATAATCAGATAGTACTTTCCGGAAACATCAGGGCATTGGATATGATAAAGGAAAAATTAAAAAAAGAAAATATAAAATGCATAAGGTTAAATGTCTCTGCAGCGTTTCATAGTCCTATTATGGAATCTGCTTCTAGTAAATTGCGTAAAAATTTAAGTCAGTATAAATTTTCACAAATGTCTATACCTGTAATTTCCAATATTTCAGGAAAGCCTTATCTAAGTCAGGACGATGTAATTAAAAATCTTTCTTTACAAGTAACAAAACCTGTACAATGGGTAAAGTCTATAAGTAATGCTCTTAAGTTAGGAGCTAATCTTTTTGTTGAAGTTGGACCAAAAAGTGTTTTAAAAAATTTAAACAAAAATATTTGTGAAAGCATAGAAACATTATCCTTGGACATAGAAGCAGATTTATGCAAATTTAATGATGTTTTTGGAGACACAAATGAGTAATTATGATCTAACTAAAATTATCAATTTAAATAATCTTGTAACAAATATAATTTATTACGAAAAAATTACGTCAACCAACGATATTGCAAAAGAAATGCTTAAAAAAGTTAACTCACAAATGAACAATTTTTTAGTGCTGTCAAATTGCCAAACAAATGGCCGTGGTAAAGGTGACGCATATTATTTTTCCCCAGCTGAAGTTGGAATCTATATGTCGTTAGTGCTAATAAAACCAACTTATGATTTAAGGTTAATATCTATCGTAACGTCGTTGGCGATATCAAACACGCTGAGTACTTTTGTAGATGCAAGCGTAAAAATAAAATGGCCAAATGATATCTTGATAAATAATAAAAAAGTTTGTGGAATTTTAATCGAATCAGCAACCCAGCCCCAAAACTTGACTTTAGACTATGTTATTGTTGGAATAGGCATTAATATAAGTAATGAAAAATTTTGTCCAAACTTGGAAAGTATTGCTACTTCATTAAAAAAAGAGTGTGGACAAGTTATTGATAGAAACATAGTAATTATAAAAATTTTAAACTCGTTAAATTTTTTATTGACTAAGTCGCCAAAAAAGCTATTTAATGAATATTTGATTAAATTGGACAAAAAGAGTTTGAATAGAATTTCTCAATTCGGTATTTTTTAAGTTTTTTATAAGCTATTTTCCTAATTTTATTTGTTATAGAGAGGTGGGTTAGTTTGCAAGAAAAAAATTTTGATTCGCAAAAAAGCGATGTAGAAAAATTAAAAGATTTGTCAGAAGTTTTAACACAATATAGTTTAACTGCGGCAGAAATTTTTGAAAATGATAAAAAATATAGAGTAGAAAAAATACCTGTTGGTGGATCGAAAACTGTATCTGGTGGTAATGGCTCCTCTTTGAATATTGAAAAAGAGCAGGTAGATACAATTTTTTCTCCGATGGTAGGAATTTTTCATGATGCTTACACTGAAAACGGAAGCGCTTTGATAAAAGTTGGCCAACATTTTAAAAATGGAGATGTACTTTGCGTTATTGAAGCGATGAAAACCTTTACAGAAGTACGAGCGGATGATAGTGGCATAATTAAAGAAATATGCGCTAAAAATGGCGATTTAATGGAGTATTCTCAACCTTTGTTTAAATATATAAAGCAATAAGCTTGGTGGTGAAGGACTTGTTTTCTAAAATATTGATAGCTAATAGAGGAGAAATCGCTGTTAAAATAATTAACGTATGCAAAAGTATGAACATATCGACAGTAGCAGTTTATTCAAAAGCGGATAGAAATTCTTTACATGCGAAAATGGCTGATGAAAGTTATTGTATAGGCGATTTTGCGCCTAAAAACAGTTATCTTAATATGAATGCAATTATTTCTGTTGCTTTAGCAACCGGAACAGAGGCTATACACCCAGGCTATGGATTTTTATCCGAAAATTATAAATTTGCACGTTTATGTAAAGAAAACAATATTTGTTTTATCGGTCCTCCGTCTGAAGTTTTGCAAAAAATGAGTGATAAAGCTGCTGCAAAAGAAGTTGTGAGGAAGTGCGGAATAAATGTAATAAATGGAAAAGCTGTTGTTTATGATGCTTTTGAAGTAGAAAAATTTGCAAAAAAATTAGGCTATCCCATAGTTACAAAACCTTTAAATGGTGGTGGCGGAAGAGGAATTCAAGTATTTAATGATGACCAAGAAGTACAAAAATTAATAAATACAGGTGAAAAAGCTTTTTATAACGAAAAAACGTTAGTAGAAAAATATATTTTCCCTGCAAGTCACGTTGAGGTTCAGATGGTTGCCGATAAGTATGGCAACGTATTATGCCTTGGTGAAAGGGATTGCTCGATTCAAGAAAAAAAGCAAAAATTAATAGAGGAGTCACCTTGTGCAAAAATTAATGACAGTCAAAGAAAAGAACTTTTTAAAAAGTGTACTAATTTATTGAAAAAAATTGGATATATTGGTTGCGGTACAATGGAATTTCTGCTAGATTCTAACGGAATTTTTTATTTTATGGAAATGAACTGTAGGCTTCAAGTCGAACATGCAGTGACTGAAATGGTAACTGGATTAAATTTGATAAAAATGCAAATATTGATAGCCTTTGGAGAGACACTAAAATTGAAGCAAGAGGATATCAAAATTAATGGTTGGGCAATTGAAAGCCGTGTTAATTTTTGCGGCACAAGAGAGAAAAATATTGTCACAAAATTTGAATTTCATGAAAATGAAGACGTTAAATTTGAAACATTTTTATATGAAGGTTACCAAGTTCCTATATTTTATGATGCGTTAATAGGAAAAATTATAGTTCATGGAAAAACAAGAAAACAAGCAATTGAAAAATTAAACAAAGCATTAAATGATATAAAAATAGATGGTGTGGCAAATAATATAAATTTGCACAAAAGTATGATAAACAATGAGGTTTTTAAATCTTTTAAACATGATACTAATTTTTTTAGTTTGTATTATAAAAAGAAATACTTGTCTGCAAACGAAAGATTGGAAATGCTGGTAGATAAGGATAGTTTTGTCGAACGCGATTCTGACATGACTTCGTATGATATATTAAATTTTCCAAATTATAAAGAAAAATTAAAAAAGGCTAAAGAAACTACAAATTTAAATGAAGCTGTTATATATGGAGAGGCGAAAATTAATAATATAAATGTTGTTATTTTTGTTATGGATGGAAATTTTATAATGGGAACTATGGGAAAAGTTGTTGGAGAAAAAATAAAAAGAGCTTTTGATTTAGCAATAAAGAAAAAGGTTCCTATTGTAGGTGTTACAGTTTCTGGTGGTGCAAGGATGCAGGAGGGAATTTTTTCTTTGTTACAGATGCCCAAAACAGCTGCTGCGGTTAAAAGACATAACGATAAAGGGCTGCTGTATATTGCAATTATAACAAATCCTACATTAGGTGGGGTCTCAGCAAGTTTTGCATCTGTTGCGGACATAATAATTGCAGAAGAAAAAGCTGTGTTTGGATTCAGTGGAAGACGTATAATTGAAGACACAACCAAAGAGTGTCTTCCAAGGAATTTTCAAACAGCAGAGTATATTATGAATCATGGTATGATTGATATTGTAGCACCAAGAGTTAAAATAAAGGAATATTTATGCAAAATTTTACATTTGCAAGAGGGAAATTTTTATGAAAAAAACAATTGAAGAACATTTAAAGATTACTTCAGATCCGATGAGACCAAATTCAATTGATTATATTAATTATATATTCTCGGATTTTATTGAGATGCATGGAGATAGATTGTTTGGAGATGATGCATCTGTTATTACAGGAATCGGATTGCTTGATAGTATTCCTGTTACTATTGTAGGACAAAATAGGGGCAAAAACATAAAAGAACAGTTAAAATACCATTATTCTATGAGTTACCCAGAAGGGTACAGAAAGTCGTTACGCGCGATAAAACAAGCAGAAAAATTTAAAAGACCAATTGTATGTTTTGTTGACACTATCGGAGCATATCCAGGAAAAGATGCAGAAGAACGTGGTCAAAGCAATGCGATAGCAATGAATTTAATGGAAATGATGTATGTAAAAACTCCAATAATAAGTGTTATTATTGGTTCTGGTGGTAGCGGAGGTGCATTAGCGCTAAGTGTAGCTGATAGAGTGATTATGCTTGAATATGCTACTTTTGGAGTAATTTCTCCTAAAGCTTGTGCAAATATACTTTGGAAAGACACTTCAAGGGAAATAGAAGCAGCAGAGTTATTAAAAATAACCTCGAAAGAGCTTAAAGATTTTGGATTTGTCGATAGCATTATTGAAGAGGAAAACAATAGTTTTACCGTAGTTGCTGATAAGATAAAATTTGAAATAAAAACATTTTTGACGAAATGCGCAGATATTTCAACTAAAGATTTGCTAAAAAACAGATACAATAAGTACATGAGTTTTTAAAATATGTAATAAATAAAAATTTGCAAATGTCGACTTATCTATTTAGTGATAATTGACTAAAAAAGCGATAAAATCTTTATAATATATTACTGTTGACGAATAACGAAAAATATAATATAATATAAACTGCAAATATAAATTTAATTTAAATATTTTGACATTATTGTATTATTTAAGGCTTGTTACATAACGTTAATTTAAAAGTTTTACATCGATATCTAAAAGCGTTCATAAAAATTACTTTTCAACGGGTATTTTATGAGTGCTTTCTGTTTATTAGACGTAGTTTTAATTTTCTAAAAAGGAAAGTTTATTATGGATTAATCTTACGGTAGGAGTGTGCAAAATGAGCGAATTTTTAAAAAAAGAAAAGATAAAGTTAGGTAAACTATCTGAAATTTCAGGTGGTATGATTATTGACGTTAATTCAAATGAGGTATGTTGCAAACCTGGAAGTTTTAAAGTTTTAGAGAATAAAGAAAATGAATGGCGTCAAAATGGCTGCCCTGAAAAATGTAAATATTGTTGGCATTTAAAATACAATAACGGTTTTTATTGTGATGTTTAGATTTTATTGATTGGAGACAAAATAGAACTCCTGCTTATAAAAAGCAGGAGTTCTTCATTTAAAAATATAAATGCCCATCTTCAAGAGGTTCTATTCCATCTTTTTCAACATTTTGTATCCAAACATTGGCCACATTTTTATTATTAAAATAACCTTTAACCGATTTTCCGTTGAACGTCGCTGTTGCAACAAATCTGGCACCCTTGCTGTAATTTTCATTTGTATTTCTTAGATACTTAACACCTCGACCACCAGATACACTTTTTAAATTGCTTTCATTTAGCTCTGCTTTATTATCTTGTTTTGCCATTAAAAACACCCTTCCTAAAAATAAAATATTTGAGATAAATATCTCCAGTCAATAATAACACAAAAAATATATATTGTCAAATATTTTTGTGAAAAAGGTAAAATACTGTTAAACTATAAATGTGTGTTCAATTGATTGTGTTTTTTTGAATTTTGTGATATAATAAATAAAATTATTAAATTTTTTATTTTTAGGTGGTGAAAATATGGTTTCCGATGACCCAAATGGGACTTTTATAAAAAAAGATTTTTTATTAAGGAAACATATTTTCAAAAATTTTATGTAGGTATGTTCCCTTAATAAATTTTTAAGGGGATGTGAATTTGGTAAATTATTATAAAAATATAAAAGGAAAAATTACTGAGATCGAATCATATGAGGTTGGTTGCTGGATAAATTGTACTGCGCCTGATGATGATGAAATCGATAAATTAATTGCTGACTTTAATATCGACCCAGATTTTTTAAAGTCGGCTTTGGATGAAGAAGAATCTTCTCACATAGATTACGAGGATGGAAATACTTTAATTGTTGTAGACATTCCTGTTGCAAGAAAAAATGAAAAAAGTATTACATATCACACAATGCCTCTGGGTATAATCATAACCGAGTCTAATGTTATTACACTTTGCTTGAGAGAAAATGTAATTATTGGTGAATTTGCAGAAGGTGTCGTTAGAAATATTTATACTCAGTTTAAAACTCAGTTTGTGCTGTACATTATCTTAAGAGTTGCAATGAAATATTTGCAATATTTGAAACAAATTGATAAGATCAGTGATCACGCTGAGCATGAACTTAGAAAGTCTATGAAAAATAAAGAATTGATCCAGTTATTAGAAATAGAAAAATCGCTGGTTTATTTTTCGTCTTCTTTAAAAGCTAATGAGGCAACTCTTGAAAAAATAGCACGCGGCAGATTAGTAAAATTATATGATGAAGATCATGAATTGTTGGATGATGTGCTGATTGAAGTCAGACAAGCTATAGAAATGTCTAATACTCATATGAATGTTTTGGCAAGCACCATGGATGTTTTTGCGTCTATAATTTCAAATAATTTGAATATTGTGATGAAAGTTTTAGCATCGATAACTTTGTTATCCTCAATTCCGACGATAGTTTCTGGAATTTACGGTATGAATGTTGAATATTTGCCGTTTACTCAAAAACAATATTGGTGGTTTCCAATTATATTTACAGGAGCAATCGTTGCAATAGTTGCTTACATACTAAAGAAAAAAGATATGTTATAAAATTATAACATATCTTTTTTACTACTGTTATGGTATACTGTTGGTCATCAGTCTAAAGATATAAACCACAAAAAAAATTATAATAAATATCCATAAGCAAACATTACGAATCTTTTTATTAAATTTGAGTGCAGAAACATTCATATGTATTGCAATAAATGCAACGATTAACGATGGTATTAAAAGTGGATGATAATAAAAAGATTCATAAAAGTTTAATTTCATTAATGAGAGGAATGCGCGTGTCATACCACAAGAAGGGCATGGGATTTTTGTAAAAAAGCGAAAAAAACAGGGAATTTTAAAAAAATATAAACCTTCGCCAATAAGTAAAAGGAGCAGAATGTAAAAAATATGCTTTACGATTATTTTAATAGCATCTTTGAACATATTTTTTAGCTCCTTGATTTTTTTACTTTTTTAGTTTTGCTGCGATTGCAACCCAGCCATTTTCAGTTTTTATATCTAGTATATTGAACTCTGACTCTAAAGAAAGCAAAACATTATCTTTATTTGACTCAATAATTCCGCTCATTAAATATATGGAATTTTCATTCATATAATTTTTTATTGATTTATTTAGATCAATTATTACGTCTGCTACAATGTTTGCAACGATTATATCGAACTTGCCAGAAATTTTTTCTGTTAAGTTGCCACAAACAGCATTAAATTTGTTATTTACATTATTAATTTTTGCATTTTCTAGTGCGGTCTTTACTGCGAGTTCATCGATATCTACACCAGTTGCACTTTCGGCACCAAGAAGAATTGATGCTATAGATAAAATTCCGCTACCGCAGCCGACATCAAGCACATTTACATTTGAATTGATATATTTTTCAAGCAATTCTAGGCAAAGACGAGTTGTTTCGTGAGTTCCGGTTCCGAAAGCTAAGCCAGGGTCAAGTTGCAAAATTGTGCGGTTAGAAGAGTTGACGCTACATTTTTCCCAAGACGGACAAATCAATAATGTATCTCCAATAGGGACCGGCTTAAAATATTTTTTCCAGTTATTTATATAATCTTCCATTTTGCAGCTTTGAGTAGAAATTTTATTTTTTATTTTAACGCAGTCGAAGCGTTGACGCAAAAAAGCTATAGCTTCCAGAGGATTATTTTCTGGAGAAATGTACACATGAATTAAAGCGATGTTTCTATTTTTTCTCAAAAGATTTTCATCAATAAGATCAATGTGCGCGATTTCTTTTGTCTCAGCCTCTAAATTTGAATAGTCTTCAATGTATATACCGTAAGGAACTACCATATTTGCAATGGCCGAAGCAGTTTCAACATCGTTTGTATTTATTTCGATTATAATTTCGGTAAAATTCATTTAACTTTCTCCAAATATATTTTTTATTTTTTCAAAGAAGCCTTTTCTTTTTTGATAATTTGTTTCAGTAGCTTCATTTTCAAAATTTTGCAAAATTTCTTTTTGGTTTTGAGACAAATTTTTGGGAACTTCTATATTTATTTTTACAAATTGGTCGCCGCGTCCTCTAGAACCGAGCCGCGCTATACCTTTGCCACGGAGCTTGAAAACATCACCGGGCTGAGTACCTTCATGAATATTATAACTTACTTTTCCATCTATGGTAGGAACAATAACTTCAGCACCTAGTGCAGCTTGAACAAAAGTAATTGGAAGTTCGCACCAGATATCAAAACCACGGCGTTCAAAAATAGAATGAGGTTGCACATTAATATAAACATGCAAGTCGCCGGAGGGGCCTCCATTAACACCTGAATTTCCATGACCGCTTACTTTTAAAATTTGTCCATTGTCTATGCCAGCCGGAATATTTACTTCAACTTTTTTAGAAGTTTGTACTCTTCCTGTACCGGAACATTTTTTGCATGGATTCTCTATTACAGAGCCTGTTCCGTGACATTTTTCACAAGTGTGTGCGGTCTGAATAACTCCAAAAGGAGTACGCTGAGTAACCCGACTTTGCCCAGTTCCATGACAAATTGGACAAGTTTTAGCAGAAGTGCCTTTTGCTGCACCAGAACCATCGCAAATAGGACATTTTTCTACAACACGATAAAAAATATTTTTTTTACAACCTTTCGCGGCCTCTTCAAAAGAAACATTTATATTAGCTTCTGTATCGGAACCACGCCTAGGTGCATTTGGATTAGCCTGGCGTCTCGATGAAAAGCCTCCGCCAAAAAAGCTACTGAATATATCTCCGATGTCAAAATCATCACCAAAAGGATTTCCTCCAGCAGCACTACCAGCGCCGTATGATGGATCGACTCCTGCATGACCAAATTGATCATACCTCGAACGTTTGTTGCTATCAGAAAGCACTTCATAAGCTTCATTTACTTCTTTAAATTTTGATTCAGCGTCCTTATCACCTGGATTTAAATCCGGATGATATTTTTTTGCGAGTTTTCGATAAGCCTTTTTAATTTCGTCTTCGGATGCGCCCTTAGAAAGGCCTAAAACTTCGTAAAAATCTCGTTTAGATGACAAAAAAATCACTCCTAAAATTTTTCGCCTGTTATGGAAATCCCTCAACCAGCAAAATTGTGGCTAAGGGATTTTAACTTAACTAGTCTTATTTATTATTATCTACATCTTTAAAATCGGCCTCGTAAACATTTTCCCCGTTTTGAGTAGTATTTGTGTTATTATTTTGATTTTCAGCAGCATCAGCGGTTTGATTTGGAGCTGCATTTTGATATAATTTTGCAGAGACTTCATACATCGCTTTCTGTAAATCTTCTTTGCCAGATTTAATAGTGTCCATGTTGTTAGCAGAAATAGCATCTTTTAGAGATTTAATTTTCGCATTAAGATTGTCTTTGTCAGTACTGTCAATTTTGTCACCGTTTTCGTTTATTAATTTTTCAACAGCGTAGCAAAGATTTTCTGCCTCGTTCTTAGTTTCAACTTCTTCACGACGTTTTTTGTCT
Source organism: Clostridium sp. CAG:557 (assembly GCA_000435275.1). Taxonomy (GTDB): domain Bacteria; phylum Bacillota; class Clostridia; order Oscillospirales; family Acutalibacteraceae; genus CAG-557. The sequence continues at coordinate 52,384 of FR883890.1, forward strand.
TCTTCAGCGAATTGTTCAGCGTTCTTAACAGCCTGCTCTATTTCTTCTTTAGACATATTAGTATTAGAAGTGATTGTAATTTTTTGTTCCTTTCCAGTACCAAGGTCTTTAGCATTAACATTTACGATACCATTAGCATCGATGTCGAAAGTGACTTCAATTTGAGGAATTCCACGCATAGCAGGAGCAATACCATCCAGTGTAAATAGTCCCAATTGCTTATTATCTTTTGCAAATTCGCGCTCACCTTGAAGCACATTAATCTGAACTTGGGTTTGATTATCCATAGCAGTTGAGAAAATTTGACTTTTTTTGGTAGGGATAGTGGTATTTCTGTCAATAATTTTTGTCATGATACCACCCATAGTTTCAACGCCAAGAGATAGGGGAGTAACATCCAAAAGAAGCAATCCCTGAACTTCGCCTCCCAAAACACCAGCCTGTAAAGCAGCGCCAATTGCGACACATTCGTCTGGATTTATTCCTTTAAATGGTTCTTTTCCGATTAAAGATTTTACAGCTTCTTGGACAGCAGGAATTCTCGAAGAACCTCCAACCATCAAAACTTTATCAATTTGGTTGATAGACAAACCAGAGTCAGATAAAGCCTGACGGACAGGTCCCATGGTATTTTCAACTAAATCTTTGGTAAGTTCGTTAAATTTAGCTCTAGTCAAAGTCAAGTCAAGATGTTTAGGCCCAGTTGCGTCGGCAGTAATAAATGGCAAATTAATTGCAGTAGAAATAACCCCAGAAAGTTCTATTTTAGCTTTTTCAGCTGCTTCTTTTAAACGTTGCATAGCCATCTTGTCGTTTCTCAAGTCCACACCATTTTCGGCTTTAAAAGATTCTGCCATCCAATTAATAATTCTTTGGTCAAAATCGTCTCCACCAAGTTTATTGTTTCCTGCAGTTGCCAAAACTTCTTGAACGCCATCGCCCATTTCAATAATAGAAACATCAAATGTACCGCCACCAAGATCATAAACCATAATTTTTTGGTCATTTTCTTTGTCTATTCCGTAAGATAAAGCAGCAGCAGTTGGCTCATTTATGATACGTTTTACATCTAAGCCAGCAATTTTACCAGCATCTTTAGTTGCTTGACGTTGCGCATCTGTAAAATAAGCCGGAACAGTAATAACTGCTTGCGTTACAGTATCTCCTAAATAAGCTTCTGCATCGGTTTTTAATTTTTGAAGTATCATTGCTGAAATTTCTTGCGGAGTAAAGCTTTTTCCATCTATATTTACTTTATGGTTCGTTCCCATTTCTCTTTTTATAGAAGAAATAGTACGATCTGGATTAGTAATAGCCTGACGTTTAGCCACTTGCCCAACCATTCTTTCTCCGTTTTTAGAAAAAGCAACAACTGAAGGGGTAGTTCTAGTGCCCTCAGCGTTAGCTACAACAACAGGTTCACCGCCTTCGATAACAGCTACACAAGAGTTTGTAGTGCCTAAATCAATACCAATAATTTTTGCCATAATAATGACCTCCAAATTTTATAAATAATATAAGTTTTAGCGGAAAAACCGCAATAATTTATCAATTTGCAACGGAAACCATCGCATGACGAATTATCTTGTCTCCAAGCATATATCCTTTTTGAAAAACTTGTGCAATAACATTTTCATCAAGTTCTCCGTCCTCAATATGCGAAATAGCATTATGAAGCTCCGGATTAAATTTATCTCCAACGTTTCCAAAAGAATTTACCCCAAGCTTAGAAAGAGTTGCAACAAATTGTTCATTTAACATAGAAAGCCCTTTTTGATATTCATCATCAGCATCACGACTGGATTCAATAGCTCTTTCTATGCAATCAGCAATGGGAAGAATTTCCGAGACAGTTTTAGCTTTTGCATCGTTATAAATTGAAATTTTGTCTTTTTCACTGCGTTTTCTATAATTATCATACTCAGCAGCCAAGCGCAAAAACCGTTCATTTTGAACATTTAATTCGTCTTTAAATTCTTCTAATTTTTTTGAAACTTCTTCGTTTTCATTGATTATTTGTTGTTCTTCTGAAGTTTCACAAGGATTTGCATTTTCACATTCAGAATTTTTTATTATTTCTTCAGTCAAAAGATAGGCCTCCCTTAATCACTCTAAATTAAAAATATTATTTAACATATTGCCCAATAAAGCAGCAGTGTATTCTAGTTTAGCAATCGTATTAGCATAGTTCATTCTAGTTGGGCCAACGATTCCAATAGAACCATAATTTTCATCATTAACAACATACTTTGTAACTATGATACTTGACTGTGCCAATTCTTCGTGTGGATTTTCCTTTCCAATGAAAATTCGAGTTTTTGAATTATCCGAAGAAAAAAACAAATCACTTATACCTTCAGAAAAGGTTAAAAAGTTCATTAATTTTATTGCCGATTGTGGATTAAACTCATGAATCAGCAGTAAATTAGTTTGCCCGTCAAAATGAAAATCTGGCTTAGACGCAAACTTAGCTACTTCAAACAAAACATTCAAAATATCTGACATAAAGAAAGTCATTTCTCCTAAAGATGCTGCAACAGTTTGAATAAATGCCGGAGTTATCTTTGATAATAAAACATTGTTAAATTTTTCATTCAAAAAATTATTAACTGTATTTAAAGTATCCGCAATTAACGGATATTCACAACGAAATAACTGATTTTTAATTACACCAGAAGAAATAGTAAGAATAATCATCGCAGTAAATTTGCTAATTTGAACCAACTTGACATTCTTAATATAATTTTTTTCTGTGAAGACCGTTGTAGATATAACCGCAAAATTAGTTATATTAGCCAAAAGATGAGTGGCGTTTTTTAGCAACAGCTCTGGATCATGTATACTCAATTTTAATACAGAGTCGATATAATCTTTACTTTTTTTGGGTAAATACGATTTTTCCATAAGCTTATTTATATAAAGCCTATAACCAAGGCAAGAAGGAATACGACCTGCAGAAGTGTGAGGCTGCTCTAAAAAACCAAGTTCAGTAAGTTCAGCAAGCTCATTTCGGATAGTTGCTGAACTTACTGAAAAATCTAATAAATTGCATAAAATTTTAGAACTTACTGGTTCAGCACATCGAATGTAGTTATTAATAACTGTAGATAATATTTTCAATTTTCTATCAGAGAGTTCCACCGGTAAACCTCCTTCCACATGAAAAATATTAGCACTCGAATAGCACGAGTGCTAATCATTAATTATAATTTACCACTTTAAGAATGATTTGTCAATGATATAATTATAAATTAATTATTAAAATTTATAATTTTGTGCCCCCAATATTTTTTTATGCACACAAAAAAGCGTTATGAGATTGCTATGTCTTACTAAAAAAATATTCATTACTTTTTTGTAACGAAAAAAGTAATCAAAAACGTTCCGAGAGGGATTTCGATTTCCCTCTCGGACTCTCCTTAAAACGACCAGCGTTCCGCTGGACCGTACTAGCTTTGAATATGCTGTGCGACAGATGTGAGCTTAATTCGAGACTTTTAGAGATTCATCGTCGGAAGCCTTTGTGGCACTCTCCTTAATGGTTTCATTATCGGATGTGGATTTTTGTTTGTTATTTTTTGTCTTCGACGAGGTTTGATTTTTTTTGTTTAACCCACTGAAAAATGTTGAAATTTTGTTAACTATTGATTTGCCATTTACTACAACAGATACTGCAACAGAAACAAGAGCTGCTGAACTTATAAGACAAACACCAAATAATGAGAAAAATTCTTTAAAAAAACCTGCCCAATCATTATAATCAACTTTTCCTTCATTATTTTTTCTAAATGCCTTTACGTTTTCTAAAAATGGTTGTACTTTTGTCTCTTTCAAGTTGTCAAAGTAATTTTCAGTATAAGTAGTTTCGTATGTAATACCATCTTTTTTTCCAAAGTTTACATTTGTACTCAAATCCCTAGGAAGCGTGTTAGCTGATACTAGCAAAAAATTTTTATTTTTATAATGTTCTAGGGTAATACTATCAGATAAACGGTCTAATATTGATTCTATGATAGATATCTTAGTAGCAACTTCTGGTATATATTTTTCTTTTGATAATACCTCGAATTCTTTCTCTAAATCTGTAATATAATCACTAATTTTGTCATACGTCATCGCTGCAAAACTGCAAGTTTTGCAATCGCAAACATTTTTATCTTTTTTAATAAAATTTTTGCCAACATCCAATTTTCTAATATCAATACATTTGTAATCATGATAGTCTGTTGGCGCATAAGCATTTGACACCAAGCTTGTATTACATACGGATATCACCATTGCTACGCTTAATCCTGTTGATACTAGTTTTTTCATTTACTTGTTCCTCACTTTTCAGTTATTTTTATTGTTTATTTTATCATATTTTGTGAAATTTTGCAAGTGACAGAGTGTAAATTTGAATAAATATGGAGCACGATATTTTCACATTTTGGTCCAGCGGAACGCTGGTCGTTTTAAGGAGAGTCCGAAAGGGAAATCGAAATCCATCCCGAAATGTTTTGGGTTACTTTTTTCGTTGCAAAGAAGTAATGAATGAAATAAAAAATGTATTATATAAAAAATTATTTATTAGGCATTTTTAAAAATTGCCTAATATCATTGCCGAGAAAAAAAAGCCGCTTATAATTTCCCATAATTCTGGAAACTAGCCGTTTAGAGTAAGCTGATTGAATTTCTTTAACAGAAAGATTTGTACTAATTATAGTAGGCTTTTGAAACATAATTCTAGAATTGATAATATTGTAGATCATTGCACTTGAGAAACTAGTTTGAAATTCTGTTCCCATATCATCCAATATTAAGAGGTCACAGCCAATTAAATGTTTTTCTGTTTCTTCATCTTGAAAATTATGACTAAAATGCTCTTTTTCTAACTTAGAGAGGATATTTGGAGTGGAAGTATAGATAACATTATATCCAGAGTTTATTGCACTGTTTGCTATAGCTAAAGACAGATGAGTCTTTCCTAAACCTGTGGCCCCTTGCAAAAATAAATTTTCAGAATTTTTATTAAAAGTGTTTGCATAATTTTTGCAAAAATTAAAAATTTTCTCCATGTGTGATTTCACATTTACGCCATCAGCAGAGTTTTTGTCAGGATAAAGGTCAGTGTTAAAGGCCTCAAAAGTAGATAATGATAACGGTGAAAGTTTATTCAAATTTTTATAAGTGATTTTTTTTATTAAATTTTTTAGGCAATCACACATAACGCCGTCAACGTATCCCATATCTTTACAATCAGCACATTTATATTTTATATTCAAATAATCAAGTGGTAAATTTGCAGTAATCAACAAAGTTTCTAGCTCTTTTTGCAAAGCCAAGTTTTTGTTTTTCAGCTCAGTAAGTTTTTCTTTAGCGCTAGCACCAGATAAAATAGCTTTTGCTGAATCAATAGCTGTTCGAGATAATTGAAGGTCAATGTCTTTTGCCCGTTTAAATTTTTTATAAAACTGTTTTTTTCTAATTTCGTTTTTTTCAACTTGAGTTTTTCTCAAAAATTCAAGCTCTGCTTCAGCCTGGTGCAAAGTTTCAGCTTTAATGCTCATAAAAAAGCTCCTTATATGTACATATAATTACGTTCATATTCATCTATATTGTAAGAAGTAAAATCGTTGTTTTGCTTTTTTGTATTTTGTGATGATTTTTTTAATTTATCCTCGTCAAAAGCTTGTTCAAGTGTTTTTATACCGTTATTATGCCAATTTTTTATTATTCCATCCATATAACTTAAAATATACTTTCCCTTAGAATTGATACAACGATCGTAAGCTTCTTTAATTAAATCTTCCGAAAATTTCCAAATATTAATCCAACGATTAGCAGCCTCATCTTCCTTTGAAGAAGGAGAACGATGTTCGATCCCGATAATTTTTTCTAAAGCAGACCAAGCTTTACGATAATTTTCCAGTGTTCGAATTTTATTTTCCGCTTTTTCAACAGTATCAATTTCTTCATTAGCCCAAGATATAGCCATTTTTTCAATATATTTTATATTTCCTTTTCCTACACTAACAGCATATTGCATAAGCATAATAATTACCCCAACAGGAAGACCGTCGGTATCGTGCAGCATCAATAATATAGCACATTCTCCGTTTGAAATAGGTCTCGAAAGAATAACTTGAGCCTCTTGCATTAAAAAAGAAATTTCCTCAGATTCATTTATGCGCCTGGTCACAAAAGCAGAATCTGGTTTTTCAACTCGCGCAGAAATTTTTTTCAGACTTGTAGAAGTAACTGCTTTTTTTTCATCGCATATATTGTTTTCAGAGAGTAAAACTTCCTTTTTAACCTCATGTTTTTCTTCCAAACTTGAATTAGGAACAGATATAACCTTAGTTTCAATCCAGTATTGCATAGAGTCTTTAACGTCAAGCTCATTCATAGAAAGAGCTTGAGCAATTTTATCAGTAGAAATATTTTGACCGGCGTAACGTAATATAAATAGAAGTACTTTTAACTGCGCAGAACCGGCTAATTTTATATGTTTGTCGACAACATCACAAGGAATTGCAAAGATAGAATTCCAAACACCACAATTAACAGATAGGTTCATTTTTTTACACCTCAAACACATTATAACATAAATTAGACAAAATTATAAGAGGTATTTTGTAAATAAAAAAATAAGATTGACAGTGAAACTTAAGTTAATATATAATGCGATTAGGCAAATAAGTCAATGTTTTAGAAAAAAGGTGAAATTTTATTAACTATTTTTATAGGAGGCATTTATGGTTTATACTTACGATACTAAAGGAACGTGCTCACGTAAAATAATAATCGATGTTGAAAACGGAGTGGTAAATAATATCAAATTTATTGGCGGGTGTAGCGGCAATACTCAAGGGATAGCGTCGTTAGTAAAAGGTATGAAAGTTGAAGACGTGATAAAAAAATGCAAAGGCATAGATTGTGCAGGACGAAGAACCTCATGTCCTGACCAATTAGCAAAAGCAATGGAAGAAATAATGTCTGTTGCAAATTAAATTAAGATATAATTAAAGGCACTTTGCAAAGTGCCTTTTTGTTTTTTTATAAATAAAAACCCGCCTGACCGTAACGTGTTTATGATAACCTGCCTACCAGAAAGCAGGTGGGTGCCCGCCTATAGGCTTCACGCTCCCTTCGTCCGAAAAAACGGGAGGTCTGCAATTCACCTAGAGAGCAAAGCTCCCTATCATAAGTTTGTAGGGTTATATAACACGGTCCGCGAATCAGGCAGGAACAGCTTATGTTGCAATTATAACACAAAAAAATGAAGAAGTAAAGCGTTTTGTAATAAAACAACTAAAAATTCTCTGTGTTTTCATTATGGCCATACATGTCTTCAAACCTAGCTTCAAAAGAATCCGCCAGTTTTTTTAATAAAGAATCATCTTCAACCTCAGCTAAAACCTGTTCGCCGTTTTCATCAATTACTTCGAATATATAGTATGAAGAACTGTCAGAAAGATTGTCATCATCGTTATCATTGCTTGGAAGTAGCGCATAAAAGCAGCCGTCATCATTTTCTATTACGTCTAATATTTCAAAGGAATGTTCAGTGCCTTCATCATCGATAAGTGTGATTAAATCTGCAGCAAATTCATTGTTCATAAAATTCAGCTCCTAAGTAGTAAAGTAACTTGCTATAATTAATTCTACAAATTTATTAAAAATTAGTCAACAGGAAAATAGCAGGCAAAGCAGAAGTAAATGATAACTTTTATATTTAGCATAACTATTGGCTTTAAGAATATATATACAATATATTATTCAATTGCGGGTGATGAAGTGATTTATAAAATTTTAAGTAAAAAGTATATTGGAATGGCATTTTTAATTTTAGTGATACCAGTAATAGTAGGAATATTTTCTTTGAGTAATAGTAACGGAGATAAAGGGGTTATGGCAGTAAATGAAACAGAACAGATTGAAAATAATGCGGGTGAAAAAAATTTTATAAAGTATGCAGAGTTTAATATTCCATATGAAATTTTGGACAAAGCTATGAAAATCGATATAGAAAATCATGACAAAGAAATTAAGATAAATTGGATAGATGTTTTGGCATATTTGTCAGCAAAGTACGGTGGTGATTTTAAAAACCATTATAAGGCTAAAGATATGGACGAGGTGGTTTCAGAGTTAAACAATGGTAAAAGCGTAGATGAGCTAACAAAAAAAATGAAATACTTTAAATATTATAAAGATGTCTATACCGCTGTTTTAGGAGAGTTTATAGGCGACTACAGCGTACAGGTTGATACAAACGAAAATGGCGAACCCATATTTGAAGATAAATATGGATTAAAAGCATTTTTGCCAATAGCAAAGACTTTTCCATACCAACATTATGCAGACTTTGGTGCGGCAAGAAGTTATGGATATTCACGTCCTCATTTGGGACACGACATGATGGCTGCAGTTGGAACACCGGTGATCGCGATAGAATCTGGAACAGTAGAAATAATGGGCTGGAATCAATATGGAGGCTGGCGAGTGGGAATTCGAAGTTTTGATAAAAAAAGATATTATTATTATGCCCATTTAAGAAAAGATAAACCATTCCACGAAGAACTTTGCGAGGGAAAAGTTGTAAAAGCCGGCGATGTTATCGGATACGTAGGAAGAACAGGTTACAGCTCCAATGAAAATGTAAATAACATAGAAACAAGCCACCTACACGTTGGGTTGGAACTTATTTTTGACGAATCTCAAAAAGAGTGCAATAACGAAATATGGGTTGATTTATACGATATCGTAAAATTATTGGCTAAAAATCAGTCGGCAGTAAAAAGAGTGGCCGAAAGCAAGCAGTTTTACAGACAATTTGATTTTAAAGAGCCTAATTTAAGTAAGTGATTTGAAATTCTTGAAAAAAATGCCCTATTGTTATATACTTTTTATATGCGAATTTTTCGTATATATCATGTTTAAAGTATGGTGAAATTTTATTATGTTGTACAACAAATTAAAAAGACTTCGAAAATATCTTTTGTTTTTTTGCGATTTTATGATTTGGAATTTTTCATTTTATTTTTCATTTGCAATAAATAGAAATTGTTTTTCGTTAAAAGGTTATGAACCAGAATTTTTAAAAAGCTTAATAATTTTAAATATATGTTTTTCAATTGTATTTGTTTTATTTAGACTTTACGATAAAATTTGGCGCTATGCTGACATAGAAGACTTTTTTTATGTTGGTCTTGCATCAGTTGTAGCTAATTTTTTGTTTTGTGCAAGCACGTTGTCTATTGACATTCACCTTGGCATCAGAACCTTCGTTTTGCAAGCAATTCTTTCTACATTTGTAATGTTTATGTTTAGGTTTGTTTACAGGATTGATAGGGTAATGGAGCGCAAAAATTTTCCCTCAAAAGCAAAAAAAAGAATGTTAATAGTAGGGGCAGGAGAAGCTGCCCTGTTGATGTTATCTGAATTTTCGAAGTCTCCAAATAATAGTTATATCTCGGTTTGTTTGGTTGATGACGACAATGAAAAAATAGGAAGAAGAATTTCAGGTTTAAAAGTAGTGGGCTCTACAAGCGAAATCCCATACGTTTGTGAAAAATATGATATAGAAGTAATACTTTTTGCAATAGCTGCACTTCCAATGAATGAAAAAAAGCGAATTTTGGATATATGTGCACGAACAAATTTGGAAGTGAAAATTGTCCCCAATATTTACAATTTGGTCACGTCCAGCAAGCCTGTTACCGATGAAATACGTCAGGTTGAAGTCGAAGATTTACTTGGCAGAGAACCAATTATATTTGAAACAGAAAAATATGGTAAATACATCCACGATAATGTAGTTATGGTTACAGGGGGCGGTGGTTCTATTGGTTCAGAGTTGTGCCGTCAAATCGCAAAATTATCACCTAAAAACCTCATAATTTTGGATATATATGAAAACAATGCATATGAAATTCAGCAGGAATTAGTTCGAGAATACGGAAATAAATTGAACTTCGAAGTTCAGATTGCTTCAATTCGAGATAAAACAAAACTTGAAAAAATATTTAAAGAAAAACACATAGATGTAATTTTTCATGCAGCAGCACACAAGCATGTGCCTTTAATGGAATATAATCCAGAAGAAGCTGTGAAAAACAATGTCTTTGGAACATTGAATGTGGTCTCTATGGCAGATAAATACAATGTAAAAACTTTTGTACTAATTTCTACTGACAAAGCCGTGAACCCTACAAATATAATGGGAGCTACGAAGAGAATTTGCGAAATGATAGTTCAAAATATGGACAAAATCAGCAAAACTAATTTTGTTGCAGTGCGATTTGGCAATGTGCTGGGGTCAAATGGCTCAGTTATTCCATTGTTTAAAGAGCAAATAAAACAAGGGGGACCTGTTACTGTAACACATCCGGAAATTATACGATATTTTATGACAATTCAAGAGGCAGTTTCACTGGTTTTGACGGCTGGAGGCTTTGCAAAAGGTGGAGAAATTTTTGTTCTCGACATGGGTGAGCCGGTCAAGATAAAAGATTTAGCCGAAAATTTGATAAGATTGTCAGGACTTGTGCCGAATAAAGACATAAAAATAGAGTATACCGGACTTAGACCGGGCGAAAAATTATTTGAAGAGTTGCTTATGAACGAGGAGGGAATGAAGAAAACTAAAAATAAAAAAATCTATATAGGCAGCTCAATAGAGTTTGACCAGAATGAGTTTAATGAGCAGTTAAAACTTCTTTACGACTTTTCTCAGTCTAATGACGAAGTTATGATAGAAAAAACCTTAATGAAAATGGTTCCGACGTTCAATCACAAGTTGAATAAAGCAAAAGAGACTTTAAAAAGTGCTCGTTGAAATAAAATTTAAAAGCAGTTTTGGAGACACTAATTCCAAAAAACTGCTTTTTTTATTTTAAAATAAGTTTTCAAAGTATTTGCAAAAAGAAAGCGCGAGTTCATCAGAATTCTCTTTAGTGCTTGCGACAACGGATATGTATACTTTTAATTTGGGCTCGGTTCCGGAAGGCCGAATCACTATTGAAATGTTGTCAGCAAGTTCAAATTTTAAAACGTCAGAAGCTGGAAGATTTATAGGTTCTTTATTGCAATTATTAAAAATTTTGACTCGATTTAGGTAATCGCAAAGACACAGAATATTTTTTCCATTTAGACTTGTCGGCGGATTTTCACGCAGTTGTATCATGATAGACTGCATTTTTTCCAATCCGCTTATACCCTTAAAAGTGAAGCTTTTTAAAACATTTTTATAATAGCCGAATTCTTGATACAATTTATTAAGAACGTTAACCAAGGTTAACCCTTGATTTTTATAAAAAACAACCATTTCACAGATTAAAAGTGAGGCATTTACAGCATCTTTATCGCGAACATAAGTACCCGAAAGATACCCATAACTTTCTTCAAAACCAAAAATATATTGATTATCCTGATCGATTTTTTCTAATAAACCAATTTGTTCACCGATAAATTTAAAGCCTGTTAAAACATCAATTATTTTTACTCTGTATTTTTGTGCAATAGGGTAAATCATGTCGGTGGTAACAATAGTTTTTATACAGACTGGATTCGAGGGCATGGAGTTATTTTTCATCCGTGTTTTGCATATGTAGTCGAATAAAAGCACACCAACCTCGTTACCAGAAAGAAGTTGATATTTATCCTGATGCTTTACCGCAATTCCAACACGGTCGCAATCGGGGTCTGTAGCAATAAGGATATCAGCATTAATTTTTTCACATAATTTTAATCCTTCTTGAAGTGCTTCTTTAATTTCTGGATTTGGATATGGGCAAGTTGGAAAATTTCCGTCAGGCTTTTCTTGCGAAGGTACCACATTTATGTTTGAAAAACCGTTCATTTTTAAAGCTTTTGTCACACATTTAAGCCCAGAACCATTAAGAGGTGTATAAACTATATTTAAATTTTCTTTGTTAGCAATGTTTTTATTCAAAGTTTGAGTGCTAACAGCATTAAGAAAAGCTTGAATATCCTTTTCCTCTATGTAATTTATAATTTTTTTATCAACAGCGTCATCGAAATTCATACGTTTAACGTCGTTAAAAATATCGATTTTATTGATTTCTTTAAGAACTGCATTTGCAGTGCCTAGTGTTATTTGGCATCCATCACTGCCATAAACTTTGTACCCATTGTACTCAGCTGGATTATGGCTAGCGGTAATTACGATACCAGCATGGCATTTTAAATGGCGTACGGCAAAAGATAATGCAGGAGTTGGCATCAGCTCTTTGTATATAAAAACTTTTATATTGTTCGCTGCCAAGACCCGCGCAGCTTCTTTTGCAAATAAATCAGATTTTATTCTACTATCATAAGCAACAGCGACTTTGGCTTTTGAAAAATTTTTCTTTAAGTAATTTGCCAAACCTTGTGTAGCTTTTGCAATAGTATATATATTTATCCTATTAGTTCCTACACCAATAATCCCACGAAGTCCGCCAGTCCCAAATGTTAAATCTTTATAAAACCTGTCTTTTACTTCCTCAGAATTTTCACATATAGAATTCAATTCGTCAA
>FR883891.1:0-95 GCA_000435275.1 Clostridium sp. CAG:557
GATAAACAACACAAAGTGCAGCTGCATATAAAATCCATTGATACCCACACGAACATTCATAAATGCTGTTTCCGGCCTTAAGTCCACGGGGCATT
>FR883891.1:241-397 GCA_000435275.1 Clostridium sp. CAG:557
CGGAATAGTCCCGTTTACCACATTTTGAGCATATTGAAAGCTTTGATGGACAATCATTTAGCGCGCCCTGACAGGAGTTCAAGCAATGGGTCTGGTTCGCCACCATCTTGCCGGTCTCGCAGCGTCGTGATTATTTTCATCAGCGTTACAACTGTC
>FR883891.1:410-2863 GCA_000435275.1 Clostridium sp. CAG:557
ACTGTCTTATTCGCGCTGTCTGTGGTTCGATTAAACTGAGTTACTGCCGGATGCGAGTAAAGATTTGATTCACCCTTAACGTAAGTTTTGTCAATGAAAAAGCCGTCGGATTCGATTGTCGCTTTCAATTCATCCAAAATTTGCAGTTGCGTTTGGTATCTCTCAAAAGTTGTCGCAAACAAAAGATTCTGTTCTACTCCGTAATTTTTCGCCAATTCTAAGATTTCTTTAGCTTGGTCTTTCAATTCTTTTTTCACTTTTTTCACCTCGTTTTTTCAAAAAATACATATTAAATTTACTTCGGTGTAAATTTAGGAGGGCTGTCGGTGTAGAGCCGTTCTTTGGCTTTTTTACTCATGGGCTGGGGGGACTAATTTTAATTATTGATTTCAAAATATCAAATAAAAAATCTTTAACTCATAACATAAACTTACAAGTTAAAGATTTTTTTGAATTATAAAAATTAATTTTTGTAAAACTAAAGTTTAAATAAAAAACTGTAGTTACTCATTCTTCAACAAAAATTCCATCAATAATTGTATCAGCGTCAAGTTTGAAATAAACCTTGCCTCTCCCTTTTTCGTGATTTTCTAACACTAAGCGTGCTATATCTTTATCTAGTATAAATTCTACGGAATCAGCAGAATGACAATTCGGACATTCATTAAGAACAGTTGCGTCACTTTGGCCAAATCCTTGCCAATAAAGCAAATTACAGTTTTTGCAAAAATGCTCTCCAAGCGGTCCTACTGTGTCAGTTTCTTGTTCTTCTGGTGGTTCATCTAAATTAAAATGTATTGCATCATGATTTCCAAATGTTCTTACTGTGCTGATCTGACGTCTTGCCGGAGATGGAACAGTAGAGCTTAGAGGATCTTCATAAAACCCTTGAGAATGCTCCCCTTTATTGCGTGTCTGCATTGAGTGAGTTGACGACTGCGATGTATTTAACTCAAAAGCGTAACTACTTTCATTTCCATCTTCATCATCTGAAATAAAATTTATATTTTTTTCTAAAATTGCCTTATCTTGCTCAAAAATAGAAATGTTTTTACATGCAGATTCATAACCAATTATTTGGTCTATCATACGCTGTTTCCCACCATTTGTAGCAAAAATAGACAGTGGGGTCGTTCCTTCTGATTTAACGAAAACATCTTCAAAAGGGTGGTTGCTACCATTAAATCTTGCGATAACATTTCTCATCGCCATTCTTGCACAAGCGCCATCATCATTAAAGCGTATGGTTTCACAAATTAAAACTGCCATCAATTTTTTTGCAGAATCATTAAGTCCTTCAAAAATTTTATTTTCTAATTCATCTAGAGGAATATTTCCGTTTTCATCTGGCATAATACATCCTTTTGATAAATTTTTAAGAATTTGTTTAGCTGTTTTATTTGTAGCAGTACCATTACTGTTCATCCTTTCAATTATTGATTCATATGAGCTATATATACCCAAAGATGCCATAATATCCGTTCCGTTACGAGAAAAAGATACTTCGCCAAATTTAAAACTTGAGTTGTTTTGAAGAAAATTTGCTACTATTTGTGCAATTTCGCCTACAAACGATGCAGCCCCCAAGCTTATGTTTTTGTGCTGTTTTGCATTTAACATTAAATTTGCGTCGCTTTGCTCATGATTCCACGCATAGTTAACATCACCTGACCTTGGTGTTCTAAGTTTTATTTCAATTTGCTGCTGCGGAGGTAATGAAGGAAAACACATATTTATCAACTCCCTTTAATTTACAATTTTTTATTGACAAAATAATAAAATTTAAGTAAAATAATCTCAAATATTGTATTTAGGTAGGTAAGTATGAAAAAATTTATAATTAATTTTGCAACAACTGCTTTACTGTTTTTTTATTTTTTTAATTTTAATATTAATGTAGCATCTGCGCAAAAAATAGTCTGCGAAATAAAAAAAGATCAACATGGTGGTGAAGTATTTTTATTTAAGTATGATAACAATAACCACAACGAAGGATATATTTGGGTCTACATATTTGCAGTAAGAAACTTATCAAACACTGATAGGCAATTTTTAGAACAAATAAATGGTCAGAGTATTAATGAAGAAGATTCTCATTACAATCGGATATTAAATTTGACAAATACTTTACATGAACTTGACTATAATCCTTTAATGTCTGTTGCGCCTACAATGATCACAGAATTGAATACTGAAATATTTGGAATTTTAAGAAGTTTTTCAACAAGTAAATAAAAAATCAAATTGTTTCTTATTTTAATTTTATTATTTATATAACTTTACCACAAAATTAAAAGAAAGTCAACTTTTAATATGTAAAAATTTATGCAAATTAGTTTTTTTGATTTGCATTTTTTTATTTTTAAGTCTTAGATAAAGTTAAATTTTCCTGTTCATCAATTATTTTTTTGACTTCATCGGACGATATCTCACCACGGTCGCACATTGCGTGG
>FR883892.1 GCA_000435275.1 Clostridium sp. CAG:557
TTTTATGTCAGAATAATGGATTCGAGTGACTTTTTCATTTACGTAATTGCCGATGAGCGGCGAGGCTACGTACTTTTCCGGCAATTTTAGAAGAGTTTGTCCATCTTCTTTGAGGCCTGTCGGCATGATTTTTGTTGCAACGCTTGATAAATCTGTTACAAATCTCAGGCCAGTCAGGTTTTTACGATATCTAATCGATACACCTCGGTCTGCTCCAACACGATTTTTCATTCTAATTTGGAAATTATCTCTCTCAATCTCACCGCCCCAAATTTCTATAAAAGAATTATCAGCGCCTAAAATTGCTTTGACCGGACTCATCATTTGATAATAGGCCGTCCCTTGTTTTGTGATGTCAGAACTGCCTACAAACGGCGTGTTTTCTAGGATTTTCGAGATTGCCAGAGTTCCATTTCCGGTTGGGCGAGTGTCCTCTATGAAATAATCTAATAGGTCATAAAAAATGTGCCGGCAGTAAAACACTGGGTTTCCAATCATGTCAACGTCAGAGTTATAAAC
>FR883893.1:0-120 GCA_000435275.1 Clostridium sp. CAG:557
CCGTCTAACAGCCAAGCGGAGGCTTATGCTAAAACTGTTTCCGATAGCTTTAAGGCTAGAAAGTTACGAGAAATTGGTACTCGGCTGGCCTTTGATGGCGTATTTGCGGAGAATGTGAAC
>FR883893.1:288-732 GCA_000435275.1 Clostridium sp. CAG:557
TATACAGGCTTTTCGCGGCTAGATGAAATTTTGAAAGGTATGTCAGCTGGAAATTTGGTAATTCTAGCGGCAAGGCCAAAACTTGGAAAAACAGCTTTTGCTCTATCAATTGCTGAGAATGTGGCGAAATCTGGCAAGACGGTTGCGCTTTATTCGCTGGAGATGGAAAGTTCAGAGATTTACGAGCGATTACTTTCTAAAAGGGCGAAAATCCCAATGAATACGCTGATAGACCGGCGTTTCAAGGATAAAAAACGACCTCAGAAAATCCGCGATGAGGAAATTAATAAAATTGCTGAGTCTATCGATGAAATCTACAGCTTGCCGATAAAAATCAATGATAACCCTGGCTGTACGGTCAATGACATTCGCTTGGAATCCCGGTGTGTGGCCGCACAGGTCAATTTGCGTACAAAATCTTGCCAAGAAAGGAAGCTTGATTCA
>FR883894.1:0-26593 GCA_000435275.1 Clostridium sp. CAG:557
ATTATATCCACCCCATGTTAAAACACCTGCAGACGCCGTTCCTACAATACCCAAGCCAATTTCTTTAGGATGTTTATTCACAGACTCTTTAAAGTTCTTTGCTGCAAACGATATACAGACGCCGTTCCTACAATACCTAAGCCAATTTCTTTAGAATGTTTGTTCACAGACTCTTTAAAGTTCTTTGCTGCAAACGATATTTTCTTCAAGATCTTACTTTTTGATTCTTTGTTCACTTGTTTACTTGTTGAATTAATTGTTTCTTCTGCTCTACATACATTAACTTCAAAGTTAGGTGAAATAATCATTGCTAATGCAACTAATGTGGATAAAAATTTTTTCATAATAATATTCTCCTTAAAATCTTTAAATGTTTATTTTTTTAACAGTAAAATTTTTCCTTTAACGCCAGTAAATTTGTCTTTGGTCAACTGAGATAGGCTTTTAAAAAACTCGACATTTTTTTTAACATATTCATTAAATTTAGGATATTTTTCATTTAATATCTGAGTTGCAACTCCACCGAAATAAACAAAAAATACAGTATACAAAATATTTTTAACAGCACGCCAAAAAGTTAAACCTTCTTTTTTACTTACAGTCCCTGATAAAGTTTCAACATCAACACCATAATCAGCTGGTAAAGTAATTGTATAAACCTTGTTACCTTCACGATTTCTTAACATATCGTAGGTATATTCCATGTTGATATCTTCCTGAGCTGCTTCACACACATTAGACGATAAAACATTAGCACATAATAATGAATTCATTATTATCGCTATTGCAACAGCTGCTGACAAAAATTTTTTCATTTCATCTTCTCCTTCTTATTATTAATAATACTACACCTAAACATTAGCTAAGTTTTAAAAACTTATACTATCATGTAGTCTTTTGCCAACTTTAACAAACTTACTTTTTCCCTCCTATTTTTAATTTTTACTTTAAAAATAAAGCGCTTAACAAGAACAATACAAAAACAATTTTTTATAAAATCAAATTTAAAAGTCTACCGTTTTTTGCTTTTTTAATCTTACCTTAGACATAAAAAAACTGCTTTGTTGACCCTATCAAAAGCTTAAACCCTGAATAACTTTTTTCAAAAATTTTTTGTTTAAAAAGCTATACAAACCTTTACGCGGTTTATTATATCACAAAAATTTTCTTTTGCAAATACATTACAATAAAATTTTTTAACTTTGTTTACTTATAACAATATTATTTTAAAATTCATATTTTTTTGTCGATTTTTTCGTTGTATTTTCTACATTCGCAATTGTTACTCCTATAATTTTTTTCGCTCCAGCCAAAAAAAGCACATTTGCACACTCTGCCATCGTGTTACCTGTTGTTAAAATATCGTCACAGACTACTACCGTTTGGCCTCGCAAAATAACTTCATTTGCCGCTGAGTAGACATCTTTTACATTTTCGGTCCGTTCTGACAAGTTTAACTCATGTTGTATTTTATTATTTTTTACTTTTTTTAATACTTCTACATATTTTATGCCCGTTAAGTGACTGATTTCCAATGCAAAAAGTTCAGACTGGTTAAATCCGCGTTCCTTTTTGCGAGTTTTATACAATGGCACACTGGTTATCAAGTCAATTTTTGCAACATCAAAATTTCCTCTCAAAACGTCTGTTATATATCTTCCAAATGGAACTGAAAAACTTTTTACTCCGTGAAATTTATATTCATGTATTGCAGACCGAATCGGCTCAATATATGCAAAAGGTGATATACAAATAAAATCTCGTCCACCGCGTGTTGTTAATGTATTTTTTATAATTCGGGGATTTATTTTTTTCTCGCAAGTTTCACATACAACTTTATCAAAGGAAATTACTTCTTTGCAAAATGGACATCTTTGTGGAAAAAAAATCGATAAAAATTTTTTAAGATTAAGCATTAATTTTCACAGCCTTTAACCAAGAAATTGCAAAGCCCTGAATATCTTCGGGTCTTTTTGTTATTTTCGACCATCTTCTTTACTGTCCAAGCTGTTCCAACCATCACAATCATCGATTTTGCACGAGTTACCGCCGTATACAAAAGATTTCTGTAATATAACTGAGGAGCTCCAAAATACACCGGCATAACAACTGCTTCAAACTCACTTCCCTGACTTTTATGAACAGTGATTGCGTAGGCTAAATCCAGGTCAGAAGCATTTTCCAAATCGTACTTCGCATACTTGTCGTCAAATTGTACCACTAGCGAAGAATCTTCTTTGTCTATGGTCAACAAAATTCCGATGTCTCCGTTAAAAACCCCTTCACCACTCGAACCATCTTCGCGTGCAAAAATTATGTTGTAATTATTTCTAATTTGCATAACTTTGTCACCTTCTCGAAAAATCGTTCCATTTATATTTATTTCTTTTTTGGAATTACTCGGCGAATTAATTGCTTCTTGCAAAACTTTATTTATATTAATCGTTCCCAGAGGACCTTTCTTCCCTGGTGCAATCACTTGAATGTCAAAAAGTGGCGAATACCCATAAGTTCCCGGCAAACGCTTCGTGCACAAATCTCTAATCGTGTCGATTATAGTTTGCGGGTCATTCACATTCATAAAAAAGAAGTCATTATCTCGCACCGACAGCTCCGGCAGTTCTCCATTCACAATTTTATGTGCATTCGTTACAATCAAACTCTCGAGCGACTGTCTGAAAATTTCTTTCAGTTCAACCATTGGAATAGTCTCAGATTTAATCAGATCAGACAAAACATTTCCCGCTCCGACAGATGGTAATTGATCGCTGTCACCGACCAAAATCAACCGGCATCCTAATGGCAATGCCCTCAAAACTCCCTCAAACAGTGCAGCATCCACCATGGACAATTCATCCAATATTATCGCATCGCATTCAAGCAATTTTTTTTCATTTCGTTTAAAAGTCGGCTTATCATCGGTATCCCACTGCACTTCCAGCAGTCGGTGAATTGTTTTGGCTTCTCTTCCTGTCACCGCAGCCATTCTTTGGGCTGCTCTACCAGTTGGCGCCGCCAAACAAACCTTTTCGCCGTTCTTTTCCAATATATCTATAATTGCATTCAACGTTGTCGTTTTTCCTGTTCCTGGCCCTCCTGTCAAAATAAGGATTCCATCTTCCAATGCCATTGTTATCGCTTTTTTTTGAAGTTTTGCATAAGTTATTTTATGTTTTTTCTCAATCGCTTCTATGTATTTATCCGCACCGAAAATTTTTTGAGGTGGAAATTTTAACATCATCAACAGCCTGCCTGCAGAGTATACCTCTATTTGATGCATTTTGTTTGTAAAAATAAATTCTTTTTCATTGATTATATCTTGTTGTAAAGTTCCGTCGTCAAGCACTTCCTTGAGCGTGTTCTCAGCTAATTCTAAATCTATACTTAAAAAATTCGCCGCTGCTTCCAGTAATTTGTCCTTTGGCAGGCATGTGTGTCCGTTATTCATGTTGTGCGCCAGAATATACACGATTCCCGCACGAATTCTACAAACATTTTCTTGCGGTTGCTCCAGTGAGTAAGCTAATTTGTCTGCCCGCTCAAAACTTATTTCCAATGGCTCTTCACACAATAAGTATGGATTCTCGTTTATACTTTTTACCGCGTCTTGCCCGTAAATTTTGTAAATTTTTATCGCTTCTTCCGGGGTTATTCCATATTTCCCCAGGTAAATCATCAACTCTCGTATACTGAATAATTTCGTAAATTCTTCAGATATTTTTCTAGCTTTTTCTTTAGTTATGCCTCTTATTTGCGTGAGTTCTTCCGAATTTTTTTCTATAACCTCCAAAGTTTTCTCACCAAATCGCTCAACCAGCTTGCATGCTGTCGACGGGCCTATGCCTTTTATTGCTCCAGACGACAAATATTTTAAAATCGCTGCCGTTGTTGTGGGCATAGACCGCTCACAGGCTTCTACCGTAAACTGCTCTCCAAATGTTGGGTGACTTTTAAAATTTCCCAGCAATTTTACATTTTCTCCAACGCTTATATAAGGCATCATGCCTACAGCTGTTACAAGCTCATTTTCTACGCTCAACTCTATTACACTATACCCATTTTGCTCATTTCGAAAAATTATCCGGTCAACTGCGCCGTTTATCTCGTAAAGTGTTTTCACCTTTTGCATATTATCCTCCTCTCTTTTCATATTGAAGAAATTTTTCAAAAAATGATGCGATGGGCGGTATAGTCGCCGGCGTGCCCAATACAATCTTTCAAAAATAATTCAAAACCAGTAAAACTGTATCGGGCTGTTTCAAATATTTTATATTTGAAACCAAACCGCCCCCCTCTCAATTTTGGTAAAATTTGAATTAGTATCTCTCTATACCATCTACTGACACACGTGCAAACACCGGTAAAGTCTCACACGGCTTATCCTTTGAGATTATAATAGCACTCATCAATAAATTTTCTGCATCCTTGCATTTTTCAATATCATCCGAATGCAAAACAGCAATAACTTCCCCAGCCTCAACAAAACTTCCTATTTTTTTATTAAAGACAATTCCTGCACTAAAATCAATCTCACTCTCTTTAGTTTCTCGGCCCGCACCAAGGATTACCGCAGCGCGCCCACAATTTTCAGTGTTTATATGATTAATGTAACCTGCTTTTTTTGTTTTAACTTCGTACTTAACTTTTGCCGGCTTAAACTTAGAATAATCCTGCAACACCGAAATATCTCCACCATGTGCGCTAACCATATTTTTCAATTTTCCAAAAGCTGAACCGTCATTTATAGACTTCTGCGCCAAAATTTTACACTCATCAACCGTCCCCTTACCTGCAAGATACAGCATGTTGGCAGCTAAATTTAAACAAATTTCAGTTAAATCTTTTGGGCCATTTCCTCTAAGTGTTTCACAAGCTTCTATAACCTCCAAAGAATTACCAATAGCGTTTCCAAGTGGTCTGTCCATATCTGTTATTAGAGCAACCGTTTTGCGGCCAACATTTTCGCCGATTTCAACCATTGCTTTTGCTAGCTTTATTGCGTCTTCCACATTTTTCATAAACGCACCGCTTCCCGCCTTAACATCAAGTAAAATACAATCGGAACCTGCTGCAATTTTTTTACTCATAATGCTAGACGCAATCAGAGGAATGCTTTCAACCGTGGCCGTAACGTCTCTCAGCGCATAAAGTTTTTTATCCGCTGGCACCAAATTTCCAGACTGCCCAATGACACTGACTCCTACATTTTTTACAATTTCGAAAAATTTTTCTCTGTCCAAATCCGTCTTAAACCCAGGAATCGATTCCAGTTTGTCAATGGTTCCTCCGGTGTGCCCTAAGCCTCTTCCGCTCATTTTTGCCACTTTAACTCCCAAAGACGCAACTATCGGCGAAATAATTAATGTTGTTTTATCTCCAACACCGCCAGTACTGTGTTTATCGACCTTTACGCCAGGAATTGATGTCAAATCAACTGTTTCTCCTGATTTTGCCATGCACAACGTCAATGAAGCCGTTTCTTCTGCCGTCATCCCCTTAAAATAGATGGCCATAAGCAGCGCCGATACCTGATAATCCGGAATTTCTCCGTTAACATAACCATCAATAAAAAATTTTATTTCGGCGTTACTCAACCTTTCGCCATTCCTTTTTTTCATAATTATGTCGTACATTCTCATCAGTCGCATCTCCTAATTTAAATTTTCGTTGCAAAAAGCAATTGGCAATAAATCTTTTAATTTAAAAATTTCGAAATTTCCTAAAGATTTCGCTAAAATTATTTCAAATTCATGTGAATTGCAGAACTCTGTCATAACTTGCAGACAAACTCCACATGGAGGACAGTTCTTTTGAATCTCTTCATCCACTTTTCCACCGACAATTGCTATCGCCTCAAAATTTCGCTCACCTTCACTAACAGCTTTAAAAAATGCAGTTCTCTCCGCGCAACACGTTGGTGTGTAAACCGCTGATTCTATATTACAGCCCGTATATATTTTCCCCAATTTTGTCAACAAAGCTGCTCCCACCAAAAAATTAGAATATGGAGCATATGCAAAATTTCTTGCGTTTATCGCTTCTTTCACCAGCTTTTTTGCTTGTTCATTGTTCAAAATGATCTTCACCTTTTCAATTTTTTATGAAGCGCGCCGAGTGCAGTTTGGCGATGTAGGAAACTGCGCCGGCGCGCTATTTATCAATGTCCTGCAAACTCTCCATTTTTGACTAATTTAACAATTCGACTCGTGCCAAGACGGCTGGCACCCAGTGAAACAAATTTTTCTGCGTCCAAAATAGATGAAATCCCTCCCGCAGCTTTTATCCTTACGTTTTCACCAACATTCGCTGCAAACAACCTGACATCTGCAAAAGTTGCGCCATTTTTTGAAAAGCCTGTCGATGTTTTAATAAAATCTGCTCCGGCTTCCGTAACAATTTCGCACATTTTTATTTTTTCTTCTTCGGATAAAAGGCAAGTTTCAACAATCACTTTCAGAATTCTTTTTCCACACGCTGCCTTAATTCGTTTAATTTCATCAAATATCGTGTCAAATTTCTCATCTTTAACCCAACCAAGGTTAATCACCATATCAATTTCATCGGCACCATTTTTTATTGCATCTATTGTCTCAAAAACCTTAACTTCCGTCGTGTTATATCCGTTCGGAAATCCAATTACCGTACAAATTGACATCTCATCACCAACATATTCCTTTGCACGCTTTACATACACCGGTGGTATACAAACTGAAGCCACTCCATATTTTATTGCATCGTCACAAATAGTCTTTATATCATCAAAAGTCGCGGTTTGGCTTAATAAAGTGTGGTCCACCCTGCTTAAAATTTCTTTAATTTCCATAAATTATCTCCCCAAAATACAATTTATCTCGTACCTTTTTTGTAAGGTTTTCCATTCGCACTTGGTGCCATCGACTTACCTACAAAAAGAATAAGTACAATTATTGTCAAAATGTACGGCAACATGTTCAAAATTTCTGATGGAACCGCAATCCTTCCTCCACCAAAAGTCACTGCTAAAGCCTGCGCAAATGCAAACAACAAGCACGCTCCGTACGCACCTTGAGGCGTCCATTTTCCAAAAATAACCGCAGCCAGTGCAATAAATCCCTGCCCACTGATTGCCGTAGGTGTAAACTGCGAAACTACAGCCAATGTCATTGCAGCACCGCCAACTCCAGCTAAAATTCCAGAAATTACAACGCTAACATATCTTACTTTTGTAACATTTATTCCCAGTGTATCCGCGGCCGCTGGATGTTCTCCTACAGAGCGGATTCGTAGTCCCCATTTTGTTTTATACAAAATAAACCATAGCAAAATCGTAACTGCCAGAGCTATAACCACCGTAATGTCGATAAAATCAAAAACTTTTGGTAATTTATTTGAAACTCTGTTAGTAGTTGTTTTGTCGTTAAATAAAAGTCTGCAAAAAAACATTGACAACCCTGGGCCAATAAAGTTAAGCGCCATTCCAGAAATAGTTTGGTCGGCCTTAAAAGTAACTGACGCCACTGCATGAAGCAACGCCAAAATTGCTCCCGCGATTCCGCCAGCCAACAGCCCAAGCCACGGATTTTGCGTTTTGAAGCCTACTGCCGCACCTACAAACGCGCCAAAAGTCATCATTCCTTCAATTCCCACATTGACTACTCCAGAACTTTCCGAAATAACTCCGCCCATTGCGCCAAAAATCAGCGGTGCCGAATACATCAGCATTGTGTTTATTATAGAAAGAATACTATTTAGCATTTTTTTTACCTCTCTTCGCCAGTCTGTCTGCAATCAACGGCGCAACCCCAGCCAATGCAACAAAAAACAATATCGAACCAATGGTAATTGCAATTATTTCGGACGGAATGCCCAAATCCATTTGCAGCGCATTTCCACCATAATTCAGTGCACCGAAAAATAGTCCAGACAAAATGCAACCAATCGGAGATGTGCGAGCAATAAGCGCAACAAACAAGCCGTTAAATCCAATATTTTCAAACATGCTCAACTTATAAATCGCATGTGGTGCAACTCCAGTAATCGTTAAAGCTGCTGCCAATCCACATATTGCGCCAGAAATTATCATGGCTGCCATGATATTTCTTTTTACACCTATGCCTGCAAACTCTGCCGCTTTTGCATTGTTGCCAACCGCACGAATTCCATAACCTACACTTGTTTTGTACAGCAAAAACCAAACTGCAATCGCAACGATAATCGCAATAATAATTCCAACATTCACGTCAGTTTTCAGCAAAATGTCCGAAAGCCAGCGATTTTGCTTCAGATATTCTATACCCTCTTTTGATGTTTTCCATTTATAAAAAAGCGTTGTGAATCCAGATTCATTTATAGAAAAACTCCGCATAGTTGCTGGCTTATGAAACATTTGCGAGTCGACAATAAAATTGCACAAATAAAACGCAATCCAGTTGAACATTATGCTCGTAATGACCTCGTGAATACCGAATTTAGCTTTTAAAATGCCCACTAAACCGCCGTAAACTGCTCCTGCCAGCATTCCGACTAAAATGATTATCAGAATTTGCAAAACTGGTGGCAAGTTTAATTTTACACCAACCATCATAGCCGCTACTGAGCCGATTATGTACTGGCCCTCTGCGCCCATGTTGAAAAGTCCGGTTTTAAACGCGAACGCTACACTTATTCCAGTCAAAATTATCGGTGTACTTTTTTCTATCACTTTAAAAATATACTTTGGGCGTGAAAAAATCCCTTTAAGCAGCGTGTCAAGCGCCTCAATTGGGTTATATCCTGAAAACGCCAATACAATTCCTGCCACAAAAACACCGCATAAAATTGCCAAAAATGTGGAGGTAATCGGTTTTTTTAAAATTTTAATTGTCTTTTGCATTTCTACTGCTACCTCCCGCCATCAATAAACCTATCGTGTTCTCGTTGACCTCATTTTGTGCGAATTCTCCAACGATTTTTCCGTCATAAATTACCGCAATCCTGTCTGCAACACTTAAAACCTCGTCCAATTCCAAAGAAATCAGCAAAACAGCTTTGCCTTTGTCCCGCTGCTCCACCAAAATTTTGTGAACATACTCTATTGCGCCAACATCCAAGCCACGCGTCGGCTGAACAGCAATCAATAAGTCAGGATTATTTGCAATTTCTCTGCCGATTATCACTTTTTGCTGATTTCCTCCAGAAAGGCCTCTAATTTGCATCTTATTGCAATCTTCTGGTCGCACATCGTACTCAGAAATTATGTCGTCAGCAAATTTGTTTATCTCCCTATAATTCAGCAAACCGCCATTAGAATATGGCCTTTCGTTATATTTTTCTAAAATTACATTTTCTGCAACAGAAAAATCCAGAACTAAACCACGTCTTTGTCTGTCTTCATGAATTGTTGAAATTTTATTTTTTATAACATTTCTTGGCTTGGTATTCTGAATTTCCCTTCCATTAATTTTAATCTTTCCGCTTTTCACCTTGCACAAGCATGTTATTACCTCTACAAGCTCCTTTTGACCGTTTCCGTCCACACCAGCAATGCCCAAAATTTCACCGCTTCTAATTTTTAAAGACAAGCCCTTCAGCGCATTTATGCCTTTATGAACTTTGCTTGGCACAACCACATTTTCAACCTCAAAAATCACATTTTCTGGATTGGCCGGCGTTTTCTCTACAACCAATTTGACGTTTCGTCCCACCATTTTATCCGCCAACTCAGAGTGCGTCACGTCATTCACGCTGACCGTGTCTATGTATTGTCCTCGACGAATTATCGTGCACATATCCGATGAAGCCTTTATTTCTTTCAATTTGTGTGTGATAATTATTATCGTTTTGCCGTCCGCAACCAATTTTTGCATAATTTCTATTAAATCTTTTATCTCCTGCGGAGTCAAAACTGCAGTCGGCTCGTCTAAAATTAAAATATCTGCACCACGATACAAAGTCTTTAAAATTTCAACTCGCTGTTGCATTCCAACAGAAATATCCTCAATTTTTGCGTCTTTATCAACTTTTAAACCGTACTTTTCAACAATTACATCGATTTTTTCTTTTGCCTTTTTCATATCGAGAATTCCACAAGCTCCAACAACTTCTTTGCCAAGGATAATATTCTGTGCAACTGTAAAATTTTCGACCAACATAAAATGTTGATGCACCATTCCAATTTTATTTTCTATGGCTATATTTGGGTTTTTCATGTCAATTTTTTGGCCGTTAATATAAATTTCGCCGGCATCCGCCCTGTAAAGTCCATAAAGAATATTCATCAAAGTTGTTTTTCCGGCGCCGTTTTCGCCCAAAATTGCATGAATTGAACCTTTTTTTATATCTATGCTCACATCGTCCAACGCTCTGCAAGCACCAAAATTTTTCGTTATGTTCCGCATTTGAACGGCATATTCAGAACTAATTTTCACTGGAATCTGCTCCCTCCCCGGTTAAAGTCATTTGGTCAAATCTGCTTTATAAATTTTGAAAGTTTCTTCGTCAAACGGAACGGCTATTTCTCCGCACTCAACTAATTTCGACAAGTTCATCGCTTTATTATAAACAGACTCCTCCATATTTTTGTGATTTTCTGGAATTCCAACGCAATGCTCACTCAGCCCGAATTCGTAATCTCTGCCGCCAATTTGATTGCCGTCCATCAACTCTCGCGAAACCAATTTAACTGCAGTTCCAACATTTTTCACAGCAGAAGTCAAAACGTTGTCCGGCGCCAAATAAGACTGGTCTCTATCCACGCCAATCACAAATTTATTGCTGTCCTTGGCCGCCTCAATGACTCCATATCCGACGCCTCCAGCCGCATGAAACACGATATCGCAGCCTCCGGAGTACATGCTGGAAGCGATTGCTTTTCCTTTTGCCGCATCAGCAAAACTCTCCGCGTACTGGTTTACAACTTCAATCGGCACGTTTCTTTCCTTCGCAGCGTACAAAACTCCGGCCTCAAAGCCGTATTGAAATTGGTCGATAATCACATTTTTCATGCCGCCGATAAATCCAACTTTATTTGTCTTCGTGGTCATTCCGGCTATGTATCCCACCAAAAACGCACCTTCTTGCGCTCTAAAAACTATCCCGGTAACGTTGTTCGCAACGTCGTCGCCAAAAGAATAGTCTACAATCGCGAAGTTTTTATCCAAATTTCGCGCTGAAACTTCCTCCACTGCGTCCGACAAAACATTGCCAACGCCTATGATTAAATCGCTCGGGCCATCAGAAAGCTTATCTAAATTGAGTGCGAAATCCGAAAACTGCTTGGACTCCACATAACTAATCTGCGCGCCAGTTTCGTCCCGCAGTTCATACAAGCCCTCCAGCGCAGACTGATTAAAAGACTGGTCATTCACGCCGCCCATATCCGGCACCATCGCGATTCTAAAAACCCCGTCATTTGCAGTGCTTTCCGGATCACTCCAGGAACACCCTGCCAAATTAATTATCATCAATGACGCAGCAATTGCGCTAATAAACTTTTTCAAAACAAATCCTCCTAATACTTGCCAATTTTGCTCAGCAGCTTTTTTTCTCGCCTATAAACTCTCTGCTACGTTCAAAGCAAGCTTAGCCATGTCTAAAATCCCTTCTTGTCGCTCGTTTGAATTTAAAAGTTTTCCTTTAAAAATTTCATCAGTTACGGTCAAAATGCAGAGGGCATTTTTCTTTGCCCTTACGGCATTTAGATAAAGCGCAAACGATTCCATTTCTACCGCAAAAACGCCCATTTCTACCCATGGCTTTAATTTTTTCTCTGCGTCGACGTAAAACACAGATGAACACAAAATATTCCCAACAGAAACATTCAAATTCATTTTTTGAGCTTCGTCAACAGTTCTGCTCAAAAGCTCGTAGCTCGGAATCGCCGCATATGTTCCTGGAATGTCGAATTGGTCGGCATAGTTTGAGTCCGTGCAAACCCCCATCGCAATAACAATGTCCCGCAAACTCAGCTTTTCTGAAATACTTCCCGCTGTGCCAATCCGAATTATGTTATCGACGTCATAAAAATTAAAAAGCTCATAAGAATAAATTCCAATCGACGGCAAACCCATTCCTGACGCCATTACCGAGACTTTTTTCTCATTATACGTGCCCGTGTAGCCGTACATATTTCTGACGTCAGAAAAACAATGCGCATTTTCCAAAAATTTCTCTGCGATAAATTTTGCTCTCAAAGGGTCACCCGGCATGATTACAGTCTTCGCAATTTCGCCTTCTTTAGCACCTATATGCGGTGTGGGAATTTTTGCCATAATAAAATCTCCTTTAAATATCGTTATTTTTAAGTTTAATCACAGAAAAAACCGATTTTTTTATCAAATTAACAAAATTTTGAATTATCGGGCCTCCGAAAAGTGCTGCTAACACCGTCGTTACGCCGATTGCAGCGCTTCCGCCAAGAAAAAATCCAACTACCAGCGAAAAAATATCTATGGCCACTCGAAAAAATTTGTATTCCTTGTGCGTTTGGTCCCGCAAAATCATCGCCAAGCCTGTCCATACGTCCAAACCAATATCCGCCGCAATCAGCATGGCTGTGCCGAAAAACAGCAGAAAACACGCAATTATTGCCATAATAACCCGAAAAGCAATGTCATTAAATCCGTTTAAAATCAAAAGGAAATTTTTTACAGCTAAATATAAATCTCCGCCTAAATTCACGAAAATCCCCAAAAACAGCGTGTGAATTAGCGTTCCGATGTTTATGTACCTTCGGCCAAAAATCAAAACTATAAAAAGTAACGTATAGTTTGTGACATTGAAGGCCGTTCCCAAATTGACACCCCCAAAACTGTGAATTCCATAAGAAAACACCGAAATTGGGTCGCTTCCTAAGTTTGCACAAGCGTTAAAGGCTATGCCAATGCCCATCAAAATTACACCTAAAAAAGCGAAAATCACTTTCTTTAGCAAATTCGATTTTGGCTGCGAGAATACCGAAGTATCAAAACCGCTCATCATTTTTGCACCTCATTTAGCATTGACTCACCGTTAATTTTCTTTTCTATTCCAAAGTAATCAAGAATCGTTGCACCAATATCAGAAAAAGTCCCTCTTGTCCCTAAATTCACATTATTCCTCAAGGAATTTCCATACATCAAAAGCGGCGTATACTCGCGTGAGTGGTCGGTCGAAATGTCTCCAGGATCGCAGCCATGATCAGCAGTAATCATCAACAAATCATCATTTTTTAAATTTCTAATAATACCTTCTAAGGCCTTATCAAAGTTCGTAAGGGCCCTTGCATAGCCATCAACGTCATTTCTGTGGCCATAAACCATATCAAAGTCTACCAAATTCACAAAGCAAAGCCCTTCAAATTCCATTTTCATAATTTCCAACGTACGCTCAATTCCATCATTGTTGTCCTTTGTCCGCACAAAATCTGTAACTCCTCTGTCCGCAAAAATATCGACGATTTTTCCTACCGCAATCACATCTTTTCCACTGTTCGCAAGCTGATCGAGCATTGTAATTTCGGGTGGCTCCAAAGAAAAATCATGCCTGTTCGCCGTACGTTTAAAATTTGGGAATTCACCCACAAACGGCCGCGCAATCACTCTTCCAACCGCGTGCTTGCCTGTTAATAAATTCCTTGCAATTTCACAATATTCATAAAGTTTCTCAAGTGGAACGACATTTTCGTGCGCAGCCACCTGAAAAACGCTGTCCGCTGAGGTATAAACAATCAAATCTCCGGTTTTAATGTGTTCTTCACCGTAATCTTTTATAACTTCTGTACCAGAATATGGTTTATTGCAAAGCACTTTACGTCCAGTAATTCGCTCAAATTCGCTTATAATTTCATATGGGAAACCGTTTGGATATGTTGGTAACGGAGCTTTTGATTCTATTCCAGAAATTTCCCAGTGTCCAATAGTTGTGTCCTTGCCCTTAGAAAGCTCTGCCATTCGCGCAAAAGCACCTAAAGGATTCTTCTCTTTTTCTCCACAAGTAACACCATCTATGTTAAAAAGTCCTAATCTTTTCATATTTCTAATATCGAAAAAGCGACTCTTTGAAACCGAATTAAGTGTGCTGCAGTTTTCGTCTCCATAAAGATGCGCATCTGGCATCGCGCCTATTCCAACACTGTCTAGCACTATAAGAAAAACTCTTTTTATATCGCTCACTCCTAACCACAAAAGTACGTAAAGATTTTTATATTACATTTTTCAAAATTTTCAAAAATTATTATACTCATTATAATATATTGCACTAAATTCGTAAAGAGACATCTCTCTTTTAACACAAAAAAACGTTAACCTGCACATATTTTCAACAAACCATTATCAATAAATGACAATTGCAAACTTAATAACAAAATAACTTTTAAATAAGAAAATTTTCTTAAAAATTTGTCGAATAAAAAACACATGACAAGTTAACGATAAATTAAATTTTTTTCTTTTTTATAACCTTTAACCGAGAAAATTCTTCTCTGTCCTTCTCTTCTAATGCGTCCGTAATGAACTTAACAGAAGCCTCAAAGCGCGGAATTACTATATTTTTAAGCGCATTCGCTCTTTTTTGAGTCTTACTGATTGCATCAGCTAAGCGATAAACACTGTTCTCAATTTCCGATAAATCAGCAGTCAATTTTTTAACATCTAAAAAACGCCGGTAAGCCTCATCAAGCATTGAATTTGAATTGTAAAGCCCAAAAGGCAGCACAATATTTTGTTCTTGACTAAAGGAAACAATTGGAATTTCCACACCCATTACACTTCTGTAAGAAACTTTTAAACTGTCATCAATCGGCACAGTTCCGGCGATTTCTTCAATCATTCCAAGCGTTATGTTTGCTTTTTGCAACGCAGCATAAGCCTTGGCATATGTCGTATCAATTTTTTTCTGAATCGTAGAGGCGTGCTTAATCAGTAGCATCATCTCGCGAATCAAAATATTTCTTTTTTTGTCTAGAAGTTCAAATCCACTCTTAGCTAATTCCAAAGACTTTTTAACCGCGATAAGGTTGCCTTTTGTAGGCACAACCGACATACTCAAAAAACTCACCTCCAAAAACGCACAAAATTATTTTTTCTCTTCCATTTTTTCTTCGTGATAATATTTGTCAAGAATGGCATCATCTATGCGGTCAAGCTCTTTCCTCGGTAAAGTTGATAGCAATTTCCAGCCAAGGTCAAGACTTTTTTTGATACTTCTATCTTCATTAAATGCCTGATTCACGAACTTTTTCTCAAATTCTTCGCCAAACGCTAAAAGTTTCTTATCATCCGGAGAAAGCTCCTCCTCACCGATAACTGAAGCCAATGAGCGCGCGTCTTTAACCTTTGCATAAGACGCAAAAAGCTGGTTAGCCAGCGCCGAATGGTCTTCTCGCGTGTAACCTTCGCCAATTCCATCCTTCATCAAACGAGAAAGTGACGGCAAAACCGAAACCGGTGGATAAATTCCTTCGCCTTCAAGCGCACGCTCCAAAACGATTTGCCCTTCGGTGATATATCCGGTTAAATCCGGCACAGGGTGCGTTATGTCATCGTTAGGCATCGTCAAAATTGGAATTTGCGTAACCGAACCTTTTTTCCCATTAATCATGCCGGCTCTCTCGTAAATCGAAGCCAAATCGGAGTAAAGATAGCCCGGATAGCCTTTCCTGCCTGGGATTTCGCCCTTTGATGAGCTAAATTCGCGCAAAGCTTCGGCATAAGAAGTCATGTCGGTCATAATTACCAATATATGCATATCGTGCTCAAAAGCCAGATATTCCGCTGCTGTCAAGGCACACCGGGGCGTCAAAGTTCTTTCAATAACCGGGTCATTTGACAAATTCAAAAACATTACCACGCGCTGCAGCACCCCAGATTCCTCGAAACTACGCTTAAAATAGTCCGCAACGTCGTTTTTTACACCCATCGCAGCAAAAACTATCGCAAAATTCTCATTTTCAGCTGAGGAAATCTTTGCCTGACGTGCAATTTGAATCGCTAATTCGTTGTGTTTCATGCCAGAACCTGAAAATATTGGCAACTTTTGACCACGAATCAGCGTAGACAACGTGTCTATCGTAGAAATTCCAGTATTTATATAATTTTTAGGATACAATCTCGACACCGGATTTATCGGCATTCCGTTGATATTCATTTTCTTTTCCGGAAAAATATCACCCAAACCGTCAATAGGTCTTCCAGCGCCGTCAAAAACTCTTCCCAAAATTTCAGGAGAAAGCGCCAACTCCATCGGATGGCCTTTTAATCGAGTTTTTGTGTTGTTCAGCGAAATATTTTTCGTGCCCTCAAAAACCTGCACCACGATTCTATCGCCATCTATCTGAACAACTCTTCCCTGACGCATTGAGCCGTCCTCCAACCGAATCTCGACAATTTCTTCAAAAGAAACATCAGAAACGCCGTCAATCACAATCAAAGAGCCGCTAATTTCCTTCACGCCAATGTAATCAATTATCACTTTATCACGCTCCTAACGCTGTTTTTCTCGAGCAGTCGCCTAAGATTTCAAAATTCCGTCGAAAGCCTTGTCGATCTCTGCAATATAGTCATCGAACATCTGCAATTTATCGTTTGGAACATCGTATTTCATCTTGGTAAGTTTATCAAAGAGTCCCAATTCTGATATTCTAGAAATCGGAATTGACGCCAAAATGAGCTGTCTGGCCTTGTGCTCCAGGTGAAGAATAACTTTCATCATCAATTTTTGTTTCTCTAATGGTACAAACGTATCATCCTTGTGAAACGCATTTTGCTGCAAAAATCCTACGCGAATGACTTTCGCAATTTCAATTACCAACTTCTGGTCATCCGGCAGCACATCCGAACCAATCAGCTTAACAATTTCCATCAACTTGCTTTCTTCGTGAAGAATTGCATTTATTTTAGCGCGATATTTTATAAAATCCTCACCAACATTTTGGGCAAACCAAGGGTCAAGGTCGGTAAAATACTCACTGTAGCTCTGCATCCAGTTTATCGCCGGATAATGTCGCGCATAAGCCAAAGATTTGTCCAGCGCCCAAAAAGCTCTAATAAAACGCTTGGTATTTTGCGTAACCGGCTCCGAAAAGTCCGCACCCTGTGGCGAAACCGCGCCAATTATCGTAACCGAACCGTCAGAATTGTTTAAATTTTTAGTAAGTCCAGCACGTTCATAAAACTCTGACAACCTAGACGGCAAGTAAGCCGGAAATCCTTCTTCGGCAGGCATTTCTTCAAGACGTCCAGAAATTTCTCTAAGAGCCTCCGCCCACCGTGAGGTAGAATCTGCCATAATTGCAACATGATATCCCATGTCGCGATAATATTCTGCCAGAGTGATACCGGTATAAATCGAGGCTTCACGCGCTGCTACGGGCATGTTTGAAGTATTTGCGATAAGTACAGTACGTTCCGTCATAGGCTTTCCGGATTTTGGGTCAATCAACTCAGAAAACTCGCTCAAAACCTGACTCATTTCATTTCCGCGCTCACCGCAGCCAACATAAACAATAATATCCGCATCGCACCATTTTGCCAGCTGATGCTGAGTCATAGTTTTTCCAGCGCCAAATCCGCCCGGAACTGCAGCCGCACCGCCCTTTGAAATCGGAAAAAGCGTGTCGATAACCCTTTGACCAGTAATCAGTGGAATTGTAGTCGGCAAACGCTTTGCAACTGGTCTTGGCGTTCTAATAGGCCATTTTTGGCATAAAGTCAAATTAATTTTTTCGTCATTTTCAGATTTTATTGTCACAACAACATCATTGACTGAAAACTTCCCATCTTTTTTTACCGAAATAACCTCGCCCGCAACATTTGGCGGAAGCATGCAACGATGAGTAATAATACTTGTCTCCTGACACTCCGCGTAAACGTCACCGCCGGACAATTTATCTCCAACTTTAACTTTAATTTTCACATTCCATTTTTTATTTTCATCAAGTGCCGAAACTGCCGCCCCTCTTGCAATAAATGAACCAGATTTCGCCTCAATAGCACGCAAAGGCCGCTGAATTCCGTCAAATATATTATTGATTATTCCGGGGCCTAAAGTCACCGTCATAGCGCTGCCCGTACCGATTACTGGCTCCATCGGGCGAAGGCCTGTCGTTTCCTCATAAACCTGAATCGTAGTAAAATCATCAGTAATCCCAATAACTTCTCCGACCAACTTGTCATATCCGACAAAAACCATCTCCATCATAGAAAAAGAATCCGTGTCTTTGACCGTGACAACAGGGCCATTTATGCCATAAATAACATTTTGATTTTTCATAAAAATACATCTCCAACAAGCCGAACATTAAAATATATTTAGCTTAGAGTTTTCTTCAAACCAATTTCGCTGCTCTTCTAATTTTGAATCCAAAGTTTCATCCACAACCAAAGACATTACCTTATTAACGGCTAAAATGCCACCAATTTTTATACTGTCGCTCACTTCCACCTTGCAAATTTTTCCGTAAGCTTCCCTAATAACGTCGATAAAAACCTCATCTCTTTTGCAAATATATAAAACCGTTCCAGATTTCTTTAATATTTTAGAAACTGCCCCTGCATAATTCTTTAAAAGTTTAATATAGTCCTGCGTTTTAGCAAAGTTTAAAAGTTTATCTTGAGCTTTTTTGAAAACATCATTCATAATTGTCTGACGTTTTGCAAAAAGCTCTCTGCGTTTTTCAAATTCCAACTTAGAAACTTCACTAGCAATATTTTTTTTCATCTGAGCCATTTCATTTTGAATTAAGTAATACGCATCTCTCAAAACTTCGGCTTCTGCCTTCTGAAGCTCATACTTACGAAACTCTTCAGCTCGAGTTTTAATTTCTTTTCTCTGTTCAGCCGCATACTTGTTAATGGCTTTTAAAAAGTTGCTGGTTTTGCCTATATCTTGCATTATCACACCTCCGGCCGGTAAAATTTTTTAAAAGTCAAATTTTAATACCAATCGCATCTCGCACATATTTCGTAATAGAATCGCTTGCTCTACCGTTGCCGTGTCTATCAGGAATCTCCACAATCAACGGTTTAGAATGATTAAGCTTGATATCATAAATAAAGTCTCTGCAAATTTTGACGAGATTTTCAGTGATCAAAATAACAGCAATATCCTCATCTTTTAGTGCCTCGTTCAAGGCATTTTTTATTTCGAGTTCCTTATGGACAACCACACCTGGAATGCCCACCAAACGCATCCCAACTAAAGTGTCTTTATTATCGCTGATAAGATGAAATTTCATAAAAACACCGAACCTCCCGAAAAAATTTTTCAATGAAACTAAATAAATTTAATAAATATAGCGATAAGCAATCCGAAAATCGAAACGCCCTCCGCAAGTCCCACGAAAACAATAGCTTTACCAAAAGCCTTCGGATCTTCAGAAGTTGCACCAATAGCCGCCGGAGCAGCAGCAGCAACAGCGATTCCGCTGCCGATAGACGCAAGCCCCATAACTAAAGCCATTGCAATAGAATCCCATTCTTTGTCGGACTTTGTCTGATTCTCTGCTATAGTCGTAGAAGAAGTCGAAATTTCCGTAGAAGAAAGTTCACCTTCAGCAGAGGCAACAAACGCAGTCGATGCGAAAGAAGCCATAAATAAAATTGCGAACGAGCACAATTGCATAGCCACAGCCTTCGCGGGTTTCATGCCTTTTTTTACCGCATAAGTACAACCACCAAGCGAAACTACCAATAAACCTATAAAAAACATAAAAATCAATACAGCACTCATTACAATTTCCTCCAAAATTTAAAATAATTTAATCAATCTATAAATTTTCTTCAGACACTTTAATCGGCGTAAATGGTCGACCCTGCCCCTCAAAGAATCTGCTAAACAACTCGTAAAAATTGAGCCTTAGCACCTGAATTCCAACCAAAAGGCCTTCCAACGCGATAACAAAAATATTTCCGAACACCGCCACAATTGTGTATCCAATAATTCCGCCAGGAACAATCTCCGCAATGGTAAATACAACCATCATCATACCCGCGTGAACCAAAACATATGCGCCAACACGCAAAAATGACATTGTATTCGTAATGTAACTCAGCATAATTTCAAACATCTCGAAGCTGTTCTGTACAATATATTCGCCCCATTTTTCGGGCCTCCAATCAGGTTTTCTTGCCAACAATTTTCCAAGCGGTTCTTTAAAGAAAATTAAAACCAGTGGCAAAACTATCAAACCCAAAATGTATGGTAACGACATCAAATTTGCACCCAAAACCATAGAGCCCATGCCGATCATTAAAGAGCCGTAAAATAGTATCCCTGCGATACCATTTTGTCCGAATATGGCATTTTCGTAATTTTTTCGTCGAAACGAAGAATAAATGTTCAAAATCATAGATAAAAGTATCGTCGTCGCACCCAAAATCACTGCTAAAACTATGATAATCATAACCGTTTTCGGCTCCAGCACATCGACAGGCTTTTTATCCAAATTAAATAAAAGCTTGTAAACCGGGTCAAGCGCGTGCTCTAGGCCAAATACCGCACCATATATCAAACCAAAAATTGATGCTGAAAATCCACATCGAATTAAAATTTTGCCAAGCATCATTTTTTTGAACTTCCACATAAGTGCGCCTACAACTGACAAAACTATGCCCTGACCGAAATCGCCGAACATTATGCCAAACAAAAGCGTGTATAAAATTGAAACTATAACTGTGGGGTCAATTTCATTGTAGCTCGGCAGACCGTACATTTCAACAAAAGATTCAAACGGCCGAGAAAACCGATTATTTTTTAATTTTACTGGCGGAGAATGTTTTTCTTCGTTATCGGCCTTCTCAATTGAAAATTCTATGCCATAAACATCGCTCAGCTGGCGTGAAAAATTCTCTTCTTGGTCCTCCGGAATCCATCCCACCAAAATAAAGCTTTCATTATACTTCGAAACATACTTTTTTATGCCAAAGTAGGTGTTCATTTCTTCAAGCTTCGTATAAAATCTTAAACATTGATCTTTTTGTGTTTTCCAAAAGTTCTCAATTTTTTTATTAATCCGCTCAAGCTCCTTATTCGCCTCATCAATTAAACCTTTTATCGTATCGCGTTCAGTTTCTGGAGTGCCATTAATCTGATTAAGCCAAAGCCTTTCAAAATAAAGCCCCGCGAATTTTCTATCAATCTCTGCGATGTTTTCAAGTGGCGCAAAATAGACACCCCAACAGGCCTTTTCGTCGACAGTACAAGGAAAAAACAACATATATGGATCATCTTGCTGATGTGCGTTCAGCTTTTGAAAACTTTCTTTGGGCAGCTTTCCAAACCGAACCTTAATGTACTTACAAGCAAAAATCTCCGCCAAATTCAAGTCTAGCCCAATAAAATGACTGATGTTATTCAAAGCTTTTTGGTGCTTTGCAATCTCGGTAAGAGCCTCCTGTTTTTTGTCAAGCAAAATTCCCAATTTATAATTTATATAATTTACATAATCATTAATTTCTTTTAAGCTCACGTCAAAGTCCGAAATATCCACCATATTCAAACTCATTCCGGCTTTTTTTAGCATATCCTTAAGCTTTCTAAGCGGCTCGCTGTAAGGATTTCCCTCTGAAAGTGGGACAAATTTATTATTTTTAGAATAAAAAGAAAGCGCGTCATCAGGGTGAAAAATGCCAGACTTCCCACAAACTTTAATTACTTCGTCAAGAGCCGGCAAAACACCGATGATACTTGCTATCTTGACAGATGAAACCGCCACGTTATACCACAACCTCTCTATTTTGATTTTTCAAAATCAACAAATTCTCAATCTCACTTTTGTGCACATTATATCTGACACCCTCAATTATCGTAGTCAAATTTTGGATTTCGATTTGCAAAAGGAAGATATAAGAAAGCATAATCACAGATGGGTGCACAGAAAATCTAATAGAATTTCTACACTTATCATAAAGCATACGGTCTGGTAGCTCGTCGACGTAATTAAAATCAATTTTTTTAAGTTTTTTCCCGCGATTAGTATTTTCCATAATAGAAAAAACTTGTTTTTCATCCTTAGCCTTGCACATTTCATCAATATACTTAGCTTTTACCGTGCCGTAATTCAAAACAGCCGATTTCACTTTGCTATTGTTTCTTTTCAATCGAACTATCCTGACGAAATTACTGTAGTCAATATAGGAGTCCAGAATTTCAGACAACTCATCTCGAACTTTTTTCGAAGTATTTTTTTTCAACGCATCAAAAAACTTCCCATAAAGGTAATTATAAAGCGTTTTTTCAATCGCAGATAGGTCTAAAACTTGGCCTTTTTGAGGTTTGTGTTTTGCCAAAAGCTCCGCATAAGGAGAATTTTTTAAAACGTTCAAAAAATCATCATAATTTTTGATAGAAGTAAGGCCCAGAAGGTCAATTTTTGTTCTTTTGTTAAAAAACATCGGCAACGAATAGATATACCCATACGGATTTCCGCTAGCTAGATACATCAAACTATGAATAAGCTGTTCAATTTCCGTCCTAACAATTGTGTACTCAGCAAGGCTATTTCCCGTTGATATTTCGTATCTGCAAAGCATTTCGAGTTCATGAAACAATTTTTTTCGAATAATATTTTCAAGCTGATTTCTATTAATATCCAATTCATTAACGCCGGCCAATTCGCTGCTGTAATGCGTGTTATTTTTTAGATAAACAGCAACATCAGTCACCGTGGCGCAAGCCATCAAGTTGTTGTAATCTTGAGAAGTAATGCGCTTTCCATACATAGCGCGAACTTTTGCCGAAATAACGTTTGAAGCGTAATTAGAAAGCACAAAAATCACTCTCCCAAAACATTTTTCACAATAGAATCAACCCAAACATCGCCGTTTTGAGCATATAATTCGTCTAGAGAGTGAGATATACTTTCACAATTTGAAATTATTTTTAATTTTTGTTCTTCAGCCAATTTACGTTCGGTATTCTCGTTTACAGCAAGTCTTTTTCTGGCTCTTTCCAGATATTCATTTCGGATCTCATCTTTTTTTATTTTAATTTCATTTTCCAAATTAATTTTATCTTTTTGAGCGCGTTGAGTTAAATCTCTGGCGGTTTTATCCATCTCGATTATTCTCGCTATCATGTCTTTCACAAAAAGCACCTCCCGAAGGATAATATCGATAAAAACGCATCTAATAAAGATTATATTCTTTAAAAGGTAAAGTTTCAATAAAATAACAAAATTTATCTGTACAAACCCACATAATTAAGATAATTATAGAAATAAATTTTAAGAATAATTAAATTATGCTCTTAAAAAGAGTATTTGTCAATAGTGTACTGTTATAAATGAATAAAAAAACGAAATAAATTTTATCTTCGCGAAACTTGTAAAAAAATACATTTATGTTTAAAAATTTTCATATTAAAACACCGTATCATAAGTAAAAAAGTAAGTAAATCTTTACCTTTTTCATATAATACGGTGCTACTCCAAAATGTTTTACATAAGTGGTATAACAGTATAGTTTTTATCGTTTTCAAAATTTAAATTTCTAAGCGTCAAGCCTATGTTGTCATGATTAATTTCTATAGTCTGAAGTTTATCTCTTGAATTCCCCGGAATTTTTAAAAATCGGCATGTTTCTAGTCGGTCGAGGTTTAATAAATCAAGCAAATCTCTCGCAGTTATATTATTTTCATTAAGAGAAATGCTAACTGTATCTTCAAATGGCATCATAAAATTTAATCCTATTCTCATATTTCTCACTCCTTTTTGTCAATTTTATCACATTTAAATAAAAAAATCAAGCTTGCTTGGTCAAAATATATTTTTGCACATAAAATCGTTTTTCGAGAACAAAAAGTTGATAAAAATATAAAAATGCAATACAATGTAAAGTATAATGACAAAATGCGGTGATAAAATGAAAATGTATTTTTACTATGGAGTAATGGGGTCTAGCAAGACAGCCACTGCGCTGATGAAAAAATTTAGCTTTGAAGAAAAAAACAGAAAAGTTGTATTAATTAAACCAAGTATTGATAGCCGTGATGGAAAGACTATTGTCAAATCAAGAATCGGCCTTTCTTGCGAAGCTGTAACTGTTGCCCCAAATGAAAAAATCAAAAATGCTGTTGCTAATTTCGCTCCTCTAGATGTGATAATCGTCGACGAAGCGCAATTTTTAACCGCCTCTCAAGTGGACGAACTGCGCGATTTAACCGACAGCGGCGCAATGGTGATGTGCTATGGGCTAAAAACAGATTATATGGGCAAATTATTCGATGGCAGCAAGCGTTTAATTGAACTAGCCGACTCTATTCGAGAAATTCAGTCAATGTGCAAATGCGGCCGCAAAGCTATTATTAACGCACGTTACAACGACGGAAAAATTATTTACGACGGCAAACAAATCGATATTGGCGGCAATGATAAATATATCGCGCTTTGTCATCAATGTTGGAAAAATGGCGCTATTTAGCGCAAAATTAATCAATCGGGTGAATTTTATTTGAAAAAAAAAGCTGTAATTTTATATGGATCCCCTCACAAAAATGGACATACAAAAAAAGCCCTCAATGACGTCATTAAAGGGCTTCAACCCAACTATGAATTTGAACTTATTGACGCATTCAAAGAAAATATTAAACCTTGCGTCGATTGTGGTTTTTGCAAAAGCACCCCCGCTTGTGCATTTTCTGATTTTGATAATATAGATAAAATTTTACGTGAGTGCGAACTGCTTATCGTTGCAACGCCAGTATACAATGCGAGTTTTCCTGCACCTTTAAAAGCAATTATTGACCGGACTCAGCTTTATTTCAACATGAAAACAAAGCTCAAAATTAATCCATTTACGCAAGAAAAGTGCGCTATTTTAGTGATTACCTATGGCGCTAACGATAACTCTTGCGAGGAGATTATCTTAAATCAACTTAAATTATTTTTTGTTTTGCTAAATGCGAAAATTTATAAGGCTATCTTTGTAAAAAACACCGACAAAATTAAATTAGATAACAATAAAAAAATGGAATTTGCTAATTAATAACTTATTTAAATAGATAAAATAAAACGGAGTACAAATGTTCGAACTCCGTTTTTTGGTATCAATTTTATAAACTTCGTTATTTTTAACTCTATTTATTTTTTACTCAATATTGCTAACGTTGCTCCAATGTTATACCCTGTATGCGCAAGGTTATTCATACTTTGTTGCAACTGTTGGTTAGCACAATTAAGTTTATACTGTTCACCGGCGGTTAATCTTGCTGGTTGTTGCTTTGGAGGAGGTAACTTGGGATCTCCAAAAGAAAGAGGTTTGTTGCTTGGCCATAATGCATGCGTTGTTTGCGGAAGTGATAATAAAGATAATGCTGTAAATATTAATACGATAGTAATTACATTCTTTTTTAACATAGCTATTTCTCCAAAAGAAATTTATAAAAACATCGATACCATTTACAATTATATACATTTATGTAAAATTTTGCAACATAATTTTAAAAACAAAGGCACCAAATTTACAAAAACGAACAAGGCGCCCCGAAGGACGCCCTGTTCGTATTTAATTAAAAAGAAAAGGAATTAAAAAATTTATAGACGTACGTGGCGCGCCAGAAGGGATTCGAACCCCTGACCTTTTGGTTCGTAGCCAAACACTCTATCCAGCTGAGCTACTGGCGCAAATCTTTAAGATTATATTAACACAACTACAGCCGTTGTGTCAAGTCGGCCACTTAAATTTCATACGTTTATTCAAATTTTCTTAACAAAATCAAATAAAAATATTAAAAAGCACTATGCAGTCCCGCGAAAAAGCGAAATTAATTCAAAAAAATGCCAAATATATACTTTTAAACAAAAATTAATTGAACATTGTAAAGTACAGCAAAACAATTATTCCTAAAATTATCCTGTAATATCCAAAAGCTTTAAAATCATGCTTCTTTATGTAATTCATTAAGAATTTTATTGCCCAAACAGACACAAAAAATGCCGACAGCATTCCAAAAACTAAAATTAATGATTCTGTAATAGAAAAACTCATTCCTACTTTTAGCACATATTTCAAAAACTTAAAGCCGCTTGCTCCAAACATCACCGGAATCGCAAGAAAAAATGAGTACTCCGCTGCAACACTTCTGGATGCTCCCAAGATGCTCGCTCCAATTATTGTTGCACCAGAACGCGACGTACCTGGAATCAACGCTAAAACCTGAAAAATCCCTATTAAAAATGCTGTTTTGTAGTTTAATTTGTTCAGTTTATTTAATGGATAATTTTTTTTCTGATTTT
Organism: Clostridium sp. CAG:557; assembly: GCA_000435275.1. Classification (GTDB taxonomy): domain Bacteria; phylum Bacillota; class Clostridia; order Oscillospirales; family Acutalibacteraceae; genus CAG-557. The sequence continues at coordinate 26,165 of FR883894.1, forward strand.
CTACTATTATAAATAAAATCCCATATAAAATCAGCGTCAAAGCCACTGTCGTCGGGCTATATAGCTTTTCATGAATAAAATCGTCGAACAAAAAACCAACTACTGCTGCTGGAATGCAGCCTACCACAACCTTTAACCATAACGAAAATGTTTCTTTCTTTTCTTGTTCATTTTTTCCTTTTGAAAATGGGTTTAACCTATTGAAATACAGATATATTACCGCCAAAATTGAGCCTAATTGTATTACAACTAAAAACATATCTAAAAATGATTTTGTTACATTCAATTTTATGAATTCGTCCAGCAAAATCATGTGCCCGGTGCTGCTTATCGGTAACCACTCTGTTATTCCCTGCACTATGCCAATTATCACTGATTTTATTATTTCTATCAAATTCATAAACATTTCTCCTTTTTATAGCCTTATCG
>FR883894.1:26689-27610 GCA_000435275.1 Clostridium sp. CAG:557
GGCAAGCGTGAAAAATAGTATTTTTCACGCCCGGGCCACCATATAATTAGATTATCTTCCATTTTTTACAATAAGTCAAGATAAAATTCAATGCCGTCTGCAAAATAATCGATTGCAGAACCAGCAAAAAAGAATTATACTAAAAACGACAAAAATAGAATCACAATACGAAAGGGGAACAAAATATGACATACTCATCAGACATTGACAAAATGTGTAAAATAAAACAAGGACCAAACCATGGCCCATCGCCAATTCCAGAAGAAGGTGCATGGGTAAAATCCTATCAAATAGGTGACATTTCTGGTCTTTCACACGGAATTGGTTGGTGCGCGCCTCAGCAAGGAGCCTGCAAATTAACACTAAACGTAAAAAACGGCATCATTGAAGAAGCGCTCGTGGAAACTATCGGATGCTCCGGAATGACTCATTCTGCGGCAATGGCTGCCGAAATTTTGCCTGGAAAAACTCTCCTAGAAGCGCTAAACACCGACCTTGTTTGCGATGCGATAAATGTTGCTATGAGAGAAATTTTCAAACAGCTGGCTTATGGCAGAACTCAAACCGCATTTTCAGAAAATGGTCTGCCAATCGGTGCTGGACTTGAAGACTTAGGCAAAGGCTTTTGTTCTCAAGTTGGCACAATGTACAGTACAAAGGCAAAGGGCGTTCGCTACATGGAAATGACTGAAGGATACATACTTTCACTGGCACTAAATACCGAAGATGAAGTCTGTGGATATAAATTTGTAAAAATTGGCAAAATGCTCGAAGATATTCGAAATGGAGTTACCCCCAATGAGGCCTTCGCGCAAAATATAGGTACTTACGGACAATTTGAAAACGCTGCAAAATACATTGATCCACGAAATGAATAAAGGAGAAAAATCATGAATAATTTTATAAATTTTGAAGGAAAAG
>FR883894.1:27658-33717 GCA_000435275.1 Clostridium sp. CAG:557
GTCGCATTGAAAAAATTAACATGTGCCTTAAAAAATATAACATAAATTCCCTTGAAAATGCCCATAAAATTTGTGAAAGCCACGGAATTGATGTTTTTTCTATCGTAAAAGGAGTTCAGCCAATCGCCTTCGAAAATGCTTGCTGGGCTTACACTTTAGGATGCGCTATTGCTATAAAAAATGCTGCTAAAACTGCTTCTGAGGCCGCAAAATTAATCGGAGTTGGGCTTGAGTCGTTTTGTATTCCCGGTTCTGTCGCAGAGCATCGTCATGTTGGTTTAGGCCACGGAAATTTAGCTGCAATGCTTCTTCATGATGAAACTCAATGCTTTGCTTTTCTTGCCGGACACGAATCTTTTGCTGCCGCAGAAGGTGCCATCGGAATTGCAAAAACTGCTAACAAAGCTCGGAACAAGCCTCTTCGCGTAATTTTAAACGGACTTGGAAAGGATGCGGCTTACATAATTTCAAGAATTAACGGCTTCACCTATGTAAAAACCAACTTTGACCATTTTTCTAACACCTTAAATATCGTCGAGGAAAAGGCTTTTTCTTCCGGTGAACGCGCCATAATTCGATGTTTTGGTGCTGATGACGTGCTTGAAGGAGTTGCTATTTTACAGCACGAGAACGTTGATGTGTCAATTACTGGTAACTCCACAAATCCAACTCGTTTTCAACATCTTGTTGCCGGCACTTATAAAAAATGGGCTATTGAAAATGGCAAAAATTACTTTTCTGTCGCTTCCGGCGGAGGAACCGGTCGCACACTCCATCCCGACAATGTCGCTGCCGGTCCCGCTTCTTATGGTTTGACTGATTCTATGGGCCGTATGCATAGCGACGCTCAATTTGCTGGGTCCTCTTCTGTCCCGGCTCACGTTGAGATGATGGGCTTTATCGGCATGGGAAATAATCCCATGGTCGGCGCCACTGTTGCCTGTTCTGTCGCTGTTTTTGAAGCCCTCAACCTTAACTCTATTTCTTAAATTTTCTTTACTTTTTTCGCTTTTTGTATTATAATTTTTCAAAATAGGGGTGCTGATGCACGCATCGGCTGAGAACGTTTTCGTAACCCATAACCTGATTCGGATAATGCCGACGGAGGGAAATATTTATTCTCTTTAGGAAATTTCTCCGTCTGTAGCTTTTGCAGGCGGAATCTTTTTTCCCTCTATTTACCCCGCCGTGGCCTAGATATTTTAATATCGAGGCTCCAGAGCACGTTTCATGTGCTTTGGTAATTCAAAATTGCTAAAAAGTAATTTTGAATTCACGGCGGGGGACCTGTGCTGTTACAAGGCCAAATAAAAAAATAAAGAAACGAGATTAAAAATGAAAAAAAACATAAAAAAAGCTACCCCTGCAATAATTTTAACCACAATTTTAATTTCGATATGGGCAATTGCATCCGAGCTTGACCTTATTCCTCAATTCATGCTACCATCACCAATTATGGTGTTTGTTGCACTTTTTACAAACCTTCCAATACTTTTTCAACACGCATCCATCACACTTTTCGAGACAATCATCGGCTTAACAATAAGTATCTTTTTGGCACTTTTTACTGCAGTTTTTATGGACAAATATCAAAAAATTAAGCAGGCAATTTACCCATTATTAATCATTACACAAACAGTTCCAACCATTGCTATCGCGCCAATAATAGTCTTATTTTTCGGTTATGGAATTTTTTCTAAAATAGTTTTAGTGGTAATATGTTGCTTTTTTCCAATTACAATCGCGCTTTCTGACGGACTTACAAGCGTTCCAAGCGACTATTTAAACCTACTAAGATGCATGAAAGCAACTTATTTACAAACCCTGGTTCATTTAAAATTTCCATTTGCTGTACCACATTTTTTTTCTGGCCTAAAAATTGCAGGCACTTACGCTTTCATAAGCGCAGTCGTGGCCGAATGGCTTGGAGGCACCGCTGGGCTAGGAGTATACATGACTCGAGTAAAATCTGCCTATTCTTTTGATAAACTTTTCGCTGCGATAATTTTCATTTCTATGGTAAGCTTCGTCTTCATAGCGATAATAAACTCCTTGCAGAAAGTGGTTTTAGCCCACCTTAACATGGACAAATGAGGTTAAAAAATGCGTAAAATCTTTATTTCTTTCACAATTTTTATAGCCATTGTCTGTGCAAATTTATCTTTTTTTTGCTTATTTACATCCAGCAACGACTCGCATTCTGAAAATGTCACAATTTTACTCGACTGGACTCCGAACGTCAATCACACTGGCATTTACGTCGCGCAAAAATTAGGCTACTTCAAAGATGAGACACTAAATGTAAAAATTGAGCAACCGCCTCAAGAAAGTTCAACTGCTCTTGTCGCTGCCGAAAAAGTCGAATTTGCTGTTGCTTTTCAAGATTTTCTTGCACCAGCCTTTACCTCAGACACACCTTTGCCAGTGAAGGCCGTTGCCGCAATTGCTCAGCACAATTCGGCAGGAATTATTTGCAAAAAATCGGCTCATATTCAAACTTTTTCTGATTTAGAATTTAAAAATTACTCAACTTTCGACAATTTCATTGAACTTGCTCTTCTAAAATACTGCGTGAAAATCAGTGGTGGAAATTTCGATAATGTAAATTTAATCCATGCTCAAACCGACAACATCGCCGCTGCTCTTGGTACTAATATCGATGCCGCATGGGGATACTTTGGTATCGAAAGCATTATTGCATCACATTTTAACATTGAAAATAATTTCATTTTTTTTCGTGACATTGATCCTATTCTCGATTACTACACGCCTATTTTGATTTCTAATATAAATTATACAAAAAATAACCCCGAAACTGTCAAAAAAGTCTTACGTGCCCTATCTAAAGGCTACATTTTTGCCGCCAAACATCCCAAAAAAGCCGCAAGTATTCTTACTGAATGTGTACCGGAGTTGAATTATAAGATAATTTTAGAAAGTCAAAAATATCTGTCAACAATTTATGTTAACGAGGATTTCAAATGGGGACAGATTGACCCCGTCCGCTGGGATAATTTTTACGACTGGCTCTTCGATAATCATATTTTAAATAAAAAAATCCCTCATGGCTCTACGTTTACAAATGCGTTCTTGCCAGACTAATAAAACAAAAAAGAGCGTCGAGTGCAGATTGGAATTGGAACCTGCGCCGACGCGCCCTTCAGGAGGATTATGAACAAATTAGATATAAAAAATATATCAAAAACTCACAACAAAAAATGCGTGCTGAATGATATTTCAATTTCTATAAAAGAAAATACAACTGTTGCAATATTAGGCGCAAGCGGTTGCGGAAAAACTACTCTATTTAATATCATAGCAGGTCTTAAAAAGCCAGATTTCGGTCAAATTTTTATTGACGGTAAAGATTGCACAAATCAGGTCGGAAAAGTATGCTACATGCCACAAAATGACTTACTTCTACCTTACAAAACAATCATAGAAAACGTAACTTTGCCATTAACTTTGTCCGGTGCAAACAAGCATAGTTTTGAAAACGAATTAAAAAAATTATTTGAAATATTTTTAATTTCCGGAACTGAAAATAAGTACCCTCACGAACTTTCTGGTGGTATGCGGCAGAGAGCCGCTTTTTTGCGAACTTACATGCAAAAGAAAAAAATCTTACTTCTTGACGAACCGTTCAGCGCCATAGATAACATTACTAAAACGGCTATGTATTCATGGTATTTAAATATTACCAAGAGTTTAAAAGCTACAACTTTACTAATTACTCATGACATCGATGAGGCTATTTTACTGGCAAACACTATATATATCATATCTTCATCTCAGCATAACATTACTAAAAGTATAGATATTAAAAAACACAATAATCTTAATTTCTCATTTTCAGTTGAATTTGTCAACCTAAAAAAAGAAATTTTAGATATCTTAAGCAAGGATTTTTCTGTTAACGCATAATTTTATTTTTTAGCATAATCACAAACAACACACCGCCGCAAGTGATTCTCATAAAGCGCGGTATTTCTTTCAATCATACCGGATAGTTTAATCGTTATAGTTTTTCAAAATATAAGCTATTTAAAGTTCTTTAATTACTTTTTGGCCCAAAACTTATTTTAAATTTTGTTTTTTTCAAGCCATTCTACAGCCGCTTCAAAAATTCTTAGGTCATTTCTATGATTCAATGCTTCGTAAATATCTTCTTTTTTTAGCCATTTAAACTTTTCTATTTCACTGTTTTGAACCGTAACTTTTTTGCTGCTTGCCTGTGCCAAAAAAATTACAACTTTTTTCTTAACCTGCCCAAAAAGCCTATAAACGCTAGTTTTACGAAACCCGTCCAAAATCTCGACGTCCAAATTAGTCTCTTCTTTTACCTCTCGTAAAGCCGTCTGCTCTTCAGTCTCTCCAATCTCTATGTGGCCTTTCGGAAAGCCCCAATAACGTCCATTATTATTTTTTACAACCAAAAAATACCTTTCATCCGACAAATCATTAAAAATAACCGCTCCACAAGACTTTTCATAAAGACAAACCAGTCGGTACGGACGCTGATTTTTTACTCTAGAAAGTCGACTTCTTATCTCTGGTAAATAATAAATAGTATCTTTCGGTGCCAAAATTAACCTTTCACAATAACCACCCTTATTCGCAATCGCAATAACCGTCCCATTTACAGATTTTTCTACAGGCTTATTGGAAATAAAGTACACTTTTCGATTATAAAAACCGTTAAAAGGATCTACAATGTGCGCACTATACAGCGGCGCGCAATATTTTGCGTTATTGCCATAAGCAGACCCGTCAATCACCACCTCAAAATTTTTCCCAAGCATCGTGGAATCACACTCCTCTAATATTTATATTTTACATGGCAAAACAGATAAATTCAAGGGAAAAATAGTTTTAATTATTAAATAAATTTCAATAAAATAAAAAAATTACGCCATTAATGTATAAAATCACAGAATATTATAAGCTTTATTGTCGAAAAAACATCTGTTTCTAAATTTATGCTAAATAATTATAAAAAATTTCTGCATCAAAAAAAATACCCCTCAAATCATTGAGAGATATCATCAAATTTAGTGTTAAAAACAATATTAAATAAGTTATGCATGGCCTGATTCGGCGTAATTTTAGCTCCACCAGAAACCTTTTTCAATTTGTCACTTGAAATAATTTCTTTATTCTGATATTCAATTAATTCGTCAATTGAAAAGTAAAAACCTTCTTCTTTCAAAAGTGGTAAAAACTCTTCTGCCATCAGTTGTTCCAGTTCTAGCTCGGTTAACACAGAACCTGAAAATTTTTTGTTTGCATCTATTATTCTGCGTCGAAGATCTGTATCTACTACGATGGTGTCGTAAAATTGTTTTACGTCCTCAATTGACATTATCTTCCCCCCAAATTTAAACTTCATTTTATTATACCCCTTTTTTCTTCTTTTTGTAAATGTAATTTTGCAGTTATTTTGTTGTAATTTTTCTATAAAGGTGGTATAATTTAGTTAAATTCATTTTTTATTTTACCATATTCCAGGAGGTTTTTATTATGAATTTTAAAGGAAGCCGGACTGAAGCCAATTTACTGGCCGCTTTTTCTGGAGAATCTCAAGCAAGAAATAAATACACTTATTACGCTTCTGCCGCTAGAAAAGAAGGCTATCAGCAGATCGCTGACATCTTTGAAAAAACGGCTGACAACGAAAAAGAACACGCAAAATTATGGTTTAAATACCTTCACAACGGCGCTATCCCTTCTACTGAAGCCAATTTGAAAGACGCTGCTGCCGGTGAAAATTATGAATGGACCGAAATGTATAAGGAGTTCGCTGACGTCGCCGATGAGGAAGGTTTCTCCGAAATCGCTAAGGTCATGCGCTTAGTTGCCGACATTGAAAAAGAACATGAAGTTCGATACAACACTTTGCTCAAAAATATCCAAGATAAAAAAGTATTTGAGAAAGATCAGTCTGTTGTTTGGATTTGCAGAAATTGCGGTCACGTTTATGTCGGAAAATCTGCTCCAGAAGAATGCCCAACATGCAAACATCCTCAGGCTTATTTTGAAATTAAAGCTGACAATTATTG
>FR883894.1:33774-36583 GCA_000435275.1 Clostridium sp. CAG:557
CGTCGTTGAGTGGAAACTTATGTCACTCAACGACGCAAAAAATACGCAGCGCGCAAGTGCTGCGTATTTTTTATCCCGAACAAATTAAATTTGTTCAGGAGCACGGCCCCTATATACTAGAACTAAAGCCTTTTTTCATACTATACTACAATAAATCATCATACTTTCTAACTTATCGTATATTTCCACAATGTCACTAAGCGGAAGTGGATTTTTTCCCTTCCCAATCTCTACAGTAAAACCTGGCTTCGCAAATTCTTCAATAAACCAATCTTTAAACCCACCTCCAACTGCCAATCCTTCTGGAGCCGAAAGTTTATACCCACTAAGCTCTGCCATTTTCAAGGCCATACGCTCTGCTTTTGGAGGTGTTTTCGTACCATATTGCCAATAAATTTCCTCGCCCTGGCTATGAAAAGCTATAACATGTCTAAAACTAAATCTCTCACAAAAATCAACTAATGCTCTCGTTTCAGGCTCACTAGCAGGCGCTGGGCCTCCATATCTCGTAGGAGCCGGGCCAATTATCCCATTCTTTTCCTCTAACTGATGAAGCTCATACCAATTTGCATTAAAATTATGGTTTAAGTCTACGCCTCGCGCATTTGCTTGCCAAGGAACTGTGCTTCCATAGTTCATAATCCTATCAACCAAATTTTCATATGAGCAGGCATTTTGCGCACCATTAAGCGAAATTTCAACTCCATCAGGGTTTACACACGGAACCACTATAAGGCCGTGTCGACTCAAAAAGTTTCCTATCTTTATGCCATTTATAAGTCCGTCTTTATAAATTGCTTCACTTATACTTTCTGTAAAATTTAACACCAACAAACTTGTTAGCCATTCCATGCCGTGAAATGCCGCAGCAAATAGTGCTGGATTATCATTTGAACCAATTTTTAAATAATGAATATCGCGATTACACAAGCTTTTGCCTAATGTTCCACACTTTACAAAGGAATATTTTTGGCAAAGTTTTTTTATAAAATTTTCGCGCAAATTCATGTCAAAACCCGTCATAGGAGCACCTCTATTAAAAAATTTTCTTCTTTACATTCATTTTGTAACTGTTAACACATTGTATGCTGTGCTTCCTTAAAAGTTAAATCGTAAAAAATTTTATCAAATCAAGCGTGCTCACAAAAAGTTGTTTTTCCATTTTAGAAATTTGTTGCTTTACACTAAACTTCCAAAATACCTTTGTATATATCACTCTTTTTTAAGCTAGTCTTTTTCGCAATTTGTTTTGCCGCATCAGAAACTGTATAACCTTCATTCAAAAGGCGTCGAGCCATCTCCACTGCCATTTCTAAGGTTATATTTTCGCTCTGTTTTGAATCTTTTTTTCCATCGACAACCAGCACAAATTCCCCTCTTATGGGCTCATTTTCATATTTATCTATGGCATCTTTTATAGTAGTTAAAACTACTTCCTCGTGAACTTTGGTAAGCTCTCTTACTATCGATATTTTTCTATTTCCAAATATTTTGTAAAAATCCTTCAAAGTCCTCAACAATTTGTGTGGAGCTTCGTAAAAAACCATTGTGCGAGACTCATTTTTTACAGATTCAAGGTGTTCAAAACGACTTTTTTTATTTACACTCAAAAATCCTTCAAAAGTGAATCTGCCAGTGGTCAACCCAGAAATTGCAACCGCAGAAACAACCGCGCTAGGACCTGGGACCACCGTAATTTTAACATTTTGTTCAAGGCACTGCGCCACAAGCTCCTCTCCCGGGTCAGAAATGGCCGGCATTCCGGCGTCACTAACCAACACACAGGCCTCTCCAGACAAAATTCGATCAACAATATATTTTCCTTTTTGTCGTTTATTGTGCTCAAAATAGCTAATCATCGGCTTTTTTACGCCAAAATGATTCAATAACTTCATCGTAACTCGAGTATCTTCAGCTGCAATAAAATCTGCTTCTTCTAGAGCTTTCACAGCTCGTGGTGACATATCGTTTAAGTTTCCAATTGGAGTTCCCACCAAAATTAATTTTCCACTCATATTTTTTCTCCATAAATTTTGTAAATTCGGTTCATTTCTTCAGATAAATTTCCGTCTTCATTTTCAATAAAAAGGGTCGGCAGCGCGATTAGGCCTGGTTTCGCTCCTTTTCTGCCCTCTATTAAAAAAAGCTTTGCAGGAGAACTTTTTCGCTGCTGAACAAATTGAATTTTTTTTGGTTCAATTTTATTTTTTCTCATAGATTCCACAACATCACAAAGGCGCTCAACTCGATGGCACAGGCAAAGTCGCCCCCAAAAGTTTAAAAATTTATTCGCACTTTTCGTCACATCATCAATTGTGCACTCATGTTCATGTCGTGCAATTAACCTTTCTTTTTTCTCATTTACAACTCCTTGTCCAATCGCCTTATACGGTGGATTGCACACCACTAAGTCGCAGCTGTGAGTCAAAATTTGTGGTATATTTTCCTTCACATCCGCGTGAATTACTTCTATTTTATCGCTCACTTCGCTGATTTCTACTGACCTTTTCAACTGTTGGCAGGCTTTTTTTTGAATGTCTATTGCAAAAACCTTTTTTACCTCCGTCATACTCAGCCAATACAGCGGTATCGCGCCACATCCTGTGCCTATTTCGACTGCCACCTCGAATTTTTTTGGCATTGAAAAATCTGCCAATAGCATTGTATCTGTTCCAAATGTATGCTCCTTTGAGGTTATAACTTTTATCTTTTCTGAAAAACTTTCTATACTTTCTCCAGATAACAGCATCGTTTTTCGCTCCTCCTTTTTCCTCACGCAACCGCGGCCCGCAGTTTATAGAAATAAACT
>FR883894.1:36626-41687 GCA_000435275.1 Clostridium sp. CAG:557
GACAGCCACGCGATTGAAAATCGTGTGGCCGCGGATAAATCTAAATCATCGCACAAAACCAAATTAAGCGGGCACCAACAGTCACAACTGCGACTATTGACGCCCGCTATAAACCTCTTTTTGCAAATTGCTACTCTTGAGACAGAGCTCCCACGGGGCAAACGTTCGCGCAAGCACCACAAGATATGCAAATTTCCGGATCTATAACAAATTTGCCATCGCCAGCAGAAATTGCTCCAACAGGACACTCTGCCTCGCAAGCACCACATGAAATACAGTTGTCATTAATTTTATATGCCATTTTTCAAACACCTCCCAAACATAAACACCTACATTTTATCACATCTGAAAAAATACTGCAAATAACAAATAATTATTCCAAAATTTTTAACTCATCAATCTCATCTTTGCTAACCTTAATTTTTGCATCCTTAATAATTTTTACATCTTTCAAATTAAAGCAAACCGGCACCGCTTCGGGCGCTGAGTCCATACGAACTTTCAACATTCCAGTTAAAAGATTTTGTTCAACGACCGTACCTTTTCCCTTTGGCGTGTCCACAATTGCACCCAGTTTCGGCGCATTTCTCAGTAAATCAGCGTACGCATCCTGCTCAAATTTTAAACAGCACATCAGTCGGCCACAAGTTCCCGAAATTTTAACCGGGTTCAATGAAAGCCCCTGTTCTTTAGCCATTTTTATTGAAACTGGTTGAAACTCATCCAAAAAAGTTGCGCAACAAAATGGTTTTCCACAAATGCCCAAACCTCCTAGAGATTTTGCCTCATCACGCACCCCAACTTGGCGCAGTTCTATTCGAGTTTTAAAAATTCCCGCTAATTCTTTCACAAGATTACGAAAGTCTACGCGTCCATCTGCAGTAAAATAAAACAAAATTTTGCTACCATCAAAAGTGTACTCCACATCGATAAGCTTCATTTCTAGGCAGTGCTTTTTTATTTTCTCATTGAAAAGTTTTTTCGCTCGAACTTCCTTTTCCTTTAATTTTTCTAAACGCTCAACATCTTTAAAATTAGCTTTTCTAATAACCTTTTTCAAATTTTTAGCAAAACTATTTTCGGTAAAATTCTTTTTTGCGATCACAACCCTACCACAATTCAACCCTTGAGCAGTCTCAACTACAGCTAAATCATTTACAGCAAATTTTTGACTTCCAGAATCAAAATAGTAAACTTTTCCAATCTCTTTAAATCTTATCCCAACAATTCCAAACATTTTTTCCTCCTTGAATTACAAATTACGGTTAGATATTTTAAATAAGTTTGAGCAAAAAAAAGTGGTTACATTTGATAAATTTACATTTTTTTCAACATAATCCTTTGTACAATGTATAATATCTATCAAATTTAAAACTTGTTTCATCGAAAGTTTTTCTGATAATGTTTTAGCACAATCATTCGCATCCGCAACGGAAGCTTTTGCCAATAAAATCATTACATCCCTAAGTATAGAAGAAAAAATCTTTAACATGGAACTAAACTCTTTTTTGCTATCTGAAAGCTGTGCCACCAAAGTCATTAACTCAAATTCATTCGACGAAACCAAACTCAGCGCAATCTTTTTGGCAATATCAGACGTTTTTTTCCAGTCAGGAAGTTTAATTAAGTTGAGTGCTACGCCAATGTTCCCTTTAGAAATTTGCCAAATTTCGTTTAAATTTTCTTCAGGGTAATTTTGGAGTAAATATTTATGTAATTCTTGCTGCGAAACCGATTTTAATGCTATTTGTTGAGTCCTTGAACGAATTGTCGAAAGAACATTTGCGAAATTCGTGCAAGTTAATATAAAAATTACATTCTTAGGTGGCTCTTCAAGTACTTTCAAAAGAGCATTTTGCGCCGGAACCCCCATATTATCGACATCAGAGAAAATATAAACCTTATTTTGAGCCTCATTTGCAGCAATGTACGCATCAGATCGAATTTTTCTGACTGTCGCGATGCTATAAGTCTGCAAAACACCAGTTTTCTCGGGATAAATCACATCTGGGTGAATACATTTTTGCACTTTTTTACAGTCAGAACATTCCTCACAAGCTACCCCCATTTTGGGTCGCGAGCAAACAGCCGTTTGTGCAATTATATTCGCTAAAGTTTTTTTCCCTAAACCTTTTTCGCCTTCTATCAAAATTGCGTGAAAAACTTTATTTTCTTCAAATAATTCCTGTAATTGCGCTTTTACTTCATGATTCCCTACAAAATCGTTAAAATTCATAAAAATACTTCCTAAAGCTTTTCAAACCTGTCCACATCAAGAACAAAAACCGTTGCACCACCAATAGTAATTTCAAATGGAATTGCGCTGTACATTCCCACTTCAAGTGGTGTTGCATTTGGCACACTTTGCTTGCGCTTATTGCTTTTTTCTTTGATAATTTTTATAACCTCGTCCACGCGCTCATCATCAACACCCGTTATAAAAGTTGTGTTGCCCACCTTCAAAAAGCCACCTGTAGTCGAAAGCTTAGTCACTGAAAAGCCGTTATCTGTAAGCGCATTTAGAACTGCATTTGCGTCATCGCTGTTTACTATTGCAAGAATCAGTTTCACGATAATCACCTCAAAAACAAAATTTACGAACTTATTTTATCACATCTATTGAAAAAATTCCATAGTACAACAAATTTTTGATGGAATTTTCGGTAATAACTTCTCCTGGCATCAAAATAGGAATTCCTGGCGGGCATGGACAAATTGTATTTGCGCTGATTTTTCCTAAAGAATCGCGGACCTCCACGGATTTTGAAGTACTGAATAAAGCTTCATGAAGCGATTTTTTTATAATCGGCACATCAAAAATAGGCGTTTCATTTTGTACACATTCACCATGCGGAAGTGTCTTTATTGCATACTTTAATCGAATAAAATCTGCTTTTGAGTTCATCGGTGTCGCGATAAAAACTACTTTATCTTTATCTGAAAGTTCTGGTTCTACACCATTTTTGCGAAAATATTCTGCAGCATCGTATCCCAAGAGTCCAATTTTAATCGTATTTAAAGTTAGTCTCACAGGGTCAACATTTTCGCAATCATCGAAAATACCTTTTCGCCTAGCAATTTTTTTAATCTTCACAACCTCATTTTGGAGCTTTAAATAGGCTTTCTTACCATTTTGCTTCAGCCAGGATCTACAAATATCAAGAGAGGACATTATCGGATACGACGGGCTTGTAGAGCCAAAAAGCGCCATAGCTTGCTTAGCATTCTTGATGTATTTTTCGTTTGCAATGTGCAAAAATGCGCCACCTGTCAGGACCGGTAAAGTTTTGTGTACCGAATCTGCCACCATATCCGCACCAAGTGCAAGTGGATGAATATCTCTTGACAAAAATTTCAAATGCGCTCCATGTGCGTTGTCAACCAGCAACGGCACGTTATATCTATGACAAACTTTCGCGATACTTTCAATATCAGCGATACGACCAAAATAATCTGGGCTTGTTACATAAACGCAATCAAAATTTTTATCTTTTTGTAACATACTCTCAATTTCAGTTGCACTTATTTGTGAAAAATTATTTATACTTTCACTAATTTCTGGCATTATCCATTTGACTTTTGCATCTAAAATTGCCATCGTATTTACTGCACTTTTATGAATCATTCGCGACGCTATGATTTTTCCCCCGTAAGGCAACGCTAATTTTAGCATGGTTTGAATGCATAATGTACAACCTCCTGCAGAAAAAATTGTGCTTTTTGCTCCGTAAAGTTGTGCCATTAACATTTCTGCTTTTTTTATGACATTTGAAGCTTCGTAAAGGCTATCTGTGTCTGGAAGCTCGGTGAAATCTAACTCAAATAGTCGTTTACTCATTATTTTTTTCGAATTTTTGTGTCCTGGCGTGTGAAAAGATGCACGGTTTAAATTTTTATGAGCTCTTAACGCGTCATATAATGGTGTTTCTTTCATTTATATTCCTTCTAAAAATTAAACTCGCACCGCACTATATCGCGCGGTGCGTACTTGCCTTTTAAGCCTTGTTTGCGCTACCCAAAACATTATTTATTTTATGCGAAACCATGTTATAAATGGCCTCTCTGGCAGGTTTTAAATACTGCCTTGGGTCAAAATGCGACGGATTTTCGTTAAGATATTTTCGAATTGTTCCTGTCATTGCCAGCCGCAAGTCTGAATCTATATTTATTTTGCAAACGGCCATTTTGGCGGCTTCTCGCAGCATTTCTTCCGGAATTCCTATTGCATCTGGCATTTTTCCGCCATTTTTATTTATCATATCAACAAATTCTGGTATTACCGACGACGCTCCGTGCAGCACTATTGGAAAATTAGGCAACCTTTTTTCAATTTCATTTAATATATCAAAACGCAATTGCGGATTTTGGCCTGGTTTGAATTTATACGCTCCATGACTTGTTCCTATCGCAATTGCAAGTGAATCTACACCCGTCCGTTCAACAAAATCTTCCACCTGAGCTGGGTCTGTATAGTAAGCTTTCTCACTTGATACATCTACTTCATCCTCTATTCCTGCTAGTCGCCCAAGCTCTGCTTCTACTGTTACTTTCCGTGGATGTGCGTAATCTACAACCCGCTTCGCCAATTCTATGTTTTCTTCGTAATTTAGGCTCGAGCCATCAATCATTACTGATGTAAATCCGCCATCTATACAGCTTTTGCACAACTCAAAACTGTCTCCGTGATCCAAATGCAGAGCTATCGGAACCGAAGTTTCTTGTACGGCAGCTTCCACTAACTTCATTAAATATGTATGACTGGCATATCTCCTCGCTCCAGCCGACACTTGCAAAATTACCGGAGATTTTAATTCTTGACACGCTTTTGTTATCCCCTGCACAATTTCCATATTATTTACATTGAATGCGCCCACGGCATAGTTCTCTTTGTATGCTTTTTTTAGCATTTCTTTCGTATTTACTAATGACATTCTCCATCATCCCCTCTTATTTTTGGCTAATTATTTATGTAGTCGATGTAGGCCCGCAGGGTCAAAAATGCAAAATTTAACTATAATAATTATTTGTCCATTTTTGCATTTTTGAGGACAATGACTTTGA
>FR883894.1:41755-46008 GCA_000435275.1 Clostridium sp. CAG:557
CCTGCGGGCACAAGCAAGAACGCTTCTGTAAAACCGAAATCAATAAAACTAACTATATTATAAAACAAAAATAAGTAAAGATAAAGAGAGTTTTTCTAAAATTTTCGTAAATAAACTTAAAGATATTGCGAGTAAATATAAGAAAAACATTAAATTTTAAAGTTTTTGCCAACGCACATTAAAATAATAAAAAATTATGCTTGACACTTATATAAATAAAGTGGTAAAATTTAAGAAATAAATAAACTTAATTATTTTAGGAGGAACAAAAATGTCAACATTTATGCCAAAACAGCATGAAATTTCTCGCAAATGGTATGTAATTGACGCTGCAGGCAAACCTCTTGGACGAGTTGCTGCTCAAGTTGCAGTATTGCTTCGTGGCAAACATAAGCCCACATTTGCTCCACATGTCGATTGCGGCGACCACGTTATCGTTATTAACTGCAAAGATGCCGTATTAACAGGAAACAAGCTGACTCAAAAGCATTATTATCATCACACAGGTTACATTGGTCATTTAAAAGACACTCGTTATGACAAAATAATGGCAGAAAAACCTGAGTTCGCTATGAGTTTAGCCGTTAAAGGTATGATTCCAGATACAACAATCGGAAGAAAAGCCTTAACCAGACTACGCGTTTTTGCTGGCTCTGAACATTCTCATACTGCTCAACAGCCAGAAATTTTTAATATGTAAGAAAGGAGCTATAATCATGTATAATAAAACTTCATACTTTTACGGTACTGGCCGAAGAAAAAGTTCTGTCGCTCGGGTTCGTGTTTACAAGGGAGCTGGTAAAATCATCATCAACGACAGGCCTATCGACGAATATTTCGGTCTTGAAACTTTAAAATTAATCGTTCGTCAACCGCTCGTTTTAACAGAAACTGACAGCAAATTTGACGTTGTTTGCAGAGTTGCCGGTGGTGGCGTTACTGGTCAAGCAGGAGCTATTCGTCATGGCATTTCTCGCGCACTCCTTCAATATGATGCTGAAAATTTACGTCCATTACTTAAAAAAGCAGGATTCTTAACTCGCGATCCACGTATGAAAGAACGTAAAAAATACGGCCTTAAAGCTGCCCGTAGAGCTCCTCAATTTTCAAAAAGGTAATATTTTTACCTGTAGCATTGCAGCCCGCACTATACCGCGCGGGCTGTTTGTTTTTAACAAAAATACAGAGTAAGCTTAATTTTTTGTCTCAAAAGGAGAATTTTTCTTGAATTGTGTTATTTTTCTTTTTTAGAAACAAAAAAGTTCTTTCATATGATACAATGTGATATAATAATAAAAAAAGGAGATATTTTATGAAAAAGATATTATCATGCATGTTAATTTTAACACTAAGTTTTAACTCTTTTAGTGCAAACTGCTACGCTGCAGACAATTTTCAAAATGAATTTAGAGAAACTACGGTATCTAAGAAAATAAGACAAATTAACGATAATCTTGCTTTGTTAAAAAGCAAAGCTTCAATTAAAGCCGATGAAAAACCAATAGAAGAAAACAAAAACATTTCCAAAGAAGAAATCAAATCTTCAGAAACTGCTGAAAAAATTAATCCTGAAGAACAAAAATACGCAAACAAGCTTGTGAGAAAATCTTTTAGAGAACAACAAATTGAAAAGTTAAAAAAAGAAATGCAAAAACTTGAAAATACTTCAGATAAAAAATATTTATTAACTTCTTTAACAAAAATAATATGCCAAATAGCGTTTGAAGTTATTGCGTATATTTACATAGTTCCTTCTGTGGCATACAACATTATTAACAAAATTAATAACTTGGTTTGTAAAAAGTACAAATCAGAAATGAAAAATGATGTTAGAACCTTCATAAAAACAGTCACAAAGACTTTGCATCCAGACCACTTTAACCGAATAAAAAGTTTTAACGACGTAAAAGAACTTTATTACATGGCAGCTAATCTTTATGACAACTATTTAAAGTAAATTAATCTTCCCCTTTTCTTTATTTATGGATAAAGAGAAGGGGACTTTACTTATATAAATTTTCATTATTCCTTTAACTTTAAAAAATTTTACTTTTATGATATAATATTTATAAACAAAATAATAGGAGATATTTTATGAAAAAATTTTTATCAATCGCTTTAATTTTTGTGCTGGTTTTGTGTTCAAATTGCTTCCCCAGCAACGCAACGGATATTAACAATATCGCAGAAACTTCTCAAGATACTCACAAATCTGAAAACGGCTCTTTATCTCGCCACAATTCAAGTGACTCTAAACTTCATAACGATGCCTCTAAAGTAACTTTTTCTGAAAAAGCACAAAATGAAATTAAGAACGTCTTATTAAAGCTTGAAAAATGTATGAATCATATAAAAGAGAATGAGTGTATTAATGAAAAATTTAAATCTCAACTTTTAGAAAATATGTCTTCAAAGCAATATTTAACATACAAAATTAAAGAAACTGGCTTGAAATTCTTATTTCACCTTCCGTTGCCAATCGCTATATACGCCTATATGAACCATAAAATAAAACAAATCTTTTCTGATTCCGAAATAAAACGAAATCTTTTAAATACTTTAAATAAATTCAAGAAAAAAATAGTCGAATATGTTGATTTGGCATCCAAAGAAAATAAGTATTATTATTTTTTAAACTCATTGCTTCTTGAAGCAGAAAAAGCAACTTCCACTTGCTTTAATATAAAGGTTCCTTCTGATTTATAAAAACAGGAGGAATTTTTTATTAAATCAATGTAATAAATTGTAACGTTTTTGTAACTATTAAAATTCTGCTTTTTGCACAAACTGAATCCCAAAAATTTACACAAATTGCATTTTCCAAGGACTTTCACCTTCTCATATTGGCTACAAATTCAACAACCCATTGTTACTAATTAACAAAAAGTGATTTTTGCATCATTTGACATTTGTTTATCCAGATTTTATAATTGTATTTGCAAGTTCATTTTAAACTTGATTTTTATAATGTATTTATTACATAAAGGTTACGAAACGGAGGAATATTTTTGAGTACCTTAAAAAAGTTTAAAAGTCTTTCAAATAAGCAAATTAAAAGAATTATATCTTTATTTTTAATGGTGGGTCTCGGCTCCACATCTGCTTTAACCGTCTCTGCTTTGAGCAAGGATGTTACCATAAAAGATGGTGAGGAAATTACAAAATTTCGCACTTTACATTCCGAGACAAACGCCGTTTTAAAGCAAGCTGGTATCAATATTGGCGAACAGGATAAGATAGTTCGGACAGATGCAAATTCTAAACAAGTAGACATCGCTATTAAACGTGCATTTTCTGTTAGCGTTTTCTTTGACGGTGACTGGCATTCTTTCTCTGCAAACGACGGTACTGTTGCTGATTTGCTCACTAAGAATAACATTCCATTTGGCGAAAATTTTCATGCTTCCGTCGACTTAAATGCCGCTCTTGTCCCGAATATGCAAATTACTATTTCTAAAATGATTCCTGTTAATATTTCTGTTGATGGCCGAAATAATGCTGTTTCCGTTCCAGAAGGCTCTGTTCTCAACGCTTTAAACTTCTTAAACATCACGCTTTCTCAAGATGACTCTGTTAATGAGCCTCTCGACAAACTTGTTGAAGACGGAATGAATATTATTGTAAATCGCGTTGAAATTAAAGAAATTACCGAAAAAGAAACCATTCCTTTCTCTACTGAAGTAAAAAAATCTGACACTTTAGAGCGTGGTAATTTTAAAATTGAAACTTCTGGCGCTAACGGTGAAAAAGAAGTTACTAAGCGCGTAAAATATGTTGATGGAAATTTGGTTCAAACCGATATTTTATCTGAAAATATATTGAAAAATCCTGTTAATCAAGTTAAAATTGTCGGCACTAAATCTAAAAATAATGGTAATGTTAAGGTTTCCATTGAGAACGGTGTAATTACTGACGAAAACGGAAATATTTATCATTATAACAAAGTTTTAACCGGTGTTTGCACTGCTTATACCGCAAAAGACGGTGCCAGAACTTCTACCGGTGCTTTAGCTAGACGTGGATTGGTCGCGGTTAATCCAAAACAAATTCCTTACGGAACTAAACTTTATATACCTGGATATGGCATCTGCACTGCTGCTGACACTGGTGGCGCTATGCGTCAAGGTCGTGCTATGATTGATTTATATATGGATTCCGAACATGAATGCCGTCAATTTGGCCGCCGTACTAAACAAATTTACATTTTAAGTTAACTTCATGCTTTTTGAGGGCGCCGCCGGTTGAGAAATAAT
>FR883894.1:46036-48321 GCA_000435275.1 Clostridium sp. CAG:557
CCGGCGGATTTAACTATAAACTTTTTTATAAAAATATATTTGAAATCGTTAAATCCGCCTCTCAGACAGAACCTCACACTTTTATTTCCGAACAAAGAAAAAGTTCTGTCTGAGGCGGCGCCCTCAAAAAAATTTGACTTCGAAAAAGAATAAAATTATAATAAAAAAGTTAAAAGGAGGACACTAACCATGTGGATATCCATCATTTTATCTATACTATTTCTTGCAATCACAACAATTTTTTTCACAGCAGAGCTTCGACAATTTCCCATGTATCGGTCATTGTCATTCTTCTTTCTGTTTGAAGGTTTTTACACCTTAGCTGATTTCATCGTAACGGAGTTGTGGCCAAATTTTAGAGGAATGGCTGCTATCCACAACGTAGGTTGCTTAATTTTAGGTATTTACGTCACGATTACACTATACAAATACAAAAAGAGCAAAATTAAAGAAATAAATTCTGAAAAAGAAATTAAAAATGCTAAAACACCCGATAAATAACGTGTCAAGATAAAAATTGCGACATAATATATTAAAGCGAAAACTGCGCAGGAGTTTCGCTTTATATAGATAATCCCCGAGAGAAAATTTCTTTCGGGGTCTTTTACTATTTTATTTAAGTACAAAAGGCTCAAATTGAAAATTTTATTGCTAATATTATTAAAGTCATTACTTATAAGCAAAATCATCAAAATAGTGGCATTAAAATGAAATCTCGAACTCTGAGTTTATTACTCGACGTACCACGATAATTTCCCTGCTGCCAAATCTTTTTCAAAACCGTTAACTTCTGGCGATTTTCCTCCATGACTTGAATAATATCCAGATGGCATAAGCGGATTGCCACTTAATTTGGCGTTTTCCACATCAACCGCGCTAGATTCGCCTTCTCTAACTTTTCTCGCAACAACAACCGTTCTAAAATCCTTCATTTCATACGAGCACGTCGACAATGTAATTAGCCTATCGTTTTTGCCAACATCAACGGGCGTGTCGATAATAGAGCGAATTTTCACATCATAAACAAAGTCCAAAAAATCCTTGTCATTTGCAAAGTCAACCATCAAGTAATTAAAAAGCTCGCCTTGCTCTTTTAGCGTGTTTGTTTTAAAAACTGAAATAATCTTCCAATCACCTTGACCATCGAGCGTGTCAAACATTATCACCGGACGCTCTTTGTAAAAATCTAAGTTATCGTATTTCAATAAATTTCCAAACATACTTCCATCTCTCATGTTGTGGCCGTATAAAATCAAATTTTTCGACGGTTTTGAGATATCACAAATTGAATCTAAGAAAATGCTTCCGAAGCTACTATTATTTTTTTTATAATTTCGGTGCAGATAATAGGTCGAATCGGTTTGTGCAGACTGCAAAACTGGATAATTTATCGGTGTATTTTTTATTTTTATCCAGCCCTTTATATCGCCGTTTATCGACAGCAAAGAAGCCAAATCTCCCCTATCTTGCGGAGGCTCCACATCAGCGTCCTTATAGTAAATGTCCTCTATTTCCTTCATCGTTGAGCTATTTTTATACGGCTCAATTATCCACAAATTAACAATAATTGCCAAAGAAACAATAAAAACAACTGCACTTAAAATAAAAATTATTTTTTTTGATTTATTGGATTTTTTCAGTCTTTTCATATATCTTCCTCTTTCACATCAAAAATTTTAGTTATTTTTATATTTTCTACGGCATATTTTATTAAATCATAGCAACTAATTTTACTCTCTTCTTTTAAAACTTCATTCAAATTAGGCTTTGTTCTTGGATGTCTCGGTGTAAAAACTGTACAACAATCCTCATAAGGCAAAATAGAAATATCAAAAGTGTCAATTTTTCTGGCAATCTCAACGATTTCGTCTTTATCCAAACCTATTAACGGCCGAAAAACTGGCATTTCAACCGCAGCATTAGTGCACGCGATTGCTTTCATTGTTTGACTTGCAACTTGTCCCAAACTCTCCCCAGTAACAAGCGCTTCACACCGATATTTTTCAGCAACTATTTGAGAAATTTTCATCATAAAGCGGCGCATAATTATAGTAAAAAAATCCTCTGAGCAGTTATTCTTAATTTCTTCTTGAATTTTTGTAAAAGGAACGACAATCATTTCGATTTTTCCACTAAAAACTGCCACTTTATTCAAAAGCGAAACAACCTTCTGCTCAGCTCTGGCACTGGTGTATGGTGGACTTGCAAAGTGAATGGCAATCAATTCCACACCGCGTTTTGCCAGCATCCAAGCCGCCACTGGGCTGTCTATACCACCAGAAATT
>FR883894.1:48346-57763 GCA_000435275.1 Clostridium sp. CAG:557
ACTGCCGCACGCCCGCCTGTACCAACAGGAATGCCCCCTGCGCCGAGTGCCGCATCATCATGAACATAAGCGCCAAAATCTCGAATTTCCACTGTAACGGTAATATCTGGATTATGTACATCAACAGTCAAATTTGGAAAATTTTCAAGTATATACTCCCCAACCGAGGCGGATATTTCCGGCGATTTCAGCGGAAAACTTTTGTCGCTGCGTTTCGATTCAACTTTGAATGTTTTTATTTGTGAAATTTTTTCACCTAAATATTTAACTGCCGTCTCTTGGATGTCCCTAAGAGTTTTTTCACATTGTGCTGCCCGCGAATACCTGGATATTCCAAAAACTGTTTTAATTTTTTTATCTAACTCATCAAAATCAACATTTTCATCGGCTGGAATTAAATAAATCGTCGACTGCATATTTCTTAACTCGAAATTTCCCAGTGGTAAAATCTTTTGCCGGATATTTTTTATTAATCTATCTTCAAAATTTTTGCGGTTTAATCCTTTTAACACGATTTCGCCTAACTTTATTAGCATTATTTCTTTCATTTTTACAAAAATTTCCTTTCAATTTATATGTGCGCCAAATTTTTAATTCCAAACGTCAATTGACGCAAAAATTCATCGATGTCTTCAATAGTATTATACTTTGAAAAACTAATTCGCAAAGCTGTGTCAATGCGTTGTTCTAGAAGCTTCATCTCGCTCAAAACTCGACTTTTTTTACCCTTTGCGCATGCGGAACCACTCGAAACAAAGATTCCTTTTGATGATAAAAAATTAAGCATTGTTTCTGATTTTATTTCATTTGTAGAAATATTAATTATATAGGGAATTGCATTTTGCGGCGAATTTATCGAAATTTTTTTCATATTCAAAATTTTTTCTTTAAAGTATTTATTTAGTTGATAAATCTTTTCATATTGTTTTGTTAAATTAATTTGCTTCACGGCCTCACCAAATCCTGCTATTAACGGTACTGCTTCGGTTCCGGGGCGTAACTTTTTTTGCTGTTCTCCACCAAATGTTCTTGCAAAAATATGTGCATCCTTTCGCTTGTACAGTGCACCTACGCCTTTTGGCCCATGGACTTTATGCGCAGAAATCGTTAACAAATCTGCTGACAATTTTTCTGCATTTATCGGAATCTTACCAAAGGCCTGAACTGCATCAATATGCAGAAGTGCTGGCGATTTTTTTTGAATTATAATTTTCTTAATTTTCTCCACTGGAAAAACAGTACCTACTTCGTTGTTCACCAGCATCATACTAACCAGAATAGTCTCTTCATCGACAGCTTTTTCAATTTGTTCCAACGTGACTTGTCCATTCTCGTCAGGCTTTAAATATACCACGTCGAAACCCTCTTTTTCAAGCGCTTTTGCAGAGTTGTACACTGAAGAGTGTTCCATTGCCGTTGTAACTATTTTCTTTCCTCGCTTTTTGTTTGCTGCAGCACTCCCTAAAATCGCTATATTGTTGGCCTCTGTGCCACCGGAGGTAAAATATACTTCACTTGCGTTTGCATTCAAATTCTGTGCAATTACAGCTCTTGCAGACTCTATTTCTTGCTCGGCCTCAAAACCTTTTTCATGTAACGATGACGGATTTCCATATTTAACCGTGAGCATTTCTACCACTTTTTCCACGCACTCTTTACATGGCTTTGTGGTTGCGCCGTTGTCCAAATATATCTCCATCATTTTTGCTCCTCCTTGCTTTTTTGCAAAAATTTTTTCCTAAACAAATTATATCCCAAAAACTGCAATAATAAAACAATTATTTTCTAAAAAATAAAAAAGCGAAGCCCGCACTATACCCGCGCGGGCTTTGTTCATTATTAACTACAGCTTGGCAATGAGAAATTGTATTTATTTTTTGCTCCATCTGTTGAATAATCATTGTAAAAAAACATCTGCAACTCTTCAATTCGCCTGTTTAAAAGACCTTTCACAAATCTCCCCCCTGCATTGTGATAAGTCAAAAATTCTTTTGAAAAAGCCTTTTTATCTATCAAATTTTCAACATTAACAGGCTTAATAGTTAAAAACTCTGCAAAACAAAAACCTTCTTTACCGCTTTTCGTTTTTACTTTATACCATTTGTTATAATCTTTGTCTAAAACTTCTATCTGTTCATCAAAACTTAAAACATCTATCACGTTACTATTAGTGTTCGGTTGACTTCTTAGCCTTAACCCATTTTCTGAATTTACCGTCATAATATTACTATCAGTATATTCTTTCTTCGCTAACAAAAACTCCGCAAAACAAAAGCCTTCTTGGCCATTTTTTGTTTTAACTTTATACCAACCATCACTAGCCTCATTTAAAATTTCAACTTGCTCATTAAATTTTAAAACTCCCAGAATTTTACTTTTTGTATTTGGTTGTTCACGCAATCTCAAACCATCATCAGAAACTACCGTTCCAATCGACCTCACGGCATTTTTATCATTTTTACTATTTGTATTTTTTGCATCTAATATAATCTTTTGTAAATCTGAATCAACTAACCAAGACATCCCCACATTATAAGTAAAACTCAAAAGAGCATCAAATTGATTCTGCGAAAAATACAAATTATTTTTTACTATAAAATTATTTAAACTTCTCAAATATCTATCGTCATTTAGCCGCTTTAAAAGCAAACTTTTCGCTTCTGTTCGTGTAATATTATTAAAAAACTCCTCTCCAGGCTTTACCACATTGCCGTAGCCAATATCATAAGTATCCCTGGCACAACAGTCCACTTTAAGTGCCGATTTAAAGCCCTCTTTCGCCATTATGTAATTTACACATTTATCACTCGCTCTTCGTTTTGTTGTTTCCATTTTCGAATTTTCACAAACCTTCAGAGTAAAAGAGCCTCCTGCATTCTGCCAAAATCCTCCTGTTTTTACCTGAACGCTAACTGCAAAATCACCAAAATCATTTAATTTCACATGTACTTTGTGCACAAAATTCTTCCCATCAGAAAATTTTTCTTCTGTATTTTTTTCTAATTTACCATCTTTTGTATTAATTAAAAATTTTACTTGAGCTACTGATGCATCTGTTATTGCCGAAAGTGTCAACATCTCACCACATTTTGGATTATTCGGCTCTGAAAAAGTATATTTTAATAATTGGGGTGGCAAAACTTTGATTTTGTAAATTTTCTCCACCGCAGTCCCATCTAGCTCCACGCTCTTTGATTTACAAAACGTTTCTCCCACTGAGTTTGCTGTGATTATCCCGTTTGACACCGACGCTATATTCTTATCTTCTGATACTAAAATTTCTTCATTTCGCAAATGCTTACTCGAAATAAATAGCGACTGACCTTTATGCAACGTAAATTCTTTAACATTTTGTGCAAAAGCCAAATTTTTAGAAAAGAAAAATTCAACAACCACGAACAGTAGTATAAAAAAACAACTTTTCGATTTAAATTTCTCCATTTTTACCTCTTAATATTATACTAAATGTAATAAAAGAAATAAATATTTTTAAAATATATTCAAAGTTACCCCTTGTCTTGCGCCTGTTGCAAAAATTATACTTTCCGCTATTAAATTTGCTACGAAAAATGCTGCTGCGATAATTAAATATTTTTTTACCTCTTCGCTGATAAACTCTCGGTTTTTAGAATCATTTACAGGCTGTTTGCAATACATACAAACTGGATATTTTTTTGAAACTAATTTTCCACAATGCGGACACAACACAAACTCTTTATCTCTGTGAAATCTAAAAATAGCATAGATAATCATTGGTATCAAACCAAATATGGCGACTAAAATCGTCCATAAAACCGCATTTTTGTCATTGCGTTCCTTGGCATCTTTATAAACAGAAATGCACAAAAAAACTTTAAACAACAATGATGTCAGGCTACTTATCATTGGTAAGCCAAATAAACTATTAAATATCATAAAAAATCTCCTCTATTGTATAAAATTACTTATAATTTTAATTTTTATTTTACTACTTTCTTCTTTTTTTGTCAATATTTATTCTCAAAAACGCCGCTTTTATGCATCTTATCTTGTTTTTTGTAAATATTCAATGTAATTTTACCCATCCTGCAATATCCACTTGCACACTCCACTTTCATATAATATTATATTATTAAGATACTTTTATTTTGCATGGGGGGTGTCGTCATGATTTTGGATAAAATCGACGAAAAACGCTTATTAATTGCCCTTTCAAGCGAGGATATGGATTTCTTGGACATCACTTTTAATCAGCTAGATTGGAAAAATGATTACTCTAGAGAAATTATTAAAAATTTGCTAGCCAGAGCTGAGTCCGAAATCGGATTTTCTAGCTCAAACAAAAAACTTTTAATCGAGGCTATTCCGCAATCCAATGGCTGTTTTGTTATTATTACTCTTCTTTCAAATAAAATTAAAAAATCTAGAAAAACTTATAAAATAAAAAATAATTCTAAACCTTTTACATTCTTTTTTAAAGATTCTGATTCTCTTTTCGCCCTAATTGAACGCATTTATAATAAATCTTCCTCTTTTGTAAATAGTTCTATTATAGAATTAAACAACTCTTACTACATCATATTCTACGCAAACGGCTCCATTTCCTCAAATATGATGGCAGTTATTAGCGAATACGGCGAGCTTATCGGCAAAGATTCTATTGTTGCCGCGAGAGTTTTTGAAAAAGGCAACGTTATTGTTAAAAATCGCGCCGTAGAAGAATTTGGTAAGTATCTTATAACTTAAAAAATAAGCGGACACTCTTTTAACCGATTTTTGATTGGTTTTGTGAGTCTTCCGCTTATTTTTCTTTTATTTTAAACTATCTATAGCAAATTTCATATCGTTACTCTTAAAAATACTTGTTCCTGCTACACAAATATCTGCTCCATTTTTTGCGGCTATTTTGGCTGTAATTTCATTAATACCTCCATCAACTTCTATCAACGTACACAAATTTCTAGACTTTATTTCTTTTTTTAAAATTTTAACCTTTTCCATCATTTCCGGCATGAATTTTTGTCCGCCAAAGCCCGGCTCCACAGTCATTACAAGGACTAAATCAGTCAAATATAAATATTTCAAAACTTCATTTACAGAAGTCCCTGGTTTTATCGATAAACCTACCATTTTTCCGCATGATTTTATTAGATTTATCGTTTCTAATACATTTTTTTTTGCCTCAACATGAAATGTAATTATGTCCGCACCGGCTTTTGCAAAATCTTTTACGTATCTAAGTGGCTCTGTAATCATTAAATGGACGTCAAAAGGTAAAATTGTATATGGTCGGATCGCTTTTATAATCGCTGAACCGAACGTTATGTTTCTTACAAACACGCCATCCATCACATCTAAGTGAATATAATCCGCACCAAAATTTGTTACTTTTTTCACTTCTTCACCAAGTTTTGAAAAGTCGCTTGACAATATCGACGGAGCTATTTTCATAAAATTTTCTCCTCTTTACAAAGTGCGCCCATGCACCACAGGATTAGGTGTGGTGCGCGGGCGCGCGAATTTTTTTGATTACGCCTCACTATATCGCGAGGCGTAAATTTTCCACAAAAAATCAAAAAACTGTTGAAACTTTATCTTATTCTCAATCGTCTGAAGAATCCTCTTTCGCTGCATCTTCAACGACATCCTCTGAAGAAATATCCTCAACATCGTCCTCATGAGGCACGCTCGCAACTGCAACAATTCTATTATTATCTGCAATTTTCATAACGCGGACACCCTTTGAAGGTCGTGAGCAAACTCTAATTGTATCGGCTTTTATACGAATAATTATGCCACTTTCTGAGATTAAAATAATGTCTTCGTCGCTTGATACCAATTTTATCGATGCTACGTCACCATATTTCTCAACGTGATAATTCGTAATTCCTTTTCCACCACGCATTTGAAGCCGATAATCATCAATCTCAGAAAGCCTTCCATAGCCCGTCTCCGAAACTGTTAAAACCATTGTTTCACGTGAAACGGGACTCATTCCAACAACATTATCACCATCTCGAAGCGAAATTGCTTTTACTCCTCGTGCCGTGCGCCCAACAGCTCTGACATCCGTCTCATTAAATCGAATTGCCATACCTTTTTTCGTTGCAACCAAAAGTTCTGTTGCTCCGTCAGTCACGCTTACCCAGGCCAATTCGTCACCATCATCCAAATCTATTGCGATAAGTCCGCCTTTTCTCGCAGAATCATATGCACTCAGTAACGTTCTTTTTATCACACCGCTTTTCGTGACCATAACTAAATATTTTTCTCCGTCAAAATCTGGAACTTTTATCATCGAAGTGACTTTTTCATCCGGCATTATCGGCAATAAATTGGCCACATTTGTGCCTTTTGAAACTCGGGAGCCTTCTGGAATTTCATAGCATTTTAAACGATACACCTTGCCAAAATTTGTGAAAAACATAACATAATCGTGGCTATTTACCACAAACATTTCAGCGGCAACATCTTCTTCTCTGCAGCTCATTCCAGAAATGCCTCTGCCACCACGTCTTTGAAGCTTATATGTATCCGTCTTTTGCCTTTTTACATAACCGAAATTTGTAAGGGTAAGCACGCAATCTTCTTCCGGAATTAAATCCTCAATGTCAACTTCTCCACTCACCGCGGTAACTTTCGTTCGTCGTTCATCGGCAAAACGTCGCTTTATTTCTAAAATTTCTGTCTTTAGCATGTTTAATAGCTTAGATTTATCTCCCAAAATGCTTAAAAGTTCAGCTATTTTCTGTTCAAGTGCCGCAAGTTCTTCCTCAATTTTACTTCGTTCCAAACCTGTTAACTGCCCTAATCGCATTTGCACTATTGCCTGCGCTTGAATTTCATCTAAATCAAACGCCTGCATTAATTTTTCTTTACCCTCTGACACCGACTTTGATGCCCTTAAAATAGCGATTACTTCGTCTATATGGTCGAGTGCAATTTTTAAGCCTTCCAAGATATGAGCGCGTTCTCTAGCTTTATTTAAATCAAATTGCGTGCGCCTCGTCAGCACCTCTATTTGAAATTCGATATAATGCGTGAGCATTTCTTTCAGCGACAAAATTCTCGGTACGCCGTTTACTATTGCCAGCATTATCACTCCGAATGTCGTTTGAAGTTGCGTGAAAGAGTAAAGTTGATTTAGCACAACTTGCGGCGAAGCATCTCTCTTCAGATCGATTCTGATATGCATTCCGTTTCTGTCAGAGTGGTCTTCGATATTTGAAATGCCCTCGATTCGTTTTTCTTTTACCAACTCCGCGATGCTTTCACATAAACGAGCTTTATTGACCTGATATGGCAGTTCTGTAACAACAATTTTGTATCTAGAATTTTTCTCCTCAACAATTTCTGCGCATGCCCTCACGATAATTTTTCCTCTACCCGTCGCATATGCCGCTCTGATGCCACTATGCCCCATAATTTGCGCACCTGTTGGAAAGTCCGGCCCTTTTATATGTTCCATCAACTCTGGCAAATCGGCTTCTGGATTATCTATCAAACAGCAAATCGCATCGATTACTTCGCCCAAATTATGCGGAGGAATATTCGTTGCCATGCCAACTGCTATGCCTGTTGAGCCATTTACCAATAAATTTGGAAATCTTGATGGTAAAACTTCTGGTTCTTTTAATCTATCGTCATAGTTTGACACAAAATTTACGGTGTCTTTTTCGATATCTGTGAGCATTTCAACCGAAATTTTACTCATTTTCGATTCCGTATAACGATATGCAGCTGGCGGGTCTCCGTCCACTGAACCGAAGTTTCCATGACCATCCACCAACATGTATCTCATAGAAAAATCTTGAGCCAATCGCACCAGTGCGTCATAAACAGAAGCATCTCCATGAGGGTGATATCTGCCCAGAACCGAACCAACCGTATCCGCGCATTTTCTGTAGGCTTTATCTGGACCAAGGCCATTTTCAAAAAGAGTGTACAAAATTCGTCTATGCACTGGCTTTAAGCCATCTCTTACATCCGGCAGAGCTCTCGACACAATAACTGACATTGAATAGTCTAAAAACGATTTTTTCATTTCATTCTCTATGTCTACGTCTATTATTTTGGATTCTTGCTCTATTTTTTCTTCATTTTCCAAAAAATTTCACCTCATTTAGTTTCTTTTTTTGAATTACTCTTTTCCACCACCGCCGCGAAGTGGTATTCGCATTTCGTGAATGCCGCTCGCGGCTATATTTTTGTTTTGAAGTGGCGCAGCGCCTGCTTCGGCACTTTCTGCTGCATCTGCCGCGCTGCTCTTACATTTTTATTCCTCTTCTTTTGGTGTCGTTCCAGCAATTATCATTGCTTGAACGTCCGCCAAAAAATCTGGTTCTATCGCGCGGATAGGTATTATAAACAATTTTTCTTTTGGCAAATACAGCAAAAACATATCATTAAATTCTTCAAAAACACTAGAGCCATCTAATGGAATTTTCCAGTTAGTCGTACCACTGTCGACTTCGATTTCATCGGGATAAATCTCCACAGATAATTTTTTACCCGTAGTTAATTTATCTGCATTAAAACCTATAAAAAAGCGTGGCATCAAGATTACTAAGAATGTCAAAACAATAGATATTACACCTAGTATAAAATTCAAATTATTTCTTGTAACGAAAAATAAAATGAAAAACATTAGCGCTAAAACTAACAACAAGCATATTTCTACAATAGATCGAGTTCCATTTACTTTGAACATACCTGTATGCTTCAAACATGAAAAAATTTCTTCTTTTTTCAAAGCATATCCAAATTTTATTCCTGCATAATGTTCCTCATATTCTTCCGCATCATCATCCTCAACAAACTCCGACTCTGAGCCGTCCCACGTAGTTTCCTCGCTATCAAAATTGTCCTCTTGTTCGGTTTGCAAAACTTCTTCTTCAATTTGTTTTTCATCTTCCAACGTCGACGAAACTTTTTCTGAATTTTCAGTGGCTACATCCTCCAAATTCGCCGTCCCATCAACAGGAATACTTCCATCGTGTTCTTTCATAGTGCTCTCCTCTAATCAAAAAATGTTTATATATCCAAATTTTGCACGTATTTTGCATTTTTTTCGATAAAATCACGCCGGGGTTCAACTTTATCACCCATTAGAATCGTGAAAACTTCATCAGCCGCAGCCGCGTCAGCCAATTCTACCCGCAACATGATTCTTGTCTCTGGGTTCATCGTAGTCTCCCACAACTGCTCCGAATCCATCTCACCAAGACCTTTATACCGCTGGACTTCTGTATTTCCGCCGAGTTCTTGCAAAATTTTATCTCTTTCATCATCGGAATATGCATAAAAATGCTTTTTAGATTTGGTTATTCTATACAAAGGTGGCTGCGCGATGTATATGTGGCCCTGCTCAACCAAAGGCTTCATAAAACGGAAGAAAAACGTCAGCAAAAGCGTCCGAATGTGCGAGCCATCGACGTC
>FR883894.1:57793-85982 GCA_000435275.1 Clostridium sp. CAG:557
TCCGCCATGATTATTACTTTTCCGTAGCGCAATTTTGATAAGTCAAATTCATCTCCGATTCCGCAGCCCAACGCGGTTATTACTGGCATGAGCTTGTCGTTTCCGTAAACTCTATCTAGGCGCGCTTTTTCTACGTTTAACATTTTTCCCCATAGAGGCAAAATCGCCTGAAATTTTCTGTCTCGACCGCCCTTCGCCGAACCTCCTGCAGAATCTCCCTCAACGATGTAAATTTCGGTTTCTTCTGAATTTCTCGACTGACAATCTGCCAGCTTTCCTGGCAACGAAGCTGATTCTAGCGCGGATTTTCTTCGCACAAGATCTCTAGCTTTTCGTGCTGCATCCCTTGCTCTCGAAGCCGCAAGAGCTTTTTCGAAAATAGCCTTTGCCACCGCCGGATTTTCCTCGAGATATGTCTGCAATTTTTCGCTCACCAAGCCATCAACAAGCGTTCGAATCTCCGTATTTCCCAATTTCGCCTTCGTTTGCCCCTCAAACTGGGCCTCTTTCAACTTGACGCTTATCACCACGGTCAAACCTTCGCGAACATCCTCACCAGAAAGATTTTTATCATTCTCTTTTAGAATATTATATTTGCGTGCATAATCATTCATAACTCGCGTCAAAGCTCGTTTGAATCCTTCCTCGTGAGTTCCTCCGTCCGTCGTATGTATGTTGTTGGCAAAAGACAAAATCAGCTCATTGTAACTCTCGTTGTATTGCATGGCCAGCTCAACCTGCGCAGAGTCGTCCGGCATAGATTTTGAAAAAGCAATCACATCAGGATGTACAACATCGAGACTTCTTTTTTT
Source organism: Clostridium sp. CAG:557 (assembly GCA_000435275.1). GTDB lineage: Bacteria > Bacillota > Clostridia > Oscillospirales > Acutalibacteraceae > CAG-557. The sequence goes on from FR883894.1 coordinate 58,606, forward strand.
GTGAATATATTCAACAAAGCTCGACAATCCACCCTCATAGTGAAACTGCTCTGAAGTCGAGTTTTCTGGGGTTCTTTCGTCTGTCAAAACGATATTTACTCCCGCGTTCAAAAAGGCTTGTTCTCTCAAACGTGTCTCCAAAATTGCAAAATCATAAACGTCAGTTTCGGAAAAAATTTCCTTATCGGCCTTAAATTTTATTTCAGAGCCTTTTTTATCCGTTTCTCCAACGATTTTCATATCACAAGTTGGAACGCCTCTCTCAAACCTTTGAAAATAAATTTTTCCATCATGAAAAACTTTAACTTCAGTCCATTCCGAAAGCGCATTTACAACTGAAGCGCCCACTCCATGCAGTCCCCCAGAGACTTTATATCCACCACCGCCAAATTTTCCTCCAGCATGCAGCACTGTAAAAACCACCGTAAGCGCAGGTATCCCTAACTTCGGGTGCATTCCGACTGGAATTCCACGCCCATTATCTGTCACACAAATTACTTCTCCGGGCAAAATTTTTACATCGATTTTATCACAAAAGCCTGCTAAAGCCTCGTCTATCGCGTTGTCAACAATTTCATAAACAAGGTGATGAAGCCCACGCGGTCCCGTCGAACCGATATACATTCCAGGACGTTTTCGAACAGCTTCTAAGCCCTCTAAAACCTGAATTTCATTTGCGCCATATTCATGATTTGTTCCGGTAATTTCCGTATTTTCCAAAATTAACCCTCCGTTTTTGTTTGTAAACTGTCTAAACTTTTCATTCATCATTTTTCTTTTTTAGCACAATAAACCGTGGAACTTGCAGATAAAAAGCAAAAAACAATAAAATAATTAGAGATGTTCCCAAAATATAAAACCTTAAAAAAAATGTAAAAACCGTGCAAACTAAGCCCACTAAGACAGCTAAAACCATTGCAAAACTTTTCAACGCCGAATTTACCATAAGTTTTGAAAAATTATTACAATTTTCACAAAAAAACTCTTCGTTTGTTTTCGATTGAAAAGCTCTCATAAAGCTTATTTTTTGTCTACAATACGGGCATTTTAATTGATTTTTATTCATAAAAAATTCCTCATTTTCTTACGTTTTATCAATGTCGAAGTTGCTAAAGGACTAATAAAAATTTTGTTTTTTTCTAACAAATCATCTTGGCAAACAACAAACGATTTGGGCAAATCAAAAGAAATATTTTTTATCCTTTTTTCTTTTTCAGCATTATTAAGGTACTTTTTCGTAGTTTTTTTGACCGTGCATGTGTCCAAATCAAAAATGCCAACTATGTCCTGCGATTTAACCAACACATTCTGCCCCAAATGCAAATACATACTTTTCACCCTTTATTTTTTGCTCGAAAATCTCCCTGCGAAACCTCAAAAACTCTTCCGACAGAAAGCTTTTTAGTAAGTTCTGGTTCGCAACATGTTATAAAAACCTGTTTTTCTAAAATAGAATTAAGCAGATAATTTTGTCGGTTCAAATCCAATTCGCTTAGCACATCGTCCATCAAGATGATTGGTGGCTCTCCAATGATTTTCTGCACCAATTCGGCCTCTGCCAATTTCATTGCTAAAACTGCGCTTCGCTGCTGACCTTGTGAAGAAAACATCCGTGCAGATTTTCCATTTATTTTAATGTCAATATCATCTCTATGTGGCCCTTTTGTGGTAAATCCCGCAAAAACATCCTCCTCGCGTGATTTTTTCAGTTTATCTTTAAATTCCTCTTTAATTTTTCTTTTCTCTTTAAAGACCTCGCTAACAGCCGAAGTTTTATAGCTTAAATTTAAAAATTCTTTTCCAGAAGAAAGTCCCAAATAAAACTCGGCTGACAAACTTTTTAAATTTTCCACAAAAGAAAATCTTCTTGAAACGATTTCCGCACCATATTCAGCCAATTTTTCTTCCCAAACATCCAGAGTATCTACAAGATTTTTGCTTTTCTGGAGGTAACGCAGCAATGAATTTCTCTGAGTTAAAACGTGATTATACCTTAAAAAATGCGCAGTGTAGCTCGGCTGAGTCTGACAAATTGCCGTGTCAAGAAATTTTCTTCTAACACTAGGCCCATCTTTTACCAGAGCCAAATGTGTAGGAGAAAAAACCACCGCGCAAAATTTTCCTACAAGCGAAGAAGCTGACTGTTGCGGGACTTTATTGACTGTCACAAACCTTTTTCCGCTGGCTATATCAATTTTTAAGCTTTGATTCCTGTCGAAAGAAAAAGCCCCCATCGTTAAGCTCGCGTTCTGTGCGCCAAAAGACACCAGTTCTTTGTCTTTTGCTCCGCGAAAAGAGCGCCCTCCAGTAAAAAGCCAAATCGCCTCCAAAAAATTTGTTTTGCCCTGAGCGTTATCTCCGCAAATTACATTTACGCCTTTGCTCGGCACCACTTCTGCATTTTTCAGGTTTCTAAATTCTTTAAAAGAAATTCTCTCGACAATCAAGACGTTTCTTCCTCAACTTGGTATAAAATTTCTCCAAATTTCACGATATCGCCAACTCTTAATTTTTTACCGCGCATCGTACAAATTTCACCATTTACCTCAACTTTTCCTGCCTGAATCAAAACTTTTGCCTGTCCGCCTGTCACAGCTTCTCCAGAAACCTTTAAAAGGTCATTAAGCCGGATGAAATCATCTGCTGTTTTTACAAAAATTTTATTATTCACTTGCTTTCAACCTCACAGGCAACACAAGAAACACGAAAGAGTCACCGTTTATTGGAACAATTTTCATCGGATTGAGTGGTCCATTAAGCTGAATTTTGACCTCATCACACTCTGTATTTTTCAGTGCATCGATTAAATATTTGTTGTTAAATCCGATTTCCAAGGAATCTCCCTGCATATTCACCATTAATTCATCATTAGCTTTACCTATCGTCGTTATGCAAGAAATTTTTGCATAGTTGTCCGCAAAGAGACATCTAATTGGGCTTTTCAGCCTATCAGTGACAACCAAAGAAACGCGGTCGATGCTTTCTATCATATTTTTTGTGTTCACAAGAATTTCCGTCGCGTGAGTGGCAGGAATAGCCGCGTTGTAATTGAGAAACTCACCTTCCAGCAGTCGCGAAATCACGCAATAGTTCTCAATATAGAAGATTATATGTTTTTTCCCAATCGAAATTTCGATTTTTGTGTCTTCGGAATCTGGCAAAAGTTTTAAAATTTCATTTAAAGTCTTTCCTGGGACTACGAATTTTAATTTTTTATTGCCCTGCACTGGTTCTTTGCGCAAAGCTAATCTGTAGCCATCCACAGAAACGAGCTTCAGTTCATTCTCGCCGACTTCAAATAAAGTTCCGGTGTTTATTGGTTTTACATCAGTTTCAGATGTTGCAAAAAGGGTTTGCCGAATCATTCCTTTCAGCGTATTGCAGTCGATTGACATGTTTTCCTCGCCTGATAATTTAGGCATTTCTGGGTAATCTTCCGGAGAGATTCCTACCAGAGAGAATTCTGCCGGCGAGCTGGTAATCGTAGCAATTAATTTTTCATCTACGTTTATTGAAACCGTTTCCGCTGGAGCTTTTCGGATAATATCCGCAAGAAGTTTTGCATTTATCACAATTTCGCCAGGTTCGTCAATTGTCGCAGGGATTTCCGTTGTGATGCCAAGTTCCAAGTCATATCCGCACAGAGAAATGGCATTTTCTTTGGTTTTTATAAGTACACCTTCAAGCGCGGTTAAACAAGATTTTGCAGAAACAGCTTTTTGAACATTCAAAACTGCATCAACAAGAGTTTGGCGCAAACAAGATATTTTCATGAAGAACACCTCATTTTTGAAATATAATAGCAATGAAATAAATAAATTTTAGTAATAATAGTAGGGGCTGTTAATTTGTTGAGATTAAGTTAAAAAGTAAGATTTTATGCGGTTGCAAAATTTTATAAGGAAAGTTTGTTTTTTGTTGAAAAGAATCTGAGTTTCAAACACGCAACAAAACAATCAACATTACTGTGGAAAGAAATTTGTTAAATGTTGAAGAAAAGTTGAAAAAGAAAATCGTCAAAAATTTTCAAATCAACAAAGAATGTTAAAATGTTGAAGTTTTGTTAACAAATTAACAAAATCAACGATCGCGAATATTTTTGATAATATCCTCAACCATAGCTTTAGTTTTTGAATCTTTTTTCATAGTTTTTTCTACCTGTTGAATTGCATAAACAACGGTAGAATGATCTCTGCCGCCGAATTCTGCACCGAGAGAGCTCATAGACATCTGTGTGATTTCTCGAGCAATATAAATGGCGGTCTGCCTAGCGTTAGAGATACTAGATGCGCGTTTAGAAGAGCGGATATCATCAGAAGAAACGCCAAAAGTTCTAGCAACTTCTTCTATAATTTTTTCTACAGTTAGTGGAGGTGGCTGGTCATTGTTCAAAATGTCCGAAATAGCCGCCTGGGCAGTGGCCATGCCAGGTTTGTCACCCTGCAAAAGATAATAAGCTTTCATTTTTTTTACGGCGCCTTCAAGTTGTCGAATGTTAGTTTTCAGTTTTGTTGCGATATATTCAGATACATTGTTTGGAATATCAATATCTAAAAGTTCGGCTTTTCTTTTTATAATGGCAATTCTTGTTTCAAAATCCGGAGGTTGAATATCGGCAATTAATCCCCATTCAAAGCGAGTCCTCAAGCGATCTTCGAGGGTTTGAATCTCTTTTGGAGGACGATCAGAAGTTAAAACGATTTGTTTATTGGCCTCATATAAAGTGTTAAAAGTATGAAAAAATTCTTCTTGAGTGGAGTCTTTTCCGGCGATAAATTGAATATCGTCCACCAAAAGAATGTCGGTTTTGCGATACTTTTGATGAAATTCGATGGTCGTGCCTCTGCGAATGGCGTCGATGAGTTCGTTGGTAAACTCGTCGCCTTTTATGTAAAGCGTACGCATTTCAGGATGCGTTTTTTTGATATCGTTACAAATCGCGTAAAGCAGATGAGTTTTGCCAAGACCAGAATTTCCATAAATAAACAGTGGGTTGTAAGACCCCGCGGGGTTTGCAGCAACAGCCAAAGAGGCAGCGTGGGCAAATTTGTTGGAAGAACCGACGATATAAGTGTCGAAAGTTAGCTCTGGAACTGCGTCTATAGCTAAGTTGTCATTTTTTTGCGGTTTGTTTTCGCTGTTTGAATTTGGCGTTATAAAACAGATATTTATTCCGTTAGAACCAAAAATTTCTTCAAAAGCGCTGTTCAAGAGAGGCGTGTAGCATCTGGTGAGTGTTTGCTTGTGAAATTCATTTGGAACCATCAGAATAGCGTCGCCAGTGTCGAAGTCAATTTTTACAGGAGAAATGCGACTTATCCAAGTTTTGTAGGCCACATCGGTAATGCGAGTCTTACAGTAAGAGCAGATAAGTTCCCAAGCTTCATTAAAAGATTCCATTTTTTACCTCCAGGAAATTTTTTACGAAGAAAACGTTCAAATTCCTTTTTGTTTAAGTGCGTGAAAATCGTTTTATTTGCGTGTTTTTGAAAAGTCTGATTAACGTTTTTGACATACCTCCACACTTAAACAAGCCTTATTTGCTGTATTTTATGCGCAAAAAGACCTCTTTTTTATTTAAGATAGAATTATACATAATCTAGGATAACACAAATAAAAAATTTTTTCAAATTGATTTTCACTTTTGTCTTTTTTCTAAAGATGTTTTTTGTCCTTATTTTTATTTATTTTCTTGACAAAAGAACTATTTTTGCTTTATAATGTTACCTTGTAAGGTTATACGTGTGAAGGGAGGATGTTTTTTATGTTGAGAACTTATCAGCCAAAAAAGCTTCACAGAAAAAAGGAGCATGGCTTTAGAAAAAGAATGGCAGATAAAAATGGTCGAAAAGTTTTGGCTCGAAGAAGAGCTAAAGGTAGACATAGACTTTCCTATTAGTTCTTTTAAAGACCACTGCTCTCAGTGGTCTTTGTTGTTGCGATAAAAAGTTCTGCTTGCTTTCGCGCGGCCCGGCTGTGAAAAATAATATTTCTCACGAACGCTAAGGTTCAAGCTTTTTGAACCTTAGCGTAGCAGGAAAACAAGTTTCCTGCGCCGGACCGCGCGAAGGAAGGGCTAAGAGAACATTTTTTGCAAAATAAGCACGTTAAAAGTCTTTGGAAAGGTTAATTTTTATGAAAGACATAGCCACGTTAAATAAAAATCGAGATTTTAATCGGTTATATTCGAGGGGAAAATCGTATGTAACGTCGAGTTTGGTGTTGTATGTGCTAAAAAACAGGCAAAAAAAGGTAAGAATAGGAATAACCACAAGCAAAAAGATAGGTAACGCAGTGCAGCGAAACAGAGCCAGACGAGTAATAAGAGAATCGTGCAGAAAAATAATTTCGAATGTAAAGCCAGGATATGATATCGTCTTGGTCGCTCGCAAAAAAACGTCTCAAGTAAAATGTGACGTGGTTTTAAAATCGTTGACAAAAATGCTTGGTGAGGCTAACCTTTTAAGGAAAGACGCTTGAAAAAATAGGAAAGATCTATGATGAAAAAATTCTTTATAAGAATAATTAAATTTTATCAAAGAAATATATCAATAAACAAACCGCCGAGATGCAGATTTTATCCAACGTGCTCAGAATATGGCCTACAGGCGATAGAACAGCACGGCTTAATAAAAGGTCTTTTACTTACGGGTTGCAGAATTTTGCGCTGTAATCCACTGTTCAAAGGTGGATATGATCCGGTTCCAGAGCGAAAGAAAAAATAGTAAAAACAAAGCGGAGGACAAAGTATATGAATTTATTTAACACAATAGGAGACGCACTAGGAACGATTTTAGGCTTTATACTATGGTTTTTCTTCGATTTGTTCGACAGTTTTGTTCCAGCGGTGTTCATTTTTGTTGTGATAATCAAAGCAATATCTTTTCCGTTTGAACTAAAAACGCGAAAAGCTATGCTAAAAAATGCAAAAATCAGTGCAAAAACGCAGGAAATACAAAAAAAATATGCAAATAACAGACAAAAATTAAATGAAGAGCTAGCAAAGCTTTATGAAAGAGAAGGATTCAATCCGATGGGAGGGTGTCTGCCGCAGCTTTTGCCAATGTTGGTTTTTACAGGTGTTTACGGGGCTGTTTTTAGACCTTTAACGAATTTGTTTCATATTTCGGCAGAAGCGTTGAGTTCAGCAATTGACACTTTAAAAGCGATGCCGGGGATATCAGGAAATTTCAATTCGGTGTATTCACAACTAGAATTAATAAAAATATTTCCTCAAGTGAGCGACAAATTAACGATGTTTACTCCAGAACAAATAAGTGATATATTAGACTTTAACCGCGGTTTCAATTTTTTTGGACTAGATCTTTTTGCAGTGCCAATGTCGAGCACTTTTTCAACATTAGCGTGGATTTGGCCGGTCTTATCGGCAGTAACAATGTTTGAGTCGATGATAATTTCACAAAAAATGAGCGGAACAACTCAACAGGCTCCAGGTTGTGCAAAGTTTATTCCTTTTATGATACCTTTGATTTTTGTGTCGATAACGTTATATGCACCAGCAGCGTTGGGTGTTTATTACACGGTGTTTAATTTAATTTCTTTAATACAAACCGTAATTATGGCGAAATTTTTTGGTCCAAAAGCGCTTGAGGCAAAAGAGGAAGCGGCAAGAATCGCAAGGTTAGAGTTGACAGAAGCAAATGAGCCTAGATTTGAAGAAAAATAAGTTTTTTAAAATAAATTTAAAAGAAGATAGAATAATTTTTGAAGTTTTTTGTCTAAAATACGGAGGTGCACAGTTTTGGTAAAGGAAGCAATAGGAGTAGGAGAAACACTTATTTTGGCACAACAAAAGGCTTGTGAAGAGCTGGGCGTAAAAGAAAAAGATGTCTCTTTTGAGGTTCTTCAGATGCCAGTTAAGAAAACATTTGGGCTTTTTGGCGGAAAATTAGCCAAAGTTAAAGCTGTTTTTGAGTTTTCACCAGCAAAAATAGCAGCAGATTATTTGAGAGATATTTTGACAGCTTATGGTTTAAAAAATTTCAGTATAGACTATGAGGAATCTCCGGATGGAGTGGCATTGCACGTTATCGGAGGAAATGCGAAAATAGCAATAGGCTATCGCGGCGACACTCTTGATGCTATCCAGTATCTGGTGGGATTAGTTGCAAATGCCGTTTGTGACTCGTATTACAGAGTTACAATTAATATAAGCGATTATCGAGAAAGACGAGAAAAAGTTTTAATAAAACTAGCAGAAAATCTTGCATCAAAAGTGCTCCGAACAAAAAAATCTATAGAATTGGAGCCAATGACGCCATACGAACGTAAAGTTATACATACGACAATTGAAAATATTAGCGGAGTAAAGTCTTGGTCTGAAGGCGAAAATTTACAGAGACATCTTATCGTAGCTCTTGATGAATCAATTTAATTTTTTGTTTAGGTGATTCGTTTTGAATCGCCTTTTTGATTTACGGCTCATTGAAAGGTATTTGCGGCGAATCCGGGAATGTTTCAGAGAAAGCACGGCGCCAGCTCCAACACAAAATGCAGTCTGCGCAGCGCCGTGTCAAAACAAATGAAAAAGAAAGGAGAAGATTATGAAAACAGAAACTATAGCAGCAATCGCAACGGCACAAGGGCAGGGCGGAATAGGAGTTATAAGAATTTCTGGCGAGGAAGCGATAGATATTGCAGATAAAATTTTTAAAGCGGTATCGGGGAAAAAACTAAAAGAAATTCCTGGATATACCGCGAAATTTGGAAAAGTTTGCGACAAAGATGAAGAAGTTGATGAAGCAGTAGCTTTAGTTTTTAGAGCGCCGCACAGTTACACTGGTGAAAATGTGGTAGAAGTTTCGTGTCACGGCGGGTTGTATATAACAAAAAGGATTTTGCGATTAATTTTTGAAGCAGGTGCGCGACCTGCAGAGCCGGGAGAGTTCACAAAAAGAGCTTTTTTGAATGGAAAAATAGATTTAATAAAAGCAGAGTCAGTGATGAAAATTATTGAGGCTACCGGGAAAAATGCAGCTAGAGTGGCTGTTGCAGTTAACGAAGGAGCTATTAGCAAAAAAGTAGAAGTTATAAAGAATGAACTTTTGGAATTATCTGCACGACTGTCAGTGTGGGCGGATTATCCTGATGATGAATCGATAGATGTGGATTTTGATTCTGTAAAAGAAATATTGGTCGAAGTAAAAAGGCAACTAGAATTTTTAATAAAAAATTACGATACGGGAAAAATTTTGATAAATGGAGTAAAAACAGCAATCGTCGGGGCACCAAACGTAGGAAAATCGACGTTGATGAATATGCTTTCTGGGGTAGAAAAAAGTATTGTAACAGATATTCCTGGAACAACACGAGATATTGTGGAGGAGACAGTGAATATTGGGGATATCACACTTAGAATTTCTGATACAGCGGGAATTCGAAAAACTTCTGATTTGGTCGAAAATATAGGAGTAAATCGTGCGAAAGCCTGCGCAAAATCTGCAGAACTAGTTCTTTTTGTAATTGATGGTTCTAGAGAGTTAACTGAAGAAGAAATAATTTTACTTAAATCTATAAAGGAAAATAAATCAATTGTAGTTTTAAATAAATGCGATTTAATTCGACGAGTAGACGGCAATTATCTAAAAGATTTCGCAGAAGAAATGGTCGAAATATCAGCAAAAAACGGTGCAGGAATAGAATTTTTAAAAGAAAGTATTTTAAAGGTTCTAGGAACTGAAAAAATAGAGCCATCAGAGGGTATTTTGGTATCAGAAAGACAGTTTATAGCGGTAAAAAATGCGTTAAAAAGTATTGAGAAAGCACAGGAAGCAATAAATATGGGACTGACTTTAGATGCCGTAACGGTTTCAATAAACGATGCACTGGATGAACTTTTTGAATTAACTGGTGAGAAAGTGACTCAGGTGGTAGTGGATAAAATTTTTTCAGATTTTTGTGTAGGAAAATAATAAAAATATGATGCGTCGACCAGCGCAGATTTGCAACCTGCTTGACCGACGCTTTAAATTTTGAAAAAAGAAGTGAGTTTTTTGAAATATTTTGCAGGAGAGTATGAAGTTTCGGTGATAGGTGCAGGGCACGCGGGTATAGAAGCAGCTTTAGCAGCAGCTAGACTGGGCTGCAAAACAGCAATCTTCACCATAAACATGGATGCGGTGGGAAATTGCCCATGTAATCCTTCCATTGGAGGTACAGCAAAGGGTCATTTGGTGCGAGAAATAGATGCACTGGGTGGAGAAATGGGAAAAACCGCAGATGAATGCTTTTTACAAAGCCGAATGTTAAACCTTGGTAAAGGACCAGCTGTACACTCTTTGCGAGTTCAGATTGATAGAGAAAAATATAAAAATACGATGAAATATAAACTTGAAAAACAAGAAAATTTGCATCTTAGACAAGCTGAAATTGTGGAAATATCACAGATTGAAAATGGAGAATGGGAATTAGTTACACGAATGAACGCTGTTTATCGATCAAAAACGGTTATTATTGCGACAGGAACGTATTTAAATAGTAAAATTTTTGTCGGAGAGGTTTCTTTTAAGAGCGGTCCAGATGGAATATTTCCTTCAAGTTTTTTAGGTGAATCACTCAAAAAGCTTGGTTTGAGTTTACGTAGATTTAAAACAGGTACGCCAGCGCGTGTTTTAAAATCTAGTATAGATTTTTCTAAGTTGGAAATTCAGAAAGGCGATGAAAGAGTAGTTCCCTTTTCGTATGAATCTAGTAATATAGGTGGAAATCAGGTAGTTTGTCATATCGGGTATACTAATGAAAAAACAAAAGATATAATTTTAAAAAACATACGTAGGTCACCTCTGTATTCTGGAAAAATTGAGGGAAAGGGACCAAGGTATTGTCCAAGTATAGAGGACAAAATTGTTAGATTTGCAGATAAAGAAAGACATCAATTTTTTATAGAACCTTGTGGTTTAAATACAGATGAGATGTATATTCAAGGAATGTCATCTTCGTTGCCAGAAGAGGTCCAACAACAGTTTTATCATACTCTTCCTGGTTTTGAAAACGCTTTGATAATGCGACCGGCTTATGCCATAGAATATGATTGTGTTGATCCAACTCAAATGTATGCCACTTTAGAATTTAAAAGTCTTTCGGGACTATTTGGAGCTGGCCAGTTTAATGGAAGTTCTGGTTATGAAGAAGCAGCAGCCCAAGGATTGATAGCCGGAATAAATGCTGCGTTGAAAGTAAAAAAGAAGCCGGATTTAAGATTGAATAGGGCGTCTTCATATATAGGAACACTTATCGACGATTTGGTAACAAAGGGAGTTAGCGATCCTTATCGAATGATGACATCTCGTTCTGAGTATAGATTGGTTTTACGTCAAGATAATGCGGATGAGAGGTTAACTCCTATTGGTAGAAATGTAGGGTTAATTTCTGAAAAACGGTGGCAAAAATTTAAAAACAAACAATTATTAAAAAATGAAGAAATAAAAAGGATAAAGAATTTAGTAATACCACCGTCCCAAAAAGTTAATGATTTAATTGTTTCACGTGAAACATCTGAAATTATTTCTGGCTTTCGTATGATTGATTTATTGAAAAGACCTCAACTTACATATGAAAATTTATCAGAAATTGATGTAAATCGACCTGAGTTAGATAAGTCAATTTTTGAACAAATAGAGATAGAAATAAAGTATGAAGGATATATAAAAAAACAAATAGCGCAAATTGAAAAAATGAAAAATTTAGAAGAGAAAAATTTACCTAAAAATATAGAATATTCACAAATATTAGGTTTAAGATTAGAAGCTATAGAAAAATTAAATAAAATAAAACCGGAAAATATAGGACAAGCATCAAGAATTTCTGGTGTAAGTCCAGCAGATATATCAGTTTTGTTAATTTGGTTGTCACATAATAAGAAATATGATGAAAGGACGAAAAATGAATAACTTTTGTAATGATGTTTCAAAAATTTTAAAAAAAAGCCATTATGAGTTGACTGAAAAAATGATTAGGCAGTTTGAAAACTATACAAACTTATTAATAGAATGGAATAAAAAAATGAATTTAACAGCAATTTTAGAGCCAAACGAGATTGCGGTAAAGCATTTTTTAGATAGTTTGTTAGTCTTAGATTCATATGAAATTCCTAAGAATGCAAAAGTAATAGATATAGGAACTGGTGCGGGTTTTCCTGGAATTCCTTTAAAGATAGTTCGACCAGACATAAATTTAACATTATTGGATAGTCTTAATAAACGCTTAAATTTTTTAGATTCACTGATTTCTTTTTTGGACATTGAAGCTGAATTGGTTCATGCAAGAGCAGAAGATGCAGGCAAAAAGGCAACGTATCGAGAAAAGTTTGATGCCGTTGTGTCTAGAGCTGTGGCACCTTTGAATATTTTATTAGAGTATTGCACACCTTTTGTAAAAATAAATGGAGTTTTTTTAGCTTTGAAAGGTAGAAATGCTTGTGAGGAATTAAGCAATTCGAAAAATGCACAGAAAATGTTAAACATAGAAGTTACCGGATCTAAAGAATTTAGTTTGGTGAATGAAAAAGATAGAAATATTATTATATTTAAAAAATTGTTTAGTAATTCAAATACTTATCCAAGAAACAGTGCAAAAATTTTAAAAAATCCGTTATGAATTTTGAAAACTAATATGGTAAAAAAAGTTAGAGTGTTTCACGTGAAACATTCTAGCTTTTTCTTGATTTTTTAAACCGATGTGATATACTTTTATTATAAAGTTTGAAAAGGAGGGAACAAAATGAAAAAAATAATTGCTGTAACCAATCAAAAAGGTGGAGTAGGAAAAACAACAACAGCAGTAAATTTAGCAGCAGCTTTGGGTAAATCAAAGGAAAAGGTTTTGCTGGTAGATATGGATCCACAAGGAAATACAACAAGTGGAGTTGGTTTAGATAAGAGAAATTTGGGTTGCTCTGTGTATAATGTTTTACTAGAGGTTGATAGAGTTAGTGAAGCTATTAGAAAGACAAATTTTAATAATTTAGATATTTTGCCTTCTAATATGGAACTAGCTGGAGCAGAAATAGAGTTAGCTGATATGGAAAATAGAGAAGCAAAATTGAGTCAAGCACTTGCAGCAGCCCAGCATCAATATGACTATATAATTGTTGATTGTCCACCGTCTTTAGGCTTAATCACAACAAATGCATTGTGTTTGTGCACATCTGTTATAGTTCCTATACAATGTGAATTTTATGCGTTAGAAGGGCTTTCTCAGTTGGTAAATACAGTTAGAAGGATAAAAAGAACATATAATCCGGATTTAGAAATAGAAGGCGTGCTTTTAACAATGTTTGACTCTAGATTGAAGTTAAATCAACAAGTAGCCGATGAGGTTAAAAGTTATTTTGGGCAAAAAGTATTTGATACATTTATTCCAAGAACAGTAAAACTTTCAGAATCACCGAGTTTTGGAATGCCTGTAGTTTATTATGATAGATATGGCAAAGGTTCAAGAGCTTATATGAAATTAGCAAAGGAAATTTTGAAAAAATACAATGAAAGAGGTGATTTTAGATAATGTCAGCCAAAAAAAGTGGTTTAGGAAAAGGTCTAGATGCGATTTTTATAGAGAATGAGACAGAAAATAAAGCTTCTGTTATGTTAAAAATTTCTGAAATTGAACCAAATAGATCGCAACCTAGGACAGATTTTGATGAAAAAGCACTAGCAGAATTAGCAGATTCTATATCGCAACATGGAGTACTTCAACCTCTTTTAGTGCGGCCGATTTCAGCAGATTGTTATCAAATTGTAGCCGGAGAAAGACGTTGGAGGGCTTCAAGAATGGCGGGACTATCAGAAATTCCAGCTATAGTTAGAGAGTTATCTGATAGTGAAGTTATGGAAATTGCGCTGATAGAAAATTTACAACGCGAAAATTTATCTCCAATCGAGGAAGCTTTGGGATATAAATCTTTAATTGAATCTTACAAATTAACACAAGATGAAATAGCGAAGTCTGTTGGAAAGTCACGTTCAGCAATTGCGAATGCTATTAGACTTTTAAGTTTACCTCAGTCAATTATAGAGTTAATTTCAGAGGGAGCTTTGACAGCAGGTCATGCACGAGCATTGCTTACCTTGAAAAATTGCGAAGACATAGAAAAAGTAGCGAATAAAGTTGTAGAAAATTTTCTATCGGTTAGAGAAGTTGAAAAATTATGCAAGGATATTTTGGATCGAGAAGGCTCTGAAGAGAAGCAAGTGAAGCCAATTAGAAAGCGAAATCCATTTTTTGATGAAGTGGAAATTTCTTTAAAAGAAATTTTGGGCAGACGTGTTAAAGTTAAGGATAAACCAAGAAAAAACAAAGGTGTTCTTGAAATAGAGTTTTATGATAATGATGATTTAGCGAATATTGCAAAATGTCTTGGAGAAAGTAATTTTTAAAGGAGTTTTTTTATGTTAGATATAAGATTTATCAGAGAAAATCCTGATTTAGTCAAAGCCGCAATGAGAAAACGTAACGCGAATATGGATACGTATATTGATGAAGTTTTGCAGCTTGACGCAGATAGAAGAGAGATTACTGCAAAGGTAGAGAAGATGAAATCAAAACAAAATGCGGTAACAAAAAAGATTCCGGAGATGAAAAAAAATGGAGAAGATACGTCAGAAGTAATGCGGGAAATGAAAGATTTATCTGACGAAATATCTTTGGTTAACAGTAATTTAAATCAGATAGAAAAAAATTTGCGAGAGAAAATTTTGGCGATTCCAAATATTCCGAATGAAATGGTTCCTGTGGGGGCAGATGATTCAGATAATGTAGAAATTAGACGTTGGGGGGAACATAGAAGTTTTGATTTTAAACCGAAAGCTCATTGGGATTTAGGAAAATTTTTGAAGATTTTAGACCCAGAAAGGGCGGCAAAAGTTACAGGCGCGAGATTTCATTTTTATAAGGGTTTTGGAGCCAAACTTGAACGAGCACTCATAAATTTTTACCTGGATACACATTCTAATAAGGGCTATACAGAAATTTTACCACCGTATGTTGTAAATCGTGTTTCTATGACCGGAACAGGACAGTTACCAAAGTTTGAAGATGACGCATTTAAACTTGCAAATGATGATTATTTTATGATTTCGACAGCGGAAATACCGGTTACCAACTACTTTCGTGATGAAATTTTAGATGGAACCGATTTGCCGATAAAGTTTTGTGCTTATTCGGCCTGTTTTAGAGCAGAGGCTGGGTCTGCAGGCAGAGATACCAGAGGTTTGATACGGCAGCATCAATTTAATAAAGTTGAGCTAGTAAAATTTGTCAAGCCAGAAGATTCTTATGCTGAACTAGAGAGTTTGACCAATGATGCAGAATACGTCTTACAACTTTTAAATTTGCCTTATAGAGTAGTTTGCTTGTCAACAGGCGATTTGGGCTTTTCATCGGCAAAAACCTATGATATTGAAGTTTGGATGCCGTCTTATAATAGATATGTTGAGATTTCATCTTGCTCGAATTTTGAAGATTATCAAGCTCGTAGAGCTGCAATTAGATTTAAAGATAATAAAACTGACAAAGCAAGATTTGTTCATACGTTGAATGGTTCTGGGCTGGCAGTTGGAAGAACTGTTGCAGCGATTTTAGAAAATTATCAAAATAAAGACGGTTCTGTTACAATACCAGAAATTTTGAGGCCATATATGAACAACGCTATAAAAATAGATAAATAAATTTTCAACAAATTATTTTTGTTTTGTTAAAAAAAAGCGGCGCGCGGTATAGTGCGCCGCTTTTTATAGTAATGAGCACATCAATTTTTGTCCTATTCGATATTAATGTGAGCCCATTGAGCGAGCAGACA
The DNA here is from genome assembly GCA_000435275.1 of Clostridium sp. CAG:557. GTDB lineage: Bacteria > Bacillota > Clostridia > Oscillospirales > Acutalibacteraceae > CAG-557. The sequence continues at coordinate 74,420 of FR883894.1, forward strand.
AACATATGATTTGCCGGGAACCATAACAAGTGGCTCATTATTGGTGGTGAAAAATTCGAAAGGAGAAGTGTCTTTGTTGCGGACCCAGTTGATGTCGATGCATTTTCCGTGAGAGAAATATTTTCCCGTGCCTCGACTAATCAAGTCAAGCTTTAAAAGTTCAGTGTTATCGATATTTTTGGCTGAAATGTTCAAAAAAATGATGTTTGGCTTAGAATTTTGCTTTTTAACATTATCGTCCATTTGAGGCTTGTTAAACTGCGAAATAAGATATGTTTGATTTTGCTCATCGTAGGTGAAAGTAGTGCTTTTGTAACCAGAAAAAACAGCGGTAATTTTGGTTGCATCGCTACCAGATAAAACTTGAGAATTTTCGCTGAATTTTTGAGAATATTTGTAATTTTCATCCAGTTGAGTTCGGAAAGCTTTGCTTTTTATCCCTTCATTAATTCTTTCACCAGAGGTTAAAGCGCTGTGTTCAAGACCTAAATTTTTCAGTCTGTTCTGATCACGCCACATAAATTGACCTTTAATTAGGTCAATAGAATCGATGTATCCGCTCTTTAAAATTTCGTAAGCGTGAGTGCTGCCGCCAAGATGAAAATAAATTGCATCGAGACCTTTTGCAATGCTGATAAAATATGGCCGAGAACTGCGGACACTTCCAATAGCGGGTACAGAAGATGGGTCTTTGAAAACGCCTAAAATTCGTGTAATACCGCCTTCTGTAGGGCACTCATACATGATATCAGCCTCGCTTACTCCCAGTAAAGGTTGTCCAGAATGCAGATTATTTATCATTATGGCAATCGGGCGATTGTTCACTTTGTCGTTGCTCAAAGTTAAGCCAGTTAGCGGATTTATGTTAAGATTTTCAACATTAGAGGTTGCGTTTTGTTGAAAATCTTTATTTTCGTAAGGAATAATATTTTTTTTGTTTTGAGAAAACCACCAAAAAACTCCGATTACGATGATTACTGTTAAAAATAGTGAAAATAATATTATTTTTGATTTAATTTTCATTTTTTTACCTCCAAATATGTGCTTTTTAACATGAAAAATATATTTATTTACACATTTTGTAAATAATAATTTACTTTTAGTGTCAAAGTATGTTATAATAATAAAAAATAAAAATTTTAAAATAAAGGAGCTATAATATGAACATTTGGCATGATCTTGATGCTACGAGGGTTTCTGCAAACAATTTTACTGCAGTAATCGAAATTCCAAAGGGATGCAAAACAAAATATGAACTTGATAAAGAAACAGGAATGTTGAAGTTAGACCGTATTTTACATACGTCAACACATTATCCTGCAAACTATGGGCTTATTCCGCGCACCTATGCGGAAGATGGCGATCCGTTGGATGTTTTAGTTATTTGTTCGGAAAATATTTATCCGATGACTTTAGTAAAATGTTACCCAATTGGTGTAATTTCTATGGTAGATAGCGGTGAAAATGATGAAAAAATCATCGCAATTCCATTTAAAGATCCGGTTTATAACGGATATAAAGATATCAGCGAGTTACCAAAGCATATATTTGATGAAATGAGTCATTTCTTTACCGTTTATAAAAATTTAGAAGGTAAAAAGACTGAAATAAAGGGTATTAAAGGCGCAGAAGAAGCAGTTAAAATTATTGAAAAGTGCATAGAATCTTATAAAAAGAAATTTTGCTAAAATAATATTTTTATAAAGCTTATTCTATTATAAAAGGCATTTCTAAGAAAAGAAATGCCTTTTTTGCTTTATTTTACGCTGTGACTAATTTGTTAAACATCACTGGGTTGAATTGATTTACAGCATTGTAATTTATACTAAAATTAATACTGTTTACGGTCTCTTCAATTTTATTTTCGAATTCTTTATTTTTCATGTCATATAAAATACTATCGCGTTTACTTTCTTCACTTAAATCAGGGTTTTCTACTGGATTGCTGGACTTAATTAGCATAAAATAAACGTCATTAAATTTGATGTAAGTTGATTTTCCGGCATCTAATTTATTTACAGCATCACTGATTTCAGTTGTTAACGAAGATGAATTTGGATTTATAATTTGTTCAACCAATGGGTCGGTGTCATCGGTGATGTTTTCGCTTTTTTTGATAGTATCGCGAAGTTGGTCAATTGTTTGTGAGCCAGAGTTTATTGATGATGTGTATTCGTCAAATTCTTTTTGAATTGATTCGTCAGTATCCACTTTTTTATTTGTTTCGGAATTTTCTTTATTTTCACCTTCAGAGGCTTCGTTTTCAGTTTTGTTTTCTTCTGCTTCAGAATTATTGTTTTCATCTTCACTTTCTGTCGCTTCGTAAGGAACTTTTGAGTAAAATAATATTTTCACATAATTGTTTTTGTAATAATCATTAATTTCATCATCAGAAACCGCACTCGAACCTTCTTTTCCATAAATTGCATGAAAAATTTTATCTATTTTAGCATTAAGTAGACTACTTGCCTGATGCACGGCGTCTTTATTTATGCCAAAGTTTTTTTCATACATATTTCCAGAAGATTCCCACAATGAGTCAGTCGTTTCTTGAGCTTTCTTAGATTCTTCTTCTGTCAAACTTAAGTTCATATCTTTAAACATCTTTTCAGTCGCGATTAATTCTTTACATCTTTTTAGTGCCTTTTCTGCAATCCAATTTGGTGCGGTTTGGTTTTCAATTTTTTCATTGCTGATGTCGCTTGTGGATTTACCTTCTTGAGTTAATTTTTGCGTTGCTTCTTGATAAGCTTGCATTAAGTAAAAAACGTAAATACTTGTCGATAAAGACTCTCCTTCACCTTTTATTGCCCAGCCGTTGTTTGCGCAAGCTGTTGCGGTTACGAAAAACGTACAAATAGTTAGTAGAGTGACTAATTTTTTTACAAATTTCATTTTTATACCTCCGTTTTTTTCACTGACCATCGATTAGGGCGCAGCCCTGAAAAATTTTATGTTTATAAAATTTTTTTGGTTCAATCGATATTTTATATCAATTGAACCCCACAAAAAGCTCATAAAAATGAGTTTTTTGTGAGGGCTGCGCCCCTAGCTAAAGGTAAGCAGTAGATATTATTTAATCAAATTATACACTTTTTTTTTTAATAAGTCCATATAAAATTAAGAAATGCCCAAAATATCTTTCAAGTTAGAGATAACAGACAGAGAAGAGTCAATCGCGATGCAAATGTGAGGTTTATTTGTAGATTTAATTGTAATTCGTTTACTCATAGATTTTATAAATTTTTCAAGAATAGACTCGTTTAAATTGTTAGAAAAAAGTAAAAAATTGTCATTTTGTTGGCGAATTTCATATATACCCAAAGAAGCGGCAGTATTTCTGATGAGGGCGATGTCAACAAGGTTTGTAACACTTTCAGGTGGATCACCAAAACGGTCAATTAATTCATCAATTACATCAATGGAATCGGTTTTAGAGCGGATATCTGAGATTCTGCGATAAATATCAAGTCGCTGATTTACGTTTGAAATGTATTTTTCTGGAATATAAGCGTTAACTTGAATATCGACAAGGCACTCCACATCAAGAGTTTCAGCAGGTTGCCCTTTTTCTTCATTTATGGCGTTACTCAGCAGCTTGATGTACATGTCGTAGCCAATATCTGCCAAATGGCCATGTTGTTCGCCACCAAGAATATTTCCCGCACCGCGTAATTCAAGGTCTCGCATGGCGATTTTAAATCCGGAACCAAATTCAGTAAATTCTTTGATAGCGGAAAGTCTTTTTTGAGAAATTTCACTCAGAACTTTGCTACGATTGTAGGTGAGATAAGCAAAAGCGCGACGTTCTGAACGGCCAACGCGCCCGCGAATTTGATGCAATTGAGAGAGACCTAAATGGTCGGCATTTTCGATGATTAATGTGTTCACATTCGCGATATCGATGCCGGTTTCGATGATGGTTGTGCAGACTAAAATATCTAGTTCGTGCTCAATAACTTTTTGCCATACTTTGGATAATTCTTGCTCAGACATCTTCCCGTGAGCGTAACCGACTTTAGCTTCTGGAATTTGTAATTGCAGTGAGATAGCTTTTTGAGAAATTTTGCCAACGTTGTTAAGCATATAATAAATTTGGCCTCCACGCCGCAATTCTCTTCGGATAGCATCATTTATGATAGTTTGGTTGTGTTCCAGCACGTAAGTTTGCACAGGGACACGATTCTGAGGGGCTTCTTCGAGCGAGGACATGTCTCGAAGTCCAGACATTGCCATATTTAAAGTTCGTGGGATAGGTGTTGCAGATAACGTGAGAATGTCGACATTTTTTGCAATTTCCTTGAATTTTTCTTTTTGTTTTACACCAAATCTTTGTTCTTCGTCGATGATTACAAGGCCTAAATCGTGAAAAGAAACGTCGTTTTGCACGAGTCGATGTGTTCCAATGATTATGTCGATTTCACCTCGTTTAAGCCGTTTTAAAATAGCTTCTTGCTGCTTTGGTGTGCGAAATCGTGAAAGCAGTTCAATTCTAATTGGGAAGGCTTCAAAGCGTTTCAAAATGGTCTGGAAGTGTTGCCATGCGAGAATCGTTGTTGGTACTAAAATTGCGCATTGTTTTGAGTCGCAAACGCACTTAAATGCCGCACGCAGAGCTACTTCTGTTTTTCCAAAGCCAACATCGCCGCACAAAAGTCTGTCCATTGGAACAGATTTTTCCATATCAGCTTTTATTTCATCAATACACCTCATTTGGTCAGGAGTTTCCTCGTATTCAAATTGTGCCTCAAAATCTCGTTGAAGCTCATTATCTTCAGAAAAGGCGTGTCCTTTTGTTTGAATTCGCGCCGAGTACAGTTTTATGAGCTCTTTTGCAATATTTTGCGTAGCTTTTTTAGCCTTAGATTTAGAGTTTTGCCAATCATTTGAGCCCAGTTTATTAAGTTTTACGCGGCTTTCGGCGCCAGGCCCAATATATTTGTCAACCAAATCGAGCTGAGTGACAGGCACATAAAGAGTGTCTCCTTTTGCATAAGAAATTTTTATATAATCTTTTTTCACATTTTGAATTTCAAGCTTATGAACGCCGTTAAAAATGCCAATACCATGCATACTGTGAACAACATAGTCACCAATATTTAGATCGGAAATGCTGTATATGTTTTTAGATTTATTTTTCTTTTTTTGAATATTTTTTTTCGATTTTTCGATTTGATTGTGAGTGATAAGTGAAAAGTTAATTTCTGGATATTCAAAACCAGATGAAAGAGAACCAGGAACAATATTTTTAATTCCAGTTTGTATATTATTTAAATTATTTACTAATTGTACATTGTTAAAAATATCGCTTAAGTCGAATACAATGCGTTCTGTGGCTTTTTGAGTGCCGGCTAAAATAACGATAGTTTGTTTTTTGTTAAATGAATTTAAATCTTCTTTTAATAGTGATATACTACCATTCCAACTTGGAACTTGGTGAGCATTAAAAGATATATTTTTGTCTATTTTTGAGAAATAACTTTGAGTTAAAAATAAATCTAAATATACTGCTTGTTTATTTAATAAAAATGATAAAATGGCGTTCTTATCGAGTTGATAAGAGCTTAGTTCTTTGCATAAAATTCCATCTTCTAAATATAAAGTAAAGTCATCAACCCATTTTTCTTGTTGAGTTTTTAGCCGATCATTAACTTGAGCTTGTTCACATATGAAAGTTATCGTGTTTTTAGGAAGATAGTCCAATAGTGTGTTAGGATTTTCATAAATAAGGCTTATGAATTTGTCTCTCGAGCCGATATTGCCGGTGTTTTTGAGTTGGTCGATTTCTGTATTTAAAATTTCTACAGCTTTAGAATGAGGCATTTTTAAAGATAATTTATCTTTTAGCTGCTGAATTTTAGCTAAAAGTTTTTCCGGGGAGTTTAAAATTACCTCACGCACAGGGACTATTTCTATGGATTGAATAGTTTCAGTTCGACGCTGGGTTGATATATCAAAATAGCTTATGGAATCTATTGTATCGCCCCAAAATTCGACCCTAATAGGATTATTACTATTGGTTGAAAATACATCTAATATTCCTCCTCGTAAAGAAAACTGCCCCACTCCATCGACTTGTTCATAGCGTTCATAACCACTTTTTATTAACTTTTGATTAATTTCTTTTGGGGAAATATTCATGCCTGAAGTTAATTTGAATTTACAAGATTGAAACGTCGTTTTTGGCATTGTAAACTGCATTATTGCATCTATAGTAGAAACAACGATGTCGAGTTCATTATGGAAAATTTGGCTTAGAACCGCGATTCGTTGATGTTCAAATTCTTTAGATTGACCATTTATATTATAAAAATTAAAGTCACGCGATGGATAAAAATTCGCTTTGCTGCCCATGAAGTTCAAATCTGATACCATTTTTTGCGCGACATTTTCATTCGGGACTATTAAAAGTGCAGGAATTTTTTTGATTTTTGTGATTGAATGAGCAAAGTGGGCTTTATGAATGTCAGCTAAATTTGAGATACTAATTGTATTTTTTGCTTCGAATATTTCATTAAGTATAATTTTGAAATCGTTTGACTTTAATAATATTTCATCAAGAAATGCCATACTTTCGCCTCTCAAGAATTAAATTTATTCATTGCACTGTCGATTTTATCGCTGATTATCAACTCAAGTGCTTGATAAGTATTTTTTATTGATGAATCGATTTTTTTGAGTTCGTCGTTGGAGAATTTTGACAAAACCCAATCGGCTAAAATCCAGTTATTGGGCTTTGGGTTGACTCCAATTTTTATGCGAGGAAAAGTGTCAGTTCCAATTTTGAAAATGATATCTTTTAGTCCGTTATGACCGCCAGCGCTGCCTTTTCGGCGAATTCTTAATTTACCTGCGGGCAAAGAAATATCGTCTACGACTATGATGATGTTCTCGCATGGAATTTTATAGTAACTCGAAATTTCCTCGACGGCATCGCCACTCAAATTCATATAGGTTAAAGGCTTTACTAATAGTACACGTTTTTGTGCGATTGTAGTTTCAAAAATTTCTGCATGATGCTTTACTTTTTTTGAGTGGATATTTTTCTCTTTTAGAATGTAGTCAATAGCCATAAAACCAGCGTTGTGCCGAGTGTTTCTATATTTGTCACCAGGGTTTCCAAGCCCTACGACCATAAAATTTATTTTCGATTTTTGAAATAAATTAAACATGATTTTGCACCTCTTTTTCGAAAAATAACTAAATGACGGGATATTTTTATACCCCGCCGGAATAAAATATGGACTTGTCCGAAAATTTAATTGAACATGGATGAAACAGGAACGTCCTCGTAAATTCGCTCTATGGCTTCCGCAAACAGTGATGCAACCGATAAAACGTTAAATTTATTGATGAATTTTTCTTTTGGAATCGGAATGGTATCTAGCAAAAATAATTCTTTAATAGAACTATTTTTGATGCGCTCGATGGCAGGTCCAGACAAAACTGCATGAGTTGCACACGCCAAAACTGCATTGGCTTCGCCCTTTTCAATGACGGCAGAAGCGGCATTGCATAAAGTTCCAGCAGTGTCGATCATATCGTCGACGAGTATAACATTTTTATTTTTCACGTCACCAATAATGTTCATCACTTCCGAGACATTTGCGCGTTGACGGCGTTTATCGATGATAGCAATCGGGAGCGAAAGTTTTGAAGCGAAAGCCCTAACGCGCGTTACAGAGCCCAAATCCGGAGAAACAACAATGTACTCATCGGTATAATTTTTGACTTTATTTTTCAAAAAAGATGCCAATAACCGACCTCCAACAAGGTGATCAACGGGAATGTTGAAAAATCCTTGAATTTGGGGAGCGTGGAGATCCATGGTAAGTACGCGGTCTGCGCCGGCAGTCGTAATTAAATCGGCCACAAGTTTTGCAGAAATTGGATCTCGAGCCTTAGCTTTTCTGTCTTGACGAGCATATCCAAAATACGGGATAACCGCGGTGATTCGGGCAGCAGAAGCTCGTTTCATTGCATCAATCATTATAAGTAATTCCATCAAATTTTGGTTGACAGGATTACAAGTCGATTGAACAATAAAGCAGTCCGAGCCGCGAACTGATTCGTTTAGTGAAACAGAAATTTCTCCATCGCTGAAAGTTTTTACATCCACCTTACCAAGAGGCATTTTTAAAGCGTCTGCGATGTGTTTTGCCACTGTTGGATTCGAATTTCCTGCAAAAATTTTGATGCCTTTACCATGAAAATTCATAATTTGTCTCCCCAGTTCTATTTTGTATTACAAAAAGTATAATTTTGTGAAATTATACCAATTTATCGTTTTTTATAACAGAAAATGGTCTGATTGAAACGTCAGAGAGAATGCGAGAATGGGCACAGTCAACGGCTCGAAGAGAAATATTATTTCCAATTAGACAGTTTTCAATGTGAGCGTTAGGACCAATGGAACAGTTTGTGCCAATGATGGTTTTTCCGGTAATAACGGTGCCAGGAAGAATGCAGGTATTTTGCCCAATTTTAACTTCATCAGTAATGATAATGCTGTCCGTGCAAGGAATGTCTACGCCATTCATCATCAATTTTTTTAAAATCTGATTTCGAGCGATATTATTGAGTTCATTCAACTGAATTGGATTGTTGGCGCCGAGAACGGTATTTTCTGATTGAGAAATATAAGCATTAACGTTAAAACCTCGTGAAAGTAGTAACCCTATAGCGTCTGGCAGATAAAATTCTCCTTGAGAATTGTTATTTTTGATGCTGTGTAAAACTTCCAAAAGTGAGCGAATATTAAACCAATAGGCGCCAGAGTTGACTTCATTAATTTTTTGAATTTTTTCGTCAGCGTCTTTTTGTTCGACGATAGCGGCCAAAGTGCCGGTGTGACTAGTGCGAATAATTCTTCCGTAACCGAAAGGATTTTTTATTCTGGCAGAAATCACCGTTGCGGCGTTATTTTGGCTTTTGTGAAGAGCGTAGGCACTTTTTATAGTGTCGCTGTCGATAAACGGTGAGTCACCATTAAGCACAAGAACGTCATTGTCAATATTCTCTAAAAGAAATTCTTTTGCCGTTAGAACCGCATGAGCCGTGCCTTTTCGCTCGTTTTGAATCACAGTCTTGTAAGGCAAAGAAAGTGGATTTAAATAGTCAATAACTACATCGCTTTTGAACCCGGTAACAACGCAAACAGTTGAAATATCCGCGCTGTTCAGGGCGTTTAATACCCATTTTAGCATCGGGCGAAACAAAACTTTTGAAAGAACCTTGGGCATATTCGATTTCATCCGAGTTCCTTCACCTGCGGCTAAAACGATTGAACAGGTATTTTTCATTATAAAGCCTCCGAAAATTCAAGGTAAAAATGCGCTATACAATATTATCGCACATACAGAAATTTTTGCAAGAGAAATTTTTATCTATGTTAATGACCTTTTGCTTTTTAGTGTCTTTTTCTCATTTAACGGTGTTTGCTGAGATTGATATGGAGCATAATTGCATAAAAGATTTTGATCTGAGGCTTAATAGTTGGTGCGTTGGGCCATGCAAAAATGGTAAAGCCTCATGCATAAAAAATTTGATACGTTATGACGGCACAGAAGAATTTGATGCTTTCTTGAGGAATTTAGAAAAAACAGCTGAGGCTGAAAAAGAAGAAGCTTTTTGGATACCTCTATTAGAAAAAATTTTGATTGGTGTTGGGTCTACTGGCGTATTGGGAGCTTTTACATATCTTGCACCTGCTACAACAATTTTGGCAACGGTTGGCACCCTAATAATAGGAAAAATCATTTACATTGCACATGATAATATTATTGAGCCAATTGGAGAGATAACGGGAACTTTTACTAAAGGATTTATCTGAATTAAAGATAGGATGTTTGGAATAAAAAAGCCAAAAGAACCGGATAAAGGTCTATTTGGAAATGCTAAAGATACATTGTTTGGTGATAAAACGAAAGAAAATTCAATGAAGGCATACTTGAGTCTATTAGAAAGTTGATTTTGGGGGATAGAATAGTTACTGTTTTAACCAAAGAACAGAAAAAAGCCTTTGTAAATGCTATTCGTAGGGAACTTTATCAGCAAGTGAAAGATAAAAAGTGGCTTAATAATAAGTTGCTTTTGCTTTCTATTGACATAGACCCAAAAGTTATGAAATCCGGTTTAAAGTTTGACAATGCTAATTTATCACTAAATTACGAAGAACCATTAATAAATTACTTCAAAAAAATAAAAGAATAAAAAGTAAAAAGGTCTCCATTCGAGCTAACGGAGGTCTTTGTCTTGCATTTGTGTTAAATGTGTGATTAAAGCTTCTGCCACTTCTATTTTGAATTTCCTTATAACCTCTGCTGTAGATTTATTTTTCTATTTCAACAAATGCTCTCAGTTAGATAAGAGTAAGCACTGAAGGAAAACCGGTGCTTGTTGCTTAATTTATTAAGGCCCTATTTAGAAGCTATGTACGTGAGACTTATAGTGTCCCCCTACTCCTACAATTCCTCCATTCACTAATAACTTTTAACAGCTTTTTATAACTTATAAGAAAACTGACGTTATCAAATTTTAATACCGACTTTATAACCTTTAAACTTTTTTGCATTGTGTTATTTAAATATGTACTGTGAAAATTAGTTGAATTGTAATAAAACTCTTTGAAATTGTTGAATGTGTTTCCTATTTTATAATAAGAGTCTAAATATTAGAGAAAGTACCAGGAACCGTATTTGTTTAGAACCCTTGTTTAAAAATTTTACAACCAACAAGTACCTTTAACATTTTCATAAAAGATTTCTTTATCTTGTAACGTTCAGATTCTTCGTTTATCATGTTTTCGTATTTTTGAATTAGCTTTTGTTTACATTTAAATATACTTCTTAAGGTCGATTAAGTTGTACATTAGAAGCTTTTGAATAGTTCACAGGTTGAATTTCCTCTGCAAATGAAGCGCTTACAAATAGTCCCAGTAAAAGAACTAATGATAACATAATAGGAATAAATTTCTTCATAATGATTTTTCGCAATACTTCAAAATTATATTTTTCTATTAAAAAATGATGCAATGGCTGTGCACAAAGGTGTGACAAAATAACTAGCGATCTTTGCTACGAAAATAAAAAGTAGCAACTGCACCTTGACAAATAGGTTTTCAACACCTCATGAAAGTGAATCTCAGCAGGAAAAAAGGCAAGCAAAACCTGCCTTTTAAAAGTCTGCAAAAAATTATATTTAACATGGAGCAACAATTTGATATCCAAGCTTAGTAAGCTCACCAATAAAGCGTTCAGTCTTTCTTTTCTGATACTTTAGTCTTAAGGTTTCGTAGGTAGGATCATCGTAGGGGACAAGATTTTTTAGCATGTTAAAAATAACGGTGAGAATTTTTCTAGCAAGAGCGATGGTGGCGCGTTTAGCACCTTTTTGACTTTTTAAACGCCAGTACCAATTGGCAAGATATGCATTTCTCTTTCCGGCAATAACCCAAGCAATTTCACAGAGCATATTTTTCAAGTAAGGATTTCCTTTGGTTATATGGCAACTCTTTCTTTTTCCTGCACTTTCGTTGTTTCCGGGACTCGGTCCACAATGCCCG
>FR883895.1 GCA_000435275.1 Clostridium sp. CAG:557
ACCTGTCTACTTTATGGGTAGCATATCAGAAAGGGGCTTTTTTATTTTTTCATATTTTAAAGAGAAGCCTTCACCTAAGTCAAGAGAACGCTAACATTTTAGTGTAAAGTATCGATATAATTAAAAAGCTGTATATTTTATTGAACAATAATTTGTGATATGTTATAATTAAAAAGTAAGATGTTGGAAGGTTCAGGTGAAAAGCGGTTTTACTGAAAGAGATGATTTTAAAATTAATTATGAATGTTTGGACGTATCACCTTGGTAAAGGAGTGTTAGGTATGAAGGAAACAAATAAGGTATTTAAGATATTAGTTGCTTCAATTTGCTGCTGTTATTTATTTTCTGTATCAATGTATCCCGTTAAGGTATTTGCTGATGAAACTGCATTCAACTCAAATACAAAGTCCCACCGAAAAAGCGAAATTTTAAAAACGTATCCTCCAAATTTATCAGAAATGCAAGAAATTGGATTTGGCGCTTTCAAAACTGAATCTGGTGAAGTTGTTGAACCTAGAGTTAGACCGGACGCACACTTTAGGGCTGATAACGGTAAGGAATATTTCATTTTTTACGAAAATCACCTCGACATATTAAGAGACACCTTGTATAAAACCCTGCAAAACTTGTATGAAGAATATTATACAACGTTTCTACTAGGCCGCAACTTTTTGAACAACGAAGCTAATGACGGAGGTTTTTTCACAACGTTAATTAGTTTGCCGGGAATGTGGGTAACAGACAACATTGCAAATTTGGATTTTTTGCTTGGTTTGTTTGGGCTGTCGAACGGTGTCGCAAGTGCACGCGATAAAGCACGGTTGCTAATGGAGAGAAGCAAAGAGTTAATTAAAGAATGTGAAAGCCGTGAACTTTTGCGCAAAAGTGGAATCCCAACAAAAGGAATATTAACTTTTGTAGAAAAAGATTTGAAAAATCCTTTCGTAAATATTTTTGCTCCTTCAGATTACAACCAAATTGAAAAGAACTTTAATGATATTATGCTTGCAGGTTCTAATGATAAAAACACAATAGCTCAAATCAATAGTGCGTTGGATAAGTACTATGAAGAAATGACTCCCAGGGCATCTGTTGGCCACGCTGTCGATTTCACTTTTCCACTCAGTCGAGCAAGTTACTATTTGTCAAACTTCGAAAAAGACTTACAAAGCAAAGATGAAGAAACTCTTAGCGCTATGTTTGAGCTGCGTAAAAAAATAAATCGATTAACTCTTGAACATAGGTTCATTTTTGAGCAGAATAAAGCACCAATTTTAGGAATAACTATTGATCGGTGTAAGATTATCCTGGAAGATGAGCAGCGAACGATGATTTTCTTAGACCAACAGGAAACCAAAAAATTTATTCAGAAAATCGAAAAAATGCTAGACTCGAAAGCATCTATTATTTCTGGCCAATATTCTTTTGAGGGATTTACTGGTCCCCAACTTCGCGAACTCGCAGAGTCTTTAAAGCCGGAGTCTTTTCAGGATATGATAGACGAAATGGAAAAAGATATTCGCACCGCAGAAAAAGAATGTGATAAAATAAAAGCCGCCTCAATGTTTTCAGCCGCGCGCGCAGTAAAGCAATTTGCTGTTCGTGATGACATAATTCAGTTTGCAAGCAATTTGCTTACAGACTCGGGGGTAAGTACGCAAAGCGGGCAAATTCAAAAATTTAACGAAAATGACGTCAAAGAATATTTGAGCGCTCAAAATAGCTCTGAACTATCTGGGATGGAATCACCACTGGCACTCGCAGTAAATGACTTAAACCTAACTCCTGTTGAAAAATCAAGCTTAATAAAAAGTTTTGAGCAATTTTTGGAGTATCGCGATATGCAAGCTAACTTGGAAATTAAAAAATCAAAAAAAGATTACCTCGATGAAGTAAAAAAAGATCAGGATGATTTCCTTAACCTTTTTAAGTTATACATCAGACTGGTGAGAGGCGATTATAACACACGGAATGATTTTTGGGGCATAGTGGTCGAAGAAGTCAAGAAGTGCTGTGAAACGGTAAATAAGCGGTTAAGAACTCTTCGCGAATATTTTATTCAAGAAATTCAAAGATTGGATTGATAAAACATGAAAAAATTTTTAAAATGCATTATTAGTGGGGTATTGGTACTTTCATTATTAATTGCTCCTCTAAGAAATTATTCATTGGCTATGCCTGATTCTTCTTCTACTAGCTCGTCTCCTATTCAATCTACAGAAACGAATATTGCAACTATAAGATGGACATTGCCAGCAATCCTAGTTGCTGCGGTAAGCTTAGCTGTAGCAGGGACAATCGGCTATTTTATCGGCAATCATCAATATCTAAAGTACAGTAAAGAAATAACGTTTAAAGGATCCGCAGCTTCCTCCAAAAGCGAAATTCCCACTGGGACAATTTATCCTATTCCACTTGCAAGGCAGCTCTTAAATCGTATTATAAAAGAAGATATTCCAAAACTAAAAGGCAACAATGAGTTCCCTGCAGGTTGTATAGCCGACCTGGAAACCTATTTATGGATGATTTCTGGTAATCTGGGTAACAAACCTTTGGCACAAGAGTTGCTAACAATGTCGCAGGTAATGAGTGGCCTTATACATACAGAAAACAAAACGGTCACTGTTGGCTACCTCATAGACCTGCTGAAGCAATCTCAGGATTTGATAAATCAAGCTGAAGCTCAAAGCTCTACAAAATCTGATTTGTAAAATAAAAAAGACCTCATCTTGAAGTGCCCCCCTGTCAAGTAGACAGTGAAAAAATAAAATGATCAATTTAAAGATTTTGACTTTAAATAATTTCTAAATTCGATTGGAGTCACACGACCCAATCGTTTTTGATATCTTTTCATGTTGTAATATTCGATTTATTGCTTGATAGCGGTTACGAGTTAATCGTAAGTTTTAAATGTTTTAAGATAATACATTTCAGATTTCAAAGTGCCCCAAAACGCCTCCATAGGTCCACTGGCGATACATCTTGATATACGTGACATACTTTGTATCATTCCATCATCGTTAAGTTTTTTTCTAAATAAAACAGAAGTATACTGAATTCCACGATCACTATGAAAAATAGGTTTGACATTAGGAAATTTTTCTCTGGCTATATCAAAGTTTTTAAATACTAAATCGTTGTTATTGGATCGTGCGATATTGTAAGCAACTATACTTTTGTCGCTTAAATCAAGAATTGCATTTAAGTACACATAATCGTTTTTGTTTTCAAAACAATATTTGACCGCCTCCAATCTCTCTTCATATGTTGTTTTCCTGCCTTTCCCATTTACCATCTTACATGTCTCTTCTCTTTTAAAATCTGTAAAAGTTTTGCCTCTATTATACTCCTTTACCCATTTTAAAATAGTTGTTGAACTATGAATTTTAAATTTTATGGCTATATCTTTGCGGATCCATCCCCATTGAGGCCGGATTTAACTACTTTATTTTTAAATTCTTCTGTATATATAATATTGTAACAATTTTGCGTAAATACCGATTCTCCAAATGCTGTATATTTTATATACCATCTCCGTACTGTGTCTCGATTAACTCCATATTTTTTGCCTATCTTCTCTTGTGATATTTCACCTACCATTAATTCTTTTACTGCTTTTATCTTCTCTTCCGGCTTTATTTCCTTTTTCTTCTTTTCTTCATACATAAAAATATGCCCCCATTTCGTAAACAGTTTTTATTTTTTCCTGTCTACTTTATGGGTAGCATATCACTGATGTAACAGAAATGAAATATGGAA
>FR883896.1:0-30582 GCA_000435275.1 Clostridium sp. CAG:557
AACAAATCTTTGAGAGGAATTTATAATATAAAAAATTAATTACATAAAAATTATATAACTTGAGTTTTAAAATGTCAACTGTTATAATTAAACTTATTAAGTAAGCTAGGGAGAAAATAATAATGCAAACAAAGACAATAAAATTTTTAAGTTTAGAAAACACAATCGCAAAAGACTTATTTATAAGCAATGAAGAAGTTTGGAGTATAATCCCACAAATTTCATCATTTATAATAGAATTAACAAAAATTCTTTCAGAAGAAAGATATGAAAAAGTTAAGGAAGATATATGGATTGCCCAAAATGCGAAAGTAAGTAAGACGGCATGCCTGAATGGCCCATTGATTGTAGATGAATATGCTGAAATCAGGCATTGTGCATATATTAGAGGCAACGCTATAGTTGGAAAAAACGCTGTAGTAGGAAATTCTACAGAAATAAAAAATTCGATTTTGTTCGATGGAGTTCAAGCACCTCATTATAATTATATAGGAGACTCAATCTTGGGATATAAATCACATATGGGAGCTGGTAGCATTACTTCAAATGTGAAATCAGACAAAAGTATAGTTAAAGTAGCTTATAACGGAGAAAAAATCGATACCGGGCTAAAAAAGTTTGGAGCAGTTATAGGTGATTACACAGAAATCGGTTGTAACACAGTTTTGAATCCAGGCACTATTATTGGAAGAAATAGTAATATTTATCCACTTAGTTCAGTTAGAGGCTTTGTTCCAGAGAATAGTATTTATAAGTCTGCATCAGAAATAATTAAAAAAAATTGATAAAAAAGTTGTGTGCGAAATTGTTAAAGAAAAGCAGTTAACAAAAAGTATTATAAGAGATTTTGTTTAGCTTTGTATGTGAGTAGACTTTTTGCAGTTTAATGCATATGTGAGTCAGTGTTACAGTAATTAATCGTAAAAAATCAGTGAAGTGATTTTTATAATAAGTAAATACATAGTGGTCTAGTCAAGTGGCTTACCTTAGGTAGATGAGCGAAATTTATAAAACAAACTTACCTGCTTTTCTGCAGTTCGCTTTTGTGAGGCATAGGAAACCTGGCTTATCAAAGTGCAATTGTATTTTTTATTTTCGTATCTGCATCTGTTTTTGTATATCACCTTATTGTTGAAAGTTTTCTCGGGTATTTATTTCATTATTACCCTTTTTTAGCCAATAATTTTTTTATATTTTCGAAATTTTGTTCGAATTTTTATTTTTTGCCAATTATATCGACAAAAATTTTAATATCAGTTTCGACATTAGTCTGAGCACGAATGTTGCAAAAAAACAAAGCACAACGCTTACAATTACTAGTTTCAAACTTAAATTTGATAACGAAAATAAATTTGTGAAAAATATTAAACAAATTACAAATGTACCTGTCATTAAAGAAAACAGCGCTTTTCTAACCTTATTAAAAGGTTTGCATAAGCTAAACAACAGTGAAAGCCCATTAAAGCCAGTCAAAATAACGCATAAAGTTGAAATTTCAGTATAGTTAAATCCTAAAACTCCAGACAGTGCCATGATAGATAAAATCGATGCAACTATAGTCAGTGCACATGGAAGAGACTTGCTTATTATGTTAAAAAATAAATTTCCACTTATTCGGTTTTTGTTTGGTTCCAGAGCAAGTACGAATGATGGAATTCCTATTGTGAAAACACTTGTTAATGTCATTTGAATGGGCATAAATGGGTATGGAGTATTGAAAAATAAGAATAATATCGCAAGCAAAGTAGAGTATATTGTTTTTACCAAAAATAATGATGCCGAGCGCTGAATATTATTTATCGAACGCCGACCTTCAAGAACTACTTTTGGCATTGACGAAAAGTCTGAATTTAACAGCACCAATTGTGAAACATTTCTTGCCGCATCGCTGCCGTTTGCCATCACTACACTGCAATCAGCTTCTTTTAGCGCCAAAACATCATTTACACCGTCGCCAGTCATAGCTACAGTGTGTCCTTGTTCCTTTAGCGCACAAATTATTTCTTTTTTTTGCATTGGAGAAACTCTTCCGAAAATAGAACAATTTTTTACCGCATTTTGAATATCTTCATTTGTCTTTAAAGTTTTTGCATCGACGCATTTATCATAATTTTTAACTCCAACGCGCTTGGCTATATTAGAAACAGTTTGCATATTGTCTCCGGAAATTATTTTAATGTCAACGCCCTGATCGTAAAAATATTTTAAAGTATCCGGTGCAGTTTCTCTAATTACATCTTTTATCAAAATAAATCCCATCAAATCAAGATTTTTCGGTAAATTTTTATCTGTAAATTTATCTTTTGAGTGTGCTAAAACAAGAACTCTGTTTTCTTTATTGTATTGCTGTAACTCTTTTTCTATAAGTTTAATTTTTTCGCCTAAAACAAACTCTGCAGCACCCATTATATAACTTCCAAGGTCATTAACGTAGGCTCCTGACCATTTTTTTTCTGACGAAAACGGAACAATTTGCGCAGCTTTGTTGTAGCTGATTTTATTTTCATCTACAAAATTTTTAATCGCACAGTATGTTGGATTTGTATCTTCGGTGTTGTTTACTATAATCGATAAACCTTTATAAACGTCAGATTTATCAGCATTTTTATATGGAATAATCTCTTCAACTCGCATGGTTCCTTGAGTGATAGTTCCGGTTTTATCTATGCACAAAGTGTCAACTCTTGCCAATGTCTCTATGCAATAAAGCTCCTGAACCAAAACTTTATGCCTCGAGAGCCTTACTACGCTCACCGCCAAAACTGTACTCACTAACAACATAAGTCCTTCTGGAATCATTCCTATTAGAGCTGCTGTCGTGCTTACAACTGCATTTTCAAAAGTATTTTGCTTTAGCTGATGCATAAATAAAAATATTCCTATCGGAATTATTAACACAGATAAGATTAAGATGATTTTGTTAAATGCCGACATTATCTGAGAATTTGCTTTTTTTACATATTTAGCACCACTAGAAATTTTTGAGGCATAATTATATTTTCCAATATGCTCAATTTTAGCCTTACATCTGCCACTTACAAGATAACTTCCTGATAATAACAAGTTTCCCTCATTTTTCGAAATAGAATTAGATTCTCCTGTAAGCAAAGATTCATTAACATCACATTTTCCACATATAATTTTACAATCAGCTGGAACCTGATTGCCCTGCACTAATTCGATAACGTCATCCAAAACAAGCTCATCAATATTTACTTGCTGCAAGGTGCCATTTCTTATTGCATTTACTTTTTTTGATGAAAGTATCGAAAGTTTATCTACGGTTTTCTTAGCACGAATTTCTTGATATGTACTTATAATGAGGTTAGATATAACAACCCCCATAAACAGCAAATTTTTAAAGGAGCCGACATAAATAATAGCAGCGGCCAAGAAAAAATTTATTAAATTAAATAAGGTAAGTAAATTATCTTTTATTATACGAGGAATTGTCTTTGTGGGAATAGATACATCTTTATTGACAAGGCCAGTATTTTTTCTGTCCAAGATTTGTTTGTCAGAAAGACCAGTATTAGGTTCCGGATTATATCTGATTATATCATTTTCCATCGTGTCTTTCTCCTCATTTTGATTTTATAATCTAATTATATATTTAGGTAAAATTAAAGTCAATTGGCTTTGGTTAGGAGGTTTTTATGAGGTGCAGAGTTGTTGATATGAGAAATAAAGAAGTAATAAATGTAAAAACTGGTGTGCGACTTGGTTGCGTCAGCGATGTGGAAATAGATACAAAGGACGCTAAACTTCTTGCAATTGTAATATATGGAAGACTGCGCTGGTGTGGGCTTTTAGGCAGAGAAGATGATATCATAATAAAATGGGACGATATTGAAATAATTGGGGAAGACACCATCTTAGTTAAACATAATGTTGGTGCAAAGCGCAAACGGCGGAGATTTCCGGAATTAAAAAGATTTCTAAAAATATAGTGCAAATACTATTAAAGGTCAAAGCAGCTTTGCGTGAGCAATTTTCACATAAAGCTGCTTATATTATTGATTAAATTTCTGCATTTTGAGAAAAGTTTCTCTGGCAATGACAATTTCTTCATTCGTTGGAATTACAAAAATTTTTATTGAAGAATCTTTTGCAGAGATTTGAGCTCTTTCACCGTTTATAGCCTTTTTATTTAATTTGCTATCGATTTTTGCCCCCATAAATGAAAGTAAATTGCAAATGGTTTTTCTGTGTTCAAATCTATTTTCTCCGATTCCTCCAGTAAAAACTATAGCATCACAGCCTCCTAAAACAGCAATGTACGATGCAACAACTTTCATGACTTGATAACAAAGGATTTCTTGTGCTAATAAAGCTCTCTTGTTGCCTTGATTTGCTGCTGCTAAAATTTCTCTAGCGTCATTTGAAACACCAGAGACTCCCAATAGTCCAGATTTTTTATTAACAATTTCATTTAATTCATTCATAGATAAATTTTCTTTTTCAGAAATAAATGTCACAATTCCAGGATCTAAGGAACCACTGCGAGTTCCCATTATAAAGCCATCTGCAGGAGTAAATCCCATAGTTGTGTCAATAGATTCGCCACCTTTTATCGCAGCAATTGACGCCCCATTACCTAAGTGGCAAGTTATAATTTTGGTGTTTTTTATATCTTCATTCAAGAGTTTCGCACATTCTCTGCTGACATAGTAGTGAGAAATTCCATGATATCCGTATTTCCTAATACCGTATTTTTCATAAAATTCATAAGGCAACGGATAAATATATGCTTTGGCAGGCAAAGTAGAGTGAAAAGCTGTATCAAAAACTGCAACTTGAGGGAAGTTTTCACCAAAAAGTGCTCGACAGACTAATATTCCATGCAAGTTTGCACCGTTATGAAGTGGAGCTATAGGAATTAGTCTTTTTATAGCATTAATCAGTTTTTCGTCTATTAAAGTCGGCTTATTAAAATCAGCTCCTCCCTGCACAACTCTATGGCCAATTGCATTTATTTCGTTTAAATTGTTTATAACACCGATTTCTTTATCCAGAATTAAATCTTTTAAAAAGATAAACGCATCTTCGTGAATTTTAAAATTTTCTGAGAAAGTTTTTTTATAGCCTTTATGATTTTCGTAAACAATAGTTCCGTTTTCTAGTCCAATTTTTTCACAAATTCCTTTAGCTAAAACAATTTCATAAGACATGTCTATAAGTTGGCATTTTAGTGAAGAGCTTCCGGCATTTACAACAAGTATTTTCATGTACACCCTCCATTTTGCGTTTGATAAAATTTTTTCATGATTATATAATATAATTGGGAAAAAGTCAAGAAAATTGAACAAAAACAAATTTCTCGGAGATGTTTTTATGAATATAACGGCAATAATTTGTGAATACAACCCTTTTCACAATGGACATAAATATCAAATTGAACAAATTTACAAAAACAAAGCAACACACGTTGTGGCTATTATGAGTGGAAATTTCACTCAACGCGGAACTCCATCAATCATTTCTAAGTATGCAAAAGCTGAAATCGCTTTAAAGAATGGTTGTGACTTAATTATCGAACTTCCTATACCATATTCAATTGCAAATGCAGAAAAGTTTGCGTTAGGCGCAGTTTTTCTTGTTAATTCTCTTAATTGTATCAATTTTTTAAGTTTTGGCTGTGAAAATGATGACATAAATATTTTAAAAGAAGCGGCACAAATTTCCAATTCTTATGAAGTCATAAACCTCACAAAACAATTTTTAAAGCAGGGAATTTCATTTGCGAATGCACGATGCAAAGCTATAAAAATACTCTTTGGCGAAGATTTGGCAAAACTACTTTCCACTTCGAATAACATTTTAGCAGTGGAATATATAAAAAGTTTAAACCGATTAGATTCTAAAGTAGCGCTTATGCCGGTTTTACGCAAAAGTTGTTTGCACAGCAGTAATTATAACGTGGGAAATTTTGCGAATTCTACTCTTTTGCGCAAAATGCTCATTAATAATGAAAAAATCAGTAATTTTATGCCCAAAAGTGCTTATGAAATTTTAAATAGAGAAGTGAAGAAAGGCTTTGCACCAGCTCAAATTTTAAACTGTGAGCGAGCTTTTTTAGCAAAACTTAGATGCATGAGACCTGCAGATTTTTTACAAATTGCGGATGTAACAGAAGGTATGGAAAACAAGATTTATAAATCTGTTCAAAACTCGACCTCTGTAAAAGAAGTTTTTGCTCAAATAAAAAGCAAACGATACACACAGGCCCGTATTCAGCGAATTTTATTGTCAGCTTTTTTAGACATAAACAAAGAAATTTTTAACTTTTTACCACAATATATAAAAGTTCTTGGCTTTAATGAAAAAGGAAAGGAAATTTTAAAAATTGCAAAAAATAAATCTACGTTGCCCATAGTAACAAAAATTTCTGAGATAAAAAAACTTGAAAATAATCATGCTGCGATGACTTTTTTAGAAACTGAAGCGAGAGCGTTTGATTTATATAATCTTATGCTGCCAAAAGTTCAAATGTGTGGTTTTGAGTTTACAAACCAGA
Source organism: Clostridium sp. CAG:557 (assembly GCA_000435275.1). Classification (GTDB taxonomy): domain Bacteria; phylum Bacillota; class Clostridia; order Oscillospirales; family Acutalibacteraceae; genus CAG-557. The sequence goes on from FR883896.1 coordinate 6,518, forward strand.
TAATAAAAATTTAATAATCTACTTAACGATTTTTCAAAACATTATAAAAAATCTCTTGTGCAATTTTTTTAAATACAGGGCCACAGCTTTCTCCTCCACCTTTTGCATCTTCAGCAAAAACTATTATTGAATATTTAGGTTTATCTGCAGGAAAAATTCCTGCATACCAGGCTTGAATCACCGAATGATCGGTTGCCTTTATTCCAGTCTGAGCCGTTCCTGTTTTCGCTGCAGCCATGCCTTCATCCGGTTTGCCTCGTATACTAGTGCCGTATTCAACGGAGGCTTTCATATATTGAATTAAATTTTGCGCACATTCTTTAGACAAAACTCGTGTCAAGTTCGGTTTTGCCGTTTTTTGAATATAATTCAAATTTTCGTTTACGAGTCCCTCAACCAACTTAGGCTCACAATAAAGCCCTCCTGAAGCGATAGTATTTATCAGTACCGCAACTTGTACTGGAGTTACTAAAAGTTTTCCTTGACCAAAAGAGAAATTGGCGATCACTCTGTTATTGGATAAATTTTCTAAAGTTGGTAAGACTCCAGCTTTAGAGATAATTCCCGGAGCTAATTCAAACTCTTTTGAAAAACCTAACTTTTTTGCTAAATCAAGTATTTTTTCTCCGCCAATAGCCAAGGCCTTTTCTATAAAGTACGTATTACACGAAAGTGCTACAGCTTTTTCTAAATTTACTAAATCGTGCCCTTTATTGTCAAAGCAATGGAATTCATGGCCATCAACTTTACAATTTCCTATGCAATTATACATTTCATCTGGATTTTTATTTTCATTTAAAATTGCGGCAGCTGTTACCAATTTAAATACAGAACCTATATTGTACGGCAACAATGCTCTATTTAAAAGCGGTGCATTGTCATCATTTAATACTTCAACAACATTTGTTGGCGAAAAAGTCGGCATACTTACACAAGCGCGAACTTCACAGTTTGGAACTTCTGTTATAACAACTGCGCCTTTTTTTATATATTTTTGCGCTGCAAGTTCTGCTATTTTTTGCAGCTTTTCGTCAATAGTCAGGACGACACCCTTACTATGCTTATACATTGTATTATCAACGACACTGCTTTCTCCGGGTATACGCCTATTAAGCGCATCAACCTTGTATTTTACAAAAATACTTCCTTTAGCACTGTTTAAAAAATCATTAAAGGATTTTTCAATTCCGCATACTCCCTGCATATCATTGTCCAAATAGCCTATTATGTGCGGTGCTAATTGGTCTTTCGAATATCTTTTTGGCACCTTGAAAGTATTGACGCCTTTGGCTATCAACTGTCTTTCGTCTGACAGTTTCATTACAAACGGCTTACCAGATTTAATCTCTTCAAATGCAAAATTTTTTTCATCTTCAGATAAAATTTGAGACAAAACGTTAAGTGTATTAATTTCAGGCGTTACAGAAATAAATGTTTCACTGTCTACACCAACAAGTGGCTTTTTTTTACAATCATATATGTTGCCCTTCATGGCAGCTACCTTCAATTTATAAGAACTTTGCCTGGCGGCTGCATCGCAAAGTATTTCTCCTCTCGAAATTTTATATGTGTTTAATACAGCAAACCCTAAAGAAATCATAAGCATAGAGAAAAATATTAAAATCCGTTTATACATAATATCACCTAGTAAATATTATGTGCAATGCAAATCAAATTTATAAGGACAATTCAATTGAATGCAGTGCCGTATTCCATACTGTAAATAAAAACTCGGAACTCAAGGTTTCTGAGCTCCGAGTTGATAAATAAGCAACCCGCGCGGTATAGTGCGGGTAATTTTTTAGTCAAAAATTATTTTGTTTCAACTATAAGTTTAACCGCTGTGCGGTCTTCGCCATCAATAGTAACATTTACAAACGCTGGTATACAAATCAATTCAACACCGGTAGGTGCCAAATATCCTCTTGCAATTGCGATAGCTTTTATTGCTTGATTTACTGCACTTGCTCCAACTGCTTGAATCTCAACTGAACTATGCTCGCGTATGACGCCTGCAATAGCGCCCGCAACAGAATTTGGAGCCGACTTTGACGAAACTTTTAGAATTTCCATATTCAATCCTCCATTTTTAGTTATATATTACGTCTGCATTTATTATAATATATGCAATTTTGATATTTTGCAATAGGTTTTTAAATAAAAATTATAATATTTTGTGTTTTCGTAAAGTTTTTATTTAAACTTCTTTTTATTTTTTATTATTTGCTAAAATTTTTATTATAATTACTGTTTTATTTTGCAAAATTTATTTATTTTTCAGTGCGAAACTAGCCATTAACTGTTAATCTTTTTATATGCTGTGTTTTTTTAGTGTTTTCATTGATGTCAAAAATTATACAATCCAACTTGCACTTTCCAGTAGCGTTTTCAAATCTAACTGGCATTTTCGTTTTTAATTTTTTTATCACCAGTTCAAATTTTACTCCCAACGCTGAGTTTATTACACCAGTCATGCCTACATCCGTAATGTAACCGGTTCCTTTCGGAAAGATACATTCGTCTGCGGTTGGCACATGGGTGTGTGTGCCGAAAAAAGCAGAAACTTTCCCATCTAAATAATACCCTAATGTTCTTTTTTCTGATGTGGCTTCCGCATGAAAATCTACAATAATTATCGCATTTTTGTCAATTTTTTTAAATATCCCATCAATCGTTTTAAACGGGCAGTCGATGCTTTCCATAAATATTGTGCCCATAAGATTAATAATAATAACTTTATTTTTTAGCATATCCAGAGTACAGATTCCACTGCCTGGAGTGTCAATTGATGGGAAATTTGCTGGCCTTATTAAATGAGGCTCTTCTTCGAACTTAGGGTAAATTTCTCTTCTTCGAAACGTATGATTCCCTGTAGTTATAACATCCACGCCGCTTTTAAATAGATAATTTGCTGAAAACGGAGTTATTCCATTGCCATCAGCAGAGTTTTCTCCATTTGCAATAACCAAGTCTATTTCGTATAATTTTTTTATTTTTGGAAGTTGTTCTCTTAAAAATTCACAACCTATACTCCCCACTACATCGCCTATTGCTAATATTTTCATCGTATCAGTCCTTTTTTATTGCATTATAAAAAATTATATCATATAAAATCAAAAAAAGCGATGTAATCAACATCCTATAACGTTAATCATCGAAAGATTGGTTGTATTTGATATCCCATAATTGCCGATCCTATTGATGGGATTATAAGGTCAAAATGCGCCACTAACGAATTGGGCTTTTTTATTGGGTCATCTTGAGACATTGGCACAAAATATATGTTTTTTCTGTTAAGCAAAATTCCCATATTTTCTGCTGAGCCAGATAATCCATCATTTGTCGAAAGTGCAATCAAAAGTGGTTTTTGACCTCTTAAATGTGACTTTGCTGCCATTGTTACTGCTGTGTCTATTGTGGAATTTGCAAGTTTACTTAAAGTATTTCCCGTGCAAGGTGCAATAATCATGATATCTGTCATTTTTTTTGGACCAATTGGTTCAACTTTTTCTATAGTATGCATTATTTTTTTTCCACATATATTTTCAATTTCTTTATGAATATCCTCCGCTTTTCCGAATCTTGTATCCGTTGAATACGCTGTTTCAGACATAATTGGCAAAACTTCGTACCCTGAATCAACCAATAGTTTCATTTGAGGAATTGCTTTTGAAAAGGTACAAAATGAACCACTCATTGCAAAACCTACTTTGATTTCCATTTCTCCCATAAATCATCCCTCCTCAATCATATTATATATTGTGTTTTTTATAATTTCTCCTGATGCTTTTGGTGCAACTTTTCCTGGCAGCGCCAAGGCTCTTATTGCTTTAATTTTCAATCTCTCTGCTGCTTCAAAATCGACTCCACCTGGAAGCGAAGCCAAATCAATTATGATTGATTGTTGCGCCGTTTTTGCTAATGCTTGAGCGTCAAAAATTAATTCTGGTATTGTATTGAAAATAATGTCAAAATTGTCTCTTGCAGCTAATTCACTTGTTAATATTGCTTCATACCCCAGAAGATTTATCCAGGCTAAATCTTCTGGTTTTCTAGCACTTACAGTCACTTTTGCACCTATTGCATTTAACATTTTACTCAAAACTTTTCCTATTCTTCCAAAGCCTGCAATCAAACATTTTGAGCCATTTATTGTGCCATTAAATTCATGCAGTGCTATTTCCAATGCACCTTCAGCTGTAGGAACGGCATTGTTTACCGCAAACTCTTCTCTTTTTGAATAGTCACGTAAGTCTATATCCTTCCAAATTTCGCTTGTTAAAATTAATTTTTTTGCGATTCCACAAAATACTTTTTTCCCATGTATTTTTTGCGCAAATGTGTCATCTATTTTTATTTTTTCTTTTGAATATGGAGCATTTAAATAGTTATTTTTTATTGTTGCCGGTAACGGCAAGATCATATATTTACTGTTTTTTATTGCATCATCTAAGCTCGTTTTTTTTATCGTTTTATTTAATAATTCAGCATTTTCAAAGCCAACTGTACAAATATTATAGCCGTCTGATAAAATGCTTTTTGCCATTTCTATCTGCCTATTGTCTCCTCCGATTATTGCGAAAGTATTTATATAAATCATATTTTTATTCCCTCCAACATTCATGACATAATATGAATGGCAGGCTTTCATTGCTACAAATTGACTTTTTATAAATAAAACATTAAAAAACTATTTATTTATAAGCATTTTCGCAATATAATAATTATTATATAATAATATTTTGATAAGAGGTGCCCTTAAATTGAATAACATTCAAAATCTTTTAGATAATGTTAAAAATATACATTTTATTGGGATCGGCGGTTCCGGAATGTGTCCTATGGTCGGAATTTTGCTTCATAACGGCTACCATATTTCTGGTTCCGACAATTATATCTCCGATACTTTGCAGAGAATTATCGACCGCGGAATTAAAGTTTACACTCAGCATGATGCTAAAAATATAGAAAATGCGGAACTTGTTGTGTATTCTGCGGCCATAAAAGAAGATAATGTGGAAAGAATCGCCGCTACCCACAAAGGTATTCCATGCATCGAGCGCTCAGTTATGCTCGGACTTTTATGCGCTAAATATAGGAATACTATCGCAATTTCCGGTACGCACGGAAAAACTACCACAACAGCCATGATTACTCAAATTTTAACCATGGCGCAAAAAGACCCTAGTGCTATAATCGGAGGAAAACTGCCTTTTATAAATGGAAACAGTCGTTGTGGAAATTCAGATACAATTATTTGTGAGGCCTGTGAATATGTAGATTCTTTTTTACAAATTACACCTTCTATCGCGGTAGTTACAAATATCGAAGCTGATCATCTTGATTACTTTGGAACCCTCGAAAATGTTATAAAATCATTTAATAAATTTGCTTTAAAGGCCACCGAACTCATAGTTATAAACGGTGACGACAAAAATTCTGTCCTCGCAACTAAAAATGCAAGCGTTCCCGTTATAACTTTTGGAGAATCTAAGTGCAACGACTACTATGCGGAAAATATCTCCGAGAAAAATGTTGCCTTTCCAAGTTTTACTTTAATGAAGAACGGCGAAAAAATTGTCGATATAAAATTATCCGTTCCTGGAAAATATAACATCCACAATGCAGTTGCGGCTGCAGCTATAGCTCATTATTTAAAAGTTAAACCTGACGACATTGCAAAAGCTTTGCATGAATTTACCGGTGTACATCGTCGGTTTGAAATTTTGGGCAGACCAAACGGTATTACTGTTGCGGATGACTTTGCACATCACCCAACAGAGATAACTTCAGTTTTAACTGCCGCTTCCCGAATGGGATTTAATCGTGTAATTGCTGTATTTCAGCCGCACACTTATTCTCGCACTGCAACATTTCTTAACGAATTTGCTAAGGCTTTATCTATAGCAGATATTACGGTTTTATCCGAAATTTTAGCCGTTCGAGAGGTTAACACATTTAATATTTATTCTGAAGACTTGGCTGAAAAATTAGAAAACTGCATTTGTTTACGAACTTTTGAAGAAATTACCGACTGCATTCAAAAAATTGCTAAACCAGGAGATTTAATCTTAACTATGGGCGGCGGAAATGTTTATGTTTGTGCCAATATGATTTTGGAACAGCTGGGAAAATAGTTCAAAAAGCGCCAAGTGCCGTGCAATATAGTATGGGCATGTAGTGTAATCCAATAACATTAGTCTATGTGTTATTGGATTTTTCATTTTTAAATTTAAATTTTGAATAAAGGCTAAGTCAATGAAAACAATTTATATAAGGCTATCCAAGAAAAAAATTGTTGCAAAATCTATTTTTGTGTGTTATAATACTTCCATATTTAATTGCCGCAAGTAAGTTTACTTACTGGCGGGATTTAAATTGTAGCTTTACGCTATATATTTAAACAGGCAGTCCGCTGCAGTTTGCAAGACTGTTTTACACTTTGGAGGATAAATATGGACGCTTTAAAAATTATTTCACAAGGTTCTATTAAAACAGAATTACCTGAGTTTAATATCGGCGATACTGTTAGGGTGAGCGTGAATATTAAAGAGGGAGATAGAGAAAGAATTCAAATGTTCGAGGGTACTGTTATTGCTCGCAAGGGTAGCGGTGTGGCCGAAACATTTACTGTGAGAAGAGTCTCTTATGGTGTTGGTGTGGAAAGAATTTTTCCGCTTCACTCGCCAAATGTTAAAAATGTTCAAGTTATCAGATATGGTAAAGTCCGTAGAAGCAAGCTTTATTATTTGCGAAATAGACTTGGTAAAGCTGCTAAAGTTAAAGAAAAAATTCGTTAAATTAAGGGGCTTATGTCCCTTTTTTTATCTGTATTTGTTTTGCAAAATTCATGTTTTATGAAAAATATGGAGGTATTTTTATGGAAAGCAAGTCAAATGGGTTAATTATTAAAGGCTCTATGGACAATGAAAACGTTTCTAGGTCGGTTAAAGAAACTTTTGAGTGGGGAAGTTCACTCTTTTTTGCGTTTTCTGTTTGTTTTTTTATAACAATTTTTATAATGTTTTTTACTGTTTCTGGAGAATCAATGCTGCCAACTTTGCATGATGGTGACAAATTGTTGATAAATAAATTTATGTATACCCCTCAAAAAGGCGACATTGTTACGATTGACTCAAATGAAAGGCTGAATAAAAATATCGTAAAGCGTGTAATTGCAACACCTGGGGATACTTTTAAAATTGATTATGATAATCATGAGGTTTATGTTAATGGGCAGGTTCTAAATGAAGATTATATTTACGAACCAACGGTTTCTCGGGGAGATGGAGCAATTCCTAATAATGTCTTAATTACTGTGCCAGAAGGTCATGTTATAGTTTTGGGAGATAATAGAAATCATTCTGCGGACAGCCGGTATTCAGTTATTGGACTTGTAAGCCATAATAAAATTTATGGACGAGCATTTGCAATTAATTGGCCGCTTGACAGAATCAGACTTTTCTAAGTAAAACATTAGTTTTATAAAAAAGAGACTTATAAAGTCTCTTTTTTTGTGGTATTATTTATCTTGAAGTTGTTTTTTGCTTGTGTATTGGATTTTGATTAAAGGAGGAAATTTTTTATGAGTGAAATACAGTCAATTCAATGGTTTCCTGGCCATATGACTAAGACAAAAAGAAAAATCGTCGAAAGTTTAAAGCTTATGGATATAGCGGCTGAAATAGTTGATGCCAGAGTTCCGCAAAGCAGCAGGAATCCGGATTTAGATGAGCTGCTCCAAAGAAAGCCAAGAATAATTATTTTAAATAAATCTGACATGGCCGACCCTAATAAGACTTGCGAGTGGATAGACTTTTATAAAAAACAAAATATTTTTGCGATTTCTGTTGATAGCAAATCGGGAAAAGGCATAAATTTGTTTGTTCCGACAATAAAAAGTATTCTTAAAGAAAAAATTGAACAAGCAAAAGTTAAAGGCATTAACAAAAGTTTAAAGGTTATGGTTGTTGGCGTGCCTAACGTTGGAAAATCTTCATTTATAAATAGGCTTTCTGGTGGCAAAAAAGCTAAAGTTGAGGACAGACCAGGAGTTACACGAGGCAATCAGTGGTTTACAATTTCTAAAAATGTAGAGTTGCTGGATACTCCTGGAGTCTTGTGGCCCAAATTTGACGATATGACGGTAGGAGAAAAGTTGGCTTTTACAGGTGCGATTAAAGACCAAATTATGGACGTCGAACAGCTTGCGATTAGGCTTTTGGAGCTTTTGAATGAAAATTACCGTACAAACTTAGTGCAGCGGTACAAGCTTGAAAATTTGGATTTGAATGAAAAGTCTGGAGAAGAAATTTTAAAAATTATCGGCAAAAAACGTGGAATGCTTGTTTCTGGAGGAGAAATTGATACTGAAAGAGCTTCGATAATGCTTTTAGATGAGTTTAGAAGCACAAAATTAGGACGAATAACACTGGATTAAATTTGAGGACTTATTATTATGGAAAAAGATTGGCTTTTTTACGAAAACGAAGCGAGAAATAACGGATATCATGTAGTTTGTGGGGTAGACGAGGCTGGAAGGGGTCCTTTGGCTGGTCCTGTTTTTGCAGCTGCAGTAATTTTGCCTCAGAATTTGATGATCGATGGCCTTAACGATTCTAAAAAGTTAAGCGAAAAAAAAAGAGAGATTTTATACGATAAGATAAAAAATCTGGCGTTAACGTACGCTGTCGCATTTGCAACAGAGCACGAAATCGACGAAATTAACATATTGAATGCGACTTTTTTAGCAATGAAAAGAGCTGTGGCGAAGCTGAATTTGAAGCCGGACATTGTTTTGGTAGATGGTAATAAAAGTCCTGAGTTGGAAATTTCAACGCAGACGATTGTAAAAGGCGATTCCTTATCGGCATCGATCGCTGCAGCCTCGATTTTGGCTAAAGTTGAACGTGACAGACTTATGAAAAATTTAAGCAAAAAGTACCCCGAGTACAACTTTGAAAAACACAAGGGTTATGGGACAAAAATGCATATTGATTTAATAAAGAAGTATGGCCCATGTGAAATACATAGAAAAAGCTTTTTAAAGAAAATTTTAGGTGAATAAATAATTATGCTTAAAAGTACAGATATAGGCAAAAAGGGCGAAAATTTAGCGATTTCTTATATTGAAAATAAAGGCTACAAAATTATTGTTCGAAATTACCACAGTAAATTTGGCGAGATTGATATAATTGCTAAAAAAGAAAAATATATTGTGTTTATTGAAGTAAAGACAAGAAATACCAGTACAAAATTTTCAGCTTTTGAAGCGGTCGACAAATTTAAACAGAAAAAAATTATAAAAACTGCGATGATATATTTAACAGAAAATAATGTGACACTACAGCCGAGATTTGATGTGATTGCCATCTTGTTTGATAAAAAAATTTGTAAAATAAAAGAGATTAATCATATAGAAAATGCTTTTGATGGAGTTGATTTTTTTGAAACTTTTTGATTTACACTGCGACACATTGTATCGCGCGTTGGAGGAAAATGGAAGCATAATTAATAACGATTATTATTTGTCTGTATTAAGGGGAAATCAGTATAAAAGTTGGGCACAGTGTTTTGCGGTTTGGATTCCTGATGAATGCAGAAAAGCCAACGCAGTTGCACTTTTTAAACGTGCCAAAAAAAAGTTTGACGAAGAAATAAACAGAAATTCTGATATGATATGTCAGTGCAAAACCGCAGACGAGATAAAAAATACAACAGAAAAAAACAAATGTGCAGCAATTTTAACAGTAGAAGGCGGGGCAGTTTTAGCTGGAGACCTTGCTAATTTGGACTATTTAAATGAATGTGGTGTTAAAATGATGACTTTGACGTGGAATGACCATTGCGAAGTCGGGGGTGGTTCGCTAGCAGTTGAACCGAACGGACTCACTGAGTTTGGCAGAAATGTTGTAAAACGTATGACGGAACTTTCGATTGCGATTGATATATCTCATGCAAGCGATAATTTATTTTTCGATGTCGCGAATGCTGTTACAGCTCCATTTGTTGCGAGCCATTCTAATTCTCGAAGCGTTTGTCAACACAGAAGAAATCTTACAAATGAACAGTTTGATATTATTAAATCGAGGGGAGGTTTGGTTGGGCTTAATTTTGCAAGAGATTTTTTAAAAAATGATAGTAGCAAGGCGTCGGCTTATGATATAATAAAGCACGCGGATTATTTTTTGTCGCATGGTGGAGAAAAGGCCGTTTGCATCGGGACGGATTTTGATGGAACAGATATGCCAGATGGAATTTCTGGAATAGAGTCTATGGGGAGTCTGTATGAATTGTTTTTAAGGCATAATTACAGTGAAAATTTAGTTGAAGATATATTTTTTAATAATGCTTTTAACTTTTTCGAAAAGTTAGGCTGATTGGAGGGCACGCGATGTCGCTTTATGCGATAGCAGATTTACATTTATCGCTTGGAACAGATAAACCAATGGATATTTTTGGCGGTTGGGATAATTACATTGAGCGACTTGATAAAAATTGGAGAAGTACGGTAAAAAGTGAGGACACAGTTGTAATTGCTGGAGACATTTCTTGGGCAATGCGGTTAGAGCAAACTTTTAAAGATTTTTCATTTATTGAATCGTTACCTGGCAGGAAAATTTTTTTAAAAGGAAATCATGACTATTGGTGGACGACTCGAAAGAAAATAGAGGCATATTTGAAAGAGAATAATTTTAAGTCTATTTCAATATTATTTAACTCAGCAGAGGTAGTGGAAAATTTTGCAGTTTGTGGTACAAGAGGATGGTCATATGACTGCAGTACTCAGGAGGATGTAAAAATTTTAAACCGTGAAGTAGGCCGGCTTACAATGTCAATTGAGCAGGCCAGAAAACTTGACCGTGAAGTTATCGTGTTTTTGCATTACCCACCAGTGTTTTCTGGATATGAGTGTACCGAAATAATGAATGTTTTGCGAGAGTACAAAATAAAAAAATGTTATTATGGGCATATTCATGGCAAGCAAATTGGTAAAAAAGCCATTACTGGTTTTCACAACGGAATAGACTTTCACATGATATCCAGTGACCAGGTGGGTTTTGTGCCGGTTTTAGTCTTTTAATAATTTATTTTATAAATTTGTAGAAAAATTATTTTTTTTGTGTTATAATTATAAAGATATTTGCATTTTTCAGGAGGATAAAAATGAGTTTAAAATCATCAAATAAAGTTGAAACGAATCGTTATGAATTGGAAATTGAAATTGCTGCAGAGGATTTTGAAAAAGCTGTAAATAAGGCTTTCAAAAAGAATGTTAAAAAAATTTCTGTTCCAGGCTTTAGAAAAGGTAAGGCTCCAAGAGCTTTTATTGAAAAATATTACGGCGAAAATGTTTTTTATGAAGATGCGGTTAATGGTATTTATCCGAGTGCTTTGCAAGATGCTATTGACGAGGCTGGCTTGGATGTTATAAATGACAAAATAGATTTTGATGTTGTAAAAATCGGCAAAGATGGTTTTGACTTTAAGGCTGTTGTTACGGTTAAACCAGAAGTTGAAATTGAAAACTATAAAGGTATCGAAGTAGAACATAAACCTGTTGAAGTTACCGAAGATGATATAAATAAAGAGATTGACAGGGTCCGAGAAAGAAATTCTCGTTTGGTTACCGTTGAAGGTAGAAGCACTCAGGAAAGTGACATTGCTGTTTTTGACTTTAAAGGCTTTGTTGATGGAAAAGCTTTTGAAGGCGGTGAAGCTGAAAATTACAGCTTAAAACTTGGTAGCGGTCAGTTCATTCCTGGTTTTGAAGACCAGATGATTGGACATAATCAAGGAGAAGAATTTGAAGTTAATGTTACCTTCCCAGAGTCATATCAAGAAGCATCTTTAGCAGGCAAGCCTGCAGTTTTTAAAATTAAACTTCATGAAATTAAAAACCGTGAATTACCTGAGCTTGATGATGAATTTGCAAAAGATGTCAGTGAATTTGATACTTTGGCTGAATATAGAGAATCCGTAAAAAAACAACTTCTAGACTTAAAACAAAGAGAATCTGATATGGATGCCGATGACCAAATGATTGACAAAGTTATAGAACTTTTAAAGGCAGAAATTCCAGAAGCTATGTTTGAAAACAAAGTTGAGGACATTATGCGAGATTTTGCATATAAATTACAATCTCAGGGATTAACCTTGGATTCCTATATGAAATATACTGGTTTAGATAATAGTGCATTTAAATCTCAATTTAGACCACAAGCTGAACGTCAGGTTAAATTACGTTTGGCCCTTGATAAAATTGCTGAACTTGAAAATATTTCTGCTACGCCAGAAGAACTTGAAGAAAAATACAAATCTTTTGCTGAACAATACAAAGTTGATATAGAAAAAATTAAAGAAATTGTAAAAGAAAAAGACTTATTAGCAGATATTGCTGCTGAAAAAGCTGTGGATTTTCTGCGTGAAAATTGTGTTAGCAAATAGTTTGTAAATTTTGAATAAATTTAATAAATACTGTTAATCATCTTAAATGCCTGTTTATTTAATGGAGGGGTTCATTTGAATAAATATTTTAATGATACAAAAATGATATCAATACCATATGTTGTGGAGCAAACCAGTCGAGGTGAGCGCTCTTATGACATATATTCACGCTTATTGAATGATAGAATAATAATGCTTACGGAAGAAGTTAACAATACAACGGCAAGTTTAATTGTTGCGCAATTGTTATACTTAGAGGGGCAAGACCCATCAAAGGATATCAGTTTATATATTAACAGCCCTGGGGGCTCGGTTACAGATGGATTGTCAATTTATGACACTATGCAGTATATAAAGTGCGACGTTTCTACAATTTGTATGGGATTAGCAGCTAGTATGGGAGCATTTTTGTTGGCAGCTGGCACAAAAGGAAAGCGTTTTGCATTGCCTAATAGCGATATTATGATTCATCAACCAAGTGGTGGCGCAAAAGGTCAGGCAACAGACATTATGATTCATGCTGACCATATTATTCAAACTAAGAAACGATTAAATGAAATATTATCAGAAAAAACTGGTCAGCCACTGGAGGTTATTGCAAGAGATACCGAGCGTGATAATTTTATGACAGCGGCTCAAGCTAAGGATTACGGCATTGTTGATCAGGTTATTTATAAAAGATAGGAATTGGTGATATTATGTCTAACAAGGATGAAAGCAGAGAGAAAAAAGTTTGTTGTTCATTCTGCAATAAACCTCAAGAGCAAGCCACCAAACTTATTGCTGGACCTGGTGTTTACATTTGTGATGAATGTGTTTCTTTGTGTATGTCTATACTGGAAGACGAGTTTTTAAAAAAAGGTACGGATTCATTAAAAAATGGTAAAAATACTCAAGAAGAAATTAAACTTCCTAGGCCAAAAGAGATAAAAGCTATATTGGACGAATATGTTATTGGTCAAGAAACGGCAAAAATCGCGCTTTCTGTAGCTGTTTATAATCATTATAAAAGGATATATTTTGGAGCCGATGATAAAAATGATGAAGTTGAGCTGAAGAAAAGTAATGTTTTATTGCTTGGTCCAACAGGTGTAGGAAAAACTCTTTTGGCACAAACACTTGCCAAGGCACTAAATGTTCCTTTTGCAATTGCAGATGCGACAACTCTGACCGAAGCGGGGTATGTTGGTGAAGACGTTGAAAATATTCTTTTAAGACTTATTCAGGCAGCTGATTTCGATATTGAGAGGGCAGAGCGAGGAATAATTTATATTGATGAACTCGATAAAATTGCAAGAAAATCAGAAAATCCTTCAATTACTCGAGATGTTAGCGGAGAAGGTGTTCAACAAGCCTTGCTGAAAATTCTTGAGGGTACGGTTTCAAATGTTCCTCCGCAGGGAGGCAGAAAGCACCCTCAGCAAGAATTTATTCATATTGACACAACGAATATTCTGTTTATTTGTGGAGGAGCTTTTGATGGGCTTGAAAAAATTGTTGAAAAAAGAATGGGTTCATCAAGTATGGGCTTTGGTGCCGACGTGAAAACTAAAAAAGAGTTGGATTCGACAAGTTGGATGAAAGATGTTTTGCCGCACGATTTAGTAAAATATGGATTAATTCCGGAACTAATTGGTAGATTACCAGTAATTACATCTCTTAATGGACTTGATAAAGAATCTTTAATAAGAATATTAAAAGAGCCTAAAAATTCAGTGTTGAAACAGTATAGAAAGCTATTTTTACTTGACAAGGTTGAGCTTGATTTTGAAGATAAAGCATTAGAGGCTGTGGCACAAAAAGCTCTTGATAGAAACACCGGTGCAAGAGGTTTGCGCGCGATTATGGAAGACATTTTATCAGAATTAATGTACGAAGTTCCCGGTGACCATACAGTTGAAAAAGTCATAATAACTGAAAAAACTGTTACTGACAATGAAAAAGCGAAAATTATTAGAAATGAAAATCGTGTTCCGTTTAATATTATGGTAAAAAATAAATCAAATAAAGGTAAAAGTTTTGTTTCTTGATAAGCAAAAAAATTTGACTGTAACTTTATGTTGCAGTCATTTTATATAACGGAAAAATTATTTTAATTGAGTAAAAGAGGTTTTTATGAATTTTAATAACACAATCTTTGAAGCATCTTTTGGAAAGAAAAATCAACTAAGGAATTCGATTTGTAAAGAAATAGTATTTTCAGGGCGCTCGAATGTGGGAAAATCGTCACTGATAAATAAATTAATAAACAGGAAATCATTGGCGAGAGTAAGTTCCAAGCCGGGCAAAACCGGTACGATAAATTTTTATGCAGTAAATGAAAATTTAAAACTAGTTGATTTGCCTGGCTATGGTTACGCAAAAGTTTCTGCACAAGAAAAGGCAAGGTGGTCTGAGCTAGTTGAGGGATATTTTAATAGTGGCAGAAATATTTCTTTAGTGGTTCAGATTATTGACATGAGACATAAACCAACAGTAGATGACATTAATATGCTTAAATTTTTAATAGAAAAAGATTTTAATTTTATTATCGTATTAACAAAGAGTGATAAACTGAATAAAACTCAACGAGAAGAGTATTTAGCAGATTTAAAAGTTAATTTTCCATTTGAAAATGTCGAGTTTATTGTATTTTCAGCAGTAAAAGGAGAGGGATTGGATAAATTAAAATCGGTAATAGAATCTGCAATAAGCTAAAATATTATGAAATGAAGCTTAATTCTGTTTTTGCCAATTCCATGAGTCTAAACACATTTTTTCGATATCAAATTTAGCTTTAAAGCCGAGTTCTTTTTCAGCTTTTTGAGTATCTGCATAAACTACAGGCAAATCTCCTGCACGCCTTGAGCCTATTTTATAGTTAATTTTTTTACCGGATACTTTTTCGAAGGTATTTATTAATTCTAAAACACTGTAGCCTTTACCTGTTCCTAGGTTAAAAATATCAAACCTGCCCGTAGCACTTTGCATTTTTTCTAAAGCTTTTAGGTGACCATTAGCTAAGTCAACTACATGAATATAATCTCTGATACAGGTGCCATCTGGGGTATTGTAATCATCGCCGAATACGGTTAAAAGTGGAAGTTTATTGGCAGCAACTTGAGCGATATAAGGCATAAGATTATTTGGTATACCGAGAGGATTTTCGCCTAAAAGGGCACTTTCGTGGGCACCAATTGGATTAAAGTATCTTAAAATAGTTATATTACAGCTTTTGTCAGATGCATAGATGTCTTTTAAAATTTCTTCGATGAAATATTTTGTACGGCCATAAGGATTGCAGACTTGTCCTGTCGGCATAGCTTCTTTGTATGGAGCGTTTGAAGAGTTTCCATACACTGTGGCTGATGAGCTGAATATTAAATTTTTTACGGCGAATTTTTGCATAATATTACAAAGATTTATCGTTCCATTGACATTATTGTCAAAGTAAAGCAAAGGTTTTTCGCACGATTCGCTTACAGATTTTAATCCGGCAAAGTGAATGACAAATTCTATTTGATTTTCGGAAAATATTTTTTCTAAAAGCTTGAAATCACGAATATCTCCCGGATATATTTTTATAGCTTTATTGGTAATCTTTTTTATTTTGTCAGCGACACAAACGTTGCTGTTGTAAAAATTATCCAAAACAATTACATCATGTCCGGCATTAATCAACTCGACGCACGTGTGACTGCCAATGTAGCCTGTTCCACCAGTAACAAGTATACTCAAAAAATCAACTCCAAATTGTAATCTTTATATTAAAAATCTAGGTAAATATTCGATTATTACATAGCAGATTAAGATAAAAGGTATAATCTTAAAATTTACTCCGCCAAATTTATTTATTTTTTGGTCATATAATTTTTTATCATCTTTGCAAATGACTTTTATTTTTTTTATTTTTGAACAGCAATTTTTATAGTAAATTTTATTAGCAACAAACCCTGAGGTTAGCATTATAACAAAATTTATTATTTGTATTATTGTAGGTAAAAAAACTACGAATTTTTGTGATAAAGGTAAAGCATAAAATTGGGTTAAAAGCAAGTTGTATTTGTCTAAAGTTAGTTCTGCGCCGGCAGATATACCTATTGAACGAAAAAGTGAGACTAAAATGTCGTTAGCGTAAGTGAATTCGATAAAAGTTGAAAATATTGAAAGCAAAAATACCGTAGAGGTTAACGCGATACCGATTTTGTATAATTTTCGATATAAAAACCATGCACCAGAAAATAGAAATGCACTAAAATTAAACTTACTTTTATTTTTTTCAAAGATATTTTTGAAAACTGGGATATAATACAGTAAATTTCCTTTTACATACTGTGCCAGATCAGAAATTTTAATATCATTTATGGTTTCATCTTTGTTCAAGCCCAGAAGCGGGTCAAAAGGTGGCGGAATAGGAATGCCATTAAAGGTTGGTTTAGGAGGAGTATTGTTTTCAGAAAAAGAATACCCACACTTATGGCAAAAAGGGGCATCTATAGTGTTTTTATTAAAGCAACGCGGGCATTTTTTATATTCATTTTTTGAAGTTTCAATGTTAATTTCAGAGCTATTTACTGATTTTTCTGCGTTGATATCAACTTTTGAATTTGTATAAGAAAAACCTTGTGAATGTTTTTCTTTGTATACACACTGTCCCACCGAATTATAGCATTCGCGGTGATAGGGTGCACCACATTCGGGGCAAACCACAATATCTTCATCTATTTTACATTCGACGTTACATACGGGACATTCCCCGAATTTTCTATAATTTTTCATTTTTTTCTCCTGTTATTTATAATAAATCTTAAGATAAATTTTACATAATTATTTTTCAA
This sequence comes from Clostridium sp. CAG:557, assembly GCA_000435275.1. Lineage (GTDB taxonomy): Bacteria > Bacillota > Clostridia > Oscillospirales > Acutalibacteraceae > CAG-557. The sequence continues at coordinate 23,782 of FR883896.1, forward strand.
ATTTCAACTCCAATTTTTTGTTAGGATGATTTGAATTGGCCATCCTTATCCTTTACATTTATGGAAATTTAAGCTATAATTAACCTGTGTGAAGCAATATGGAGGGATAATATGTTGCAATTTGAGGAGCTAAAATTAGCTCTTAATAATATGTCAATGCCGTTAAAGGATCTGGCCGAAGCGATTGGCCTTTCAAAGATAAATGAAGAGCTAGAATTGCTAGAGAAAAAATCTTCTGCCCCTGAGTTTTGGAGTGACATGGACAATTCGCATAAAATTTTACAAAAAATAAGCTTTTTGAAGAACAAGCAGCAAAAATATTTAAAATTATTATCTCTTTATGATGACACAAAAATTTTAATTGATTTGGCACATGAAGAACAAGATGAGTCTTTGTTGGAAGAAATTCAAACTAATATTAACTTAATTCAGTCCGAAATAGAAGCTCAGCGATTAGAAACTTTGTTAAATGGAGAGTACGATTCTAAAAACGCTATTCTTACATTTCATGCAGGAGCCGGTGGTACAGAGGCACAAGATTGGGTGGAAATGCTATATAGAATGTACTGTAGATGGGGTGAGCGTCATGATTTTAAAGTAAAAACACTGGACTACCTTGATGGAGAAGAGGCGGGGCTTAAAAGCGTTTCTATTTTGGTCGAAGGTGTAAATGCTTATGGCTATTTAAAATCAGAGGCTGGTGTTCATAGATTAGTAAGGATTTCTCCTTTTGATGCTTCCGGAAGGCGACATACTTCTTTTGCGTCTATTGAAGTTATGCCAGAGATTGATGACGACTTTGATGTGGAGATATCTCCGGACGACATAAAAATGGACGTTTTTAGAGCCAGTGGTGCAGGAGGGCAGCATGTTAACAAAACGTCATCGGCGGTGAGGTTAACTCATATACCAACCGGAATTATCGTGGCTTGCCAAAATGAAAGAAGTCAGCACCAAAATAGAGAAGTTGCACTTAAAATGTTAAAATCAAAGCTTGTTGAGATTAAAGAACGAGAACATCTGGAAAAAATTGAAGATATCAAAGGTGTTCAAAAAGATATAGCTTGGGGCTCGCAGATACGTTCTTACATTTTTATGCCATATACTTTAGTAAAAGACCACCGGACTAATTTCGAAATGGGTAATGTTAATGCTGTTATGGACGGCGACATTGATGGATTTATTAATGCTTATTTAAAGTATTCAAACTTAAAATCATTCGAAAATTAAAAATTTTTCAAAATTAACCTTCGTTTAAAGAAAAATAATAATTATGAAGTTTATTAGAAATAATAAGTTTAATCAATTTTTGTTCGGAGGTTAACGTGCTCGTGAATTCAGTTTTAGAAAATTTATTTAATATGTTGGGTGGTTTGGGATTATTTTTGCTTGGAATAAGAGAAATGACTCAAAGCTTGGAGAAAGTTTCTGACTCATTCATTAAAGATACTATTGATAAATTCACTAAAAACAAGTATATGGCAGCTTTTATTGGAGTTATTATCACGGTTATAGTTCAAAGTTCTTCTGCAGTGACGGTTATTGTTGTTGGAATGGTTGAGGCAGGTTTGATGGCACTGAATCAAGCTGCGGCTGTTATTATGGGTGCGAATATTGGAACAACAGTTACGTCTCTTATTATTGCAATAAATTTATTAAGTTTGGCGCCTTTATTTATTTTTGGGGGAGTAGTTTTTGTATTTTTTAAAAATAAATTTTTGAAAACGTTGGGAAGTATTTTAACCGGTTTTGGAATTTTATTTTTAGGTATGAACATGATGAGTAGCGCAGCTAAACCACTGTCAAATTTGCCAATTGTAAAAGAGTTCTTGATATCATTTAATAATCCCATAATTGGTGTGTTGTTTGGCGTAACATTTACTGCAGTTGTGCAAAGCTCGTCAGTTTCTATTGGAATGTTGGAGGCATTAGGTTTAGCGGGAACGATTTCTTTAAAAAATGCAGCTTTTATTATTTACGGGCAAAATGTCGGCACTTGTATTACAGCTTTATTTGCAGCATTTGGTACAGGAAAAGTAGCAAAACGTACAGTTGCAATACATTTTTTGTTTAATATAATAGGCGCAGTAATGTTTATTGGACTAACTTTGTTTACTCCTTTTTTGCAGCTGATAGAAAAAATTTTTTCGCAGAATATTATGTTTCAAATTTCATCATTGCACATTTTATTTAATGTGGTTTCAACAATTATTTTACTGCCATTTACCGATGCATTGATTAAGTTGGCATACAAGATAGTTCCGGATAAGAAAAATTAATGTTGTGAGGATTTACTTTATGAAGTTATATATTAAAAGTGCGTATGTACAGCAAAGGCCAGGACTTATAGTTTATAACGACGTGGGTGAAAAAAAGTACACGGTGTCGATAGAACACAGCGTTTTGGGAATGAAGTTAGACTTGCATAATGCAGATGGAAAGCGTGTTTCTAAGATAAGACAACATGGATTTTCTTTTAATAAAACATATAATATTTCGGCTGGGGACAAGAATTTAAAGCTTATCTTAAAAGTCGATGAAGATAATATATCTGCTTTTATTAATGGTTATCCAATTGTAATTGCTGGGGATATTTTAAAAAAAGATTTTTCATTGCTGGGCGAAAGTAAGTCTGTGATTATGCTGCATAAGTATAATTTAAATCATTATTATGAATTGGATATTTTGCGAAAAGATTTTGAGCTTTTAAGTATATGTGTATCTTTGTGTATTGAAACTTTGCTGTTTTTTGATGAAAAAAAATCTAAAAAAGAAAAAAATTTTTTTACTAAATATATTCTAAACAATAAAAAAGTGTTTGGATCACTCAGAGAAACTTTTTCAACAAATGTAAAAAATGAAAAATAAAAAAGAGGTTGTTATTTATTATGAATTCAAGAGATAATTTAAGAAATATCGCGATTATTGCACACGTTGACCATGGAAAAACTACTCTTGTTGATAAATTGTTACGACAAAGTGGTGTTTTTAGAAAAAATGAAACAGTTGAAGAAAGAGTCATGGATTCAAATGACCTTGAACGTGAAAGAGGAATTACGATACTTTCAAAAAACACGGCGGTAATGTACAATGATATAAAAATAAACATAGTTGATACTCCTGGACATGCTGACTTTGGTGGAGAAGTTGAACGAATTCTTACTATGGTGGACGGCGTTTTGCTTTTGGTTGATGCCTTTGAAGGATGTATGCCACAAACAAGATTCGTTTTGAAAAAGGCATTGGGCCTTGGCAAAAAGCCAATTGTAGTGCTTAACAAAATCGACAGGCCTGGGGCAAGACCAAAAGAAGTTGTTGACGAAGTTTTAGATTTATTTATTGAGTTGGGTGCGGATGAAGAGCAGCTGGATTTTCCTGTGATTTATGCCTCTGCTAAAGAGGGCTATGCAACGCTTGACCCAAATGAAAAAGGCGAAAATATGAATCCTCTGTTTGAAAAAATAGTAAAAGAAGTGCCAGCACCTAAAGGTGATGCAAATGCACCGCTTCAAATTTTGTTTTCAAATATAGATTATGACGAATATGTAGGTAGAATTGGAATCGGAAGAGTTGAACGAGGAAGTGTTAAAGCTGGACAAAATGCCGTTTTATGCAGATGTGACGGCTCGACTAAGAATGTTAAAATTGCAAAGCTTTATCAGTTTGAAGGGTTAAAACGTGTTGAGACTGATACAGCATCTCTGGGCGATATAATTTCGGTTTCTGGAATAGAAGATTTAAATATAGGTGAGACTGTTTGTGCTACAGATTGCGTTGAACCACTTCCTTTTATAAAAATTGATGAACCAACAGTTTCGATGCTGTTTATGGTAAATAACAGCCCCTTTGCGGGACAAGAAGGCAAATTTGTTACATCGAGAAATATTCGTGATAGGCTTTTTAAAGAAGTAGAAACTAATGTTGCGATGAAAGTTGAGGAAACGGATTCCGCTGATACATTTAAAGTTTCTGGACGTGGAGAGTTGCATTTATCGATTTTGATAGAAACTATGCGACGTCAAAATTTTGAATTTCAAGTTTCAAGACCAAAGGTAATCATGAAGCATATTGATGGTGTTTTAAATGAACCTATTGAACTTTTAATGATTGAAGTACCGGACAATTATGTTGGTGCGGTTATGGAGAAAATTGGCGCAAGAAAAGCAGAATTACTGAACATGTCTACAAGAGGAAATGGAACGACGCACTTGGAGTTTAAAATTCCTGCCCGTTGTTTAATGGGTTATCGTTCAGAGTTTTTAACCGACACGAATGGAAACGGCATTATGAATCATGTTTTTGATGGCTATGAACCTTATAAAGGGGATGTTTTACAACGTAATCAAGGATCTTTGATTGCGCACGAAACCGGAGAAACGACTACATACGGTTTGTTTGCGGCACAAGAAAGAGGCCGATTATTCATTGGTCCTGGTATCCCTGTTTATGAGGGAATGATTGTTGGAGCAAATCCAAAAGCTGAAGACCTTGTTGTAAATGTTTGTAAAAAGAAACACATTACCAATACTAGAGCGTCAGGTTCTGATGATGCTTTAAAATTGACCCCGCATACTGTTTTGAGTTTGGAACAATCTTTGGAATTTATTACCGACGATGAGTTGGTTGAGGTTACTCCGAAAAATATTAGACTTAGAAAAATTATACTAAACAAAGAACAAAGAATGAAAAAAGCTAACAAAAATTAATTTTAATAATAGTAACAAAAACGGGAGGTCACCGAATTTATGACGAAAAAAGAAATTTTATCTGAAAAAGCTAAGCTTCGATTAAAAAAGTTAAAAGAATTTAATTTGCCAGAATATTCTATATCGGAAGAATTAATGAACGCAATATCTCACGGAATCGGTGCAGTACTTTCAATTGTAGCAATCGTTTTACTTATTATAAATTCGAATTTTGAAATAAGATCGATAATTTGCGTAACGATTTATTCGGTGTCACTTTTCGTTTTATACATTATTTCAACGCTATACCATGCGCTTTTGCCAAGCAAAGCAAAAAAAGTTTTTCGAGTGTTGGACCATTGCTCCATTTTTTTGCTTATAGCTGGAACTTATACACCGATATGTCTTTTGATACTTAATAGTGTTGTGGGATGGACCTTGTTTTTTGTAGTGTGGGTTGCAGCAATTGTTGGCATTGTTTTTAACTCAATTGACATAAAAAAGTTTTCAAAATTTTCTATGATTTGTTACATAGCAATGGGTTGGGTGGTTATTTTTGCACTAAAACCTTTGATTGACAATATTACAACTTCACAGCTTAATTTATTATTTTTTGGTGGAGCGGCTTATACTGTTGGCGCAGTTTTATATGTTATCGGAAAAAAACAAAAGTATATTCACTCAGTTTGGCATTTATTTGTTTTGTTGGGAAGCATTTTGCACTTTTTTATGATTTTTAGCTGTATAAAAAGTATTTAAACCTTGTAAACTTGTTTTATAAGCTAAGTTTTAAAATTTGAGTAATGCATCATTCCTTTCGTTCATATTAATTTAGTAAAGATATGAAAGGGAGGTAAAAGCCAGTATTTTTAATTTTTAGGCTGATTGTATGAATGAAGTTACTCAGATCGAAGATTATCCATTAGAAAATTTTGAAAACAATGAAGATATTTATGAAAAAAAACGTTCCAAATACGAAGGAACACCGTTGCTTTTGGCTATTCAACTGACAGTAAGTGTTGTGGTTTTGACGGTTATGTTTGTGTTCAAATTTATAGGAGGAGAATGCTTTAATTTGGTGCGCAATTGGTATTTTGAAAATATAAATAATTCACTTATTGCTGGGACGAACCTCAAAGAAACTGAAGAAACACTTGGCATTAAAATGCCATTTATAGATTTGCAAAATAAAGAAAAAATTGTCACAACATCGTGTATTAATTCTGAAAATAATGTTGAATTGGTTCCTATTGAATTGTCAATTCCTATCTCAAGCCCTATTGAAAATGGAATAATAACCTCTAAATTTGGCAAAAGAACAGACCCGATTTCTGGGAAGGAAAAAATTCATTACGGTCTGGACATATGTGCAGAAGAAGGCACACCAATTTATGCTGTTATGCCAGGAGTTGTTGAAAAGGCTGAAAATAGTCCGTCGTTTGGGAATATTTTAATTTTGAACCATGGTAACAATATAAAGACTTTGTATGCGCACTGCAAGGAATTGAAAGTTTGTGTTGGAGATAACGTAAGGCGAGGGCAAAATATAGCTTTAATGGGAAATACAGGTTATTACTCAACCGGTACACATCTTCATGTTGAGCTTATTATAAATGGGAAAAAATACGACCCGGAGCCGTTTTTTGAAAATATCTGCGTTTGATATACAATTTAATATTTTAGGATGTACACTTACAGTTAGTTTTCCTTTTTTGACTTTGCTCACTTTGCTTTTACTTGTTGACAACAATGGGACCATAGTTTATGGAGTTTTTGCAGCACTGATTCATGAACTGGGACATATTTCAGCGATGATGATTAAAAATTGCAGGCCTCAAAAAATCAGCTTTAGAGCATTTGATATAAATATAATTGATAGAAGCCGAGTAAAGCGAAATTACAATGATGACTTATTTATTTTGGCTGCGGGTCCGTTGTCTAATATAATTTTTTGCTTGGTCCTTTATTGTATATATAAATTTGGAGGCTGCAGTTGGCTTGTTAAGCCGATTTATGAAAATATTTTTATTGCAGTGTTTAATATTTTGCCAATAGAATCGCTTGATGGAGGACAAATTTTTTTCAACCTATTATGCAGGCGGTTAAGCGTCAAGAC
>FR883896.1:30592-34429 GCA_000435275.1 Clostridium sp. CAG:557
CGGTTAAGCATCAAGACTGCAACAAATTTCACTGTTTTAATATCGTTTATGGTACTTTTGCCGATAGCGGTAGTAGGTTTTTACATATTGCTTGTGTCAAGGTATAATTTCTCATTATTACTGTTAAGTTGCTATTTAATAGGAATTTTACTTTTAAAACACAAAGAATTTTACTATTAAGTGGAAGAAAATTTTATAAATAAATTTATAAAAACGAGTTAAAATATTATTAGTTAACTTGAGTAAAAACTTAAGTTGGCTGATGTAACGATTTAAAACAAAAGATTTTGCGTTTGCTGTTTTAAATTGTAATAAAAACTGCTCATGAACAAGATCATGGGCAGTTTTTTTTATCTTTAAAAACTTTTATTTTTTAGTGATGGCTTTAATAGAAAAACCGGACATGTTTTCTAAATTTAATATGTTTTTTGCTTCGGAGAAACTTTGCCCGCATAAAATAAAACTTTTTCCAGGGTGGTAAGAAGGCAAAGTTAAACCTTCGCAGGTTGCTTGATAGCCTATACCGGGCGAACAGGAATTATTTGTTTTTTCAAGCTGAACGATTATAGCATATTTATTTTTATCCAAATGAACTTTGTTTTTTAGATTTAGTGTAAAGTAACCATTATGTGGAACTGTTCCAGAATATAAGTTTTTCCAATAAGCTCGATAGCTAGTAGGAATGCCATTGTTTGAGACTGGAGCTAAAAACACATTAATTTTAGAATTGCTTGATGGACTACATATTGTAACTTGGTCAAGAGTTTCATTGCCGCTAAAATCAAATACATTAGCCACCGTAAGTTTTGAATTAGCTTTACAAGCCCCGGTTACACCGAAATTATCGTGTTGATAAATTTTAATATTAGATGGAAATGATTCGGCATCGGTAATACAATAACTTTCTAAAATTTGTGTAGAGTATGGTAAACTTGTGTAATTATTAGGATACTTTGCACTGTCTTTTATAAGCCAACTTTGTGTTGAGTTATCCCAGCCTATTGCAGAAACAGCGTGATAAAGATTTTCTTTTACGTGATAAATTATGGTAGCAGCGCCGTATGTAGCTATAGCTTTTTTTATAGAATGAGAATCAATGCCTATATTTTTAATGCCTTTTATCCAATATTTAGATTTGACAGCGGCTAATTTTGAGTCGAATTGAGAATTACAGATATCGTAAGAACATTCTTTCTCAAAAACAGGTCCTAGTCCAGCAGAAAAATATCCATTTGCAATCATACCATTTCCACCATGAGTTATTGTATAGTGAAACCCAGGATTATTTTGGCTTTGATTAGCATAAGATAGAAGATGTTTTTCAGATAAACTTTCTTTTAATATACCCTTTTTGCTAAGAAAAGTTTCTAAAGTTGCAATGTTAGCAAATGCCCAACAAGGCCCATTTATGAACTGATATTTGTTTTTTAATTGTGGAGAAGAGTAATATGATAAAGTTTCTGAAAAAGATTGCGCATCTGCTATAGTAAAGTTCAGTGAGAGCGCCATGGTTGTAATTAATAATGCCGCTCCTAATTTTTTTATAAAATTACCTTTTTTCAAAATTATCATTCCTTGTTATTTTCTTTAGTTTAAAATATTATACCACATAAATTTACCCTTAAATTTCCGAAAAAGAAAAATAACGAAATTTTTTTGAAAAATATGATTGACTTTTGATTAAAAATTTGTTATATTAATCCTATAGAATAAAGTAAAGTGGTTGTACTTTCACCTATGGAGCATCGCTTTCATGGGTCAATATTATGTTTACTTGATATTGATGCGCAGGTGGAAGTTTTTCTACTTGCGCTTTATACTTTTATCATTTTGTGTGGAGGTGCATTTAATATTAGCAATAAGGAACTTCAAATTAACGAAGAGATTCGTGATAAAGAATTAAGACTTATCGATTCGGATGGTACGCAATTGGGTGTTGTTTCTATTGGTAAAGCTTTAGACCTTGCTTCTGAAAAAAATCTCGATTTAGTTAAAATTGCTCCTCAGGCTAATCCTGTTGTATGCAAAATTATGGACTACGGTAAATATCGTTTTGAGCAGGCCAAACGTGAAAAAGAGGCTAAAAAAAATCAGCGCATTATGGATTTAAAAGAAATTAGACTCTCTTTGAATATCGATACGCACGATTTTAATACAAAACTTAAACATGCGTCTAGATTTATTGGCGATGGTAATAAAGTTAAAGTGTCAATTCGCTTTAGAGGCCGCGAAATGGGCCATCCAGAACTCGGATTCGACACTATGAATAAGTTTGCTGAACAATGCTCGGAATTTGCAAATGTAGAAAAAACGGCTAAGCTTGATGGTCGTAATATGTTAATGTTCCTTGCACCAAAACCTAGCAAGTAACATCATCTTTTAAGGAGGAACTTTGAATATGCCTAAGTTAAAAACTCATAGTGGAGCTAAAAAACGTTTTAAATTGTCTAAAACCGGCAAGGTTATTAGAGCTCATGCTAATAAATCTCATATCTTAAATAAGAAAACTACTAAACGTAAAAGAGGTTTACGCAAGACTACTGTTGCAGATAAAACAAACGTAGTTGCTGTAAGAAAATTAATTCCTTATAAATAAATTTTTTAGAATTATTGTAACCGGAGGTAATAAAAATGGCTCGTGTAAAGGGTGCATTAGCTACTCGCAAGAGAAGAAAAAAGATTTTAAAGTTAGCTAAAGGATATTGGGGCGCTAAAAGTAAGCATTTTAAAATGGCTAAAGAAGCTGTTATGAAGTCTGGCAACTATGCTTATATTGGCCGCAGACAGAAAAAACGTGATTTTCGTCGCTTGTGGATTACTCGTATTAATGCTGCTTGCCGTATGAATGGCATTACTTATTCGGCATTTATTAATGGCTTAAAAAAGGCTAACATCAATTTAAACAGAAAGATGTTATCTGAGATAGCAGTTGCTGATGAAAAAGCTTTTCAAGAATTAGTAAATCAAGCAAAGTCTGCACTTTAATAAATTATTGGATGCGCTTGGGGTGTGCCTTAAGCGCATACTTTTATATTTAAAAAGTGAAAAATGTATTTTTTGAATATGTTTTTTAGTTTTTAAATGTATCGTGTGGTGAATTTTTTGAATTTTGATATTTTAAGTAAAGATAATGCAAAAGTTAAATATGCAAAAAAGCTTATTTGCAATGGAAGTTTTCGAAAGAAAGAAAAATGTTTTGCCATTGAAGGCTTTCGTTTATGTTATGATGCCTTCTTGAGCGATGTGTTAATAAATGAAGTGTTTTATACAGAGAATGCTGTTGCAAAATCCTATGATAAGCTAAAATGTATTATAAACTCTGCCCAAAATGCGCATAAAGTCTCGGAAGAAGTTTTGAAAAGCATTTCGGACACAAAAACTCCACAGGGAATCGTGTGTGTATGCCAAAAACTTGACAAACATTTTAGCTTGAATACAATAATGAATATGGGAAAATTTATTATACTAGAGAATATTCAGGACCCTACAAACTTAGGAACAATCTTGAGAACAGCGGAGGCCTTGGGAATAAATTTTGTGATAATGTCAAAAGACTGTTGTGATATTTATAATTCAAAGACTTTGCGTGGAAGCATGGGGGCTGTGTTTCGAGTAAACGTAATTTTTTCTGACGATGTTAGTGGGAATATAAAATTTTTGCAAAACAATGATGTGAAAATATATGCTGCGGTACCAGATAAATCTGCGAAATTAATTACAAAGGCTCGATTAAATAAAGAAGTTTCAATTGGAATAGCTATTGGAAACGAGGGCAATGGGCTATCTAAAGAGATTATCAACCTTTGTAATGATAAAGTGACAATTCCGATGCTCGGA
>FR883896.1:34462-36625 GCA_000435275.1 Clostridium sp. CAG:557
CAGAGTCACTTAACGCTGCTATGGCTGCGGGAATTTTGATGTGGGAAATGATGCGTGGTTCAGGGGAGTAATGTAAAATGGACTTTAATGCTGTTTACTGGATTTCTATTGTGGATGCGCTAGGTTTTGGGAATCATAAAGTCAATGATATTTTGGATTATTATAAAAATGCGAAAAATTTTGTTGATGATAAAATCAGTTCTTGGAGGTTTAACAGCTTTTTAAGTGCGAAAAATATTGAAAAGTTAAAAAAAATCAATATAGATAAAGCTTATAAAATAGTTAAGAGATGTGTAGAACTTGGATATGAAATAATTACGATTGAAAATTCAAAGTATCCACGAAAATTAAAAAATATTAGTAATCCACCAGCAGTTTTATACGTCAAAGGTGAGTTACCGGATTTAGATGATAAATTGTGCATATCTATTGTTGGAACCAGAAATTCGTCAGCTTATGGCAATAAAATTTCTTTCGAAATGGGATACAAACTGGCAAAAGCTGACGTGGTTGTTATAAGTGGTGGTGCAATTGGAATTGATTGTTTATCACAAAAGGGAGCTTTGCAGGCCGGTGGCAAAACTATTGCTGTTTTGGGCTGTGGAATTAATTTTAATTATTTAATGTCAAACAAAAATTTACGTGACAATGTTGCTAAAAATGGCGCACTTGTATCGGAATATCCACCAGATTACCGTTGTTCTTCTTGGACCTTTCCAATGAGAAATCGGATAATTTCCGGTATGTCGGACGGTGTTTTGGTAATTGAGGCTGGAGAAAAAAGCGGTTCGCTTATTACAGCAAACTTGGCACTGGAGCAAAATAGAGATTTATTTGCAATTCCTGGGAACATAAACAGCAGAGTTTCTGATGGAACCAACAAGTTGATTAAAATTTGTGCAAAGCCTGTTACTCGAGTTGAAGATATATTGGAAGATTATGTGCATTTGTATCCGTATTTGCAAGTGAAAAAGAACTTTGAAGCTGATGATAATGAGGCAAAAGAGTCGAAAAACATAGAAAATATAACAAATAATAATGAAAAGAAAGAGTTGCCAAGCAGTTTATCGGGACGAGCAAAGATCATTTTTGAAAAATTAACAGATGAACCAACTTATGTAAATAATCTTTCTGAGCTTTCAGAATTAAGCACATCTGAGGTTTTGCAAGCTATCACGGAACTCGAATTGTATGGATTAATTATAACTCATGCAGGCAAAAGATATAGCAAGCCATAAAATATTAAATTAAAATCGAGGTGATGTTTTATGTCAAATTTATTAATTGTTGAGTCTCCGGCTAAAGCTAAAACTATTAAGAAGTATCTTGGACCTGGGTATGAAGTTATAGCGTCAATGGGGCATGTTCGCGACTTGCCGGCAAACAAATTAAATGTTGATATTCGACATAATTTTAAGCCAAATTATGAAATAATTAAAGGCAAAGAAGATTTGGTTAACGAGCTGATTAAGCTGGCAAAGAAGAATAAAAAAGTTTTTTTGGCAACCGACCCTGACCGAGAAGGTGAAGCAATTTCTTGGCACTTGGCCTATATTTTAGATTTGGACCCTAAAGAAAAAAATCGTGTTACTTTTAATGAGATAACAAAATCCGGTGTGACAAAAGGTATGGCGGAGCCTAGAGCGATTGATATTGATTTGGTAAATGCACAACAAGCCAGAAGAATTTTGGACAGAATCGTGGGCTATAAATTAAGTCCTTTTTTGTCTGGCAAAATTAGAAAAGGCTTGTCTGCAGGAAGAGTTCAAAGTGTTGCGCTGAGAATAATTGTTGACAGAGAAAACGAAATACGTTTATTTATTCCTGTGGAATATTGGACTATAGATGCAAAACTTACAGCAAAGGGCTCTCGGAAAGTATTCTTTGCGTCTCTGTATGCCGATAAAAACGGAAAAATTGATATAAAAAATGAAGCGCAGGCAAAACAAATTTTAAAAGAGCTGGATAATGCTGCTTATACCGTTGAAAATGTAAAAAAAGGCACAAAAAAGAGAACTCCAGCACCACCGTTTATTACATCTACTTTACAGCAAGACGCTTCACGCAAATTGGGATTTCAAGCGAAACGCACAATGAAAATAGCACAGGAATTATATGAAGGTGTTGACGTTGAAGGCCAAGGTGCAGTCGGTCTTATAACAT
>FR883896.1:36644-41491 GCA_000435275.1 Clostridium sp. CAG:557
CATACATGAGAACCGACTCTTTGCGCATTTCTGATGATGCTATCAATTCTGCTACTGATTATATTAAGGCGACTTGGGGCGAGAAATATTTGCCAGCAAAGAAAAGAGTTTTTAAAACTAAAGCAAATGCCCAAGACGGACACGAGGCAATTAGGCCTACAATGCCAAATTTATCTCCTGCAAGCGTGAAAGGTTCGTTGACTTCTGATCAATTTAAGCTTTATAAGTTAATTTGGGAAAGATTTATTGCCAGCCAAATGGCAGATTGCCTATTGAATACCACTAGAATCGAAATCGCTGCGAATGATTATCTTTTTAAGTCTTCGGGCTTTACGGTTTCTTTCGATGGATTTACCGTGCTTTATCAAGAAGGGAAGGACGAGGAGGAAGAAAAAGCCAAAGAGCTTCCTAATCTTGAAAAAGGCACAGCTTTAAATTTAAAAGAATTGCTGGATTCTCAGCATTTCACTCAACCACCAGCACGCTACACAGAGGCCTCTTTGATTAAAGCTTTGGAGGAAAATGGAATAGGACGGCCATCAACTTATGCAGCGACAATTTCGACTATAACCGGTAGAGAGTATGTTAGACGTGAGAGTAAGACTTTGATACCAACTGAACTTGGCGAAGTTGTGACGCAACTAATGAAAGAACGGTTTTCGGATATTGTAGATGTTAAATTTACTGCAAAAATGGAAGATGACCTCGACACGGTTGAATCTGGCAAAGAAGAGTGGACACATATTTTGTCAGACTTTTATGATGATTTTAATGAAGATTTAAAAAAAGCTAAAGAAGATATGAAAAATGTAAAAATTCATCTTAAAGAAGACGAGACTGATTTAATTTGTGACAAATGCGGCAAACCTATGGTAATTAAGAGGAGCCGATATGGGAAATTTATTGCGTGCTCTGGGTACCCAGACTGTAAAAATATAATTCGGAATGTGGATAAAGATGGTGAACCAGAGTCTTCGGTAGAACCGGAAGAATCAGATGTTGTTTGTGAAAAATGTGGCCGAAAAATGGTTATAAAGACAGGAAGATATGGAAAATTTTTGGCTTGTCCAGGATACCCGGAATGCAAAAATATAAAAGGTATCGATGTAAGTTTAGGAATTCCTTGCCCCAAATGTGGTGGCGATATCGTTGCTAGAAAAACTAAAAGAGGCCGAACATTTTACGGTTGTGGCAATTATCCAAAATGTGATTTTATCTCGAATGACAAACCTATTGAAGAAAAATGTCCGAACTGTGGCAAAAATTTATTTGAAAAAAGTGGCAAAAAGAAAAAAATTTATTGCATGACCGAAAATTGTGGTTATGAGAAAAATGAGGAAAAATGAGTATAAATGTGATTGGAGCGGGCTTAGCAGGTTGCGAAGCCGCTTGGCAAATTGCGACAAGAGGTGTGGAGGTAAGTCTTTTTGAGATGAAACCTCGCAAATTTACACCCGCGCATAGAAATAAAAATTTTGCTGAACTCGTTTGTTCAAATTCTTTAAAGGCTGAGCGAATTTCTAGTGCAGCGGGACTTTTGAAAGCAGAAATGCGAATTTTAAGATCACTTTTGATGGAATGTGCCGATATTTGCAAAGTTCCAGCAGGCGGTGCTTTAGCTGTTGATAGAGAAAAATTTTCGGAATTAGTTACGCAAAAAATTCGGTCAAACCCTTTGATAAAAATTGTAGAAACTGAAGTTGCTAAGCTTCCGCAAAAAGAAGTTACTATTGTGGCTACAGGACCACTGACCAGCGAAAATTTAGCTGATGAAATTTCAAAATTATGTGGTGGTTCGTTGAGCTTTTTTGACGCCGCGGCACCAATTATAACCGCAGAAAGTATCGATATGAACCATGCTTTTTTTGCTTCGCGATATAATAAAGGTGACGATGACGCTTACATAAATTGTCCGCTTAATAAGGATGAATACGAAGCGTTTTATCATGAACTAATTTACGCGCAGCGGGCTGAAATTCATGATGCAGATGTGCAAAATCCAAAAGTTTATGAAGGCTGTATGCCGGTTGAAATTATGGCTCAGCGTGGGTTGGACACTTTGCGATTTGGGCCGATGAAACCTGTTGGTTTGCGTGACCCTAAGACTGGAAACAGACCTTGGGCAGTTTTGCAGTTAAGAAAGGAAAATACGGACGGAACGCTTTATAATATGGTTGGCTTTCAGACAAATCTTAAATTTTTGGAACAGAAAAGAGTTTTTTCGATGATTCCGGCGCTCAAAAATGCTGATTTTATGCGCTATGGAGTGATGCACCGAAATACTTTTATAAATTCACCAGAAGTTTTGAATTCAGACTTTAGCTTTAGACCAAATTCTAAAATATTTTTTGCTGGCCAAATTACTGGAGTTGAAGGATATATGGAATCTGCTGCTTCGGGGATTATAGCTGGAATTAATGCAGTTAAACGCCTAAAAAATGAGAAGCCTTTAGTTTTGCCCAGGGAAACTATGATTGGTGCTTTAAGTAATTATGTTAATGCTGGAAGTCAAAATGAATTTCAGCCAATGGGCGCAAATTTTGGAATTTTACCGTCATTGGATTCGCATATAAAAGACAAAAAAGCCCGATATGAGGCTTTAGCTAATAGATCTATTAAAATTTTAAAAGAAAGTTGTGATATTTATGAAAATAATAGTTGATGCTTTTGGCGGAGATAACGCCCCTTTAGAGATATTAAAAGGTTGCGCAGAGGCTGTTGCTGAGTATGGCGTTAATATTTTGCTTGTCGGCTCAAAAAGAAAAATTGAGAAAATTGCGACAGAAAATGGTATACTTTTGTATCATATGGAAATTATTGATGTAGAGGATGTTATAACTAACGAAGATGACCCTTCGGAAATTATAAAATCGAAAAATAATTGTACAATGGCTCAAGGACTAAAACTTTTGGCTCAAGGCGAGGGAGATGCATTTGTTTCTGCTGGAAACAGCGGTGCACTTGTCATGGGAGCAACGTTTATTGTAAAACGCATAAAAGGTATAAAACGTTGCGCTTTTGCACCTGTCGTACCTAAAGATAATGGATGTTTTATGCTTATTGATTGCGGTGCGAATGTTGAATGTCGGCCAGAAATGCTTAAGCAATTTGGTGTTATGGGTTCAATTTACATGAACAAAGTTATGGGAGTTAAAAATCCAAGAGTGGGCCTTGTCAATGTTGGAATTGAGGAGCACAAAGGCGGAGAATTTCAGCATGAAGCGTATAATAGGCTTAAAGAAAGCAATTTAAATTTTGTCGGTAACGTCGAAGCAAGAGAAGTTCCTTTTGACGCGGCAGATGTTGTTGTTACGGACGGATTTACCGGAAATGTAATGCTTAAGCTTTTTGAAGGTGTTGCGCTTACTTTGATGGGAAAAATAAAAAATGTGTTTAATACTAATTTAAAAACTAAAATTGCAGGCGCGATGGTTTTGCCAGAAATGAGAGCCTTAAAAAAGCAAATTGACTATAATGAATTTGGTGGTGCACCTATTATGGGAATTGCCAAACCGGTTTTCAAAGCACATGGAAGTTCTAATGCAAGGACGTTTAAAAATGCGATTCGTTTAACAATTGACTATGTGAATGGAAACGTTGTAAACGAAATTAAATCTGCGATAGAGATGGAAAATTTAGAAAAAGTTGAAGTTTTGCAAGAAAAATAATTGTTAATTATGGAGGAAAATATGAAAGAATCGGATATAAGACTGCTGGAAAAAAATATCGGCTATAAATTTAATAATCTGAATTACTTAAAAACGGCGCTTACACATTCCTCTTACGCCAATGAATCTAAGCTCAAAATTGACAGTAATGAGCGGCTGGAATTTTTGGGAGACGCAGTGCTCAGTATAGTTGTTTCCGATTATATATTTTCTCACTGCCCAGATTTTCCGGAAGGCGACTTGACGAAGCTTAGAGCTTCTTTAGTTTGTGAAAAAAGCTTGTGTAAATTTTCAAAAAGCCTGAATGTTGGTGACTTTTTAAAGTTAAGTCACGGTGAATCCAATAGTGATGGAGCAAAAAGGCCGTCTATTTTGGCCGATGCTTTTGAGGCTATTATAGCTGCGATTTATTTGGATGGTGGCCTTGACAATGCTAAAAATTTTATCTTGAAATTTGTGATTCCAGACATAAGGAATCCAAAATTGAACACATTCAAAGATTACAAAACTCAGTTGCAGGAGATAGTCCAGCAAAACCATGAAGAAATTATAAAATATGTGTTAACTAATCAAACTGGTCCAGACCATGATAAACGATTTTGGGTGGAGGTTTGTTTGAATAACAATGTTATTGGCAAAGGAAACGGCAAAAGCAAAAAAGAGGCTGAACAGCAGGCGGCCCAAGAAGCTTTGTCTTTAATGGGATATTGAGGATTTTTGGTATTAATTAAAAATTGCAGGTGAGAATGTGTTATTAAAATCTCTTGAACTACAAGGGTTTAAGACTTTTCCAGAAAAAACAGTGCTTAATTTTAATAAAGGAATAACAGCGGTTGTAGGTCCAAATGGTAGTGGAAAAAGCAATATTAGCGATGCGATTCGTTGGGTTTTGGGAGAGCAAGCTGTTAAAACGATTCGATGTTCAAAAATGGAAGACGTAATATTTAATGGCACCACGGAACGTAAAGCAAAAGGCTTTGCAAGTGTTACGCTTACGATATCAAATGCCGATAGAAAATTGTCTGTAGACGAGGATGAAGTCGCGATTACACGAAGATTTTATCGTTCTGGTGAAAGTGAATATTTGATAAATAAAAACGAAGTCCGTCTTAAAGACATCCATGAGCTTTTTATGGATACTGGTCTTGGTAGAGATGGTTATTCTATGATAAGTCAAGG
>FR883896.1:41587-42799 GCA_000435275.1 Clostridium sp. CAG:557
CTAAATATAGATACAGAAAAGCTCAAGCACAAAGAAGGCTGGAGCAAACAGAAGAAAACCTCTTGCGGCTTTATGATATATTTAAAGAGCTGGAGGAGCGTATAAGTCCATTAAAAGAACAGGCTGATAAGGCTAAAATTTATGTTGACTTGGCTAATGAAAAGAAAGCTGTTGAAATTGGTACGTGGCTTTTTACTTTAAATAGTTCGAATGAAATTTTACAAAATTATGATAGTAAAATCGCGGTTTCTCGAAATCAATACAGTGAAGTTGAAAAAAATCTTGAAGATTTTAATGCTAAACTTGATGATTTGTCGAGAAACATATTAAATCGCACGGTTAGCGTTGATGAAATTCGTAAAAAAATTTCAGATTGTGAAGAAAACGCTATAACTAAAAGAGGACAAATTTCTGTTTTGCAAAATGACATTTTACATAATAAGGAAAGCATTGAGCGATTGTCAAAAGAAATTTCGAATTTAGAAGAAAGCTTTTTAACTTTAGAAAGTTCTGCATCAGAAAAAAATGAAAAAATAAATTCTTTAAAAGAGCTATTAGCACAGAATAATTTAGAGCTTAGAAAAAATGAAGAAGTTTTCCGGAGTTTAACGGAAAAAGTAAATGAGTCAACAAAAAAGTCTGAAGAGTTATCTGAAGAGTTGTGCAAGCTTAAAAATTTAGCATCTGAATTTCAAGTAAAGCTTATAACAGCAGATTCAAATATCGAAAACTTATCACAAAGAAAAGTTGTTCTTGAACAAAGCATAAATTCGTATGAACAAAAAATTAATTCTATAAGTGAAAAATTAATGACAGAAAAAAATTCTTTAAATGAATTAAAAGTTCAATCTGAAAATTCTGATTTAGAATTAAAAAGCGCTAAGACTAATATAAAAATTTTTGAAGAAAATTGCGAAAAATTAAAGCAAACTACAGATAAATTAACTTTAGATGCAGATGCTCAGTTAAAAAAAATTCATATACTTGAGGAACTCGAAAGAAATTTGGATGGTTTTGCTTATAGTGTGAAATTTTTAATGAAAGAAGCTAAAAACAATACACTGTCTGGAATTCACGGGCCAATATCAAGGCTAATTAATGTGCCAAGTAAATTTTCTGTTGCAATTGAAACAGCTTTAGGTGCAGCCGTGCAAAATGTAGTTGTGGACACGGAAGATTCGGCGAAGAAAGCGATATTTCTTTTAAAAAATA
>FR883896.1:42835-47358 GCA_000435275.1 Clostridium sp. CAG:557
GGAAGAGCAACTTTTTTGCCAATTTCAAATATACAAGGCTATGAATTGCAAGAAAAAGCGTTAAATCTTTGCCAAGGCTTTATTGGAATTGCTAGCTCTTTATGCGATAGTGAAAAGGTTTATCGAAACATCCTTAACTTTTTGCTTGGAAGAATTGTTGTGGTGGACAACCTTGACAATGCAGCTTTAATCGCTAAAAAATTTTCTTATAAATTTAAAATTGTTACATTGGATGGACAAGTTATAAACTTTGGAGGTGCGTTGACAGGCGGGGAGGTGCGTTGACAGGCGGTTCTGCAGGGAAAAATGTTGGCCTTCTAAATCGGACAGAACAGATAAATTTTTTACGAAAAGAATATGATAGGCTGAATTTGGATGTGAAAATTTCAAAAAATTCTTACGATGAGATGAGCAACAATTTGTTAGAATTAAAAAAGAATTTTGAAATGTCAATCCAAAATGCACAAAAAATTAAATTTAATTTAAATGATGTAGCACAAAAATATCAGCAAAAAGTATTAGAAAGAGATTCACTTATTTCTATATGTGAAAATTTTTATAAAGAAAAAGCAGAGATTTTTGAAAAAATAAAGAAATTGACTGCGGTTGCCAATAATTCTAAGGAAGAGTTTAATACTGTTGGTCAAAAAATAGAAATATCTGAAAAATCGCTTTTGTTGGTAGAAGAAAGTAGATCTGAATTTGTAGCGCAGCGTGAAGAAATAAATACAAAAATTAATGATTTGCGTTTGAAGAATGTTGAGGTTACAGGGGAAATCGAAAGATCGATTTTTGAAGTTGACTCCACGTTAGAAAACAAGAAATTGGCTGAAGTTCAAAAAACAAAACTGCAAAAGGAAATTGATGATATTAACTTGAAAAATTCTGAGATAGAATTTAGAATTATCAATGTAAATGATGAAATCGAAAATTTAAAAATTCTTTCAGAGCAGTTAAATTGTAATATTATGAAGTTGAACTCAGAAAAAATTGAGTTTGAAAAAAATATAACGGAACTGAGAAATTTAGAACGTTCGACCTTAAATGAAAAAGAAAAGATTGCATTGGAGATTGCTAGACTTGAAGATAAAAAAGCAAATGTTCAAAAAGAATATGACACCATTATTGCCAAACTTTGGGATGAATATGAATTAACTCGGCGGGAAGCAATTGCAAACTTTAAAGCTATCGAAAATACTTCACAAGTCATAAAAAAACTTAATGAATTGCGGCTAAAAATAAAAAAATTGGGTGTGGTAAACGTGACTGCAATAGAAGAATATAATCAAGTTTCAGAGCGATATCAGTTTATGCAAACTCAAATAAATGACGTTGAAAAATCTAAAAAGGAACTTTATCGCTTGATAAATGATTTGACAAGACAAATGAAGACCTTATTTTTAGATAAATTTGCGCAGATAAATGAAAACTTTGGTATGGTTTTTAAAGAATTATTTGGAGGAGGAAAGGCTAATTTAGCGTTAACTGATACCACAGATGCATTAAATTCTGGAATAGAAATTTATGTTCAGCCTCCAGGAAAAATTGTAACGCATTTGGAAGCTTTATCAGGTGGAGAGCACGCACTTATTGCGATAGCACTTTATTTTGCAATTATGAAAGTCAGTCCAGCACCGTTTTGTGTCTTAGACGAAATAGAGGCAGCACTTGATGATGTCAACGTTGATAGATTTGCGGCTTATTTGCGTAAAATGAATAAAAATACCCAATTTATTGTAATAAGCCATCGTCGCGGGACGATGGAAGAAGCGGACGTTCTTTATGGTGTAACGATGCAAAATGAAGGCGTTTCTAAGTTGCTGGAACTTAGGGCAACTGAAATTGAGAAAAAGTTTTTAAGTTAAGGGGATGATAATATGGGGCTTTTTGCTAAATTTAAAGAGGAACTCAAAAAAACTAAAAATAACATCGTAGGTCAAATTGATTCTATGATAAAATCTTTTACGAAGATCGATGAAGAGCTTTTTGAAGAGCTTGAGGAATTATTGATTATGGGTGATGTTGGAATGGCAACATCACAGAAAATTTGCGAAAAACTCAGAGAAAAAGTAAAAAAAGAAGGCGTAACGGAGCCAAACTTGATTTATGGACTTTTGGAGGAAACCGTAGCCGAGATGCTGTCTGGTGGAGAAGCATTGAATTTATCAACAAAACCATCGATTATTTTAGTTATAGGCGTAAATGGTGTTGGAAAAACTACCACAATTGGGAAATTAGCATCACAGCTAAAAAGTGAAAACAAGAAGGTAATACTAGGTGCTGCTGATACGTTTCGTGCGGCGGCAATTGATCAGCTTGAAATTTGGGCAGAGCGAGCCGGTGTGGATATCATAAAACAAAATGAAGGTTCTGACCCTGCAGCAGTGGTTTTTGATACAATTTCTGCAGCAAAAGCGAGAGATTGTGATGTGATAATCTGTGATACAGCGGGGCGCCTTCACAATAAAAAACATCTTATGGATGAACTGTCTAAAATAAGCAGAGTAATTTCTAGAGAACTGCCAAATGCTGACACAGAATTTTTGTTGGTTCTTGATGCAACGACTGGACAAAATGCGATTAATCAGGCGCGAGAATTTAAAAATGCGGCAGGAATTACCGGTTTAGTTTTGACAAAATTAGATGGAACTGCGCGCGGCGGGGTGGTTTTGGCAGTCAAAGAAGAGTTGGGTATACCGATTAAATTTATCGGCGTTGGTGAACAAATAGACGACTTGCAGCCTTTTGATGCAAAGAGTTTTGCGGCAGCTTTATTTGAACGCCAAAATTAAATTTAGTGAAAAATTTGTAAAAACTTAAAGGAGACTTTTGATGATAACGAGCAAACAACGGGCATATTTACGTTCTATGGCAAACTCAATGGAGACGATTTTGATTGTAGGAAAAAGCGGAGTAAGTACAGAAGTTATAAAGCAGGCTGATGACGCATTGACTGCACGAGAAATTTTTAAAGGAAAAGTTTTGGAGACTGCAGAAGATGGTGTACGAGAAATTGCGGCAATCTTGGCAGAAAAAACTCAGGCGGATATTGTGCAAATTATCGGAACAAAATTTGTTTTGTACAGAAAAAATAACAAGGAACCGAAAATAACTTTACCTAAAAAGTAAATAAAAAATAATATTTTACGTAATTTATAATAGGCTGTTTATGTTGTAAAGCAACGATTGTTATGATAAAATATAGCTACAATTTTATTTTGGAGTGCTTTTATGTTGGACATGTATAATGAAGTTTTAAAGAAAAATTTAACTGAAAAAAGATATAACCACAGCGTTAATGTTTCAAAAAAGGCAATATATCTTGCTAAAAAATATGGTGCAGATGTAAAAAAAGCTGAAATCGCAGGACTTTTGCACGACATAACCAAACAAACTGACGAGACAGAGCAATTGCAATTAATTTCTGATGCCAAAATGAAACTATCTGCGTTGGAGTTTGACAATAAAAAGCTTTGGCATGCATTTTCAGGAGCGGCTTATTTGAAGACTAAATTAAATATAGATGATGAAGAAATATTAAATGCAGTAAAATTTCACACAACAGGAAGAGCAGAAATGTCTTTGTTGGAAAAAATAGTGTTCGTTGCTGATATGATTTCAGATGATAGGACTTCTGCTGAATCGGTAAAAGTGAAAAAAATTGCCGAGGAGAGCCTCGACAAAGCTGTGTGCTTAACGGCTAGATTTTCTATTGAATTGCTAATGGAGAAAGAAATGACAATAGCCCCAAACACGCTAGCAGCGTATAACGACACTGTGAAGAATTTTAATTAAAGAGGTGTTTTTATGACTTCACTTGAATTGGCCCAAAAATGTGAAGAATTTCTTGAAAATAAAAAAGGTTTAGATATAAAACTCATCAAAGCTAATGTAGACAACGTTTTGGCGGATTATATCGTGATTGCGACGGGAACTAGCACAACTCACGTGAATGCGCTTGCTGACGAGGTTGAGTCGAAACTAAAAGAAATCGGAATTTTGCCTCATCATATTGAAGGCCATCGTGCAAATAATTGGATTTTGCTTGATTATACGGATGTTATTGTCCATGTATTTTTAGAGCAGTCGAGAAAATACTACAATATCTATGGAGAATCTACTCAAAAATAATTTTTATGAGAAAGTTGTGAGTAAAGTGAAATATAATCATGCTGAAATAGAAAAAAAGTGGCAGGAAATTTGGGAAAACTCTGAAGTTTTTCATGCGGATAATGATAATAAAAGCAAAGAAAAATTTTTTGCACTAGTCGAATTTCCTTATCCTTCCGGAAATGGCTTGCATGTTGGGCATCCAAGAAGTTATACTGCGGTTGATATTATTGCAAGAAAAAGGAGAATGCAGGGATTTAATGTGCTTTTTCCCATTGGATGGGATGCATTTGGACTTCCGGCAGAAAATTTTGCTATAAAAAATCATATACACCCGGAAATAATTACGAAGAAAAATATTGCTAATTTTAAACGGCAATTAAAATCACTGGGAATTTCATTTGACTGGAGTC
>FR883896.1:47384-60072 GCA_000435275.1 Clostridium sp. CAG:557
GTCGCGAAATTGATACCACAGACCCAGAATATTATAAATGGACACAATGGATATTTTTGCAACTATTTAAACATGGCTTAGCGTATAAAAAAGAAATGGCGGTTAATTTTTGTACATCATGCAAATGCGTTTTAGCCAATGAAGAGGTTGTTGGTGGAGTTTGTGAGCGGTGTGGTAGTGAGGTTGTTCAAAAAGTTAAGTCGCAGTGGATGTTAAAAATTACTGAGTATGCAGAACGTTTAATTAACGATCTTGACTTGGTGGAGTATCCGGAGCGTGTTAAGGCTCAGCAAAAAAATTGGATTGGTCGGTCTGAAGGTGCACTGATTAATTTTGATACAACTTTAGGTGAAAAAATAACTATTTATACCACACGCCCAGATACGATTTTCGGCGCTACATATATGGTTATTTCGCCTGAGCACCCGATTATTGAGAAAATTAAAGATAAAATTGAAAATTTAGAGGATATAAGAAAATATCAGGAAAATGCCGCAAAGAAGTCTGAATTTGAGCGTACACAGCTTGTAAAAGACAAAACGGGAGTAAAAATAGACGGAATTTTTGCAATAAATCCTGTTAATAATACTGAAATTCCGATATTTATCTCAGACTACGTTTTAGTTTCGTACGGAACGGGCGCAATAATGGCCGTTCCGGCGCACGATGAACGAGATTATGAATTTGCTAAAAAGTTTTCGCTACCCATCGTTGAAGTGGTTAAGGGTGGAGATATTACAAAAGAAGCGTTTACGGATTGTCAAACCGGCACTATGGTTAATTCTGGATTTTTGAATGGCTTAACTGTACCAAAAGCCAAAGAAAAAATGTTGAATTGGTTAAAAGAAAATGGTATAGGAGAGGCAAAAGTAAATTATAAATTGCGTGACTGGGTGTTCTCTAGGCAAAGATATTGGGGAGAGCCTATTCCAATTGTCCATTGCGAAAAATGTGGCTATGTGCCTGTACCGGAGTCAGAATTGCCATTAAAACTGCCAAGTGTAGAATCTTATGAGCCGACAACTACTGGAGAATCTCCGCTTTCCAACATCGAAAGCTTTGTAAATACAATTTGCCCCAAATGTGGAGCAAAAGCCAAAAGAGAAACCGACACGATGCCTCAATGGGCGGGTTCATCCTGGTATTTCTTGAGATACGCAGATCCTCATAACAAAAATGAACTGGCAAGTAAAGAAAATTTAAACTATTGGGAGCCGGTTGATTGGTACAACGGCGGCATGGAACATACTACTTTACATCTTTTGTACAGTAGATTTTGGTATAAATTTTTATATGATATTGGCGTTGTCCCCACAAAAGAGCCTTATTTAAAACGAACAAGTCACGGCTTAATAATGGGCGAAAATAATGAGAAAATGAGTAAATCTAAAGGTAATGTAGTTAATCCGGACGAAATTGTAAACGAGTTTGGCGCAGACACTATGAGGCTTTATGAGATGTTTATCGGAGATTTCGAAAAATCTGCACCATGGAGCACTAATGGAATAAAAGGTTGCAGACGTTTTATCGAAAGGTATTGGAATTTTCAAAATATTTTGTCAAGCGAAGTAGGCATCAGAAAATCAATTGAAAATTCTCTTAACAAGGCCATTAAAAAAGTTACTTTGGATATTGAAGAAATGAAATTTAACACTGCGATTGCTTGCTTGATGTCGCTAATGAACGAAATTTATAACGTTGGGTCAATAACGATAGACGAGCTGAGAATATTTACAAAGTTATTGAATCCATTTGCACCGCATGTTACGGAGGAAATTTGGCAAAAATTGAACTTAGGCGACGGTTTTGCGAGTGTTTCAACTTGGCCTGAATTTGATGAAGCTAAATGTAAAGATTCTTCAGCTGAAATTGTGGTACAGATAAATGGTAAACTTCGCGCAAAATTGCAAATTTCTGAAGGGCTTTCAGAGTCAGAAGTGATATCTGCAGCTAAAAATGAACCGAAAATTTCTGCAGCTCTTAAAGGTGTTTCAGTCGTTAAAGAAATTTATGTTAAAGGCAAATTAGTAAATTTTGTTGTAAAATAATCTGTTTTTTAACTTGTGTATTGACATTTCGCCATCAACTGTTATATAATAAGTTTTGTAATTTAAGAATACATTACCTCTGCCGGCTGGCGGATGGGAGGGATATAGATGGCTGAAATTAAAGTTAAAGATAATGAGTCTTTAGACAGTGCAATAAAAAGGTTTAAAAAACAATGTACCAGAGCTGGTGTTATCGCTGAAGTCCGTAAAAGAGAGGCTTACGTTAAACCTTCAGTTAAGCGCAGGAAAAAGTCTGAAGCAGCTAGAAAACGTAAATATTAATAGATAATTACTATAAAGCGGGCTTTTTGCCCGCTTTTATTGAATTAAGGAGTGAGTTTTTGCTTTCTTTTTTACCAAATTTTTATTTTCAAAATGTAACAGACATTAATATTGAACTTTTACAGCGATATGCGGTAAAAGCTGTTTTGTTGGACATTGATAATACTTTGTCACCACATGGTGCAATTGTTTCATATGATGGAGTACGTGATTGGATCAACGACTTAAGAGTTTTAGGGATTAAAGTCGCAATAATTTCAAATAATAAAGAAAAAAGAGTGAAATTATTTGCAGAGGATTTAAAAATAAAGTATTACATAGCAAATGCAAATAAACCATTGAAGTCCGGGTTTATTTTAGCAAAAAAGATTTTAAAAGTGGATGAAAAAAATATTTTAGTTGTTGGAGATCAAATTTTTACAGACATTTTGGGTGCGAATTTAGCTAAAATGAAGTGTGTCTTGGTTGAACCAAAAGATAAAAATGAGCCATTTTCTATAAAATTAAAAAGGGTTTTTGAGGTTCCTTTTAGGTTTGTTTCAAAATTTAAGTGTAAAAAGAAAGACGAAATCAGGAGCGTTTAATATGAAAAAGGTATTAGTGCTGTTGGGGCCAAATTTAAATATGATAGGTTATCGTGAAACAGATATTTATGGCAAAGAAACTTCTGCCAATATTGAAAAACAGATTAGGTCAAAGGCTGCGTTAAAAGGCCTTTTATGTGAGATATTTCAGTCAAATTGGGAAGGGGCTTTGATTGACAAAATACACGAAGCAAACAATAATTTTGATGCGATTATCCTGAACGCTGGTGCATTAACACACTACAGTCTTGCACTTAGAGATGCAATTGCTAGTGTGGATGTCCCGTGCATTGAGGTTCATATGTCTAATATTTATGCCAGAGAAAAGTATCGAAAAAAATCTGTAATAGCAGAGGTTTGCGTGGGTCAAATTGTAGGATTTGGGAAAAGTGTCTACTTTTTGGCACTTGATGCGATAATTGGTTTGATATAAGGAGCAAAGAAAATGGCAAAAAGATTAGTGAATTTAATAAAAAAACTTCCACTTTATGATGATGGTAAAAAAATTGATGCGGCATTAATTGTGTCGGAGGTTAACAGAAGGTACTTTTCTGGGTTTAAATCTAGTGCTGGTGTGATTTTTGTAACACGTGATGAAGGCTATTTTATTGTCGATTTTAGATATTATGAAGCAGCGCTCAACCAAGTAAAAAATATGAAAATTGTCTTAGCTGCAGACTTAAAAAGTGAAATTTTGAACATAATAAATCGCCATGAAATAAAAAATATATTGCTGGAGAATGAAGGAATAACCTTAGCTGAAGTGCTAAAATTTGAAAAGTGGGCAGAGGAAATAAATGTAAATTTTATAAAAACAAAAACTTTAGACGACATTATACACTCACTCAGAGCCGTGAAAACAAACGATGAAATAAAAAGCATCAAAATTGCGCAAGAAATATCAGAAAGAGCCTTGAGCAAACTTTTACCGATGATAAAATTGGGTATAACGGAAAGGGAAATTGCATTTAATTTAGAGTTTTTAACAAAAAAAGAAGGTGCAGATGATATTTCTTTTGATTTAATTGTTGCAAGTGGAGAAAATAGCGCAGTTCCTCATGCAGAGCCTTCAAATAAACAAATTGAAAACGGGGATTTTATCACGATAGACATGGGAGCGGTGTACAATGGGTATCACAGTGACATGACAAGGACATTTGCTCTTGGAGAGATTTCTGAAAAGAAAAAGTTGGTTTATGAAACCGTTTTACAAGCCCAAAATAAAGCAATACAGTCAATTAAACCGAACACGTTTTGTAAAGAAATTGACGATGTTGCCAGAAAATTTATCTATGATAGTGGTTACGAAGGCTGTTTTGGCCATGCTTTAGGTCATGGAATTGGCCTTGAAATTCACGAAATGCCATTTTTGTCGGCCCGTTCAGAAGCTACTTTAAAGCCAGGAATGGCTGTAACAGTTGAACCGGGAATATATTTAAAAGGTGAATTTGGTGTAAGAATAGAAGATATGATTCTCGTTACAGAAAATGGGTGTGAAAATTTGACATCGGCAAGTAATGAACTATTGATTTTGTAATTTGGGAGAGGTAAAATGGATAAAAGTTTAAAAAATAAAATTTTTCTTATCACGTACACAATTGCGATATTCTTTTTATTAAAAAATATTTTCATTTTTTGGAGCGGAATGTGTAAGGTTTTTACTCTTTTAATGCCATTTATATACGGATTTGCAATTGCTTATATTGTAAATTGGCCGGCTCATTTTTTTGAAAATAACATTTATAAAAGTTATTTTAAGAATGAGAAAATTATAAAATTTTTGTCGATTTTTTCAGCATATATGATTGTTTTTGGAATATGTGGGTTTATTTCAATTATAATAGTGCCTCAAATTATTGTAAGTATTAATCAACTAATTGCAAATTCTGGGAACTATGTAACTTCTTTTAAAAATTTTGTTCAGGAAGTTGCTCTGATTTTACATATTAAAAATTTTACTTTAGTTGATAATCTGACAGAAAAAGTTATAAAAATTTTAAGCAATGAGACTTTTATAATTAAAGTTTTTGATTTTATGAAAAATTTTGCAATGGTTACTTACAATTGGGTAATCGGAATTATTATTTCATTCTATTTTATGTTTAATAAAACTGACTTATTGCTTAAATTACGCAGGGTTTTAAAAGTTTGTGTGAATCCTAGAGTCTACAAAAATACAGTAAATGTTTTGAACATGTCTCATAACGTTTTTGGAAAGTTTATAATAGGTAAAATTATTGATTCTTTTATTATCGGTGTACTGTGTTTTATTGGAATAACAATTTTGAATATACCTTATTCACTGCTTATAAGCGTGGTTGTTGGCGTTACGAATATAATCCCATTTTTTGGACCATTCCTTGGAGCGATTCCGTGCATAATTATTTTGTTAGTAATTAATCCAATAAAAGCGCTCTGGTTTGTTATATTTATACTTATTCTTCAGCAAATTGATGGAAATATCATTGGACCGAAAATTTTAGGAAGTTCGATCGGAATTTCTGCAATATTTATAATGTTTAGTGTAATACTTGGTGGAGGAATGTTTGGCATAGCGGGAATGATTTTGGGAGTACCGGTTTTTGTGGTTTTATATAATTTGGTTGCCAATTTTATAATTGAGCGAGAAAAGGAGTGTAATTTATTGTGAAAAAAACAGCGTTAATTATGGCAGGTGGCAGAGGAGAGCGTTTTTGGCCTAAAAGTCGACGAAATTTACCAAAACAGTTTTTATCTTTAACAGATGATGGTATTACAATGATTCAGCATACGGTGAAGCGAATTTTGCCTTTGGTTGACATAAATGATGTCTTTATTTCAACAAATAAAGAATATATAGATTTAGTGCGAGAACAGTTGCCCAATATTCCAGAAGAGAATATTTTGTGTGAACCGGTTTCGAGAAACACCGCACCATGTATTGCTTTGGCAGCTGGGCATATCAAAAGTAAATATAATGATGCAATAATGATAGTGTTACCGTCTGACCATCTGATAAAAAATAAAGAAATGTTTTTATATTCGCTAAAAGATGCCTGTGAGGTGGCAGAAAATAATACTAATTTGGTTACAATTGGAATAACACCGACACACCCGGAAACAGGTTATGGATATATTAAATTTAACAACAAAAGAGAAATATTTGGCGAAAGTGCAGCGTTTAAAGTAGAAAAATTTGTTGAAAAACCTAAATTAGAAAAAGCGAAAGAGTATCTTTCTTGCGGAACGTACTTGTGGAATAGTGGGATGTTTATTTGGAAAGTTTCTTCTATAATGGAGAATTTTAAAGCAAATTTGCCTGATATTTATAATGGCCTCCAATCAATTATTAAAGCTGTGGGAACTGATATTTATAAAGAAACTTTACAAGAAAAATTTAATGAACTTGAGTCGATTTCGATTGATTACGGTATATTAGAAAAAGCGGATAATATCTTTGTAATTCCGGGAACTTTCGGCTGGGACGATGTTGGCTCGTGGCTTGCAATTGAACGTATAAATAAAACAGACGATTTTAATAATGTAATCAGTGGAAATATTATAACCATAGACACTAAAAATAGCATCATTCAAGGCACAAATAAGCTAATTGCATTAGTTGGTGTGGAGGATTTGATTGTGGTGGATGCTGCAGATGCAATGCTTATTTGTAGTAAAACGGATGCAAATAAGATAAAAAAAGTGATTGAGAATTTAAAAATTTGCAATAGAAATGAATATATTTAAAAAGACGTAGTTGCAATTGCTAAAGGTGCCGATTTGTGGTACCTTTTTTATTTTTTAGAAAAAAAGATACCGCCGTATTGTGACAAAAAAATTTTATAAACTAAACGATAATAAGAGTAATCAAAAATTATTCAATAAGGAGGTCGATATGAAACAAACCATATATGTTGACGTTCTTATATCCGTAAACCTTTTTATAAATTATTTTTTACTTTTGTCTGTAGCCCAAATTTTAAACTTGAAGACGATAAAAAAAAGATTGATATTAAGTGCATTTGTTGGAGCGATGTATTCATTAATAATTTTATTGCCGCCGATGAATGGTATTTTTTCGTTGGCTATTAAGTTGTTTATGTCTGCCTCGATAGTTGTTCTAGCATTTAAGTGGGTGAATAGATGGCTATTTTTTAAAATTATCATAACGTTTTATGGTATAAATTTTCTTTTTGGTGGAATTATTTTCTGCCTTTGGTATTTTGTTATGCCAAATGCCATTTTTGTAAATAACAACATGATATACCTAAATTTATCACCGTTATTTTTGGTTGTAGCAACATTTTTGGCTTATTTAGCAATACGTTTAATGAACAAAATTACTGGCCGTCAAAACCATTTGAATTTAGACTACGATATATTAGTAAAATTTAATGAAAAAACTTTGATATTAAAAGCAAAAGTTGATACGGGAAATACTCTTAGAGAGCCATTTTCTGGATTGCCAGTGATTGTTGCGCAATATAAATTTATTGAAAATATGGTGCCACAACCAATAAAAGAATATTTTTGTGCATTAAATAAAAGCGATTCAGATAAAGACTTTTTATACAACACGCAAAAGTTTAAAAATTTTAGGTTGATTCCATATAAAACTATTTCTGGAACAGGGATTTTACCTGCATTTAAACCTACTTACATAAAAATTTTATCAAAAAATCAGAACATAAAAAAAGAAGCCTACATAGCTGTTTGTGGTGAAAAAGTATTTAATGAAGAGTTTCAAGCGCTAATTAATTATGAACTTATAGAGTAAAAGGAGCTTTAAATATGAGAGGCTATTATATTTGGGGTAAGGTTAAGTTTTATATATTCAATTTTTTAAAAAAACTAAATTTAATCAAAGAAATACACTATATAAATGGTTCTGAAACTTTGCCACCACCTTTGACAAAAGCCCAAGAAGCCAAAATTATGAATGATATAAGAAATGGTGTAATTGGAGCAAGAGAACCTTTAATAACTCATAATTTAAGATTGGTGGTTTATATTGCAAAAAAGTTCGATGCTACTAGTGCAAATGTAGAAGATTTAGTTTCTATTGGCACTATTGGTCTTATTAAAGCAGTTAACACATTTTGTCCTGACAAAAATATAAAACTTGCAACTTATGCTTCAAGATGTATAGAAAATGAAATTTTAATGTATCTTAGGAAAGTTTCTCAGGTGAAAAATGAAATTTCTATTGATGAACCGTTAAATATAGATTGGGACGGAAATGAATTACTTTTATCTGACATTTTGGGTAGTGAACAGGATATTGTAAATAAAAGAATCGAGCAAGAAGCAGAATGTCAGGTCTTACTTAATGCTGTGTCAAAATTGTCCAGCAGAGAGCGTAACATTATGGAGCTAAGATTCGGTCTTTCTGGGAATCAAGAGCACACTCAAAAGGAAGTTGCCGACTTTTTGGGTATTTCTCAGTCGTATATCTCTAGATTAGAAAAAAGAATAATTGAACGTCTGAAAAGAGACCTTGAACGTGTTTGCTAAAAGTTTATCAAAAAGAGCATCTAAATTATTGGCGTTCCCGAGGTGATTTGAACACCCGACCTACCGCTTAGGAGGCGGTCGCTCTATCCAGCTGAGCTACGGAAACATTTTTTACAATTTTATCATAATTTTTGCCGAGTGTCAATTATTTTATACATGCTACATGTTTTATGCGTATTTTTTTAATATTTTTCTCATTTTACCCTTGCAATCTTCTTTTTTGTGTGTTATAATAAATCTTATTAGTGCAGTTTTTGAGAAAGAGGTGACGAGAATGCGCGAAAATTTACACCCAAATTATAAAAAAACTACGATTTCTTGTGCGTGCGGAAATGTTATTGAAACTGCTTCGACAAAAGAAAATATAAAAGTGGAAATTTGCTCTAAATGTCATCCGTTTTTTACGGGAAAACAAAAACTTGTTGACACTGGCGGCCGTGTGGACAGATTTAAAAGACGTTTTAGTAATAAGAAAGATTAGTATTTGCTAGAAAAATTTAGCGGTGCAGTGATGCACCGCTTATCGTTTTACATATATTTAGTGTGTATATTTTATGTTATTTGATTAAAAAGTTGAGAATGTTACTACAGTTTAAAGGAGATTTTGCACTATGCCGGACTCTTATTTAACCGTAGAAAAAGATGCTGTTTATGAATTAGTTGAAAAAAAATCTAAATTTATTGCTTATGTTAAGCCTATTATTTCGGAAAAGGATGCTTTAAGTTTTGTAAATAACATAAAGTCTAAACATTGGAATGCCCGCCATAACGTTTACGCTTATGTTGTTAATGAAAATAATATCTCGAGATATTCTGATGATGGAGAACCTCATGGAACAGCCGGGTTGCCGGTTTTGGATGTGATTAAAAAGAATGATTTAAAAGATATTGCAGTAGTTGTGACAAGGTATTTTGGTGGAATTTTACTTGGTACGGGAGGGCTTGTTCGAGCATATTCTCAGGCCACAACGATGGCTCTAAACTGCGCTAAGATAATAAAAATGTATCTTTGCTATGATTGTAATGTATTTTGCGATTATAATCAATATGGGAGGTTATTGGGTATTATCAATGAATGCGGTGGAGTTGTTGATGACTCAATTTTTTCTCAAAGGATAAGTGTGTTTTTTCACTTAAAAAAGGAAAATTTTTTGAGTTTATCAAAAAAAGTTATGGAATTTTCTTCTGGAACATTATGTTGTAATATTTTGAGAGAAAATTTTTATGGTTTATGATTTTTTTTTAGAATAGGTTGCCTTATGAAGCAAAATTATTTTTTGAAAATTGCTTTACAATCTGAAATTTGTTTGTTTATTTTATGACGGAGGTTTTTTTATGCCGTTGCCTGAGGGCTTTATAGAAGAAATAAAGTTTAAAAATGATATCACTGATGTAATTTCTTCCTATGTCAATTTAAAACGGCGAGGCAGGAATTTTGTAGGACTTTGCCCTTTTCATGGCGAAAAAACTCCTTCTTTTAACGTTTATCCACAGAGTAATTCTTTTTATTGTTTCGGTTGCGGTGTCGGTGGCGATATTATTACTTTTGTTGAGAAAATTGAAAATTTGGATTATTTTGAAGCAGTTAAATTTTTGGCACAAAAAGCTGGAATTCAGATGCCAGAAAACAATAAAAGAGAACAGGAAATTTCAAATATTAAAATGCGCATTTTCGAGATTAATCGTGAATCAGCTCGTTTTTTTCATGAAAATTTGTACTCTGAAAAGGGTAAGGTTGCACTTGAATATTTGCGTAAAAGGGGTCTTTCTGACAGGATAATTAAAAAATTTGGCTTGGGGTATTCGCCAAATTCACGTTATGAACTTATTAATCATTTGAAGGCAAAGGGTTTTAAGTATGAGGAGATGGTGAATGCAAATTTGGCGTACGTAAAGGGAAATTCTTATGTTTCTGCAAGATTTTTTGACAGAGTTATGTTCCCAATTATTGATTTGCGCGGCAATGTTATTGCTTTTGGTGGCAGAATTATGTCTGACCAAAAGCCTAAATATTTAAATACTTCGGACACTTTAGCATTTAAAAAAAGTCTAAATTTATTTTCTCTTAATTTTGCGAAGGCTGAAAACAATGAATTTTTGATTTTGGTTGAGGGCTACATGGATGTAATTGCGCTATTTCAGGCTGGTTTTAAAAATGCTGTTGCGACTTTGGGTACGGCTTTGACTACAGAACAAGCCGGGATTATGTCTAGGTACGCAAAAGAAGTTGTGATATGCTATGACTCAGACGAGGCTGGACAAAAGGCTGCTTCCCGTGCAATTGAACTTTTGAGGCCAACCGGTGTACTTATAAAGGTTATTTCTGTGCCGGATGGAAAAGACCCTGATGAATTCATTCGCACTTATGGAAATGATGGTGCAATTCGTTTCGCTCAGTTAATTAAAAATTCTGGGAATGACATTGAATATAGATTGCAAAAGGTTGCACGTAATTATAATTTGAATGAATCTGATGGAAAAATCGCTTATTTAAAGGATGCTGTTAAGATTTTGGCATCGCTGGACGATTTGATTGAACAGGAAATTTATGCAGGTAAATTAAGCGAAAAACTTAATGTTGCGAAAGATTCTATAATGCGACAGGTTGAAAAGGAGAAGCGAAAAAGAAGAAAAATTAATGATAAAAAACAATTTTTGCAGGTACAACAAAATTTGTCTGCCAAGAATGACAAATTAAATGTGGAGAAATTTGATAATTTGCGGGCTGCCACCGCAGAAGAGGCAATTATTGCTTATATTATTAATAATCCTGAATCAGATAGAGAAATATTTTCTAGGCTTTCAGGCGATGATTTTTGTACGAGCTTTAATCGAAAAATTTATTCAGTTTTACAAAATAGGTTTAATTGTGGAAAACAATTTAGCCTTACTGATTTGACTCAGGATTTTTCTCGTGAGGAAGTTTCGGCAATAGCGGCAATGCTAGCCAAGGAAGCGGAAAGAATGTCTTCTAAAGAGGCCGTTCTTGAATATGTGAACGTACTTTTGTTTGAAAGTGAAAAACTGGATAAAGATAAAATAGCTTCGGCGGATGACAAAGAAATTATGGAATATATGAAATTGCTTAGGGAACACAAAAAATAGGGGGAATGTTAAATGAGTTCAACTCCGGTAAAAGATAAAAGTGTTATTATGAAAAATTTGTTCGACACGGCTAAAGCTAAGGGGCGTATCAGTACAAAAGAAATTCTTGATGCTATGGGGGAAATCGATTTTGAGCCAGAGCAATTGGAGAAATTTTATGACGAACTTGAAATTGCTGGTGTCGAAATAATTGAAGATTTTAACGATATTAAATCAGAAGATTTGAAATTTACTGAAGAAATGGCTACGGAACATGTTGATGATGTAGATTTCTTAGGTGATTCGGAAATTTTGATGGTTGATGACCCGGTAAAAGTATTTTTAAAAGACATAGGCAAGGTTCCTCTTTTAACGTCTGAAGAAGAACTAGATTTAGCTATAAGAGTTTCGCAGGGAGATATGAAGGCCAGGCGTAAATTAATTGAAGCCAATCTTCGATTAGTTGTGAGCATAGCCAAAAGATATTTGGGCAGAGGGCTACAGTTTTTGGACTTAATTCAAGAGGGAAATTTGGGGCTTATTAAGGCTGTTGAAAAATTTGATCACACAAAAGGCTTTAAATTTTCAACTTATGCGACTTGGTGGATCCGCCAAGCAATTACTCGTGCTATTTCTGACCAGGCTAGAACTATTAGAATTCCGGTGCATATGGTTGAAAGTATTAATAAAGTAAAAAAGGCACAAAGCTTATTGCTCCATGTTAATGGCCATGAACCTACAGCGGAGGAAATTGCAGAGCATTTGAATATGCCTTTTGAAAAAGTTAAGGAAATTATGCGAGTGGCGCAGGAACCAATGTCTTTGGAAACACCTATTGGTGAAGAAGAAGACAGCCATTTGGGAGATTTTATTCCAGATGATGATGCTTTGGCGCCTGCTGATGCGGCTTCTCATACTTTGCTTAAAGAACAGCTGTCTAAAGTGCTTTATACTTTAACGCCTAGAGAAGAAAAAGTTTTAAGACTGCGTTTTGGCCTTGAAGATGGGCGTGCTCGAACATTGGAGGAAGTTGGTAAAGTTTTTAATGTCACCAGAGAACGTATTCGCCAAATAGAGGCTAAAGCGCTTAGAAAATTACGCCACCCAAGCAGAAGTAAAAAGTTAAAAGACTTTCTTGACTGATTTAGCTGATACATATAGTTTAAAGCGGTTCAGCCCGGCAGCTCTCATATTAAC
>FR883896.1:60083-61265 GCA_000435275.1 Clostridium sp. CAG:557
CTCTCATATTATCGCCACCGGACAGCTATTTTATAATAGCCTAGGGAGCCTCGCGATATAGTGAGGCTCCCTAGGAGTATGATTTTTTCTTAAAATAAAAATGCCGAAAAGTGCTTGACTTTTTCGGGCGATTGTAATAAAATAATATACTACGTTGTGCTTGGACAAACGGAGTTCAAATAATTTAATTATAACATTATTTCGACAAAAAATCAATACTTTTTATTATTTTTTTGTGTTTATTATAATTCTGGCTTTTAGCCAACTTGAATATATTGACAAATAGATGAATTGGAGTGGGTAAACCTATGCTAAATGTCAAACCTGTGCATATGGGCAAAAATGTAAGAATGAGTTTTTCTCAAATCGATGAAGTCTTGGATATGCCGAACCTTATCGAAGTTCAGAAAAATTCGTATCAATGGTTTCTCGATGAAGGTCTTAAAGAAGTTTTTAGGGATGTTTCTGGTATTACAGATTTTACTGGGAATTTGGTTTTGGAATTTCTCGATTATCATCTCGACAGCGACAAACCTAATTATAGCGTCGCAGAATGTAAAGAACGAGATGCTACCTACTCAGCTGCACTTAGAGTTAAAGCACGCCTTTTGAATAAGGAAAGTGGCGAAATTAAAGAGTCAGAAGTATTTATGGGGGATTTTCCTCTGATGACTGATAGTGGCACATTTGTTATTAATGGTGCCGAACGTGTAATTGTTTCTCAATTGGTTAGGTCTCCTGGTGTTTATTATAAGATGGAGTACGACAAGACTGGCAAAGAATTATTTAGTTCTACAGTTATTCCTAATAGAGGCGCCTGGCTTGAATATGAAAACGATGCCAATGATGTTTTTTATGTTCGTATTGATAAAAATAGAAAAATTCCAATTACAGTGTTTATTCGTGCGCTCGGACTTGGGACAACCGATGAAATTATTGATTATTTCGGCAGAGATGAGCGTATTTTGGCTACTATTGAAAAAGATACCTGCAATAATACGGAAGAGGCTTTATTGGAATTATATAGAAAATTAAGACCAACTGAACCACCAACTCTTGATAGCGCTAAGGCTCATTTGGATTCTTTATTTTTTGATGAACGCCGTTATGATATGTCGAGAGTTGGCCGTTATAAATATAATAAAAAATTGGGAATTTCTAATAGACTTACAGGCAACACTC
>FR883896.1:61331-62537 GCA_000435275.1 Clostridium sp. CAG:557
ATGGCGGATATTGGTGAAAATATTTCTTTTGAAAAAGCAATGGAAATAGAAAATGCGGGAGTTACAGTTGCTTACGTTAAAGTTGAGGACAAGGAAATAAAAATTATTTCTAATGGTATGGTTGACATTAATTGTTATGTTGATTTTGATGCGAAGAAAGAATGTGGTGTTAAAGAGAAAGTTCGTTTTAGTGTTTTATCTGAAATTTTAGAAACTTGTAAGTCTGATGATGAACTCAAAGAGGCAATTACGTCTAGACTTGGCGAACTTATTCCTAATTATATTACTATTGACGATATTTTTGCTTCTATTAACTACATGAATTGCCTTGCGTGTGCTGTTGGTTTGACTGATGACATTGACCATTTGGGCAACAGAAGGATTCGTTCTGTTGGAGAATTGCTGCAAAATCAGTTTAGAATAGGTTTCTCCAGATTAGAGCGTGTTATTCGTGAAAGAATGACTCTTCAAGCTCAGGATTTGGAAATGCTAACTCCGCAGTCTTTGATAAATATTAGACCTGTTGTGGCGGCCATTAGAGAATTTTTTGGTTCTTCACCGTTGTCACAATTTATGGATCAGACTAATCCTCTTGCTGAACTTACACACAAAAGGCGCCTTTCTGCATTGGGTCCTGGCGGACTTTCTCGTGACAGAGCCGGTTTCGAAGTTCGTGACGTTCATTATAGCCATTACGGACGTATGTGTCCAATTGAAACACCAGAAGGTCCGAACATTGGTTTGATTTCTTATTTGGCAACTTTTGCAAGAATTAATGAATATGGTTTTATTGAAGCCCCATTTAGAAAAGTCGACAAAAAAAATGGTGTGGTTACGTCGGAAGTTGTTTATATGACGGCTGACGTTGAAGATGAATTTATTGTGGCTCAGGCAAATGAACCTTTGGACGAAGAAGGTCATTTTTTGAACGCAAAAGTTAATGGCCGTTTTCGCGATAATTTTGTTGAAGTTGAAAGTAATCATGCAGACTATATGGATATTTGCCCGAGAATGGTTGTTTCTGTTGCTACAGCTATGATTCCTTTTCTCGAAAATGACGACGCTAACCGTGCTTTGATGGGTTCTAATATGCAACGTCAAGCAGTTCCTTTGTTAAAAACTGAGGCACCAATTGTTGGTACCGGTATGGAATATAAAGCTGGAGTAGATTCTGGCGTTTGCATCCTTTCGAAAGAAGCCGGCGTT